>NZ_CP036422.1:3282500-3882500 GCF_009388985.1 Halioglobus maricola
TCTCCGTCAGCCACACCGGCGACCATGGAGTGCACGTATTTGATTGCGACCTGGCTGACTGCGGCGCCGGTGGCGGCGGCGGTGGCAACGGTTCACCCGCCTCTGTGAGCGTTACCCTGTCGGGCGTCAATATCGACTCTGTAGGCACTGGCCAGTTTGATGCCGATGGCGTGCGCGTTGACGAGCGTGGAGAAGGCAGCATCTACTTCCAGGCACAAAACTCGAGCTTCGTTAATGTCGGAGCCGACGGTATCGAACTGGATGAAGGCGATGAGGGTGACGTGCAAATCGCCGCCCAGTGGCTCACCTTGCGTGGTAACGGCCACTACTGTGCCGTGATCGAGGATCTGGAGAACCCTGAGGACCCTACTTGTGTTGAAGATGACGACGGCGAGCTGGTGCTCGACCTGGACGATGGTTTCGACATCGACGAAGCGGGCCCTGGGTCCATCGTGGGCCAGATCGGCAACAGCACCCTGAGCTTCAACCTCGATGAAGGCCTCGACCTCGACGAGGAAGGCCCTGGCGGCTTCGACATCAGCGTGCAGCGTGTTCGCGCATTCGGCAACTACGACGAGGGCGTAAAAATGAGCGAAGCGGACGAGGGCGACCTTGTGGCCTATCTGCGCCGTGTCGTGATCGTCGACTCGAATGACGATGGTGCCCAGATCGAAGAGGAAGGCGCCGGGAGTCTCGATGTCACGATTCTCGGCTCTCTCTCCGCGGAAAACGCAAAAGAAGACTTCAAAGTCACCCAGGAAACCGTGGATGGCGATGCCAACGGCACGCTGGAGCTGCGCAATAGTATCTTCGATAACCTGGACCTGGAAAACGTCGTCCAGCTGTAAGCCTGTGCGGGGGAGCCCGAGGCTCTCCCGCCCTTTTTAGCCATTCTCGCCACAAATACTGACCTTTCCTGGCCTGTCCCTGCGACCCGGTGCGATCTAGACTGTTTGCAATACCAGCAAACGGGAACACCACATGTCCTTTGTCAAAGTCGAGTACCCCCGTGACGGGGTTTGCCTGATCACTCTCAACCGCCCGGAACGCATGAACGCGATGGCGTTCGATGTGATGGTGCCCTTCAAGGAAGCCCTCGAGGAGGTCAGCTTCAACAACGAGATCCGCGCGGTCATCGTTACCGGCGAGGGAGAAGGCTTCTGTGCCGGCGCCGACCTGGAAGACCCGGGCTGGCTTGATATCTTCGACGGCCTCACCATGCCCGGTATTGCCCGCCGTGCGATGAAAATACTCGAAGATGTCGTGCGCACCATTCAGGAAATGCACCAGCCAGTGATCGGCGCCATCAACGGTGCAGCCATCGGCGGCGGTTTCTGTCTCGCCATGTCGACTGACATCCGGGTGGCGTCCGAGAAAGCCTTCTTCCGCCCCGCCGGCATTAACAATGGCCTCACCTCGGGTGAACTGGGTCTTAGCTATCTGCTCCCGCGCGCCATTGGCACCAGCCGCGCCTTCGAAATCATGCTCACTGGCCGCGATGTGGATGCGGCCGAAGCGGCCAATCTGGGCATCGTATCGCGCACGGTACCCCAGGAGGACCTGCTGGAAGAGTGTTATGCCATGGCTGATCGGATCTGCGGGTTCAGCCGGCTGGGAGTGGAGTTAAGCAAGCAAATGCTCTGGGCCGGTGTTGACGCGGGCAGCCTTCATACCCACATGAATCACGAGAGCCACGCCCAGCTGTTCGTGCGCATGACAACGCAGAATTTCGAGGAAGCCATTCGCGCCCGCAAGGAGGGGCGCAGCCCGGAGTACAAAGACTAGCGCCCGTCGACCAATTGCACAGGTGAATGAACGAACCGCTTGCCTTACACTGCTAACAGCCTGAACCCACCGAATAAAAGGGAAAAGACCGTGGCAGGAGCACCAGCAAGCAAATCGGCCCGCCGCAGCCATGCGGAAAAGCGCCAGGAAACCCGCGGCAAGATCCTCCATGCCGCGCTCGATATCATCGTCGAGGAAGGCATTCGCAGCGTGCGCAATCGTGCTGTGGCAAAACGTGCAGGTGTTTCGCTGGGTAGCACCACCTACCATTTCAGCAGTATCGAAGAGCTCATCGTCAGTGCCTTTCACTTCTGGCGCGACAACATCCTGATCACTGAGAATCCATTTTTTGGCCAGCTGATCGAAGTGTTCCTGCCCTATGGTGATGGCTCAGTACCCCCCAAACAACGACCGAAAGTCGCCGCCAAGCTGTGGCAGATCTCATCCAACTACCTATGCGACCAACTGCAAGGCGAGCGCAGGGACCGGCTGCTTGAACTGGCGTTTTACCACGAGTCGGTCCGCTATCCGGCGCTTCGAGAAATGATCAACCGGGAATGGCAGGCACAACTGGATATCCTCGCGGACGTACACAGTGCAATGGGCTCCGACGACCCGGATACCGATGCCCTGCTCACTGCAGCTGTCTTTCGTCACCTTGAGCGCAGCATCACCCTGAGTGAACATGCCAAGGTCGACACCATATTGATCGCCGTTACTACAAGGCGCCACCTGAGCCAGTGCTTCGGCTTCGACATCCCTGAACCAGACTAACTCAGCGGCTGCCTGACGCTCGCACGCGGTTATAGAAATCCAGATCGAGAAACTGACCGCCGTACTCTATCCGCAGCGTCTCAGGTTTCCGCGGTGCCTGCACGTAAGGTGAATCGAAGCGCGGATACTCGAGGTCCTGTATTTCACCATCGATGGTGAAATCACCCTGGAAACGCAGCACATATTCGCGGCCGCTGCTGCTGTAGCTGAGCTCACCATCGGCGTAGCCCACCGCATTCGCCTTCACTCGTGCAATGAAAGCATCAAAACTGCCGTCGTCGGCTGCACTGCCCGCCTCGAACACCCAGAACGCGTCCCGTCCCGGCTGTACCAGATCGTCACTGCTGTCTTCGTGGTAGTGCAGCGGATTGAGAGCGACAAAGGCACCGAAAGTGTGTCCGGTGCGACCAAACGCATAACGGCCGTCCAGTCTCACTTCATCAAACCGCTCCTGCGGGAAATGTGCGTGCGTGTAGTCCTGAATACTCTTTTCCATAAAGCCGGTTTCGCTGGGAATACGAAAGATATTCAGCACCACATTGCGGTCTTGCACGACGTGGGGGAAGCGACCACTACCCACCCAGTAACCCGGCGAACCAGAGAGCGCACCCTTGTCTGAAAGCGGCTTGGCCGGATGCGTGGTGAACACGCTCACCTGGCGCGACAACACGGCATTCCACAAGTGCTGCTGATCGCCATAAGTACCCGGATGATATGCCTGAGCTGTTGCTACCATGTAGTCCGGCGTCTTGTAGGTATAGGTGTTGGCGCGCTGAATGGCCGTGCCATTGGTGACCGGATTCAGGAGCCGGCTGATGGCCGGAAGCCCATTGGTGTAACGCAATACTGCCAGGTTGAATGGGTTCAAATCATGCAGAAACTCGTTCGACAGCATATTGTGGGTGCGCATATAGCGGACCGTATTATCAATAATAATGTCGTTACTGAAGGCCTCGATTGCCCACTGCATCATAATCTGTCGATCTTCAAGACCAATCAGGTCTTCTGCGGCTAATTCATCCAGGTTCAGCCCGGTTGAGGCTTTGATCACCGTGCCCTCTTCCACGTCCTCGCCAATAGCTTTGAGTACCGCCGGCACTTCATAGTTATTGATATAAACGAAGTTGATGTCCATGCCCACTCGCTTGCTGGGTTCACGACCCCAGGGCGCCGGATCCCAAATAGAGTCGATCACTGCCTGCATGGAGTTGCGCTCAGGATAGCGTTTGCCGTTAGCGTACATGCGGCCACTGGAAGAGATAAAGCTACCCTGGTGGGACTGTGTGGCCACATCGTAGAGCAGCAGATCCATGATGATCTGTGACTTGATCACAATCTCCGGATCTTCTGCGAAGTCAATCAGGTTGGCCAGCGGTGCAATATCTTCGACGTAATAGGTATTGGAGTACCACTCGGTAAAACCATACAGCCAGCGTTGTTCTAGCCAGGTAAGAATTCGCTCGCGCGCCATCGCAAGGTGTTCGCTACCGGTCTGGCCACTATTACTGAATACCTCGTCCGGCCAGTACTGCCCAGCGAGATATTCGGATGCGGCAAACAGCAACTGATGGTTCTCAGACCAGTAACACATGCTGTCGCTGCCAGGCTGGTCCATCCAGTACTTGAAGCCAAGGAAGGTTTCGGCAATGGTCTGGTAGTCTGCATCAGTGATGCTGTCGCGGTAATCATAGAGAATACGCGCCAGGCTCTGCAGGCGGAAATCAGACGCATCGTACCGGCGGCTTACCCAGGTGTAGGTGTTGTCAATAACGGATGAATCATAATCGCGACCCTGCTCAAGATCGTGCAGCACCCTACTATTGTTTACATCCAATTTTAGGCTGTGGTCGCGCGCTGGTATTTTTGCCACGGCCGCGTTGCGCTGAACCTCGTACGCGGTGAAACCGCCCACCACAACAAGGGCTACAAGGAACGCTTTCAGGAGATTCTTCATCGGCAATACCCGGTTTATATCAACAGGCGCTTCATGGATTCCAATTCCTCGTCATCGAGATTGGATTCCTCACGCTGGCCGCGGCGGTACTCGAGGTATTCACGCAGACGGCCGTGTATCACTTTGTCGAGGGGGTAGGTTCGGGCAGCGAAAAACGCCGGAATCAACAACAGCATAGGCACCAGGAACACGATTAACTGCAACGCAGTAATCACGCTATCGGGCTGGGCTTGCAGGGTCTCAACATAGCGGCCCTCCTCCATTGTTTTTAGCGGCGGCAGGTAACCGGAGAACTCGAGAATCATACCCACTGTGAATATGCCAATGGCGCCGGAGAACTTGCGAGAGAACGTCATGACCCCACTGAACGAGCCCGCTATGCGGTAGCCATAGCGCAACTCACCGACGTCGGTCACATCAGGGAAAATCGACCAGGGCATGACAACACACCCCACCACGCCGGACCCAACCAATGCAGCAATCATATAGATGGCGTAATCAGGCCAGTCTTTCTGGTACATCGCCATCAGGCAAGCGCCGGCAAGCCACAACAAAATGGAATAGCGATAAACCTCTGCCTTGCCCCACCGATTGGCCGCCGCAACGACCGCCGGGATTAACACGATCTGAGTGATCAACATGGTACCAATCACAAGGTCGGCCTCGTTTTTTCGATCCAGATAGTAGTACATGTAGTACTGGAATACGGCGGCTACAACATCCATGGAGAGATAGGCCAGGAAGTACATCACAATGAGCTTACGAAAGGTACGCACCTGAAAGGGCCGCAAAAAAGAGTGCAGGCTGAAGCTCGAACGCTCCTTTCCCAACGGCACCCGCTCGTGGGTGAAGAAGAACATCGCCATCCAGGGAATCGCGTAAAAGATCGAGAATAACACCGCCATCGTCAGCCAACCCATGCTTGGGTCATCAAACATATCCACGATGGTCAGTGGCAGCACCGCCGCCAGCAGGGAAGAAACCTGGGAGAAAAACAGGCGCATCCCATTGATGGTGTTGCGCTCCTCGTAATCGGTACTGATCTCGCTACTCATGGAGGAGTAAGGCACCAGGCACACCGTGGATACCGTTGAGAAGTAAATATAAGTGAGCAGCACATAGACGAACTTTTTCGTTTCGGACTCAAACCCCACCGGGTACCAGAGCATGACAAACGAAGTGAGAATGCCGAAGAAAGCGAGTACAAACCAGGGCTTGCGCCGCCCCCAACGGGTGCGGGTATTATCGGTGAGCACACCCATCAACGGATCGGACACGGCATCCCAGATTTTGGATACCAACACCACGGTGCCCGCCAGGGCCGGGGATATCTGCACCACATCAGTCAGAAAACGCAGATAGTAAAACGCCATGATCACCTGGGAGCCGCCGATAAAGATATCGCCGGAGCCGAAGATTAGCTTCTCTCGCAGGGTGATGGGCGGCGGCTGGTTCACGACAGCAGGCCCCGCTGTTCCAACTTGCGGTAATTGATGCCGGCAAAGAACAGTGACGCCAGGCCGTAGGTCCAGTCGTTGCCTCGGGGAGTGTACTTGTAGCCCAGGTAGGGAATAAGCTGAATGGCGATAGTCGGCGCGCTGATAAGCGGCATACTGAGCAGCCCATCTTTCATCTCGAGGCTATTGACCACCGCCTCGAAGGCGCGAAGACCAGGCTCCAGATAACGCTTGTCGAGATAACCCTCGGCGACCCCCTGCATCCAGCCACTGGCGATAAGCGCCGTGGCACTGCTTTCGATGTAGGTCTTGCCAGGGCGATTAAACACTGTCTCGAAGAAGCCATCATCGCGCTGGTAAGGCAGCAATGCCGCAGAGGTCTCCTGCAAAATTTCAATAGCATGAGCGCGCTCTGGACTGTCGTGCCTGAAATGCTCCAATGCCATCGGCAGGCCCGCGATCACCCAGCCATTGCCCCGCCCCCAGAACACTTTGTTGCGCGGGTATGTGTGGCCGGCCTTCGCCCAGTAGCAGTGGTAAAAGAGTTTGTCTTCGGGGTCCTGCAGGTACTTCGCAAACAGCTCTGGTTGGCGACGAGCAAAATCATAAATCGCTTCATCACCGGCTTCGCGACCGTACCAACTGGCGTACACGCCGTACATCATGACCGAATCGACCCACACACTCTTCGGGTAAAGACGGCCCTCCGGCGAAGTGCCCAGGTGATTGGGCATGTAATCGAGCACCCTATCAGCAGTCTTGAGATACCTGGTCACACGATCGACCACATTCTGATAGCGCGCTTCACGGGTCTTGCGCAGCATGGCGTACGCCGTGAGACCCGGTGCCATGGTATCGGACTGATCTACCCGATAGCCCTTCTCGATGTGAGCATCCAGCCAGGCGCAATTGAACGACTGATAACGATCTTCGCCCAGTTCATTGTCCAGCAGGTCCAGCGCATAGGTATACAGGGCCTCGCCCCACATCCACTTCAGGCTGGCGGGGTCGTAGCGCTCGACAGAGGCGTCCGCCAGGTCGATAACCCGGTCAAACAGGTTTGCTGCAGCCATTAGATGCCACTCGTTAAAATCATATGCTGTACCATGGTACAACAAATGAATTGTAGGTCAATCCATTCGCGGCTAGTATCCTGAGCCGCGGATGGGCAGAGGGATTCGACACACGACCTCAGGGACTGAGTATGACCAGAAATACAGCGATCACAATCCTTCTGGCCGTGCTTGGCCTCTGGCTGGGCTGGCGTTATCTCAATGCCGGACTGGACCGACCTACTCCCACCACCGAGGCAGACGTACCCGCCTTTATTGGCAGCCCTGCACACCCCCGCCCCATCGCACCAGCGTACGATCGTGAACAACACCCCTTTCTGGCGCCCATTGGCCGCAACA
This sequence comes from Halioglobus maricola, assembly GCF_009388985.1. Classification (NCBI taxonomy): domain Bacteria; kingdom Pseudomonadati; phylum Pseudomonadota; class Gammaproteobacteria; order Cellvibrionales; family Halieaceae; genus Halioglobus; species Halioglobus maricola. Next base: position 3,289,883 of record NZ_CP036422.1, read on the forward strand.
GCATGCACAACGACGCAGCCCAGAGCGATAGCTATACCTGGGCCGGCCCTCTGGGACAGTCAGCTGAAGTGAGCACCCAGCAGTTCCACCGCATACTGGGCAGCTGTGTCGCCCAGTCCTTCGCCAGCAATGGCTTGATGTACGGCACCTGTGTCACCCCCTTCGGCGTCACTCTCGTGGCACGCAGGCCAGACACACTGGAAATAGTGGCGCGTCAGCTCATCACCCGCTGGCTGCCCATTGGCCAGAAGTTTAGCGGCGGCGTCTACTTCCACCTCGACGAACAGGACCGGGTGTTGCTCGCCAGCAACGACCTGTCTATCCAGCGCTGGCAGCTACAGGCTCAAGGCTCGAACTATCGCTGGCAGCTGGAGGCGGACTTTCCGGTCGGGGACATATTGGACGCTGCTGGCCCCGGGCCCCATCGCATCATCGATACCATGCCCGACTGGGAGGGCAACTACTGGGTTATCACCCGTGCAGGCCTGGTAGGTGTGGTCGATAGCGAGGGCAACAATGGCAGGGCCATCGAGCTGACTGACGAGGGCATAGACAACGCAATGGCCGTCGGTCGCAACGGCCTGTTCGTCGTTTCCGATCATGCGATGTACAGTTTCAAACGCGCCAAGGATGGCAGCATCGAGGTGCAATGGCGCGAAGCCTATGACCGAGGCAGCGCTCCAAAGGAAGGCACCATGGGCTGGGGGTCTGGCACAACCCCTACCCTGATTGGCAGCGAGTACGTGGCCGTGACAGACAACGCCGATGGCAGAATCAATGTCATGGTATACGCACAGACCCCACGCAGCGGCTCCCAGCAAGTCTGCAAACATCCCATTTTCCCGGCTAACCGGGGCACCACTGAAAACTCGCTGGCGGCAGTGGGTTATTCGCTGATCGCAGAAAACAACTACGGCTACTCAGGCCCCAGGAACGTACCCCAATCAGCGCCCGGCCTTACCCGCGTGGATATCGTTCCGAACGGCGCAGGCTGCACGACTGCGTGGGAAAACCTGACCATCACCTCGCCCTCGGCGGTTCCCAAAGTCTCCGAGGCCAATGGCCTGATTTACCTGTATACAAGAGACAAAGGCAACCCGGCAGACTTACACGCCTGGTACTTCACCGCCGTTGATTTTCACTCCGGCGAACTTGTCTACAAGCAACTGACAGGCACCGGCTGGCTGTTCAATAATCACTACGGGTCTATATCAATCAGCCCGGAGGGGGCCGCCTATGTCGGGATGATGGGAGGCGTGGTAAAAATCGTCGACGGAGCCCCCTGAAAAACGGCCACAGTTGCACGAAGCAGAACTCCCGGGATTTATTGACCCGGCACTACAGAATCAGCCAACGTCCGGAGTTTTACCATGACGGAAAGATTGCCTCTCGCGATTCGCGCCCTTAACAGCGCGTTCGACCTCACCGGCCCGGTGGGTCGGCGGATTGCCCGACTGGACCCTGACAAATTCATCAAATCTGCCCAGCGAGATACTGGCCTCACTGACTTTGGCTCTGATTATTTTCGCGAACCACTCAGGCGCTTGTGCAAGTCCCTGGAAGAAGACGCCCACCTGAGCGCACTGGGCCGCATCATCGCGCGCCAGGATATCTCGCGCCTGCTCAGCAATCGTCTGAAATTTATCGACCTCTTCAAGCAGCACCCGGAGATTGCCGACACCCCCATCAACCAGCCCATTTTTATTCTTGGCATGCCGCGCACCGGAACCACCAGCCTGCACGAGCTGGTCGCACTGGACCCACAATTCCGGGTGCCCATGAGTTGGGAGGTGGCGCACCCATTCCCGCCACCGGAACTGGCGAGCTACAACAGCGACCCGCGCATCGCCGAGGTAGATGCAGAGCTGGCACAGATCGATCGCCTGCTGCCCAATTTCAAGCACATGCACCCCATGGGTGCGCAATTACCACAGGAGTGCGTGGGTCTGTTTGCCTACGACTTCGCCTCCATGATGTTCGATGTTCAGTTCAGGCTGGACCAGTACCAACAGTGGCTGCTGCAGGAAGACATGACCGAGGTATTCCACAATCACCGTCGTTGGCTGCAGTTGCTGCAATGGAAGTGCCCCGCCGATACCTGGGTGCTGAAGTCACCGCAGTACCTGTGGAATATCGAAGATATGCTGAAAGAGTACCCCGACGCCCGTATCATCCAGACCCATCGCGACCCCGTCAGGGTCGCCATGTCGATTGGCAGCCTGACTGCCACCCTGCGCGGCCTTGGTTCAAATAAAGTGGAGCTGGCTGAGGTGACCCGTGAATACGCGGACCTACTGCACTACGGCGTAGGCAAGACCATGAGCGCCCGGGAGCGTGGATTACTCGGCAAAGAGCGCGTTTACGACGTGCAATTCAAGGACTTCCGCCAGGACCCCCTGGCGACTGTAGAAAAAATGTATGCCCAATTCGACTATCAACTGTCACCCGCTGTAAGCGAGCGCATGGGTGAGTTCCTGGCGGCGGGCAGCGGGGAAAAGCGCCACGGCCAGCACGGCTACACATTGGAGGATTCTGGCCTGGACCTGGCTGTTGAACGCCAACGCTTCGCGGCCTATCAGGCCGCTTACGGGATAGAACTGGAGGAAGTTTCCTAGCGACGCGGCGGCGCCACAGCAATGATAACGGATGCCGCCAAGGCGCAGGATACGCTCCCTACCAGGGGATAGACTCACCCTGGTAATCATAGAACCGGCCGTTGTCGTCGGGGCTGAGACCCGCGAAAACATCGAGCATACCCTTAACGCTTACCTCAGCGGTAATAGCGGCATCAGGCCCACCCATTCGGGTCTGGACCCACCCTGGATGCATCACAACGCAGGTGTAGCCCTCTTTGCCCAGCTCCTGGGCGAGCGACTTGTTCATCATGTTAAGCGCTGCCTTGCTGGCCCGATAACCGTAGTAGCCGCCACGGTTTTTCTCGATACTACCCATCACGCTACTGATATGAACAACCGTTTTTTGCTGACCAGCATCCAGATTGTCGATGAGGGCCTGAGTGACCCGCATGGGCCCGAGTGTATTCACCTCAAAGGTCCAATCAATCGCAGCAAAATCGGTGTCCCTGAAGCTCTCCGGCGCCTGACCACCAACACCGGCGTTGTTGACCAGCATGTCGATTTTTACCCCCTTGAGGGTCTCGGCAAGGGCCGCCAATGAGTCGGCGTCGGTCACATCCAGCTGCTCAACCCTGGCCCCGGTGGCGCGCAATTCATCCGCCTCGGCAGGTTTGCGTGCAGTACCAATGACATCCAGGCCGCGAGCTTTCATTTGCTTCACCATTTCGAGGCCGATACCACGGTTGGCACCAGTGACCAGTACGGTCATCACCGTGGCCGCACTTGCGGAGACACTGGTCAGACTGACCAGCACAAACAGAACTATTGATTTGAGCACAGCAGGACACCTCTATCGATTAGACTCTCTCGACTAGTCTAGCAGCTCATGCGAGCTGTCTCCCGCGATTTGGTTCGAACAATCCGGGTAACGCAGACTTTATACGTAGGCCACCGCACCGCCATCTATGCGAATGTTCTGGCCATTAATGAAGGCAGCCTGTTCACTGCACAGAAATACCACCAGATCCGCGACCTCCTGACGCGTGGCCAGCCGGCCGCAGGGGTTCGGAAAATCCTCAGCTACGATGTGCCTGAGAATGTTGTCCCAGTCTTCACCCCAACCTTTCTTCTGCGCTTTCAGGCGATAGCCCGCCTCCAATTCAGGCGTGTGAATCAAGCCCGGTGAAACCGTGTTTACCGTGACCCCTGTGCTGGCAAGCTCCTGCATCAGGCTGACACCGAGCGTGGCAAGCGCGCCCTTGGCACCGTAATAATGCGGCATCAGGTGACCTGGGGTATGTGAACCCACCGTGCCCAGATTCACAATTCGCCCCCAGCCGCGCGCCACCATGTCGGGTGTGAGCCCTCTTACCAGGCGCGCCATCGACAACACATTTTTCTGGTACATATCCAACCAGTCGTCTTCGTCTGCTGTTTGCCACTTTCCCCGGGATGCGGTGCCGTAGTTGTTGACCAGCACATCGACAGCCAGCCCCGCCGACGCCACCTGCGACAGCACCTCGGTGCAACCGCTGGACGTGGCAATGTCGCCCACCACCGCATATGCCTGCTCGACATCCGCTGCGGCGGCCTGGGCAGAACCGTCATCTTCATTGCTGTGTACAATCACTCTGGCACCTGCAGACGCGAGTGTCCGAGCGATCACTTCACCGGTATTGCGTGAAGAGCCAGTCACCAGGGCCGTGCGCCCCTCAAGTTCAATATCCATCGTTTCCGGGATTCCTGCATGGGAGTTAGCTGCGTATTTATACTTGGATAGCGGCACAGCCGAAAGCGCTGGTCCAGCCGATCTTCTGAACTAAATTAACAAAATTAGTGATAACTCTTTTATCTGCCAGCGTGAATCGTTACGCTGCCTCATTGAAATTCATTCCGTTACTGAGGATCACCATGCTACGCCATCTTGCTTGCAGCGCCGCCTGCGTTGCCGCGACATTATTTTCGCTGTCCGCCACAGCCCAGACCACGGTCGTCGACCCAGACAACCTCGGTGATTGGCTGATATTTCCCACTGGGCCAGTGCCTGTGGAATTCAACACCGACCAGGCCAGTACCGGCGCTGGCAGCCTCGCCTTTGGCCCTGTCTCCAGCACGCCCGAAGACAAGTTCCTGATGGCACCGCCCTATGGCACCGCAGACTTCATTGCCGCGGGGGGGCCTGATCCACTACTTAGCGAGTTCGTCAGCTTCGTCTACGACTTCTATCCCAGCGCGGGTTCGGCTGACAACTTCTATCTCAATGTCTATGTCGACATCGACGGCGACGGCCCGGCAGTCTCATTTTACGATTGCCGCTATGACTACGTCCCCAGCGGCACGACCGGCGCCTGGAATACTTTCACGGTGAACACTGCCACCGCACCAACATTGGTGACTGCGCAGGGCGGATCAACCTGCCCCGCCGACCTGGGCGGCGCTGGCGTCAATGACGTTATTCTCTATATGGTCATGAATGGCGGCCAGTCCACCGCTGCCGACGCAGGACTTACGGGCTCCTGGGACAACGTCCAGCTGACCGTAGGTGGAACCACTACGACATGGGATTTCGAGCCAATAGCGGAGCCCCCTGTCAGCGGTCCAACACCACCAGCAACACCGCCCGCACCCATTCCTGCCGTGCCTTTCGGTGGCCTGCTGCTGCTGATCGGTGCCCTGGTAGCACTGGGACGTCGTTTCAGCCGCTAAGCGAGCACACTGTCAAATCGCCGGGGCGCGCTGCAATAAGCCCTGGCGACCTGGATAACAATGGTCCTGCCCGAACAGAATAGAACCGGCGCTGAGCCCATAAGTGCCGCTCTGGGCCTTGACTTGACCGGGCAAATTCCGGAAAATGCGCGCCTCTTCGGGACAGCCAGTCCCGTTTTAGATTGTGGCTACGTAGCTCAGCTGGTTAGAGCACAGCATTCATAATGCTGGGGTCGGTGGTTCAAGTCCACCCGTAGCTACCACTTCTCTCTGCAATATCAATCACTTACAAGCCTCCAACCGTACCACCCTGATGCTCCCACGCGCGCCAGCCTTGTGGGCCTCCCCTCACGGTTTTGCTTCTTAGTCAGGTCGATGTCGACCGTGACCAGATCGCCGTGCCTGGCTGACCTCCTTTAGTAAGCCCTAAGCATTCGTTGGCGAGTTCAATGCCATGAATTTTTCAATATGCTGGAAGGCTTCCTGAGCCTCGGGCATTGCGCCATGAAACATGTGCCACACATGGAGCATGTGAGGCCAGATTTGAAGAGAAGCGTCAGTACCGCTATCGGTTGCCTTGTTGACATAGCGGCAAGCATCATCGAGAAACATTTCCGCCTGACTGGCGTGGATAAGAATTGGGGGCAGATTGGACAGGTCACCATGGGCCGGAGACAACCGTGGATCACAAGGGCGCATGCGATTGCTTAAAAAGGCAAACCAGAGAAACAGTCCATTGGGGATCGCCAGAATTTTACCTAAACTGGATCCGAGCATTGGATCTGTTAACAGATTCGCCCTGAGGCTGGGACTTGACCAGGTTTCATCAGTCCCAGGCGAGAGCGCGATAGCCCCATTAGCCGCTTTCAAGCCTTCATCTCGAGCCCAGGCAATAATAGCGAGGGTCAGATTGCCGCCAGCGGAGTCACCAGCCACAAAGAACTTTTCTACCGGGCCGGGACCTTCCGGACCATTATCAAGTATCCAGCGGTAGGCTGACTGGCAGTCCGCAAGACAATCGAGACGCGTATTCTCTGGACACAGTCGATAATCTATGACCAATACGGATGTGCCCTGGGATTTAGCCAATCGAGTAGAAATTGCGCGATGACTGGTGGGACTTCCCGCCATAAATCCGCCACCATGAAAATAAAGTAGACGCCTATTGGTGTCAGCATCTTCGGCTAAAACCCATTCCGCTGGCACGCCCCCTACGTCAACTTTTTGGATGCGAATCCCATCCAGAGAGACGTCTTCACACCACTGGTCCACTTCCGCACGCATGCCCGGTAACAGTTTTTTAAGCGAGCCCTTGGGCCTGTTGCTGTGTAACCCTCTGAACCGCTCCACAAGTTCATAGTGAACGTTACTGGGCTCACTATCAGCGGGATTCATCAGCGAACCTGAGGCTCGGTCGTAACGACCCAGATTTTCACCTCGCAGATAAAAGCGAGTGAATGCCCAGAGCAGAAGAATGGCAATAAAAAGGACTGGTAACAGAGTAGCGAATGGCATGCAAAAGCACTCCATTTGAATTTGAGCTAAAATGCACTCGTGCATTTTAATTGTCAAGCACCTATGTACAACCACCTTATTCACAAAGCCGGGTACCGAATCAAGGACGGCACGACGGCTGCAGCGACACTGATCCAGCACGTCAAAGCGCCGGATAGACTTGAGTTTGGCGATCTGGAACAACTGCGCTGGCAACTGGTGCATGCGTTACGCGCAGACCTCCCCCTGGGCACACCCGGACTCGACGAACACGTGAGAGAGACGATGCTCGGCCAGTTGACGATAGATCACCCCCTCTACTTGCGCCTGTTGACTTCCGGCTCACCTTGAATCAAAATGCACTAGTGCATATCAATTTTGACCGCCGGCTGCTGCGTGTTTAAAGCGCAGAACAATCGATCGGTACAACAGAATATTCTAGGGAGATTGCCATGAAGAACTCGTGGATTCAGAAAGCCAGCGGTGAATATGTTCGTCAGGCGCGCGTGGGTGTCCGTGAGATGAATGAGGAACATATTAGTCGGGAAGGATTTTTTGGCCCCGCCTCTATGATTTATCACCGCGATGCCGCTGTGGCTCCTAAGCGAGTTGAAGGGGCGCTATCACTGCGAATGGCAAAGATGGAACATTTCAACCAGCTCGATGAAAACAGCGATTCAGGCTTGCCGACACTGATGCTGCATAACACAGAAGTCAGGATTTCGCTGAGCCGTCGGGCCGCTGCCATGCCTTTTCTCTTGCGCAATATCGATGCAGATACATTGATCTACGTGCAATCCGGCAGTGGCACTCTCGCCACCGAATTCGGCCCGCTGGAATACACTGCGGGCGACTACCTTTATGTGCCGAAAAGTATCAGCTACCGCCAGATGCCCTCATCTGAAACTGTGGCGCTAGTGGTTGAATCAATCGCCCCTATCAGTATTGCCGAGCACACTATGCTGGGTCGTCATACGCCTTTTGATAGCGGTGTTTTGGGGGTTCCCGAAGTGCAGGCATACGACTGGCCCGAACAGGATGAATGGGAGCTGAAACTGAAACAGGGGGATGAACTGACGTCGTGGTTTTTCGATGATTTGCCCTTTGACTTGATTGGCTGGAAAGGCGACCTGTTTCCTTTCCGGCTGAGCGAGAAAGACATTCGTCATGTGAATTCAGAACGCATGCATATCGCGCCAACTTCGTGGTGTATTTTTGAATCTTCCAGTTTCCTCTGTGTTGCCTTCCGCCCAATGTCGGGTGTTGGCGATGTGGAAGCAGAAGAACTCCCCAGCCGCCATCGCAACGTCGACACCGAAGAAGTGCTGATGATTCGCTCGCTGTTTGCGGGCATAGAGGCACCCGAATTCTGGCACATGCCACAAGGCGTCACGCATGGGCCACTGGGTGAACATCGCGATTTCTTCGAAGCCTACAGAAAACAAGTTGAGGCTGAGGGCGGCAAATTGGAACGCACATTTGATGCAGTCAGTATTGATCCGTTTCGGCGCGTTACGCCTACTCCAGCGTATCTGGCAATGGTTTCCAGATACCAAGACTGATAAAGCATTGAGGAAAGAACCATGACACAGAGAAAACTGGAGCAAAGCCGCTCGTTTATGTTCGTGCCGGGCAATAAACAGCGCTTTCTGGAAAAAACTGAAACACTGCCATTGGATGTAGCACTTTTTGATCTGGAAGACGGTGTCTTACCGGAAGAAAAACCACTTGCGCGCGAAATGGTTATTCCAATTTTGGAGAAGCCTTCCTGGTCAGGTCCGCGTCGTTTTGTTCGCCTGAACGCCCAGACAACACCTTGGTTTGAAGACGATCTTAAAGCGGTGGTTCGCCCGGGCTTGGAAGGCGTTTGTATGACGAAAGTTAACAGCGTCGCCGAGTTGACCGCGGGTATTGAATCCATCACCAAGCGTGAGCAAGAAGCCGGCATGGCGCCAGGCACAGTTAGAGTTGTGGCGGCAATAGAAAGCCCTAAAGGCCTCTTGGCGGCAGCCGATATTGCAGCTGCAGACCCTCGTGTTTGTGCCCTTATTTTTGGCGGCGAAGATTACGCGCTTGAAATCGGCCTGGGTGCCAATCGTGTTGCAGAGGCAGCTGAGATGCTGCACCCACGCAATGTAATTATCGTTGCCGCGGCGGCTGCGGGCGTACTGTCTATCGACGGTGTGTTTCCGGACTTGAATAATGAAGAAGGTTGCCTGAAAGACATCTGGCAGGCTCGCCGCCTCGGGTTTACGTCCAAGTCGACATTCAACCCGCGCCAAGTGGAAATGATCAACGAAATATTTTCGCCTTCAGCAGAAGACATCGACTACGCCAGGAGGCTGGTTGCTGCATTTGATGAAGGCAAAGCCAGAGGCGATGCGTCAATTGCTTTTGGTGGTCAACTAGTCGATTTACCTATTTTGATGCGTGCTGAGCGCATTCTTGAAGATGCTGGAGAGCGATAATTATGAGTCAAATTAAAGAAGGTTGGGTGGGTCGCTATTTTGAAGATTTCACCGTGGGTGATATCTATCGCAGTCGTCTTGGTCGCACCATTACGATGACCGATAACATTCAATTCACCATGATCACTAATAACACCAATCAGCTCCACTTTAATGATCACTATGCCAAGCAAACCGAGTTTGGTGCACCGTTGGTAAACAGTGCATTGACCCTATCGGTTGTTGCGGGTCTGGCGGTAGTTGATGTCAGTGAGCATGGTTTTGCGCTTGGCTGGGATTACATCAAGCTCCCCAACCCTGTATTTCCTGGCGATACGATTTATGCAGAGACTGAAGTACTGGAAACCCGCGAAAGTAAGTCGCGTCCACACCAGGGCGTTGTGAAAGTCTGCACCCGTGGTATCAACCAGGACGGAAAAGTAGTCATTGACTACGCTCGTTCCGTGATGGTTTGGAAAAAAGAATCCGCACCTGCAGCTAGCATTTTTCCTGAGCGTGCTGAGTGAATACCGAGCAGCACTCTGGCAGGCAGCCTCTCGGCCAGCCGCTCAAAGGGGTGACGGTTGTCGCCCTTGAGCAGGCTGTAGCAATGCCGTACTGCACCTTTGTTATGGCTGAGATGGGTGCGGAGATCATCAAGATCGAGCGCGTCGGTACAGGCGATGTTGTGAGGGGTTGGGATTCTGCCGTTCACGGTTTGTCGACCGGCTTCGTATGGGTCAACGCTGGCAAGAAAAGTGTTGAGCTAGACCTCAAGTCTGACGAAGGTCGCAGCGCCTTGCGTGAGCTGATTCGGGGCGCGGACGTTTTTGTTGAAAACCTCGGCCCGGGAGCTGCGGCCCGCATCGGCGCTGGCATAGATGATCTGGCCGATCAGCCAGAACTTGTTTACGCCAGCCTCTCTGGCTACGGGCAGGACGGTCCCTATAGGGATGTGAAAGCCTACGACCTTACCATGCAGGGTGAAACAGGCATTTTGCTAAGTAACGGCTACCCAGATCAGCCTGCCAAAGTGGGCCTGCCTATTACCGATCTGATCGCCGGTTCCAATGCGGTGATGGGCATCATGATGGCGCTCTATCAGCGCCATAATACGGGGAAAGGCGCTTACCTGGATGTCGCCATGTTTGATTCGGCATTGCCGTGGCTGGGCTACTTTCCACACCATGCCTGGCACAGCAGCTCAGAGCCCCCCATGTCAGGTATGCGGCACCAATACATTGTGCCTTACGGGCCTTACCTCGCGCAGGATGATCGATATGTGTCGCTGGTCGTTGCTGACGATAAAAGCTGGCAACGCTTTTGCGAGCAGGTTGTCGAAAAGCCGCAATGGATTGATGATCCGGTGATGGGAACTATCGCTTCGCGTCGTGAAAACCGACCGGAGGCGGAGGCTGCTGTTGAAGCCGTGATGGCGTCTCAGCCCAGCAAGGTGTGGAAGGAACGGCTTGATAAGGCAGGTATCCCCTACGGTGATGTCAACACGATGGCAGATGTCATCAAACATCCGCAGGCGATGGCTCGCGATATGTTTGTCGATACCAGTTCCGAGTTCGGGCCACTTCCCATTGTACGTTTTCCGCTCGCTCCCGCAGACAAGGAACGCCATTTGCCAGCCTTGGGTGAACACACTGGGCAGGTGCTAAAGGATTAGTAGCCCTAATCAGGCTATCTATAACGAATGAAATGAAGGATAAGGAAAAGCCTATCTATGAGAACTGAATTTCAGGTCGGAGCAGTACATGGTTACGAATATGCAACCGCAGGAGACGCCCCCTACAGTCTTCTTATCGCCCACGGAATAGGCGGTCACGGCGGCACCTACGACGTATTTTGCGAGCCTTTGTCTGCACGAGGGGTTCATGTTGTATCCATGGATCTTCCTGGGCACGGTTTGGCGCGGTGCAGAGATGGCGAGCGAGGCAACTTTCGTTTTTCTGATTGGCTGGAAGATATTGATGTGGCAGCCCAAGCTATGGTTGAAAAATTTGGCAAGCCTGTTTACGTGTTGGGCTCAAGTCAGGGAAGTGCTGCTGCCTTCCATTCACTTGCGTTCTCAGACGCTGTGACGGGCGCAGTGTGCATGAATATTATTTTGACCGAGGTAGAACAAAAAGAAGGTGATCCGCAATTTGAAAATTTTTCGATGATGCGCAGCAAAGATATGATCGAGTATGCCGAGAATGTCGGCGATAGCGAGCGCGTTGATCTGTCAACAGCAATAGATTGGAATAAGAACTACTCGGCGGATGACCCCGATATTCTGGCCAAAAAACAAGAAGATGACTTGCGTACCTGGAGCTATGGCATCGCCAGCATGATGAGCTACGCGAATTATCAGGCTCAGATTCCCGCAGCAGAAAATGCCAAGCCAGTCTTGTTAAGTTATGGCTCCGAGGATCCGTTCACCTCCTCTCGCTACATGGAAGCGTGTTTCAAAGCGATTGGTGGGCCGAAAGAGATGGCTGTCATTGATGGAGGCTCACATCAGTTGATGCTGTATCACACAGACGAGTACATTGAGATCATCGACAGCTGGATTCGATCGCAGGAGGCGTAGTGATATGAAGCTGGTACGAATCGGCCAGCCCGGTGCGGAGCGTGCGGGCATTATTGACGAGGCGGGAAGCGCTCGAGACTTAAGCTCGATTGTCGGTGACATTGACGGAACGGTATTCGCCTCATCGGTTATGGCTGAGTTGAAAGCGCTGGATCTCAGCGCGTTGCCGGTACTACCAGATGGCAGGTTTGGCCCCTGTATCACCGGGGTAGGAAAGATCATCTGCGTGGGGTTGAACTACTATGATCACGCGACAGAGTCAGGCTTCGAGGCGCCAAAAGAACCCGTATTGTTCATGAAAGCCTCAAGCTCGCTCTGTGGCGCCTATGACACTGTGGAAATGCCGGTAGGTGGTGAGAAGCTGGACTATGAGGTGGAACTGGGCGTGGTCATCGGCGCTACCGCCAAGAACGTATCAATCGAAGACGCCGCTGACTGCGTGGGTGGCTATTGTATTTTCAATGATGTGTCTGAGCGAGCCTTTCAACTGGAAGGTACTGGGCAGTGGTTGAAGGGTAAGAGCTGCGATACCTTTGGCCCTTGCGGCCCCTGGCTGGTTACTCCCGATGAAATCGAAGACATCGCTAACCTCGACTTAACGCTAAAGGTAAACGATGAGGTTCGCCAAAAAGCGAACACTCGCGATATGCTGTTTGGGGTGCCCGAATTGATTTCCTACATCAGCCGCTTCATGACCTTGCAGCCGGGTGATCTGATCGCCAGTGGTACGCCTTCCGGCGTTGCGATGGGTATGAATCCTTCTCGATATCTCAAGCCTGGAGATGCTATGGAATTAACCATAGATAGCCTCGGTCGGCAGCGTCAGGTCGTGACATAAATACTGCGTCAACTGCTACTTGCTCTCAAACTGCCAGAAAGCGTTCCGATCAGCACTGACGCTATAAACACTCCCACCGCGACTGGAATCAGAACAGGGCCAAAGCTCCCATATTTGTCATACGTGGAGCCAAACAGTACAGGACCGAATGCAGAGCCTATATAAAGTAGCGCCATAATAGAGCCAAATATTTTTGCATAATGCTCTGAGCCAAAAATGCGGTGTATCAAGTAGGACAACACATCAAACTCTACACCTGTGCCAAAACCAGCAAGCGCTATGGCCAGTAAGGTTATTGATACACTCAGGTCCGGTTGAGACAGAAGTATGAAGGCGATAGACAGCGACATAATCAAGGTTGAGCCAACGATACCCGGGTTGTACTTATCCAACATATAACCCCCGATAATACGCCCGATAACAACTGAAACCCCAAAAGTCGTTCCGGCTGTTACCACCAGCGCTGCATCTGCTCCACCACTCGCCAGAATGACTTCCATATTGGTGATCAAACCCGCTACTGCAAAGCCAATAGGTATGTAAGCAATGGCGATTGCCCAGAAGCGCCAGTCTTTAAAAGGCTTCTTTACCGGCACGTGAGGCGCGACCACAGTTCCATCTTCGTCTACGCGAACCGCCTTTACAATTCTGCTGGTGGGTTCCTTAAACCACGCGATAACCAGGGGAAAAACCACAACAAGGGGGATTATCCCCAGCACCACATAGGCACCGCGCCAACCAAGCTCAGCTATCAGTCCGGCGGTAGTCGGCTTTAGAATCGCTCCTCCCAACCCGGTACCAAGCAGTGTCAAACCGAGCGCAAGTCCGAGCCGGCGATCAAACCAGGAGGTGACCATCTTGGTCCAGGTGAGCGGCAAACTGCCAACAAATGCCAGCGCTGTAAGCACAGCCAGCATATAGTAGAAAACTATATTTTGAGACAGGAATGCGTGTAGAGCAATGCATAGAGACGTGAGAATGATCGAGAAAAGTGTCAGCCGACGAACGCCATACTTGTCGGATAGATAGCCCGCTAGAGGAAGGGCCAGAACGACGGTACCAATCGAGAATAGTGAGCCCAACTGAATAGATCCGTGAGACCAGCCAAACTCCTGAGAAAGCTGGGGTGCCAGCGCACCGATGGTGTAAAGCAAGATATTTGAGCCATTGAATGCCACACCCAGCATTGCCACTAACACTATCTTCCAACCCAGCTTGAACTCATTCATAAACAGCGACCACTTCCTCTTATTATTAGATAACAGCCCTACACTTCCATACCCCGTTCCTCTAACACTACTAGTCGCACGAGCGTCAGAAACACTATAATACACTAATGCATATATGGATTGATTGCCTGATCAGTAATAAAAGTGACACCCGATATAGCACAGCCATCGCAAGCGAAGAGCAAAGGAGTTAGAAAATGTTAGCCGGTCATTTCGCTGTGGGTTATGCGCTGAAGGCAGTAGAAAAAACAGTCCCGTTATGGGTCTTATTGGTCGCTGTTCAGTTTGTCGATATTTTTGCACAAATATTCATTTTTTTGGGTTTGGAGCGCATGTTCATCCCTGAAAATGCCACAAAGATAACCGACATTGTTATCTTTAACCCTTACACTCACAGCCTCATCAGCGTACCCTTTTGGAGCTTGCTGTTTGTCGCCATTTTCGCATTGTTCCGCCCAGTCAACTTACGCATTGCTGCAGTTCTGATCATCGCCGTTGCCTCACATTGGATACTGGATTTTGTAGTTCATGTCCCCGACCTGCCACTTAGCTTCAGTCCCGAAGAAAAGTTTGGCCTGGGCCTATGGAACTATCCACTGTTATCCGCTGCTCTTGAAACAGTGCTGCTACTGGCTGGCATTGCCCTCTGCCTCAAGGTTGTCGAATTCGGAGGATTGATAAACAAACTTCTTTTCTGGCTGCTGTGTACCCTACTTCTTCTTTTGGCGCTTTTCGGCTCTCACACTCAGCCACCAAGTACTATTGGCGAAGCTGTTGTTAAAGGTTTGATGCTGTACACCATCGTGCCTGCATTTGCATACTTCAGTGAAAAACGCATCCGCAAAAACAGTGTTTGAATAGCGGCATCTCGACCATAGCCCTCAATCGCAGTAGGGAGATTCCGAAGCCGCTTCTCTCAAAAGGTTTTTGAATACCTCTACTGGCTGCCCACCAGATGCCACGTTCTTGCCACTAATGAAAAAAGTGGGTACTGAGTGAATACCCATTGACGCACTCCTCTGTTGTTCTTTTCTGACTTGATCTGAATACGCGTCGGAAGTAAGTACTTTCGCGGCCTCTGTGCTGTCAAGGCCTACTGCGCGAACAATACTCAACACTGTCGCCTGATCGTACAGAGGCATACACTCTGAAAAGTGCGCCTGAAAAAAAGCAATACTTAACGAATGCTGTTTGCCCTGCTCTTTGGCCCAGGCTAACAATCGGTGCAAGTCAAAACTATTAAAAATACGGGACTCATCCGAAAAACTAAATTCAAACCCAACCTCTCGTCCTTTAGCAGCAATCATATTGCGCTGCTGCACAAATTGTTCGACTGGAATACTCGGATACTTTTCAGTCAAATGCTTGATGAAATTTTTCCCTTCTTTTTCATAGTGCGGGTTGATTTCAAAAGGCAGCCAGTTGATATCGGCCTCTATGTCCGGGGCAAGATCAGCCATGGCAATCTCCAGGCCTTTATAACCAATAATGCACCAGGGGCACATCACATCTGAAACAATATCAATGGATAATTTTTTCACCTAAGAACCTACTATTTGATCACTATATACGACTGAACTCGGCCAATACTGCTCGCGAGTTGATACTAGGAATCCATAATTGACTGGAAAAAGCCCGCATAAAGAGCAGATAAATCAGGACTTAGTGGATCAGGTCCCAGCTCTTTAAACCAGGTCACCACCTTCGATTTGAACCTCCAGCGCCCGTCGACATCTCGCACAATATCATCCGTATACTGGCCACTACCGCGAATCCTCCAGCCTTTTTCACCAAGCTCAATAACCATAAGCTGCGTGGTTGCCAGCGCGAAATCACCATCCACATTGATTACGGAATTCATTTGCAGGTGGCGGGTGCCACTAAGTGGTGGTGCTTCGGATTCTGCCGACAATGCGGCTTCCATTAACTGCAGAATTTTGGTTCGCGGAGTCAGTGTCACGCCACAGTCGGTAAACGAGCCATCCTCAACAAAGTGGTCAGCGTAACGTTGAGGGTCCCGCGGAAATGTGTCCACAACCTGACCATAACTGGCAATGAGGTTCCTGATTTCGTCAATGTCATTCATTTTCATATCACTTTTATGGACGATGCGTTTCGTCTATTTCCAAAGAACAAAAATATTGAACAGCTAAAAACTTCCATGAATCGCACTGACAGCAAGTGCAGACAATAGAAGCTTGATAACCCACACGTGTCTGGTCATATCAACCCTACGCCGGATGAGCGTGCCACAATATGAGCCCATAACTGCAGCAGCACTCATGCAAGCAATTGAGGGTGCGTAGTCGATAAACTCGAAGCCGACCGCATAGAATATGATGAGCTTCAGCAGATGGTCTGTGGTTACAAGAACCCCAATGGTAGACACAACTTGATGGTGATTCGTCAGTGTTCTCAGTAGTGCTGGCAACTGAAGTGAGCCGGTAGCGCCGACAATCAGACTTAGGCCAGCTTGGATCGCACCAAGAATCTGAAATGACTCGATTCTGGCCATAAGCGCTGAAAAGCTTGAACTCCATAGACTAATCAGAATATATGCCCCGATAATAGCGGGGGTCATTGTAAGATCCAGGTCACGCAGCAGCAGATATGCCGCCGTTATTCCAATACAGGCGCCGATCAAGTGGTCACGGACAATTGCCCAGTGAATTGATCTCCAACTGAATACTGCCAGGCTGGAATTACTGATCAACTGTACAGCGCTATGTACCGGAATTATCGCCGAGACAGGCAAAATATTTGGGAGTGTCGCCACCAGGATCATACCCCCACCAAACCCAAATACAGCCGCAATAGTCGAAGTACTTAACGTTATTACAGAAAGTATAGCGATATCGTCAAAAACCATGGAGACGGGTCTTTTCCTATAAAACTTAGTAAGCAGTGCTGGAGGGATAAACTTGACAGCTATAATGCACTAGTGCACTGTAGCTGTCTAGCTCCTGTAGTGCGGCTAAATAAGTTGTGCATAGCGCTGCAGAAAACAAAAAAGATACTTACTGCGGCTCACCAGCCACGTCCGCTCGGTCTGATAATTCGATGAAAAGCGAATCTCTGATTAGCTCCAATGAGACTGAACTCAAGCGCCCCTCATTACTGGTGATAGCGTGTGCACTTGGAATGTGTGTCAGTGTCGCGCCTCTCTATTTGACGTCTTTTTCGATATTTTTGTTACCTATTTCAGAGGAATTTGCTTGGAGCCGGGGACAGATGTCCGCGCTCTTCGCCGCCACCGCGTTTTCGATTGGCATAGCATCACCACTAGTTGGCCTGCTAATGAAGCGTCTTGGTATCCGTCGAGTCTTGCTAATAGGCGTCTTTTCGTTGTCAGCGTGTATTCTTGTCATATCACGCTTGCCTGGTAGCTTTCCTTTCTATCTCTTCATCACGACTCTTGTGGGTTTCGCCGGTGCCGCCACAAATACGTTCGTTTACGTCAGTATTTTGCCTCAATGGTTCACCGGTCGATTGGGCATGATGATGGGGATAGCAATGACCGGCATAGGCATAGGTCAGACCATTATGCCCGTACTCTCGCAGTTTTTGATCGAAAGCCTTGGCTGGCGAAACGCATATGCTTGTCTTGCATTACTTCCCATGTTGATCGCGTTGCCTTGTATTGTATTTCTCATCAAGGAAAAGCCTGCTCCTGCCATCCAAGACAAGTCCCAGCTTGAGCGGGAGCTCAGCCTTCGAAACATACTGACCTCCATGCCGTTCTTACTGCTAGGATTCAGCTTTCTCATAATCGCGGTTGTGGCGAGTGGCGTAGGCCTTCATACCGTACCCATTCTTATCGATCGTGGTCTCACACCGATGCAAGCAGCATCTATAGCAGCAGCCAGTGGCATCGCTGTCTTTGTCGGTCGTCTTGGTGCGGGCGTACTACTTGACTATCTTGGCGCGCGCATTGTGGGCGCAGGGATTTTTGCAGCAGCAACGTTGGCGCCATTATTGCTCACAAGCTACGCGCCCGAAATCTTGCTGTTTCTGGTTCCTGTACTCCTGGGGCTTGCGCTGGGAGCGGAGGGTGATCTTATGCCGTTTTCGGTCCGCAAGAGATTTGGTCTGGATAATTACAGTGTCATCTACAGCTGGTTATTCCTGATGTTTAATGCCGGGATCATGCTAGGCCCTTTGGTGATGGGCCTCTACTACGATTACGCCGCGGACTATAACGGCATACTTTTCGCCATCAGTGGGATGGTTTTCGTCTCGTATCCCCTATTTTGGGCTGCAATTGGTGGGCCTGAATCGGAACTTCCGGCGGAGCCCGTTACCAGAACAATATGACTTCAAAATTCTGACATAAGCTCACTCTACTGGTGTCAGTAATCCTCAAATCGCTACGATATATCTCATTACTCATTTTCCTTGGATCGAGCAATTAGCATTGATGACAACAGAATAACAAACCCCATCGTGAAGATCGTGATTAGCCCCATGCTGCTGTTGATATGATCCGTCTGCCAAGCGATGCCATTAGCATCGAATACTGTTGTATTTTCTTGTTTGTCGAGCGCCCTTAGCCCCTGATTCAGCGCCACCGAAGAATATGCGAGAACCACCGGATACCAATAGGACGGGAGAATCACCTTCGCACTTCGTAGGGCTGCGTCACTTTTCTCTCCCCTCGCAATAAACAGGGCAAACAGTTGAAATATTGTATAAACACACAGCAGCCAACCCATAAAATTGACAAATGGGACGCCAAAATAGTCTCCACCGTCTTCCCATGTCCAAAAGTTGTAAACAGTTGATGATTTGGGATCCATGACCACATCCCACATAACCATAACGAAACTGGCAACAACAGGGACCAAAATCCGCTCAGCTCCCCGGAGCCTCCGCCCCCAGGTCCCCAACAACACCTGGCCGATCATCCAGGAAAGGTAACCCATTCCAATGTAGGCTGGCGCTATTACCAGAGGAACATGGAAAAGCTTAGCGCCAAATTCATCGGTATAGGAATAATTTCCGAACGGAAACCCAGTCATAACACTCATGTTTTCATAGCCGTTACTGACAACAAAGCCAATCGCCAGGAATGCAAAGACCTCTATACCTGAATATATTCGCAGTCCATGGAGAATCATAAAGGAAGACAGCAGCAACACCATCCCAGGCGCGTTCAGTATCGGGGGTAGCAAATGAAAAACCATCAGAACTGAATGGATGACTAAGGCCCACCCCAGTATCCACAGTATTTTTCCTGATCGTAATTCAGATTGTGACTGCATTTAAAACTCTCCAAGCACTACACTGCTAATTTAAATAGTGAAAAGCTGGCTACTTCTCTTTACTGCTTTGATTTTTGCTCTGCTGCATGCTTACCCACGATGTAAGCGAAGGTCAGCCCTGGGCCCAAGGTCGTCCCCCCACCCGGATAAACGCCGCCCATGATAGAGTCCATTTCATTTCCACAGGTGTAGAGCCCTTCAATCGGCAGACCTCTCTCGGACAAAACCTGTCCATGGATATTGGCCGTCAATCCGCAAGCGGTTCCAATATCACCATGCTGCAATTTGACTGCATAAAAAGGCCCCTCGAGCGGCCTAAGACATTCGTTAGGCTGATGCCCTGGGTCGCCCATTAATCTTTGGTAGGCTGTTGATCCCTTTCCGAATTCCCTATCAATACCGTGAGCCGCATCGGCATTGAAGCCTTCAAGAGTTTCCGACAACTGATTCGCGGGAACACCGATCTCAGATGCCAGCGCTGCTATAGTCTCACCGTGTTTTAAATAACCTGACGCCAAGTGCTTTTTGTAAGGGATTGGCGCAGGCCTAACTGCTCCTAAACCAAATTTTTTCAACATGGTTTGGTCGCAGATTAACCAGGCGTGTTTGAGGCCATTGGCGATCATCGCCTCACCAAAATTGTGATACGAAATCGCTTCATTGGTAAATCGCAGCCCCTCTTCATTAACTGCAATTACGCCTGGCTTCGCACGATCAATCAAATTGGTATGCGGTACTACTGTCTCATCACCGTCAGTGACAAGGGTCACGGGCATCCAGAATGCGGCATTTGCTGAAACCGATATATCTTTGGCCCCAACTTTTACAGCGGCATCCTGTGCTTCACCGATATTTGCAGAACGTACCAAGGTATGATGCTCAGCACCGCCGCCCACATGAGGCATTCTCGCTG
The DNA here is from genome assembly GCF_009388985.1 of Halioglobus maricola. NCBI lineage: Bacteria > Pseudomonadati > Pseudomonadota > Gammaproteobacteria > Cellvibrionales > Halieaceae > Halioglobus > Halioglobus maricola. Next base: position 3,309,928 of record NZ_CP036422.1, read on the forward strand.
CTCTTTTTTCGGCACTTTGAGAAAACCCACCCGATGCCAACACCACACCGCGACGAGCGCCCAAGCGCATTTCCTGGCCCTGGTGCTCTACAACCAGGCCGGTGACAGCGCCATCTTCTTCAATTAAATCCGTCAGCCCGGTATTTAGTTTGAGTGGTATTTCGCGATCAAACACAGTCTTCGCCAATCGAGCCACCAGGGCCTGACCAAACAACAGGCGAGTACCGCGGCCATAGCGCAACAGGCTTACAATGTGATTACCGAGAAGACGGGTAACATACCAGAATGATTTTATTGATCGCGTGACGTTAAACAGATGAGGAAAGTCATCATGATTGACCATCAAGCCATTAAATAGGGTAATGTCCCCCAATGGTGGACAAAGATCTGCGAGGTGCGATTTCAGCTCACGCCCATCGTAAAGAGCAGCGTCCAAGGTCCGCCCACCCGTTGCAGCACCAGGCTTATCCGACTGGTAATCAGGCGAATAATCTCTATGTTGAAATCTCAGTTCTGTATTGCTCTCAAAAAAAGACACCATCTCCGGGCCTTTTTCCAAAAACGTCTGTATCAGCTCTGGCTTAAAGTACTCGCCTGCCAGCGTTTCTATATAGATATAGGCGGAGTCGTAACTGTCCTGCATACCCGCTGCACGCATCTTCGGATTATTTGGAATCCACGATGCACCACCGGAAATCGCTGATGTGCCGCCGTACTGACTGGCCTTTTCTATAATGAGCACATCGAGCCCACCCAGGCTGGCAGTAATCGCTGCAGCCATACCAGCTGCACCCGAACCAACCACGACTAAATCATAGACCTCGTCGTATTGCGCTTCCTGTGAGTTCAATGCATTGCCCGTGTCTTACTTGAGTTATTATGGCGGAGCTAACCCAACACAGTGTTTGGGTTAGCTCCGCAGGTTCAATTTAACCAAAGGGTTAACAAACAAATGTTATCGACCCTTAGTCGAGAATATCATTCATAAATTGACCTAACTTGTCGGCGTTTAGAGAATGCAGGCCCGCCATTCCGGTGTGAGTAAGACCACCATCAGCAAAGTAGTTAGTGCCTGTTATCCACTCCGACTCATCAGAAGCAAAATAGGCCACGATTGGGGCAATATCTTCAGGGGTCCCCATCCGATCAACGGCAAAGATTTGGTCGCGCATTTTCTTGGTTACGCTAACAATTGCTTCTGCATCTTCATAAGATATCCCCTGTCTCATTGCATTCGACGCAATGATATGCCGACCTTCAATTGAACCAAGCGCGAGACTATTAAAGCGAATTTTGTGGCAGCCAAATTCAACGGCAAGAGTTTTAACCAATGCCTGTAGACCACCCTTTGCAGCGCTGTAAGCAGATATATGTTTGATGCCAACATTAGCGGTCATGGAGGAACTGAACAAGACTGAACCAGACTTCTGCTCAATCATGGTAGGAAGCGCCGCACGAACTGGTAGCCACTGTCCGGTAAGCTCCAGTTCAAGACAGCGTGTCCAGAAATCCTTGTCCTGCTCCGATGCTTCAGCAACCCAAACATCGCCCGCATTTGCCCACACACAATCAATCCGGCCAAACGCCTCGTTGGCTTTAGCCGCCATCTCTTCACAGGCCTCCTCGGAACGGGTATCGGACACCAGCGTCACAACTTCGGCCCCAGCAGCCCGGCAGGCCTCTGCGGCTTCCATCAGCGGCTCTTCGCGTATATCGTTAAGAACAAGCTTGGCACCCTCTTCGGCGCAGCGCTTGACGGCAGCGGTACCAATCGAGCCGCCAGCACCTGTCACGATCATGACTTTATTTTCTAACCGTTTCATATGTGTTTTTCCTCAGTATCAATTTTTCGAATTAGATATTGTCTAAAACTTGTTGAAAATGCGTTTCTTAGTGTCGAGGAAATTGTGTTTTCGCACTTATTTACTCCCCACAAACATCTACCATTCACCGGCACCACGTCCACCACAGACAGGCAAGCTAAGGCCCGTGGTAAACGAAGCCTTTTCATCTGCGAGGTATAGAACGGCATAAACCACATCATCAACCAACCCCAGACGCCCTACCGGGTGTCGATCAGTAGCGAGTTGAACTACTTCCTCTTTGCTCTTTCCAAACGCGGAAAGTAGCTCTTGTGTCTCTGCAAACATGTCAGTATCGATAGTGCCGGGCTCTATCGCATTTACGCGTACTGGAACCTGTAGCCTGGCGAACTCCAGTGCCGCAGTTTGGGTGAGTGATGTCAAAGCCGCTTTACTCGCTGCATAAGCGCTAAAAAATGGCACTCCACCGCTAGCCGCCATTGATGAAATATTGACGACTGAAGCCGCTGGTTCCTCAGCACTTCGCTTGGAAAGCAGAGGCAGCAGAGTCTGTATCCCTGTATAAGCTCCACCCAGATTCACGTCCATTACCTGACTGAACTTCGACCATGGCGTGTCAGAAATAAATCCAAAATCGTTGCGACCGGCACAATTTACCAGCACATCAACCCGCTGATCCCTTGCATCAATCGCATCTCTCAATCCAATCCAGCCCTCTTCGCTGGTAATGTCCAACTGCCTGAACTCGGCATTACCCCCGTCATCCGCCAGGGATTGAGTAACCGCATGGCCCTGATCTTCATCGCGATCTGTAAGCCAGACAAAAGCCCCCTGGCTGGAAAATGCTTTTGCAACAGCGGCACCAATGCCGTTTGCGGCACCTGTTACGACGACCGTTTTTTGGGAATTTACTGTATTGTCGTTCACATTTTCTCCTAGAGCATAAAACCGCCTGATTCTAGCGACCTGGAACTAAAACGCCGCTATCAGAAATTGTACTGGGCATTGAAAAATACCTGCCTTGGTTTATCGACGTTCGACCAGAAACCACCTGGATACTGAGGAACGCCACCCCCATGGTTGACTGTTGTCTCGTCGGTGAGGTTTTTGCCTACAATAGAGAGCACCCAGGCATAATCCTCACTGGCTAATTCCACGAGCATATTAAATTTGTAAAACGAATCCTGGACAAGGTAAGGATCGTTTTGGCCAGAAAAATAGAAGTCATCGCTGAAAACAACATCGCCGCGGATTCCAGCCTGCATACCATTGCTTAAACTCCAGCGATAATCTCCGTACAAATTCCCCGTCCACTCGGGTGCAAAACGGAGCTTATCCCCCGCTGCATTTCGAGTATTAGTAGCGAGATCGCAATCATCTTCTACCGCTATCCCTGTAGAGCAATTTGCGCCAGGGTAATCATCGTATGTGGCGTCCAGATAGGCTAGAGCACCACCTAGCTCGAGCTCTGAAGTTACCGCAAAGCGAAAGTCTGCTTCTACGCCTTGTGACTTCGCTTCGGCGGCGTTCCCAAAGGTTATGCTGTTGGTTTCAACATTAAGTCCGCTCACCTGTAAATCGTCAAATTCGGAATAAAAGACTGCAAGATTAACGTTGAACCTGCCATCCATTAGAAAACTCTTTACGCCCAGCTCGTAACTTGTCGCATATTCGGGGTCATAGACACTGGTGCTCTGGTCGGGTGCCAGATTATTGAAGCCTCCCGCCTTGGTAGCCTCGGTATAGGACCCATACAGCATCGTGTCATCAGAGACGTCCCACTGTAGGGAAACACTGGGGTCCGTACTCGTTTCACTGACGTTTGTCTCATCTAGATCCGCAGTAGTGAACGGAACACTTCCGAAAGCGTCCAGTATTAGCTGGTTAAAAGGCGAATCGACCAGGAAAGTCGGTTGGCTTGAATGAACAGGCCTGTCTTTTGACTCATCTGTATAGCGAACACCCAGATTGAGTCGCAAGGCTTCGTTGATATTCCAGGTAAGCTGAGCAAAGGCAGACCAAGCCGTTGTCTCCTCTTTAAAATGTCGATCGTTATAGAAATCTGCAAAAGCCGGAGCTCCGAGCTCCGTCAATTTAAACAGTGTTCTGAAACCATCTTGCTCGATCGTGCGATCCATATAGAACAGCCCCAGAACATAATCGACCGTTTCACCACCTGGCGAGACAAGGCGAAACTCCTGGGTGTACTGACTAAGCTCATCACCACCATTACCTTTGTCACCCTGAAATGTAAGCCAATCTGCCGGCGCTACCGATTGCGCGTAATACTCCTCCTGCTCGTAAGCTGAGTAGCCGGAAATACCGGTAAGAGTACCCATACTTCCCACATCCCAATCAAATTGAAAGGTCGCGGATTCGGATTCAATAGACGCGGACAACTCTTTGTTGGTCACTTCAAGCCTAGTTTCATCGTCGCTTAAATCAAGCCGGTAGCCATTAGAAACCACGCCGTTATCGATAAAATCAAAATTGGGGTCGCGGGCCTGCCAGTCTGCAAGAACAAGCGCCCCTTCCGCGCCAGGCTGAACACCCAATGGAGCAAAGTGCTGGCCGTCGATATCTCTGTTTGAAGCCTCCAGCTTTCCGAAGAATGACAGTGAGTCCGTTGCATCCCAAACCATGCTTAAGCGCAAGACATCGACCGTGTTGGTATTCTGGTCACTAGCGCCTTTCAGGATCGTTCCATCAGAAGAAAGTCGCGTATTGGTGTCCAGCCAGCCGCCCTCCTCGGTGTATTGACCTGTTAATCTCGCATAAAAGTTTTCAGTCAAAGCGCCTGATACAGCACCTTCAACGTAGTACCCCTCATTTTCGAATTCATAACCGCCGCGGACATAGCCCTCGGTCTCTGCTGCAGGCCTTTTCGTGTGAATAACCACAGCACCTGCAACTGAGTTTTTTCCTGCCAATATACCCTGAGGCCCTTTCAACACCTCTACCCGCTCTATATCCAGAAAAGGCGCATTGAACTGATAGCCACGACTCACATAGATACTATCAATATACATACCAACAGATTGCTCGGCTGCCGTATTGCTGGCCCCAGTTCCCAAGCCTCGAATCGTCATATAGCTTGGGCCGGAGGCATTCGAGAAAGTGACATTGGTCAATTGTTCTCCGAGGTCCTGCATTTCAAAGACGTTCTCTCTGGCCATAGCCTCACCAGAGACAGCCTGAATCGAAAGGGGAGTATCGGACAGCGTTTCCACACGCTTTTGCGCGGTCACGATGATCTCTTCAAGCGCAAGATCGGCCGCGTAAGCGGCGTAGGGTGCGCACAGTGGCGCGCAAGAAAGGAGCGGGATAGCAAATGCGGGCTTGAGTTTGAATCGGTTCATAATAGTTCCTCTTATCTTTATGTTCCTATGCGGTGCGGCGGCAGAAACAGGTGAATGTCAGGTATCTCATCAACATTAGTCATTGACGGACGGTCAGTGTGCCACCGCCTAAAAAGTGCACTAGTATAAACTATAGAGACAAATATGCACTAATGCAAGGACTGGATCTGCGAGTTGGCTCGGAGCATGCAGGCCTGGTGCAAGCCCTCCTGCTTCAGAGCCGTGAGGCTGTCAGTCTATAGAGAGAAATGGTCAGTCCAGCAGCAGTTATGCGGTGAGCTTGACAGCATAAATGCACTAATGCATATTTATTGTTTTGGTATACTTCGTCCCGCGGAGCAAGTATGGAAAATGATAACAATGAGCCGTTACCGATCTACAATTTCGGCGGAAAAGTGGCGCTTGTCACAGGTGGTGCCTCTGGTATCGGGGCGGCAGCCGCCAGGCGCTACGCGCAGAGTAACGCCAAGGTTGTGGTAGCTGATATTGATGCAGCGGCGGCTGCGCGCTATGCCGATGCGCTTGTCGCAGAAGGTGGGAGCGCAGTGGGGTTTGGCTGCGACGTAGGTGATGAAGGTCAGGTGGAAAGCCTAATGGCCTTCGCGGTAGAGACATTCGGTGGTCTCGATTATGCGTTTAATAATGCCGGTATTATTGGATTCGAAGGTAATCCAACGGGGCAATTCACAACAGAAAACTGGACAAAGACTCTTGGTGTTAACCTGTCGGGCGTCTTCAACTGCCTCAAGCATGAGTTGGCGTATATGGCTGGGCATGGCGGCGGCACCATTGTTAACAACAGTTCATCAGCGGGCCTGTTTGCTGCTCACGCTGGCGCGGCCTACGGAGCCACCAAGCACGGGGTGATCGGTTTGACGAAAACTGCGGCCAAGGAATATCTGGGCAAGAATATCCGAGTCAACGCCATCTGCCCGGGTGGCGTGGCCACTCCTCTTCTGGAGGGCATGGCTGGTATGCCAATTCCTGCAACTGCACCTGGTGGTGAAATGCCCCCGATTGCTTCACCTGAACAAATTGCCGAGGGCGTTATGTGGCTCAGCTCACCTGCCTCTGCTTTTGTTATCGGCCAGGCATTATTGATCGACGGGGGCATGTTTCTGTAGCCGGATCAGCGGGGTAAAATTTTAACTGGCAGCTTTGGCTGATTTTCTGGGGAAGGTATATGGAACGATATGGAAAAAGTTGTGTTCTCAGAAATTCAACTCGCCTGATTCGCCTTGTATAGCTGGAAAATACAGAATCTCGCCGATTGCCTGCACCTAGTCGGCGGTAATGATTCTTGAAGTGTTTAGCCGTGATAAAACTGATGTTTATCGAAAGAGTTCCAGCAGATTCCGCGTATCAACCATTAATAATCGGGTAGGCTTCATCGACAACCTTATTGACCAGTGCCTCTACTTTGCGCATAGATTTACTAATAGATTCACCCTTGAGCAAACCCTGGGTGAACCACTGCTCACTCGCTATTCGAATAATTAGTGAGGCCTGTCCGGCCAGGATACGGGCCCGGATGCTCTTATCCCTACCCTTTAGCCGCCTGGCTATCTCCTCAGCCAAAAGTAATTCCCATCTTCCCATCAGCGACCACTGGGTGGACTTCATACCCAACCTCAACTGCCGGGCAAAACGCCGCCTGTTAACCGAGCTGCGGCGCTTGCTGTCGGGATTGGAAAAAAAACTCTCATTCATATGCTCCATGGCCAGCAGTGCAGCCAGCAGCGGTTCCTCCGAATCAGGCCTGGCACGGAACTCCGCCATGTGGTTGTCACAAATCGCGCGAAAATCCAGCATAAGGACATCGGCTTTGCCGGTGAAGTGGTTGAAGAAAGACCGCCTGGAGACACCCGCCTTTGCTACGATAAGATCGACAGTGGTCGCTTCATAGCCACCTCCTTCATACCCTCCTAGTTCAGCAAACAGTTCGTCTGCAGCAATAATCATTGCTTCTCGCGCTTTAGATTTCCGTAAGGTATTGCCGGTCGATGCTGTGTCAGATTTTTTTTTGGACTTGGATTTTGCCATTTTAATTCCAGTTTCGAGGCGCAAACAGGCGTGTACTCGCAAAGAAAGAAAAGTCTTGAATTACTATGAATAATCCAATTCTCCACTATCTTTTACCGAATTGCACCCGCACCGTAATCATTGAGCACTAGCCAGTCAAACAGCACGCAACCCAGAGCGCCGACACCCCCTACCCTAGCACGCCTCATTTACCCTACGGCAGCATTGAAGCGCAATACCAATAACTATGACCGAGTGGTAAACGGAAGCATCCGCACCAGAACCCCATCATTGTCTACAAAATGGTGCTTCAGCGCGGCCCAAATATGGATTAGCAGAAGAGCGACAATGGTCCAGTAGATGCCTTTGTGGAAACTCAGGAGTACGTCGTGCATAGAGTCAGCCACGAGATCGAAACAATAGTATTCGTCAGCCTGGTGTTACCCTTCACTCTGATCTTCCCGGGATCGCCTCTCAGGGAAAAGAACGTTGACAGGACCGTGTTCAGGGATAGCTCAGTCCAATTCCATAAACGCCAGAATTTGCTGCAGCGTCTCTTCCGGATGCACCGCAAAGGCTGCTACATGCGCCCCCCAATCTTTCCTCCATGCCAATTCCGGGTGCGAGGGTTCTATCCCAGGAGCCTCCCAGTAATCCACAAGCGTGTTTTCAGATCCAAAAGCGCGGGCATACGAAGCGAGAGTGACAGGATCTGAAGGATCCACAATCAGCAAGGTAGGCGTTGTAATTGAGTTTCGATAACTGAAGGGTTGCTTTTCCTGCCCAGTAGCATCGAAGAAAGTCACTGCAGACCAGATGGACAAAGCAAACGTGGCGGGGGGAACGCCGGTCTCTGCCGCAGCGCCCCGCGCCAAGGCGCTGTCGGTATCGAGTAGTGGGTCGAGGAGGATCAGGCCTTCAACGGCCTCAAAATCAGCTTCGGCGTAGATCAGTGTGGCGCCACCCATGGAAATACCCATGGCGTACAGTGGCACTTCGGGTGCCTCGGTTTTGGCCCATTGCAGGGCTGCCAATGCGTCATACCTCTCGGCCCGCCCAAGTTTCAAGCCGTTCCCGTCATTGTCGGATCTCCCATGATTACGAAGATCGATGGCCAGCACTGATATCCCCTTTTCGACCAGCGCCTGGTAGAAGCTCAGCGCTTTAAAGAAAGAGGAGTTTCTGTCAGAGCTCCCGCCGTGGATAAACACCAATGTCGCCTTGGCCCTGGGCGCTGGAATCCACCAGCCTGAAAGTGCCAGCGGCTGATCGGAGGGCGAGAGCGTTATCTCTTTGAAGTCCAGGTCGTAGTCCGCCGGCGACTCTCCGTTGATGATGTGCGGTGGGTATAGCAAGGCCTTCGGCACAGCCACAAGAAAGCCATACGCCAAACCGGCGACGACAAAAAGGAGAATGAATTTCAGTATTTTCACGAAGAAACCGAATTGCAGTGGGTAAGGTATTCTAGCGTATGCTTGGACAGAAACTCCCCAGTATTCCTAAAGAGCCACCACCTGACACCACCCCTTTCTATTTATCAGTCCAAAGCTTGGCGCAACGTTTTCGCTCTTCTATCTGGGCCGTCATGACTCCAACCGGGCGCGTACACCAGATACCTCAACTTGTCTCGCCAAAGATTGGCCCGCTTCACATCCCTGATAATCGACTGATATTCATGCAACAGCACGTGCAGGGGGCGCTGCGACTCCAGGTTGTGCGTTAAACCATAAACGGGTGGTTCATCAGACATCTCCTTGGAAAAGGTACCCAACAACCTATCCCAAATAATCAGTGTGCCAGCGTGATTGCAATCGAGGTAACGCACATTGGATGCATGATGCACACGGTGATGAGACGGCGAATTGAACACAAACTCAATTGGTGCAGGCAGGCGTTTCACCAATTCAGTGTGCAACCAGAACTGGTAAAAGAGACTAATGCTCATCATGGTGAACACCATTAGCGCGTCGAATCCCAGCAGAGGCAGAGGAAGCCAAAATAGATACTTGTGAACGCGCTCACCCACACCCTGTCGCAAAGCGGTGGCGAAATTCATCTTGATAGCTGAATGATGATTGACGTGGCCCGCCCAGAACCAGCGCACCTCATGGTTAGCTCGATGCATGCAGTAGTAGGTGAAGTCATCGAGAACAAAAAGCAAAGCCCAGGCCCACCATTGGCGGCCGACAACATCCTTAAGGGGGCTCATTTCGTGCAGATAGAAGAACACGTAGAATGCAGCGAATTTTGGCAGGAGGTCTGCAACAACGACATAAATCATCATCCAAAAAGACGCTATGGTGTCGCTCTTATCGTGCAAATCCAGCTTGTTGCGGCGAGCGTAGATGAGCTCCAGCAGGAACGCGAGCAGAAAGATCGGCAGGAACCAGTAGATGAGATCATCCTGCTTATACTGTTCCAAGATTTCATTCATCAGTGAACCCCGAATTTTGAGCAAAACTGTAGCTGAAATGCGACATCCCGATCAAGCTGATGACTCAACATCTATCGGCTACGCTCAACCTGCACTCTAAAGCCGGCTCTCTAGCCAGGCCGATATTCCAACAAGTCGCCAGGCTGACATTCCAGGTATTCACAGATTGCGGTAAGGGTTTCAAACCGCACACCCTTTACCTTGCCGCGTTTAAGCAACGACAGGTTTGCCTCGGTGATCCCGATCGCTTGCGCCAGTTCCTTGGAGCTCATTTTGCGCTGGGCGAGTACAACATCGAGATTGACGATAATGGGCATCAGACGAAACTCTCGTTTTCTTCCTTGATACCTTGAGCCCGCTTCAGGATATGCACGATGAGAAGCAATACCATCAGCTCGGTCAATGTACCTAAATCGAGCGTGAGTGCTGCGTCAACCTCGTCACCCCCGCTGGCCGCCAGCGATGCGAACACCGGCAGGAGCAGGTTGTAAAAGAAGCTGATGACTTTCAGCCAGACCAGCCAGAGATAACAGACCATGACATCGTCTGTGAAGAACCGTCCCATCTGGTAGGCGCCGAACAGGCGTTGCAGCCAGTAGACACCCAGCAGGAACAGAACAGCAACAGGTGCAACCAGCAGCGAAGCTGCCGTCGTGGAAACTTCGCCGGCTTCCACCTGCGCCGCCAACTGGTCGTCGCCAAGCGTCACCCACGATTGCCCCTCAGTGATAATAGCCAGCCCCACTGCCGCGGTAATCGTCAAGCCAACAGCGATGACCAGGTAGCGAAATACCTTGCTGATGCCCTGAATTCTTTTGCTTGATGCCATCACCGGCGCCTCTATTGCTGAAGAGTACAGTTTTGCATATATCTGCAAGGAAATAAATTATTATTGTTTTACGATAATTAATTACTGTACTATCCCGCTGAAGCCCATCGAGACGAAGGAACAGAGACATGCATGACAAGCCCTTTAGCCCCACCACCCATATCAGGGTGCTGCTGGCAGCCCTCCTTTGCAGCCTGGCAACAGGATGTGAACTCGTCACCATGGCCCGCTTCAGCTACGACAATGCCACGGCACCTCACAGCTGGCACAATGGTACGGGTACCACCACAGTTCCATTCTCTCTGGTCGACAACCACATTATTCTGCCGGTGCGCGTGAACGACAGCGCGCCACTGAACTTCGTGCTCGACAGCGGAGCCGCTGCCTCGGTGCTGATCGACAGTCGTGGCTCGCGGGCGCTCAAGTTACAGCCCAGCTCAACGATAACGGTTTCGGGTGTGGGCAATGGACCAGACCCGACCGCAGCCGTCATCCGGGACACTACGCTCGGTGTTGGTAGCCTGGAGATGGAAGAGCAATCACTGATTCACCTACCTCTTGAGGCCATACCGTTCTTCCGCGAATTGGATGACGCGTACTTCGATGGTGTCATCGGAGCGCCTTTTTTCTCGCGTTTCCTCGTTGCCATCGACTACGGCCGCATGGAGATCAGTTTTAGCGAACCCGGCTATTTCAGTGAACCCGGCGACGAGGAACAGCAACAGCCCGGCGCAGGCTGGCAATCAGTGCCGCTGGAAATCATCTCGGGTGTACCCTATCTGCACACCAGAGTGAGCAACGATAATGGCACGCCAGTAGACGTGATGTTATTGGCAGATACCGGCGCCCGCGGGACGGTGTCGCTCACGCCGGCAACGCATGCAGAGCTCGAGCCACCCCGCTACTACTACTCTGAAGTGGGCCAGGGCCTATCGGGCGATGTCATCAGCCGTGTGACCATGGCGCCATCGCTCACTCTGGCCAACTATCAACTGGGCCATCTCCCGGTGAGCTACGACATTGACGGGGGCGAACAGGAAGCCGGTAGCAACGGCATCCTTGGCAACGAGATACTGCGTCGTTTCAACCTCGTTTTCGACTACAGCAGTGATCGCCTCTACCTACAGCCCAATGATAACTTCAGCGACTCTCTCGAAGCCGATCGCAGCGGCCTGCAAGTCCGGCCGCATACAGCTGGAGCCATCGTGAGAAAGGTTGCAGGAGACTCGACCGCCTCCAAAAGCGGCCTGGCCGAGGGCGATATCATCACGTCGTTCGACGGCATTGCGGTCACGCCCACCACGATCGCGGGACTGAAACGCGCCCTGACAAGCCACGCAGCGGCGATCCACCTCTGCTGGACTGCCGCTTCGCTAAACCATTGCGAGGATGTCGCGCTGGCACCGCGAATGTCGCAGCATGAGACCTGAAAGTGCGCTATGGTTAACCCGATCCGATAGCGAGTACGGCGGGTAGGAATTGTCCAGGCATCCCGAGCATGACCCCGACGAAGAACACGAGTTCCCCAAGCTTCATCGCGATGAGGAGCTCGACCACGACGGCGTCGAACAGGTGGTAATTGAGCGCTTTGTTCACTATCGACTCCATTTTCTGTTAAAGGTAAAACAGGAAATGGACGACGGTAAAACACTCACCGAAGGTGAGTTAGAATTGATGATACGCATGATCCCGCGAGCCCAGAGGGTTAGTCACCTCGTCTATGACCACCCGGAGCTCAGTGTACTGGCGGCCAAGCTTATCGATTTGGTCCACGGCATTACCAGCGAGGCGCTGGAAAATGCTACAGGCAACAGTGGCTCGCGCTGAAGTCTCCCCACCGGGGAACCCGAAGTTATCTTGGAAGAAACGTTACCTATGCCTCAACTGACCACCTACTTTGCCACCCTCCTGCTCGCCAGCGTCTTCTCTACTACCGCAAAGGCGGCCAGCGATCCCGCCGCCGCAGAACGCGTTCTCGAGCAACGCTGCATCGTTTGCCACGGCTGTTATGACGCACCTTGTCAGCTAAAGCTGGAGGCCAATGAGGGCCTGGTTCGCGGTGGCACCCTGGCCCCGATATACGACGGGACTCGCCTGCGCGCGGCCGATCTGACCCGGCTATTCGATGACGCCCAATCTGAGCAAGAGTGGCGAGCCAAGGGTTTTCACCCCGTTATCGACAGAGAAGCCCCCGAACAAGGGGTGATGTATCGTCTACTGGAGCTAAAGCAGGAAAACCCCCTGCCCACGAATGAAGATCTGACTCGCGACTTTGATTTTTCACTCTATCGCGACCAGACCTGCCCAACTCAGGAAGAGTTCGATAGCTACGCCCGGGAACATCCTCTGTGGGGCATGCCCTACGGACTACCGGGATTAAACCAGGATGAACACAACACCCTGATTTCATGGCTGGAGGAAGGCGCACCCGCGGCTTCAATGGATGCTCTGTCCGCGCAGCAGCAGGCTACTTTGCAGCACTGGGAGACTTTTCTTAATACGGATGACAAACGCTCACAACTCGTTGCGCGCTATCTGTACGAGCACCTCTTCCTGGCCAGCCTCTATCTGGAAGTAGAAGAGCAGCCAGCCTGGTTTCGCCTGATTCGCTCGCGCACTGGCCCTGGACAGCCGATAGATGTGATCGCCACCCGCCGGCCCTACGACGACCCGGGTGCCGGACATTTCTATTATCGCTTGCAGCGCATGCCCACAGCTCCATTGGCAAAAACACACATGCCCTACCGCCTGGACCAGGCGCGGCTCGAAGAGTACCGGGAACTTTTTCTGGGTGATCCCTGGCAGCTCGATACTCTTCCCGGCTTCGACGCCGCCACCACCTCGAACCCCTTCAAGCGATTTGAGGCAATCCCTGTTGCAGCCCGCTACCGCTTCCTGTTGGGTGAAGCTCAATTCACCATCATGAACTTCATCAAAGGCCCGGTCTGCCGCGGCCAGATAGCGCTCAATGTTATCGACGACCATTTCTGGGTGATGTTTGCCAATCCGGACAAATTGGATCCGGTAGAAGATGCGAATTTTCTCGCGCGTGAAATGGACAACCTGTACCTGCCGGAACCACGCACCGGCACATTGCTGGACCTGCTCAGCTGGCGCAAATACGCCAAGGCAAACAGAAGCTATCATGAGGCCAGGGCACAATATATCGAGAAAGAGCTGAACCGCGACGAGCGGAAATTGGATCTCGACGCTATCTGGGATGGGGACGGAAACAACGCCAACGCAGCTCTGACGATCTTCAGACACTTTGACACAGCGTCCGTGGTGAAAGGCTTTGTTGGCGAAACACCGAAAACAGCCTGGGTGATCAGCTACCCGCTGCTGGAGAAAATCCACTACCTGCTTGCAGCCGGCTTCGATGTCTATGGCGCTGTAGCCCACCAGTTAGAGTCGAGGCTGTATATGGACTTCCTGCGGATGGAGGGCGAATTCAATTTTTTGATGTACCTGCCCGCCGACGAACGACCCAAGCTCTGGAATTACTGGTATCGCGACGCGCCGCACGGGGCCAGAAAATATTTTGACGACAGCAGCGAGTTGAGCGCAAGGCCATCAGATATTGAATTCCAGACCAGCGACCCAAAGAACGAGCTGCTGCAAACCTTGCGCGGGCGTATCCATGGCGCCACCGCCAAGCGCTACGATTACCACTCCCAGGCGTCTAGCGTCACCACCGAGGCGCTGCGTAAACTGGAACTCGCCACAGGCGCACACAACAGTTTTCTGCCCCAGGTCAGTTTTCTCAACGTGATTAGTGAACAACGTGATGAAGCCTATACGCTGATAGCCAACTCGGGCTACAGCAATATCGCGCAGCTGTTCAAGGAACAAAAACGACGCATCCCTGCGGAGGACTCATTGACCGTAGTAAGCGGATTTATTGGCGCCTATCCCAACTACTTTTTCCAGGTGAACGAAAAGCAAATTCCACTGTTCGCAGCCGAGGTACAGGCCATGGAATCCCTTGGTGACCTCGCCGAATTGAAAGCACGCTACGGTGTGCGACGCGATGTGCCGTGGTTCTGGCACTTGAGCGACAAGCTACATCGCATATCGCGGGAACAGGATGGGATTGAGTTCGGCTTGTTTGACTACAACCGATACGCGGCGCAGTAGCGGCCACTGCGGCGCCAATGGCACTGTTTCACTAGAGAGCCGCTGGCCGAAAGTTCAACTGCAAGCCCACAAACGCACTTGAACCGAAGTCCAGATCAGGCTCTTCCACCTCGCTGTCTTCCAGGCGAAGCCCTCGCAAGCCACCATAGCCCGCGCGGGCTCCCAGCCAGAAGCTGCCAGCCAGGCGATACTCGACGCCTAGGCCCACATCCCAGCCGTCGAGATTGACAGCAACATTCTGCGACTCACTATCAACTGACCAGGACGCTCCTGAGGGCGAAACGCCCAGCCGCACCATCCACCGATCATTGGGCGCGTACAGGATAGCCGGCCAGGGCATCACCGCGCTGATCGTCCAGCTCTCGTCAATCGTCCAGGACGCTCCCAGGTAGGGAATATAAAAATCGTCACCAGAACCGCCAACGTCTGCGTAGAGCCCAAAAGCCCACCACAACGTATCGCTTTGCACATAGCGCGCGAAGGCGCCTCCCAGATACTGCCAGTCCCAGTCACTGCCGGGCATATCGCTGTCGTGCCCTAGCGGCATCACAAAGGCAGCGGTCTGCCACTCGGGATTCACCTGGCGAATCCACCCGACTGGCAGGCCGATACTGGTCACTCCTACATCGTCACGGCCATCTGAGAAACTGAAGTCAGAGCGGCTGACATACTCGCCGACAAACACAGCATCTCGTTTACCCAAGAGAAAAGGCACAGCCGCCATTTGCGAGAAGCGATCAACATCGTACTTAAGAGAATCTTTCCCCTCGGCCTCTATCTCTATGTCGCTATAGTGGGTACCTGTGAGGAAGGCGATAGGCGGAAACGGAACGTGAGAGATGCCCCGCTGAAACCGGAAGTCACTGCTCTCAAACGCATTGATTGTCTGCTGAACGAATCCAGGGTTCTCCTCACTGGCCTGGGCTGGGTTAAACAGAACTTGCGCTGACACCAGCCCCAGTATCGCAGTCGTCCTAATCGCGCTCGTAAGCCAGCGGAACCCTGAATTCATAGCTAGTCTCTTTAGTAACTTCAAATTTCGCTCGTGGCTAGAACTTGGTCACGATCTTCAAAAACAGGGTATCCCCTTCAGGGCGACGTTCTACACCCGATTCGTGTAGCCACTTGAATGACGCAACGGTACTGACCCCGGCCACATCACCGACCCACGAAACCACCGGCCCAATACCGAGCGATTTGGCTTTGAAGTCACCATAATTGGCGCCATCGCCACTATCGCCTGTGATCTGCTTGTACCAGAAACCGGTGAGTCCAGCGCCCCCGAGCCCGCCCCACAGCGGGAAATGCTGGGAGGCCGTCACCTCAAGGTGCGCCTGGGTGCCAGACTCATAATCCGTTTTGTCATTTTCTTCATTGAACGTGGCCCCCAGGAACGCCGAAAACTCGCGTCCGCTTTTCGGGTTCAGGTAGACCATGGCAGCAGTGGGCTCGATGCTCCAGTAGTTCTTACCTGTATTGGCCAGTTGGCCTACCTCGTAGTCGCCGGTGGGCGCATATAGGCCGACGCGAAAGTTGTAGTTGAGCGCGGGGCTCACGTTGTAATTCAGCATCAGGGGAAACAACAGTACGTCGCCGAGGCCAGAGTCACTATCGCTACGGCGAACCGTTCGCTGTTGCGGGTCGGCGGGCACACGAACGTCCGCCTCGACCTCTATATCTACGAAGGGCACTGTGATGGCAGCGGCATAGCTCCAGCGTTCACCCAAATCAATGGGTGGGCGCCATACTCCAGTGAGACCTACCGCAAACGAATCAACCTCCACATCAAGCGCGGCCAGCCCTGCCACCGGCACAGTGACATCGGAGTCGAACTCGCCCGCATAATCCAGCACATTCAGACGGAATATGACTGTCTCCGAGGCAGGAATACCGTCTATGAAGGAAGACATGGAGCCGGGAAAATAGTGGCCACTGCCACCTTCTTCGGCGAGAGCTGACCCGGTAAACAGCGTGGTAATAGCCAGCGTCGCAAAGGTGCGCGATAGCATTGTCTGATAACTCGATTTCACTGAAAGCGACATCCAATACCCGAGGAATTAAGTCAGATACTAGTCTAAACTGACCGGGACTTGCCAGACATTATCGCGATCAAATAGAGCGCTTACTGCAAAGCGAAATGCCTGGGCACAACTTAGCAATGGCTACTCTTTTTGAAAAACAGGCACGGAGACAAGTAATGGTGAATCTCAAGAAAATGTCCCTCGGCATCGCCCTGGCGCTGGTTCCACTGACGTCGGTCACAGCTACAGACATTGAGCAAAATCCGGAGCGGAACCTCTACTTCGGTGAGACCCATATGCACACCGCGTACTCCCTTGACGCCTATATCGGTGGCACGCGGCAAACACCTTCCGACGCCTACCGCGCTGCGCGCGGCGAGTCAGTAATAGTGAATGGACTTCCCCACAAAATCCGCCGGCCACTCGATTTCGCCGCGGTTACTGATCATGCCGAATATATAGGTGAAATGTACTCGGCGCTCAACGCGGACGCCCCTGGTCACGATAATCCGCTCATACAGCAGCTGCGCCAGCTCGAAGACATAGAGGAGCGGGAGCAGTGGTTTTTCAAGTACGTCATTAGTAATAACCGCGGCGCCAAGCCCTCACATCCGGAATTTTACGCAGGCGAAGAAACCACCCGCAGCGCCTGGAAGCTGGCTATTGACGCTGCCGAATCGCACAATCGGCCTGGAGAGTTCACCACTTTCATCGCCTACGAATGGAGCGCTGCGCCCGAGGGCGGAAACCTGCACCGCAATATCCTGTTCCGGGGCGACAAGGCACCCGATCTACCGATGAGCTATATCGACATCAATCGCGAGGAGGGACTTTGGGATTGGCTGGCTCGGCTCGAGCAAGCGGGCATTCGTGGAATGGCCATTCCACACAACTCCAACGCCAGTAAAGGCATGATGTTTCCCGACAACAACTCCAGTGGCGAACCGCTTGATAGTGCCTACGCGGAAAAGCGCGCGGCATACGAGCGCGCTATTGAAATGCTGCAGGTCAAGGGTAATTCCGAGGTACACAGAAAGTTCTGGGCCGCAGACGAATTCGCCGATTTTGAAAATGCGGACTCCATACAGAATGCCAGCGGCCGCACGTTCGCCAAGGGCTACTTTGTCCGTTCAGGTGTCACCAAGGGCCTGGCCCTGGAGCAGAGCCTGGGCACCAACCCTTTCAAACTGGGTTTTGTCGGCGGTACCGACAATCACAATGGCATGATGAGTGACGTCGACGAAGACAATTTCGTCGGCGCCCATGGCCCGGAAGACGGCACCGTAAAGGCCCGTCGCGAAGGCAGTGTTACCGGCTGGATAAACAGCCGCGAGCTGAGCATCGGCTCCATTACCGGCGTGTGGGCACCCAGCAACACGCGCCCCGCCCTGTGGGATGCCATTTACAATCGCGAGACGTTCGCAACCTCAGGTCCGCGCATCGGTTTGCGTTTCTTTGGTAGCTGGAAGTTTGACGAAGACCTGCACACAAAAGGCGATGCTATTAAACGCGCTTACAAAAAAGGCGTGCCCATGGGAGGCGATCTGGAAGCGCCCGCGCGAGGCCGTGCGCCCCGATTCCTGGTAATGGCTAGCAAAGACGCGCTCGGTGCCAACCTCGACCGGGTGCAGGTCGTCAAAGGCTGGATCGACGCATCAGGCGGCCTGCAAGACAAGGTTTTCGATGTGGCGTGGTCGGATGATCGCGAGCGCGGCAGCGATGGCAAACTGGCTGCAGTAGGCAACACCGTCGACCTGAACACCGCTACCTATCGCAACACCATCGGCGCAACTGAGCTGGCCACCGTGTGGCAGGACCCGGAGTTTGATCCGGAGGTTCCCGCCTTGTACTACGTGCGTGTACTGGAGATTCCTACACCGCGCTGGACGACCTATGACGCAGTTCGTGCCGGCCTTCCCCTGCTGGACGATGTACCCGCCACCATTCAGGAGCGGGCGTGGTCTTCTCCTATCTGGTATCGGCCCTAAAAGAGTATCCCGTCAGCCGCAAAACCAGGCGCGAACTGATGCCAGTGTGTACTGGGGGTCGGCAGCGAAGTCGGTTAGCTGTATCAGCAATGACAGACGGGTTCTGCCTTGCTGGCTGGGATTAGCCGTCAGATAGCCGTAGAAAAGACCATCTGTATCGTAGATTACCGGCGCTGCTGTGGCGAAGATATTCCACGGGCTGAAGTTAGTATAAGGCGAGCCGAAGTCGCCCGACTCGTTCCAGATACTATAGGCAGCATATGGTGAACCATAACTGCCGTTGGCGTTACATACAGATTCAAAGTGCGCCGCCGGGCAGTTGATGCAACCCAGGAAGAACTGCTGCTCCTCACCCCCATACAGAATCAGGTACGGCGCTTGCTTTTCGAACACCGGCTCGAGATAAAAAACCTGGTCTGACTCCAGCACGGCCATGAGGCTTGGATTGTCGGCCATACCGGCAGTTTCCAGCGAACAGGCGTCGAGGCTGCCACCGCAAAGGCCCCGCTGTCTTTCGCGCCACCCGGTAAACACCTGCCCCTGAGCTGGCACCGCTTCGAAGACTTCAGCGAAGAAAATGTCGTACACATCAACCGTACAGGTTTCGCCGGCATCACAGCGGAAATTCCCGGACGCAGTAACGACACTGCCCCCGCTCGGCACGGTGACTTCAATTTTACATCCGGCTAATGTTAGCGCCGCCAGAAGCCCGGCGATCAATTTCCAGGTGGAGTTGTGCTTCACTGCGCTTTCCTCAACTTCATTGCGCGTATTATTCATCATCTGCCAGCCTCATAGAAGCTGGATTACACACATATTGTGGGGAAAATCGGGGTTGTATTGACTAGGGGCCTATGTGGCCTGTGTGGTAGGGCGTCAGATTCAGGGGAAGGATTTCATCGAGGCCCACCGGCTCATGCGACAGCCACATCACCAGCCTGTTCCCATCGGTGAAGTACGGATCGCCCGTCAGATTGCCGCGTGGCTGATCGTAGTCAGCGCTTCCCACACCGCCGACATAGCCGAATGCTTTGATGCCCTGGCTAAACGCCAGGTCTTCCAGCAGGAACTCACGGGTCTCATCCACGTCGGGGTCTATCTTGTGCGTGGTAATCGTCTTGCGGGTAAAGCGCACACCGATATCGCGACTAATCTGCCCGATCCACACTGGCTTGCCCTCGTGGCGCAGGGGCGACATCCAAACTCGCAGGTGATTGCGTTCGTTGATGCTCGTCCGCGCCCGCTGCAAGGCCGCATCCTGACCGCGGCCAAACACATAAAGAGCACTCACCGGAGAGTACCGGTAAGTGTCACCCAGGAGAGCCGATGCTGCAGTTTTAAGCAATGAGGTCCCGTAAATGGTCTCCGTTTCATCCCACCCTGCCCGCATCAGCGCGTAATACATATCACGGCCATCGCCAACAAAGGCAATATTCAGTGGGTCGCCCTTGTCCTCGCCGGCTGAATCGCGCACGCAGCAGGGCATTGTCTCCAATTCAGCAACCAGTTGTTCAAGAGTCACATCACGGACGCTCTCCTGGGGATAGAGCGCTGCAATATCCACTTCGTGGTGATCCAGGCGCAAACCAGGAACCGGCACGTGAAAGCTCATTAGATACGCGCGGCCATCGCCCACGACATCGACATTGAATGATTTGGTACCCTCGTCAACGCGGGTGAATATGTAGGCGGATTGGATACTCTGGGGCGCCACTGCCAGCCTGGCGTGACCGACACTTTCGAAACGGCTGGCGAATCCCGTGGTGTAGTCGGCCCGACTGCGATGAGCTGTCTCTCGAGGTGTGAAGTAAGCCCTGTCGACGCCCATGGGAGTGAGGTACATCATAGACTCACTCTTATTCTCCACCTGCACCCAGACCGGCTGGATATTCCTGGCATAGAGATCCATGCCGAATATTGCACGGGTCTCCTCCTTACTCGGCACGGCGGTGGCAATCGTTAAATGACCTTTCTGTTCAATATGCAGCCGGTCGTTGGGCGGTGACACCTGGCGCCCATCAAACAAGGCCGCCTCACTCTTCTTCACCCCCGCCTGCCCATCAAACAGGAATCGAGTTTCATCCAGCGCAAGCGTATCCTCTGAGAGAAAGGCCACCAGCCGCAATCCATCGGTAAAATAGGCCTCTCCACCGAACCCGGTTCTCGGTTCTTCGATGGAGACTTCGCCAACACCCGTCACATAGGCCACCTTCGCCAGGGACCCGTGATACCAGAGGTTCTGAAACAGAAAGCGTTGAGCGCTATCGATATCGGCGGTCACGCTTTCGCGCGCAAAAAACAATGATCCACCGGTGCTGTGGCCTTCGCCCTCGAGAAGTGAGAGTAGTCTGAGACTGTCGGCGTAGTAAAAGACCTGGGCGAGCCAGACGGCCTCTCCATCCACCTGCCAGGGTGCCAACCACAGATGCATCTGAATTCGTTCGTTACCGTCCCGGCGCCACTGGGTAAAGATAGCATCGGGCTCACGGCCACGGTAGGACTGCAATCTCGCTCGATCAAGCGCTTCCGTCTCGCGCGACGTCTCCAGCCAGCCGCCTCGTAACATGGCGCGCCGCACGGCTTGTCCAGTGCCCACTAAAACTGCGTTAAAAGGCGCTCCGTATTCAGTCCCTTCTACATTGGTACCGCAACAGGCCAGTTCCTCTTCGAGCCTGGTCCGCAATTCAGCAGGGCTGAGCTCAGCGGTTTCGGCTGAGGTGTAGAGCGAGTCAAAGTTCACCTCGAGAAAATCAGGCACGAAACCCGGGAGTGGCACGAAGAACGTAAAGTCCAGTGCGGTGCCCCCGTGGATCAAGTTCAGATTAAAAGCTTTGGAGCCGGGACGCAGGTGAGAGAAGACAAGGCCGCTGCGGGTCTCACCCGGCGGAACAAAGCGGGGCATACTGTTCTCATGAAACCAGCGCTGCATGGCGTCGTAGCCCTGGCTGCTGTAACCCCGCCGGTTCATATAGGCGACTTCAATTGGCGAGTAGTAATCCGGGTCAATACTGTGCGTCACCATCCGGGCGCGCGTCGGGCTGCGGTTTTCAACTTTCAACCAAATAGGCTGTATCCCCTGGGCATAGAGATCAAGCCCGGTGAGGGCGGCAGCCTCCTCTGCGGTGGGTACCGCCGCCGATACCCGTATATCCCCTTGCTCAAGAATCACAGCGCGCTGCAAGAAATCGGCACTGCCTACGGCAGCACCGTCGTACGGCCGGGATGCACAGGCCACAATTATCGGCAACAACAGCAGATATAATGCAGAACTACGCATCAATCGCACCACACTCTGAGTGCTATGGGTCACGTGCTGTCCCCTCTCCAGCGTCAGCTTCAGTACTGGTCCCGAGGACCAAGTTTCATCAACACGTTCATCACACGCTGGGTCGTATCACGCGCCGGTTGCCTGTCCAGAGTCTCTGTGTCGTTCTGCCAGGTAAGGTCGCCCTCGCTGTTCATCTGGACATGCCAACCATTCGCACCGCTCATATTTCGCTCCAGGATTTTCACCAGGTCTTCGGCCAGCGCCGGCGAGTCGATCATCGCTCCCATCTCGGTATTGATATTCCGGGAACGTGGATCGAGGTTCATCGAACCGATGAACACATATCGTCGATCAGCCACCGCGCACTTGCTGTGTAAGCCACTGAACTCCGCTTTTGCCGGCGCCACATCAATGATGCTTTTCTGTATCTCCGGATGAGCACGAAATTCCCACAGGTCCACACCCACCCGGACAAAATCATCACGCCAGGGCTCATAGTGGCTGTTTACTGCGGGTACATCATGAGAAGCAAGCGAGTTGGTCATCAGCCTAACCCGCACGCCAGCGTCGGTCTTGGATTGGATAAACGTTAGCGCTTCTTCCTGCGGAATAACGTAGGCGTTCTGAATCAGAAGCTCTTCCTGCGCCAGATTGAAGAAATTGAACATGCCGTTCTTCATCGTCTGGGTAATCTGCTCCGCTGCCGCTTCATCGTAGACGAGCTTACTGCGGCCTATACGGAGCTCTGGCGCAAGCGCCCGCCAGTCCTCTGTCCAATCCTTTGGGCTTCTGGGAAAAGCAGCCAGTACCGGCGCGTTGGCTGCTGAGTCCTGCAGAACCTTGCGCTGTTCCCGGGCGATGTCACGATCAGGTTCAGTGGTGAGTGCATCCGCCGTGACCACCCACTCACTGTTCCAGAACATATCGAACATGCCATTGGCCTGCTGTGCGATATGGCCGACGCCTAACAAGTCGGTATCGTGGAAATTGTAGGTATCACTAAGCCCGAAATAGTGGTCGCCGATATTTCTGCCACCGACGACGACAGCATGCCCATCGACGATCATCAACTTGTCGTGCATCCTGGTATTCAGGCGCTCCATCTGGGCGAGCATTTCACCGGCCCGATTTGCCATGGTCCCGCGGTTCTCCCAGGGATTGAACAAACCGAAATCGATATTGGGTGCTGCATGCAGGTTGGCGATCAACTGATCGTGGCCATGCAGAATAAGGTCATCGACAATCAGCCGCACCTTGACGCCGCGCTGGGACGCAAGAATCGCTCGCTCCAATATTAGGCGACCACTGAAATCGGGATACCAGAGGTAGGTCTGGATATCCAGCGAGGTGGTGGCGGAATCGATCATCGCCAGCCGCCACAACAAACCGTCATAGCTGCTGTCCAATATCTTGAATCCAGAGCGGTCCTGCCCGTGTTCCCGGGCGATTTCCGCCGCCATATCAGCGAGGACGCCACTTTTTGCAGGTTCGAGAGCGTGACTGACCATGCGCTCAGGCCGATCTTCTTTGAGGCCTGCCGAACTGCACCCTGCCAACACAATAAGAAACGACAATAGAATCCAGGGTGCGTGTAGCACCCGGGGTAGGCTATCTCTTTGCATCGTCGCTTGCTCTCCTCACATAGAACGACCGGAAGTTATCCGAAGTATAGACGGTAAAACTCACTTATCTCTGACCTGAACAGCCTTCGCCGACAGACCAGCGCATGGCATTGAGCAGCAGTTGACGGTGCTGGGGGTCTGCATAGGTACTGCCGCTGTGGCCCAGTGCTGAATAGAAGGCACTACCCTTCCCTACACAACGGCTCCAGATCACTGGATGGTCGCCCATTCGCAGGTCTTTTTCCGAGCCGAACATTTTTGCCACGGGTATGTAAGTAGTTTCGTCCACGGTAGCGAGAACGTTCACACCCGCCAGACGCGGGCTGCTGTGCCAGGAGTACCACTCTTCCTCGTGCGACCAATCACCCGGCAGCCCTTGCATAGTGGGATGCTCGGGCTGCTCGATAACAACATCGGCGGTCTGAAACTGTGGCTGTAGAATATGGGCGTTGTAGTCCGCTCCGATCAAAGTCTCGGTATACCAGCGCCAAGCCTTGTGGGAACCATCGCCAGCAGAGTGGATACCCATCCAGGCACCACCTCCCTCCAGCCAATCGCGGAACGCCGCCTGCTGTGCAGGGGCGAGCATGTCACCCGTGGCGCAATGGAATATCACGAGGTCGAACTTCGCCAGGTCATCGGAATTGAATACAGCGCCATTCTCCGTGTGGAAAAGGCTCCAGCCCTCAGCAGCGGCAATTTCCTTGAACATCGGCACCCCGGCATCGATGGCCTCCACATGGCGAAAACCATTGGTCTTGCTGAATACCAGTACCGCCGGCGCCGTCAGCGCCGGCAGTACTGGCGCCTCGACATCATGATCACTGGAAGGGAACAGCGCACCCCATGCACCCACTCTCCAAATGAATACCGCCAACACGATCGCCAGGCCCAACAGCACCAGGCCTAACCACTTCAACACCTTACCCAATGTCACTACCTCATTCTTCGCCGCAATTCGTTCTACATAATAGCGAATATTACTCCCCGACACAGTGAACTGCAGCGGGGGCCTGGCGGTGTTAAAGTAAAACTGAGTTCAGGCCGAATCACTGTCGATGATAGATATATACCAGGTTTTCCACGATCTCCCTCTTAGAGAAGGCAACTTCGCCGCGATCAGCGGAGCCAGGAAAGCCGCAGCCGGGCTCGACACTTCCAGCCAACTCTTCTCTGAGGCACTGGCTCAATGTCAGGTGACACTGCTCGGCAGCGAAAGCTACCGGGTAGCCTGCCAGCAGTGGAACCAGCGTATCCAATGCTGTGGCCACGGTTTGTTCGCGGCAGCTCACGCCCTGCTCGCGACAGGAGAGCACTCCCGAATTTCACTCGGAGAGGGTATTTCAGCCCAGCGTACACCTGACCCTCAGGGCAATCTGCAGACGTGGCTGAACCTGCCGGCGCTGGCGACCGTCGACATAGAACTCCCTCTCTGGGCCCGCACACTCGCCAGCCAACAGGGCAAGCAGATCACACCTGCCGGGGCCGCTGCCACAACCCGCGCTGACGGCTACCTGCTGTTGCACATTGACAACGCGGTCAACATTGCCGAACTCGAGGTCGATCTAGCGGCAATCACCCGTCATACCCAGCAGGCAGTATTACTGTGGCAGTATCAGGACAAAGTAGTGCGAATGCGCTACTTCGCGCCGCAGTACGGCAACGATGAAGACATGGCGACGGGATCCGCACTGCGCGTGCTCGCCCCGCATTTACAGCGTGCGGCCGGGCTGTCGTCTTTCGATGTCATACAGTGTTCATCTTCGGGAGGCAGGATGACGGCAAAGAATACAGATGATAGTGTGTCTATCAGCGGCAACATCCGACTGATCGAAAGCAGGGATTTCAGGGCCAGATGGCAAGTATCGACATAGACTCAGCTGTATCTGCCGCCCCCCGTTCGCGTGCTCCTTCCAAGAGCGCACAGATTGAGAACACCCAGGCCAACAGCGTCGCCCAACGCTATCTCGATGTTAGAAATTACTCAGAGGAAATTTGCGCGCCTCTGGCGATAGAAGACTACGGCCTTCAGGCCATGGCCTCGACCAGCCCCGCCAAGTGGCATCTGGCGCACACAAGCTGGTTTTTTGAGACCTTCCTGCTCAAGCCATATGCGCAGGACTATTGCGAATACCACCCTGGCTTCGAATATCTATTCAACTCCTACTACAACGGCGTGGGAGGACAGTACCCACGTCACCAACGAAGCCTGCTCTCGAGGCCGACCGTGGAGGAGGTGTACGCTTATCGTCGCCACGTAAACCAGGCGATGCTGTCCCTTCTGGAAAGCAAGGCAGCTGGCGAATCCACCGATATTCTCACGCGCACGGAATTGGGATGTCACCATGAACAGCAGCATCAGGAACTGTTCTTCACCGACCTGAAATACTGCCTGTTTCAGAACCCCCTCTATACCGCCTACGACACCAACCCACTGCCACCCGCTCACAAGCCCGACGCTTTGCAATGGCGGGCCTACGGTGGACAACTATTAGAGATCGGACACCGTGGCGACGGCTTCTGTTTTGACAACGAGCTGCCTCGGCACAAGCAGTATGTCGCCAACTTCGAACTGGCTGACCGGCTCGTGACCAACAGCGAGTTCATGGCGTTTATGGCAGACGGCGGCTATGAGCGCCCCGAACTCTGGCTGGCAGACGGCTGGGCTGTTTTGCAGGCGTCGCCGCACAGCCCGGCCCCGCTCTACTGGGTGCAGCGAGAAGGCGAGTGGTGGGAATACACGCTGCATGGTCTGGTAAGACTAGACCCACATCGTCCTGCGTCACATCTCTCGGCCTACGAGGCAGATGCCTTCGCCCGCTGGATGGGTTGTCGCCTGCCCACCGAATTCGAATGGGAGATGGCCGCTACGATATCGCCAGCGGCGGAGTTGCACGAAACCAGCAGCGCTCGACCTGCTGTCCATCCAGAGTCCGCCAACCCCGTAGGCAGCCTGTGGCAATGGACCAGCAGCGCGTATACCCCCTACCCCGGCTTCAAGACCGCTGCTGGTGCCATCGGCGAGTACAACGGAAAATTCATGGCGAATCAGCTCGTGTTGCGAGGCGGCAGCGTCGCCACCAGCCCGGGCCACTACCGCCACAGCTACCGCAATTTCTTTTATCCACCGGACCAGTGGCAATTTACCGGCGTCCGACTTGCCAGGGAGTCGTAGACATCTCTACTACGCAGAGCACAAGAAAAATAACGAGCGCAACCGACAACGAGAGCCAGGAAGCTGACCTGGCCATACTGCAAGAGATAGGCGCAGGGCTTAATGCCAGACCCAAGTACATTAACCCGAAATATTTCTATGATGAATACGGGTCACAGCTCTTTGACGAGATTACCCGGCTTGACGAATACTATCCGACGCGCACCGAGACTTTCCTGCTGGAGCGCTTCGCCGACGATATCGCTAGGGTCGCAGGTCGTGGTCGCGTGTTACTGGAGCCTGGCGCGGGCAGCTGTGCCAAAGTTCGCCTTTTACTCAGGGCGCTGGCGCCGGCCTGCTACGTACCCATAGATATTTCCAGGGACTATCTGTTCGATGCAGCAAGGCAGTTGCAGAGCGAGTTCACTGACATCCCCATCCACCCGATCGCCGACGACATGAAGTCGAGCATTCAATTGCCCGCGAAGTTAGACCGGGTCCCTCGTCTGGTCTTCTACCCGGGCTCCACGATAGGCAACTACACGCCTGAACAAGCGGCTGAATTCCTCCGTCATGTGCGCCAGACAATCGGGGATGAGGGCGGTCTAATTATAGGCGTCGACCTGCAAAAGGACCCCGATGTATTGAACCGTGCATACAACGACGCCGCAGGTATCACTGCGGCGTTCAACCTGAACTCCCTCACCCACATCAACACACTGACAGGTGCCGACTTTGATCCGGAAGGTTTTCGACATGTCGCCTTCTACAACGAGCAAGATTGTCGAATCGAGATGCATCTGGAGAGTGAATCGGAGCAGCAGGTAGCGTTCGCAGACCAACTGGTCACCATCGGTGCGGGCGAGCGCATTCTCACAGAGTATTCCTACAAGTACACACTGGAAGGTTTTGCGCAGTTGGCAGCCACCGCGGGGCTCACCGCCAAAGAGCACTGGATCGATGACAATAGCTACTTCAGCTTGCAGTACTTTTCCGCCCACTGAGCGCGCAGGGCGATGAGTTTTGCCAACCGCCACTGGATGGCTCTGGTCGCACTGATTATCGCGGGAGAAGCGGTCTTCTCACTGCCATTCCATGTTGTACGCTTTTTCAGGCCCACCGTACTCGACGTCTTCGGAATAACCAATCTGGAGATCGGTCAGGCCCAGGGCACCTATGGCGTTATCGCCATGGCCTGCTATTTTCTGGGTGGTCCGCTGGCGGACCGTTTCGAGGCCAAATACCTACTGCTGACCAGCCTTCTTGCCACTGCCGCAGGGGGGCTCTATTTTGCCCAGCTACCGGGTATTGAAGGGCTGCGCATACTCTACGCATTCTGGGGATGCTCCACGATCTTGTTGTTCTGGAGCGCATTGATCAAGGCGACTCGAGAGTGGGGCGGGCTGTCCCAGCAAGGTCGCGCTTTCGGCCTGCTGGAAGCTGGTAGGGGCGCCTTTGCAGCGGTACTGGTGTCGATCGCCGTGTGGATTCTCAGCTTCTTCCTACCCGCAAATCTCGACAACCTGGAGGCGTCGCAGCAGCGCGCTGCATTGCAGTGGATCATCTACCTGTACACAGCAGCCACCTTGTTTGCTGCGTTGCTCGTCGCCCTGTTCATTCCGATTCACGGCACGGCCACAATCACCACCCGCGCCGCCTCAGAGAGCAGCGCCATCCTGCGGCTCAAGACCGTCATCGCCGCTCCCCAGGTTTGGCCTCAACTCGTGATTGTGGTCAGTGCGTATGTCGCCTACAAGGGCATCGATAACTATGTGCTGTATGCCGTAAAGGGTTACCAGCTGTCGGAGGTAGAAGGCGCCCGCGTCGCCGCTCTCAGCGGCTGGCTGCGCCCTATCAGCGCGATCGCCGCCGGTTTTCTCGCGGATCGCATCCGGCCGTCGCGGCTGGTTTTAGGCTCTTTCCTGCTGCTGATAGCGGGCTATGGGCTGTTTGCCATTCTCACTCCCTCGCCGGGAATGTACTGGATACTGATATCCAATGTGGTTGTAACCAGCGCAGCCGTTTACGCTCTGCACGCGGTCTATTTCGCTTTGGTAGCTGAGTCACGAATCCCGCTGGGTGTCACCGGTACAGCAGTAGGCATCATTTCGGTGGTTGGCTTCACGCCTGACATATTTTTTGCCCCCGCCATGGGGTGGCTACTGGACAATCATTCCGCCGTGCAAGGGCACCAACTGGTGTTCACGGGGCTGCTGGCCTTTGCCTGCCTGGGTTGTTTTAGTACCCTGCTATTTATCAAGAAAGTGCCGTAGGATATGCGCTTACAACCAATGTGGCAGAGTTTTCATGCAGCTTAAAAATGCGCTAAAAGCGCTGTTAATCAGTTCTCTGGCGAGCGCACCCGCTGTCGCCCAGGAGTTGGAACCGAGGACCTATACCAACCTACCAGTGGGCGAGACCTTCATTGTCGCAGGGTATATCTACTCAGAAGGCGACCTTTCACCTGTTCCCGGCTCACCGCTACAGGACGCGGAGCTGAGTCTCGATACGGGCATCCTCGGCGCTGCGCATACTTTCGAGATCGCCGGTTCCTCTGCCAAAGTCGATGCCGTGATCGGACGAAGCTGCTACGAGGGCTCGGCTATATTCCAGGGCGTACCGACCGAGGGCCGACGCTGTGAATACACCGACAGCAAGCTGCGCCTGGGCTGGAATTTCTACGGCGCGCCGGCACTGAAACTCAAGGAGTTTCGTCAGTGGCAACCCGGGCTCGTGCTCGGGGCCAGCCTGCAAATCTCGGCTCCCACCGGCTCTTACGACTCGGACCAGCTGATCAACGCCGGCGCTAACCGCTGGATGGTGCGTCCCGGGCTCGGAATGTCTTATCGACTGGGTAAGTGGCACTTCGACACATCGGCGTCGGTGAGATTCTATGAGACCAATACCGATTTTTTTGACGGCAACAAGCGTGAGCAGGACCCGCTCTATTCTGCACAGGCCCACATTGTGCGCGGTCTTGGCAAGGGCCGCTGGGTATCAGTTAACCTGAATTATTTCTGGGGGGGCAAGACCACCCTTAACGGTGACACACAGGATGACAGGCAGGACAATTCCCGCTTCGGAATAACCTACTCCCAACCACTCACGCCGCATCACAGTATCAAGTTATACGCCAACTCCGGTGTCATCACCCGCATTGGCAACGACTTCGACACCTATGGCTTCGCCTGGCAGTACAGATTCTGAACTGCAAACACGCTATGATGTGTGCATCAAATTTTAAATGGATCAATCACGGTGTCTTACGAACTAAGCGGCAAAATTAAACTCATCCAGGAACTGAAAACCTTCGACAGCGGCTTCCGCAAACAAGAGATGGTTGTCATCGTCGATGATGGCCGGTATCCGCAGGAGATCAATCTGGAGTTCGTGCAGGACAAAGTCGCTCTGCTGGAGAACCTGCAACCTGGCCAGGAAGTGACCGTTGCCTTCGATATTCGCGGTCGCGAGTACAACGGCCGTTATTTCAACAATCTGCAGGGCTGGAAAATAACAGGTGGGGACGCCGCTTCACCCGCTCCCGAGGCAGGCTATTCCGAGCCACCCCCACCACCACAGGAAGCCTCGTTCGACGACGACATCCCGTTCTGAGAACTACAAACCAACAGCGCGTTCCGACGCTTCCCAAAAGGCCACTCGCTGAATGTTGTCATCGGCGACGGGAGAATAGCCCGCCAACTTGCACTGGTCATAGTATTTACCGCTAACGTTTTCCATCTCGGGATCGCCAGCCAGCTTGATCGTGGTCAGTGCGCCTTTTTCAGGTGAGATAAACAGAAGCCCAACAATCTTCTGCACAACCCATGGGAAACTGCGGACAATGTCCGTGGCCACAGCACCTGGATGCAGCGCATTGACGGTCACGCCGGAGCCCGCCAGCCGCTCAGCCAGCTCCACCGTAAACATCATATTGGCGAGCTTGGACTGATTATACGCGGCTTGCATTTTGTACTTGTCGAAGCCAGTAAATGTCGCCAAATCCATTTCGCTCTTCTTGTGCAGCATCGACGAAACATTCACCACTCGCGCCGGAGCACTCGCCTTGAGGCAATCCAGCAGCAAATGCGTGAGCAGAAAATGGCTCAAATGATTAACCGCCATCTGCATCTCGAACCCGTCTTCGGTGATCACCTGTTTTGACGGCATAGTACCGGCATTATTGATCAGCACATCAAGGCGGTCGTATTTGCCCAGAAAGTTCTCTGCCAACTGTCGCACACTAGTAAAACTCGCGAGATCGACAGGGAGATTGACCGGCGCAATTTCAGCTCCAGCGCCGATCACCTCCAGTGCTGCGAGCGTTTTCTCGCTGTCTCGGCAGGCCAGAACAACTTCCGCTCCGCGCGAAGCCAGCTCCCTCGCCGCTACCAGACCGATGCCGCTATTCCCGCCAGTGATAAGTACTCTCTTGCCCTGCATATCGTGTTCCTCTGATTATTATTCTGATTTTTCCCGATCTGCCAGCAGCTTCTGAAGCCCCTTCAAGGATTCCTCCACAGCCTGGAGTGGCGTCATGTCGTCGGGATACGCCTCCTGCTCAACCAGCAGCCACTGGGTACCGCCCACTTCAAAATTGGCATCCAGCAAGGCATTCCAATCCGTCTCGCCCTCGCCTATGAACGGCCGGTTGTTCAAACTAAACAAGGGCTTGTGCACCTTGTAGTGGGTACTGAATGTGCGCCCGGGATACTTGCGCACATAGGCCGCAGCATCAATGTCCGCATGGGTAGCCCAGCCTACGTCCAGCTGCAACACCACTTCATTCAGCGTATTTTCAGCCAGCACGTCCCAAAAGGTGCTGTTTTTAAACGAACGAAATTCCTTATCGTGGTTGTGATAGCCCACGCGTATACCCGTTCCACGACTGCCCTTGGCGGCTCTGTTCAGCTCCCGCGAGAATTCATAGACATTTTTTTTGCTCCACGCGCGCTTGTCCATGCCGACAACCAGCGCTGGACTGCCCAATGCCTGGTGAAAGCGCAGAAGTTCAGCCAGGTTCGCTTCACTCAAGTCGTCGCTGGCGACATGGGAGCCTGCTGACTCAAGGCCCAGACTCTCGAGAAAGGCCTTGAGCTTTACAGGTTCATCGACATAGGGGCCGTAGACACCCCCATAAAACTCGACCCCGTCGAACCCCATCTCGGCAAGCGCACGCAGGGTACCCTCGAAATCGGCCTGGAGCGCATCGCGCACAGAGTAGAGCTGGACACCCACTTTCGGTTTCATTTCAGACTCCGCCTGGACAGGAAGCTGCCACAACATAGCTAAAAACAGGGCTATCACGCCTGCCGTTCTGATCATTCTTATTCTCCATCGACTCTGGCCGCTGTAATATTTTTATGACCTTGAGGACCCCTGTAAGGGGCAAAGATTTATATACTGAACCCTACAATAAACAGTAAAGAGAATTTCATGCTTGATCAAGCTTACGATGTCGTCGTGGTGGGCTCCGGCGCGGGCGGCGCGATGGCAGCGCACACCCTGACAAAGGCTGGCAAGAAGGTGCTCATTCTGGAGGCCGGGCGCGACTACGACCCGGTCACCGAAACGCCGATGTTCAACACACCCGCCGAGGCGCCCCTGCGCGGAGCGCCCACGCCGGACAAACCTTTCGGATTCTATGACGCCACCGTCGATGGTGGCTGGCAAGTACCGGGAGAACCTTACAGCAAAGCAGAAGGCAGCGACTTCATGTGGTGGCGAGCACGCATGCTCGGCGGGCGCACAAATCACTGGGGACGCTACTCGCTACGTTTTTCACACCACGACTTCAAGGGCAAGAGCCGCGACGGCCTTGGCGCTGACTGGCCTTTTGACTACGAAGAGCTAGCCCCCTGGTACGACCGCACTGAGGATCTGGTAGGCGTATGTGGCACAAATACCGGCCTGGAAGACATGCCGGACTCATCCCCGGGAATCTTGCAACCACCCCCAAAGCCACGGGTGCCGGAACTGCTGATTGCAGCCGCCGCCAGCAAGCTCGGCATTACAGCTGCGCCCATGCACCGGGCAATTCTCACTCGCCCCAAGGACGATCGCGCCGCTTGTTTCTATGCCACCGAATGCGGTCGGGGATGTTCTATCGGCGCTGCGTTTCAGACAACAACGTCTCTCATCCCCATGGCGAAAGCCACGGGCAACTTGACCGTGCAAACGGACGCCATGGTGAAATCCGTGGATGTGGACGCAAACGGCCGGGTCAAGGCGGTTACCTATATCGATCGCAAGAGCGTAAAGCCAGTGACTGTCTCTGCCCCCGTGGTTGTGCTGGCCGCCAGCGCATGCGAATCCGCCCGCATCCTGCTCAACTCCAAAAGTGAGCAGCACCCCAACGGCCTGGCCAATTCTTCCGGCCAGGTGGGGCGCAACCTGATGGACTCAACTGGCGCCGACGTGGGAACGGTGGTCCCAGCTTTGAAAGGGCGCCCTATTTACAATGAAGACGGGCACACAGCCAACCACCTGTTTATCCCCTGGTGGGGTCACGCGGCCCAGGCAAAAGGTGAACTGGATTTTCCACGCGGCTATCACTTTGAAATCAGCAGCGGGTTCAAACCGCCCGGTGGCTATTACCCGGACAAACTTCAGGGCTACGGCCACAAAATGAAACAGCAGGCCAGATTCGACTACGGCGCCCAGATAGGCTTGTCGCTGCGCGGTGAAATGGTGCCAAACCAACACTGCTACATGGAGATTGACGACAAGGTGACCGACAAGTGGGGGATACCCGTCGCGAAATTTCACTGGCAGTGGTCTGAGCATGAACTAAAACAAGTCCGCCATGGCCTCGCTACAGCACGCGACATTTTCAAGCTATTGGGTGCGAAGGTGGACGATAAGCTACCCGAACCCGAGACGGCGATAAAACGAGGCGGTGAAATTATCCACGAGGTCGGCACGACACGTATGGGTGCCTCTGCCAAGGAATCCGTTACCAATCAGTGGGGCCAGACCTGGGACTGCGACAACCTGTTCGTCATGGACGGCGGCGTGTTCGCCTCTAACCCACATAAAAACTGCACTCTCACCATCATGACGCTCGCCATGCGCAACGCCAGTTGGCTTGCAGAACAACTCAACAAGGGGGCAATCGCATGAGTAACATAGAGCAGCAAGCGGGCCTTACCCGGCGCCAATCGTTGAAGTGGCTGGCGGCGGTCACTGCCACGATCACCACGCCACTGATTACAGGCTGCGAAGCCACCGTCATTGAGGCGGCAAAACTCGCCGGGCGCTGGCCTGACCTACAACTGGATCCTATTGTTGCACCTGGCTACGGCACAGACCCGGCGCTGATCGCGCCCGCCCCCGCGCCATGGCCACTGACCATGACGCCAGCCCAGCGCAGGATCACAACGACCGTGCTGGATCTGCTGATACCACGCGAGAATGAATACCCATCGGCATCCGAAGCAGGTGTGGTCGAGCTGGTCGATGAATGGATCAGTGCCCCCTACCCCGAGCAACAAGAGACCCGGCCAGAAATTCTCTCCGCATTGGTCTGGTTCGACGAGGAATCCCAGCGGCGCTACGACCGCCCCTTTACCGAGGCAAGCATGCAACAGCAACTCGCGATTTTTGACGATATTGCCTATGAGGAGGCCGAGAGCAAACTGCAGTACGCTTATATTTCCAGGGTCTTTGACGGCCTGCGGACCCTGGCATCCATCGCTTACTTCAGCTCACCGGAGGGCGTAAAAGACATGGGCTATGTGGGTAATGTCCCCATTGCAGGCGACTACCCGGGCCCGACACCGGAGGCGATGCAGCACCTGGAAAAGGCACTGGCTGAACTCGGTCTCAGTGAGCATGCGTACGGCTAGACATCGACGGGTGGCGCCGGGACATCCAGTGCCGCCATGGTGTCAGCCAACATTTCCGGTTGCAGTTCGCCCATCACGTTCACGAACACAACCTCGCTCTTGTCAGCGGTGAGAACCGTGAGGCCGGCAATCTTGTCATCGACCATCTTCATCAGGACATAGGTGGTTTCGCCCTCTTCCCGCACCAGTATGACTTGCTGCCAGCCGTCGGCGTTAAGACGCGCATTGATTTCACCGAGGTCTTCGGCGACAGCGAGGGGGTCATCTTCAATCTCGTACGCTTTCACCCGCACTCCGTCGAGCTGGCGCATCAGCGCCCTGGCCTGCGGATCATCCTCAATTGAATGAGACGCCAGGTGCAGCAGCGTTGGGCCAATCGACAGGCTGACAGTAGCGTCTACATCCCACATGGACAGGCCGTCGAGGTCCGCAAAGCCCGCATTGCGATGTGGCGCGGTTACACCACAACCGGTGAGCGCAGCCATCAGCAGTAACAATCCTATTTTCAGCGTGTTCATCTGATCACTCCGTATCAACATCAACGTCGACATTGACCTGCTTCATAACCTTGCTGACGTGAGCCGGGTCAATGTTGCCCAGGATATTCAGGAACACCGCCTCTTCCGCGTTCACCACCATGATCGCCATACCCTCCATCTTGTCTCCGTTGACGCGAGTGAACATCTGCACTTGCTCGTCCGCCTCCTGCACCTGCACAATCGGTTGCCAGTCAGCTGCCTGCAGCGTGCTTTTCGCTTCGTTCATTCGCTCCAGTGCCGGATCGAGGTTGCCGCCGGTGTTGTAGACATTGACCCTGATACCTTCAAGACCCTCCATAATGGCCGCAGCCTCAGGGTCGTCCGATGCCGCCGCGGCGGCAGAGAGGAGCTGCATCAGCGGGCCACCAATATTGATCATCACCCGGGGCTCACCATAGATCTCATCCATGGTGCCGAAATCGACATAGCCCGGCATATTTTCATAGTCCTGGGCGACAGCCGCCACACTCAACAAGCAACTCATCACTACCGCCAGCAAAATTTTCATAGTTCGTACTCCCGTGTCGTTTCCAGGGGTTTCTCGATCACCTGGATTGTTGTGTCTGTTACCGGCCGGGCAACGCCCGATCCAAGGCTTGTAACTACCTGGCTGGCGACGCGCTCATTCGCCTGCTGCAAGTACCCCAGTGCCACATTGAGATCCTGCTGGGCCTGCGCCAGCTGGCGTTCCTGCGCCTGAATCTGACGTTGCTGCACAGCAAGGCCGAGAGCCAGCGGGACAGCGATCACTGCACACGCCAGCGCTGGCCGGAGCCAAGCCCGTCGCCACCAGGGTTCCCGTTCCAGCGCCAGCTGCTCCGCAGGTATACGCTGCAGCCTGCGCTGCAAGCTCGCCGGCATGGGTTCTGTGGGAAGATCTGCCAGCGCCTGCTGGAGTTCCTGTTCCCAGTCCCCGGTGTTTGGTTCAATCTTTTCGGTCATGGTCGCAACTCCATCAGTTGGTCCCGTAATGTTTTTCGTGCCCGGTGCAGATAGGTCTTCACCTGCGGCAAGCTCAAATCCAGCGTCGCTGCCACATCTTCGTAGCTGTGCTGCTGCACGTCGCGCATGATCACCAGTGAACGATAGGGTTCATCAAGCCCGAGCACGGCCGCATGCAGCTTCCGGCCTTCCCTGCTGCGTTCCATCTGTTCCAGCGGCTCTTCGCCCCCCGCCAGATCATCCGGAGCCGTATCCGCCTCCGGCCGCTCGCGCCGCAGGCGATCCAGACACATGTTCCGGGTCACCCGCAACAGCCAGGGCTTTACCCGGGCTTCAGACAGGGTTTCGCGGTGCTGCCAGAGGCGAATGAAAGCCTCCTGCACAACATCCTCTGCCTCGGCGCTATCCTTGAGCAGAAAGCGAGCCAGAGACCAGACCTGTGTCTGGTATGCGGTAGTCCATTGGCGAAAGTATTTGTCCATGTTCACGGACTATACGGATGGGGGCTGGAAAAGTTACACCGCCGGCGGGCTTTGCGATGAGCTGCCCGAATCCGGCGATGAATGGCAAGAATCAGGTGTAAATCAAGGTGTCGCCGGATTTACGGATGCGCGTCTGGCGAAGACTGAACGGCTTGTACTCACGAGATTTAATATTGCTTACACCGACATAATCGACAGTAGCCTCACTGTGGTTCAGGACGAGGCGCACATAGCCATTGCTCTGGCCTTCGGTCCACAACACCTCGGGGCTGGCATCCGCGAGCAGCTGATTCATGGCCTGTGCCTCTTCCTGCCCGAGGTCAGAGAAAGGCCCCGGGGACGTAATTCCGGTGGTACCCAATTCCAGCCCCATGGCCTTGCCGCGAGCATCGAACAGCTGGTTCTGCCAGGATGCATGGGTGTCGCCGGTGAGCACCAGCAAGTCCGTGGCACCCGTTGCACTGGCCATGCCATAAAATGCCTCACGCGCATGGGGATAACCGTCCCAGGCATCAAGATTCAGCGGCAGGCCAGCCTCACCCAGAGGGCGGAATCGCGTGGCGTAGTCGTACAACCCCGTACCGGGCTCGACGCCCATCTCGGCAAGCTGCTGCTCGCTAATCTTCGGCGCCAGCCAGCGGGCCATCAACACCTGGTTGCCGATAATCCGCCACGGCCGGCCGGCTTCGACAGACTCCGCGAGCGCCGCCGCTGTGAATGCCTTGCCTTCGGCCGACATCATTTCGCGCTCGGGGTCCCAAAGGTCTTCGCGGTAGAAGCGGTGAACGTCGTCTTCGGTCTTCAGTCGCTCCAGGTGGTCTTCATAATCCAGCTGCTCATCGCGGCCGGTGAGACGGGTTTCCAGCGTAATCAGACTGGCCAGATCGCCAAAGCGTAGATGGCGCCAGTAGTCCGCTCGGCTCCCTCCCTTGCCCGGCTCACGCACAGGCATCCACTCGTAATACGCCTGCAGAGAATCATCCCGGCGCCGGTTCCAGTCGCCCTCGGTTTCTGGCTGATGATTCTCGGCACCATCGGTCCAGGGATTATTAGTGCTTTCGTGATCATCCCAGATGGCTATCAGCGGATGATTACTGTGCATTGCCTGCGACTGGGGATCGGCTTTATATTGACCGTGACGCTGCCGATAATCATCCAGGCTGACAATTTCCTTACGCGGCAGATGCTCGCGACCTAGCGCTACTCCGCTCTTCCCACCGTAACCGTCGGGTCCGTATTCGTAGATGTAATCCCCGAGGTGCAGGACCAGGTCGACAGCGGGGTCCAGGGCAATAGTTTCGTAGGCATTGAAATAGCCGAATGGAATATTCGAACAGGAGGCGATGGCAATACCCAGACTGGCCACGTGGCCTGTTGGCAGGGTGCGTGTCCGCCCGGGCATGGAGTAAACATCACCCACGTTGAAGCGGTAATAAAAGGAGCCGCCCGCCGGCAGCCCTTGAGGAACAACCTTGACGGTCCAGTCGCGAGCGGCATCGGTACTGAAGTCACCCTCGGCAACCACGGCAGAAAAATGCGCATCGGTAGCGACCTGCCACTGCCCGAGCACGGTTCCGCTCGCCCCGCTAACCCGCGTCCACAGCACAACACTGTCCTGATCGGGGTCGCCGCTGGCCACGCCGTGAGCGAAGCGCAGTCCAGCGTCCGCTGGAGCCTCGGGGCCACTGGCACAGCCAATCACTGGCAGCACTGCAGTTGCCGACATCCCCTTCAATACACTGCGACGACGAATTTTGCTCATAGATTTCCCCTAACCAAAAAAGGCCCTCGCTGGGAGGGCCTTATGGAGAGTAAACCTGCACGCGGCGATGTCAAATGCCGCGTATTTTTTCTAGTCGAGTAGTTCGGGCTGCTCGGCAGTAATCACGTCGTACAGTGGCTGAAAACTGAACCAACCTGCGAGCGCAGAGCCTACGGTTTCGCGTGAACTCAGCGCAACCTCGTGGCCAATCGGCTTGGGCGTACCCGCAGCTTCCGCCAGCAGCTGCGCCTGACAGCTGCGTTCCATGGTGATGTACCACCATGCTGCCGCATCAACCGTCTCGCCCACGGTAAGCAGGCCGTGATTCTGCAGGATCGCGGCCTTGCGCCCATCGAGTGCGGCGGCGATGCGCTGGCCTTCACTGTTATCCAGCACGACGCCAGAGAAATCATCAAACAACACATGGTCTTCGTAGAATGCGCAGGCGTCCTGAGTCAGCGGATCCAGTGTCTTGCCCAGGGAAGAAAAGGCCTTGCCGTATACCGAGTGGGAGTGAGCCGCCGCTATGATCTTGGGGTCTGACATATGAATCTGGGAGTGGATGGTAAATGCGGCACCGTTGAGCAGGCCCTCTCCCTCCACTACTTCACCCTTGTGGTTTACCAGCAGCAAATCCGAGACAGTCATTTGCTTAAACGACTTACCCATGGGGTTTACCCAGAAGTGAGACGTATCTTCCGGGTCACGCACGGTTATATGACCGGCGACACCCTCGTCGAACCCGAACTTGCCAAACAGGCGCAATGCCGCAGCCAGTTTGTTTTTGCGATCGGCACGGATACCCGCGATATCTTCAGGCTGGGCCAGCATCTCCTCAGCATTTTCACGGTTCATTACAATGTCGTTGACTACTGCATCGTTCATCTCAATCTCCTTTCACCTTTGTTCGGTTTATACTGCCGCCATGACCGCAGCGGATTTCACAAAAAATCGCGACTCCTGGCTTCAGCGCTGGGGCCTTACAGGCCTTGCGCCGGACTTGCCATGGTTGCAACGCATGGCGCCCGTCAAGCGGGACGCCGGCGAGTTCCTGGTGCACGCCGGTGACACCGGGGACACACTCTACTTACTTGAAGCCGGGCTGGTGCGGCTCTTCTACACCACACCTGACGGCCGCGAACGCAACAAATCGTTCCTGCGCGCCGGTGAGATCACCGGGCCCGTCAGCGCGGCCATTACCGGCGGCGCTGCCCCCTTCTCCATCGAGTGCCTGGAGCCGGTGGAAGCCATTAGCTTCCACCTGGGCGACCTACTGGCTGCTGCAGATAATGACCTGCAAGTGGCCCGACTGTACCGCGAATTCCTGACCGCCGCTTTTATCCGCAACCAACGCCGCGAGGCGGTGTTGCTAACCGGCAATGCCGAGGAGCGCTATCAATGGTTGCTGGCTCACGAACCCGACCTCAGCGACCGCGTGACCCAGGCCCATATCGCTTCCTATCTGGGCATCGACGCTGTGTCTCTCTCCAGGATCAAACGCAAGCTTAGAGACGCCGGCCGGTAGCAGCATTAACATATGTTAAGAGGAAATCCATGAACGAGCCAACGCCTGGCATTTATCAACACTTCAAAGGCAGCGAATACGAACTGATCGGCCTGGCTACCCACTCGGAAACGGGCGAGAAGCTGGTGGTGTATCGGCCCCAGTACGGGGAGCGTGCGCTGTGGGTGCGGCCATTGGCGATGTGGCAGGAAACCGTAGAGCGCGACGGCGAAACCAAACCGCGATTTCGCTACCAACGCCCCGCCTGACGCGGCCGCTTTCCCGTCACCGGGGAGTGTGCCACTATTGCCATCTTTCAGGGACAGGGAAGTACTCTCACCATGCAAGCACTGCTGGAACGGCTGTTCAAGCTGGAGCACCACCAGACCCGGGTCAGCACTGAGCTGGTAGCAGGTCTCACCACTTTCATCACCATGGCCTATATCATCTTCGTTAACCCGCAGATGATGGCATCAGCAGGTATGGACCACGGCGCGAGCTTCGCCGCCACCTGCCTCGCCGCGGCACTGGCCTGTATTTTTATGGGCCTGTACGCGAACTGGCCGGTCGGGCTTGCTCCCGGCATGGGACTGAACGCCTTTTTCACCTATACGGTGGTGGGCGAGATGGGCTACAGCTGGCAGGTCGCTCTCGGCGCTGTCTTTATCGCCGGCATCCTGTTCGTGATCATGAGTGTCACTCCGCTGCGAGCCTGGATGCTCAACAGCATTCCCAAGGACCTGCGCGTTGCGATGGCGGCGGGCGTGGGGCTGTTCATCGGTTTTATCGGTCTCAAGAGCGCCGGCCTGATTGTCGACAATCCAGCCACCCTGATTTCGCTGGGCGACCTCACTCAGCCTGAACCACTACTGGGCGCGCTGGGCTTTCTGCTGATCGCCGGCCTCTCAGTCAGGCAGGTGCCCGGCGCGATCATGCTGGGCGTTTTGCTGATCACTGTACTGGGCCTAGTGGCGGGCCTGGTGGAGTATCAGGGCCTGGTGTCCGCACCACCGAGCATCGCCCCCACGCTCATGCAACTGGATATTGCAGGCGCCTTCGAAGTGGGCATGGTCAGCGTCATCATCGCCATCCTGTTCGTCAACCTGTTCGACACAGCAGGCACGTTACTAGGCGTCGCCACCCGTGCTCGCCTCGTCAATGAGAACGGCGAGATCCAAAACATGAACAAGGCCTTGCAGGCAGACTCATCCTCCAGCGTAGTCGGAGCCCTGTTTGGCTGCGCCCCGGTCACCAGCTATGTCGAGAGTGCTGCAGGTGTTGCCGCTGGTGGCCGCACCGGTCTCACTGCCGTGGTGGTGGGCATTCTGTTTCTGCTGGCAATGTTCTTTGCACCGCTGGCGGGCATGGTGCCGGCCTACGCCACAGCGGGAGCACTGGTCTATGTGGCCCTGCTGATGATGTCTGGCATGGAACAACTGGACTACTCTGACGCGACCGAGCTCACCCCTGCCCTACTCACCATCATCATGATTCCGCTCTCGTTCTCGATTGCCAACGG
The DNA here is from genome assembly GCF_009388985.1 of Halioglobus maricola. NCBI lineage: Bacteria > Pseudomonadati > Pseudomonadota > Gammaproteobacteria > Cellvibrionales > Halieaceae > Halioglobus > Halioglobus maricola. The sequence goes on from NZ_CP036422.1 coordinate 3,351,177, forward strand.
TATCGCGGTGGGCTTTATCAGCTACGCCGTGATCAAGGTGTTTGCTGGCCGCGCTGGCGACGTGAGTTTCGGGGCGTGGTTCCTTACCGGTATCTTCGTCGCCAAATTCGCGTTCTTCTAGACCGTGCGGTGAATGGATTCCCGGGTTTATCGAGACACAAAAAAACGCCCCGAAGGGCGCTTTCTCAAAGAACCATGATTGCTCAGATTTAGAAATCCAGGCCGAAGCGCACCATGTACTGACGGGGAGCGATAAGCTCGTCACCCGTAGCACCAACACCGAATACATCGGTGAAGCGCGCATTGATGCCGTCTTCATCGGTGAGGTTCTTGCCGATCAATTCAACGCGCCAATCGCCATTCGCCGGATGGAACCCGAAGATCAGATCTATGACATCGTAGCTATCGACAACGTCGGTGGTGTCGTTGTTGAAGATACGGTGCTTGAAATCACCGCGGTAGGTGTACTGCAGCACGCTGCGCAGGTCACCCCAGTTACCGAGGGTGGCATCGTGGCTGAGAGCAAGGTTGCCGGTGAAACCCGGTGTCTTGGCGAGTTCATTACCTTTGACGTTGGTGATCTCAGCGGCACGAGCCATCTGGATCTCAGGTCCGAACAGGTCGAAGCCCTGCCCCAGCAACGCGTTGGTGGCAGCGTCGGAAGCGACATTGTCCAGCGCGTCGTGGTCAGCAGTGATCTCGGTATCCAGCCACGCCATACGCGCATCCAGCACCAGAGAGTCGGTCAGGAACGCTGCAAACTCCAGTTCAGCACCGTAGATCTCGGACTCGGGGATATTGCCCACGCCACCCTGGAAGACTTCGGGGTCGGTAGCCTGATACTGCAGGCCTTCGTAGTCGTAGAAGAACGCAGCGCCGTTCAGACGGACACGCCCGTCCGCCAGATCAGTCTTGAGGCCAATTTCGTAGGCGTCGACAACTTCTTCTTCGTAGGTTGGCAGCACGACAATCGGTGCGACCTCACTCTCGCGGCCGTAAGTCAGGTTGGAGCCCCCGGGCTTGAAGCCGCGGGTATAGGAAACGTATCCCATGGTCGCATCGCCGAAGTCATGCTCGAGCACCACGCGGCCGGTGACCTTGTCGGATTCAATCTCAAGCGCGTCGGTGCCTGAACGTCCGTAGAAGTTAGTCACCTCCGAGTTCACCTCATCCTCGGTATAGCGCAAGCCGAATACACCGCGCCAGCTGTCATTGAAGTGCCAGGTGCCCTGGCCGTAGATGGAGGCGGAATCGCGCTCAGGGGTGGAATCAGAGATGAAACCAAAATCACCGGTGAAGTTGTAGACATCTTCCACAGTGAACGGGTCGAATGTCCCGTCAAAGCCATAGTCCAGGCGTTCGAGAATACTGATATCAACTTCGGTATCGAGGTAGAACACCCCGGCAACCCAGTCCAATTTACCAAAGAGAGGATCGCCTGAAATCAGGTTAATTTCCTGAGTAAACGTGGTTTGCTCGTTAGTCTCAGCATCGTAGTAGCTTGGCAACAGGGCAAATGGCGGCAGGCTGTCCAGATCGTTCCGGTCGTTGTCGCGGCGAATCAGGATGTCATCGTCCTGGTAGCTGGTGAGCGACTTCACGGTAAAGGCTTCGAGGTCCCACTCCAGAACGGCGCTGTACAACTCAGAGGTCAGTTCATATTCCGCGGGGGAGTCCTGAGCCAGCTTACGCGGGTCGCGCGTTTCATCCAGCAGACCTTTTTGGGCCGCGCCATTCACTTCCTCTTCGAAGTACTGGGCAGTCAGGTGGGCACGGAAGGTCGCGGATGGTTCTATCAGAAGGCGCAGGCGGCCAGAGATGCTATCGGCATCGTCCAGTTCCTGGTCGAGAACAATATTTTCGGAGAACCCGTCATGTTGATTGCTGGAGACACTGGCGCGCAGGGCAACGGTATCACCCATGGGGATATTGATTGCGCCGCGGGCCTGCACCAGGTTGTAGTTACCCAGAGTCAGGTCGGCAGTGCCGTAAAGCTCGTCTGTGGTTGGCGCCTGGGTAATAACATTGATAGCACCGCCGGTAGAATTCTGTCCAAACAGTGTGCCCTGCGGGCCACGCAGTACCTCGACCCGCTCAAGGTCGAGGAAATCTGTCTGCAGAGCATAGGGTGAAGCTACATAAATGCCATCCAGGTGATAGGACACCGACGGATTGGCAATCGCGTTCTGGTTCGCCTCATTACCCACACCGCGAATCGTGATAACCGTCTTGAAGCCTTCGTTCTTGGCGACATTAACCCCTGGGGCAATGGCACTGAGATCAACGAATGACGTGATCTGGCGCTCGTCCAGGTCCTGTCCAGATAATGCGGTTACAGCCTGTGAAAGATCCTGCAGGCTCTCGCTACGCTTCTCAGCGGTGACCAGGACTTCCTCAAAAGCCGGACGTGAATCCTGCGCGACGGCAGTAAAGGGAATGGCGGAGCTGACTGCAACTGCAATAGCTCGCAGCCCGAAACGGGGCTCAAACATGGGAGAATCCTCTGTAGGCGAAGTAAAAAGTGCGCATTACAGGAGTCTTCGCCCCCGTTTAATTGCGGTACGTACCGAAGGGCGCGGAATTTAGCATTTACTAGCCAAAAAGCAAATACCCAACCCGTTGGGATAATACCGTCAGGCGCGCCCTGCAGGGGGCCCTGTCACCCGGGACTCAGGCCTCGTCTGCAGTGGCCTCGCGAGGCCCCAGAAGGCTTTGGAACAACTCGGTATCCCGGCTCTGCCAGGCCCACACGCCTATGGGCGCTACCGTCGGTACGATCAATACATTCAGTTGGTAAAACAAGCCGATCACATTGCCATTCGGAATAAATATACCTGGCTGCTCCATAAATAACGCGCCGAGGTTAACCATAAGGTCTTTCATGCAAAGGCTGACGAGACCGAAAAGAATAAACGGATAGAGAACCATCACGCCACTCACAAACCCACCTAGGTATTTGTCCTTCTGTGTCGCAAAGTGCAGGGTGGCGTAAAAAGGTAAAGAGTAAGACAGGATAGCCGGGTTGATGCGGAAGCCGAACTGGTACTCCGACTGCTCAGCCGGCACCGGCCTACCGCCAGCCTCTCCGAACTGCGTCAGCAGATAGACGTCGGAATTCTGGAACACAATAGAGTCCACCGTGTTGGGGAACCACCCGCCCAGAATCATATTGGTCAGCCCCACCACCGGCATGGCCACCAGGTCCGCCGCAACAGTCCATAGTGCAAAACAGGGGATAATCAGCGCGAACACAAATAGCAGGAACTGCCGCAGATGGCGATTCTCAGGCAGCGACATGTGCCCCTTCCTCGTTATTTGAAAGGTAGCGGAGATAGAAAATAAACACGACCAATACATCCAGCATGATCAGAGCCGGCCACAGGTAAAGGTGCACCCAGCCGAAAATATCGAGGTCCCAGTCGCCGAGATAGAACAAGCTGATGATCCGGGCAACATTCATCACCTGAACGGCAAAAAAGCCGAGCACAATTGCAGCGACCCGCTGTTTCCAGGTACCGGGGAATGCCAGCACAGCGGCGATAAGGACAATCGTTGCCTCCACCCCGTTGCATCCGGCTTCAATGGATACGGCAAACCCGGTGTCCTGAAACTGGAGGATCTTGCCGTACGCAATAACATTCTCATCAAACGGCGATATCAGAAATGCACTGAATTTGGCCAGCCCAGTGGTGAAAGGCACGATGACATGCTCTTGCACTGGATTGAGCATTTCTACAGTAAACAGGGTCACCAGAACGACCCCGAAAACAACGATAAAACGGTTCACTTAACACCTACAGCTATACAGTATCCGCTAGATGTTAGCACAGCTGTCGTCAGAGAATGACTTCTGATGTGGGATGAAAAAAAGCTTCAAGCATGTCGCGCTGTTCAAGTGCATCGCGATAGCCAGTCTCTATCAAATCGCGGCAGAAAGCGCCCTCGAAAAGCAGATAGCTCGCCAGGCTCGTGCCCCCACCCCTGGGCGTTGCGCCAGTGATATTCAGCAGGGTACGCATCGCCGGTGGCAGGCGATGCAGGTGATCGGCCACCACCTGATCGATTTCGATAGAGGGATTGATACAGAGGAAATCCACCAATTGGGCTCCACCTGTCTCGGCGCTGGGATTCTCATTGTGCACGATACCCACGAGCTCATTGATCCTCTCCAGATGCTCCATATCGCTCTCCAACGCGTCAATAAATGCACTGTTGAAAACATGGCCCACCATTTTTGCCAGTGATGGCGAGTGAGTCTCTCTACCCTCCACTGGTGGGCGATTACGGTTTCCACTCACACCCACCACCATGACCCGCTGGGCGCCGAGATGTAGCGCCGGGCTGATCGGCGACACCTGCCTCAGCGCGCCGTCTCCATAGTAGGCACCTTCAACCTGGGTGGCTGGCAGGATGGCCGGAATCGCAGAGGACGCCAGCAGGTGCTCCACGCCAAGACGTGTCGGAACACCGCGACGCCGAGAACGTCTCCAGGGCAGGAGTACACTGCCATCGAGATCGCTCTGATAAAAGGTGACTGATTCGCCCGTGTCATAACTGGAGGCGGTCACACCGATAGCGTCGAGCAGACCACTCTGCAGCCGCTTTTCCAGATCGTCAAAATCAATCGCATCTGCCAGTAAACGAGCCAGTGGCTCTGTGTTCAGCAGCGCCAGCGGCTTGCGCCTGCCTGTGCCTCGGTGGAACAGAGAGCCCAGCAGACGAAAGACACTGCCGATCAGATCCTTATAGCCGGCCCGATACACCTGCTCTACCTGCAGGTTTGCCCAGATATGTTCAACCTTCTTTACCGCCAGGCGAAAATTGTTGGCGGAGGCGCCCAGTGCCACAGCATTGATCGCGCCAGCAGACGTCCCGGTGATTATGGAAAACGGGTTTTGAGCCTGCTTATCCAGCACCTCCGACGCTGCACGCAACACACCCACCTGATAGGCGGCACGTGCGCCACCCCCGGTAAGAACAAGGGCGGTCCGATCTTTGGCTGGCAGGTGTGGTGAATTCATACGCCCATTGTTACTGGAAGTGGTAGCCGATGACCAGACCCCGCTCGATTCCAAAGCCAACAGTTTGATCGCATCTTTGCTCCCCATTATTGATAGTATTCACAACTTCAGCCCATGGTGAGCGAGAGACGCGTGAAACGCCAATTTTACAAACCCCTGGGGTTCCTGTTCCTCGGCCTGGGACTCGCAGGAATACCATTACCGGTTTTGCCAAGCACGCCCTTTATCTTGCTGGCCGCCTGGTTCTTCGCCCGGTCTTCTGAAAAATGGCATCAGCGCATGCTGAGCAGTGAACTGTTCGGCCCGATCATCCGCAACTGGGAGGAGCGCCGTTGTATTTCCCAGCGCACCAAGGCCATGGCCATTATCTCGATGCTGGCGGCAGGCACGGCGTCGATCGCATTCGCCATGGAGAGTACTGCTCTTCGCATTGGCACGGCGGTACTGTTGTCGATTGGTGGCGCAGTCGTTCTCAGCATCAGGACGTGTCCGGAATGCAGCGGGCCTAAAGAGGCAGAGTAACCACCACGATCTCCGGGTCTTCCGGGCTGCGCAGTGAGCGGAAACCAAGACGCTTACACATCCTCAGCATGCGCGAGTTCTGCGCCAACACCTCACCGATCATAGTTTCAAGGCCGCGTCTTCGGGCGATGTAGATCAATCGCTCCATCATTCGAGGACCCACCCCGCGGGACTGCCACTCGTCCGCCACGGTCAGGGCGAACTCACAGGAGTTAGCGTCCGGGTTGGTGACATAGCGCGCAACGCCGATAAAGGTATCCCGGCCTTCCTCGTCCTGTTCGATAGCCACCAGCGCCATCTCACGGTCATAGTCGATCTGGGTAAATCGGGCGAGCATCGACGGGGTCAGGCGATGAAGGCCGTGCATGAAACGGAAGTAGCGGCTTTCAGCCGAGAGGTTGGCGACGAAACTGTCCTCACTGTGACCATCCTCAGGACGGATCGGCCGCAGCAGGACCTCCGAGCCATCTGCCAGTAGCAGTTGGCTTTCAAGATCGGCCGGATAGGGGTGAATGGCCATGTGTCCATACCGACTGGCCCCAGTGTCCTGCTGCCGCACCGTAATGCGTGCATCCACCGCCACAACCCCTTCCTCGTCGACCAGCAAGGGATTGATCTCCAACTCGGCGATCGAGGGCAACTCACATGCGATTTCCGATACGCGCTGCAATACCTCGGAGAGCTTCGCCATATTGACTTCCGGCAGCTTGCGGAACTGACGTAAATAGCGAGACGCCGCGGTGCGATCCACCAGTTCCCGGGCAAGAAAATCATTCAGTGGCGGCAGCGCTACCTGCGTCTCGCCGGAAATCGCTTCCGCGGCGGTTCCCGCTGGCCCCAGGTGAACTACCGGGCCGAACACCGGGTCATAGGTGATTCCGATCAACAACTCGCGTGCGTGGGGGCGATCTACCATCGGCTCGATGCTCACGCCTTGTAAGCGGGCCTCGCCATCTCTGCGCGCAACGTCGCGCATCAACTCCTCATAGGCTGTGTGAACTGAGCGGGACTCACTCACATTCAGGCGCACACCACCCACTTCCGATTTGTGCTCAATGTCGGGTGAGACAATCTTCATCGCCACAGGCAGGCCGAGATTTTCCGCAGCAACAAGCGCTTCTGCCGCGCTGTTGGCAATACTGCTGGGCAATACGGGAATGCGAAAAGCACTCAGTACCGCGCGGGACTCGGCGATGCTGAGCGTGGTCCTGCGCTCTGCCAATACTTGATCGATAATCGCCTTGGCGCCATAGCTGTCGGGATCGCGATGCTCGGAAAGAGGCTCGGGCACCTGCATCAATGCGCTCTGGTTCCGTCGGTACCGGGCCAGATAATTGAAGGCATCCACGCCCGCTTCAGGAGAGACAAACTGGGGAATGCCCGCGCTCGCCATACGTTCGCGCCCCTCGGCTACCAAACCCGCCCCCATCCACGAAGCGAGCACCGGCTTGTGTGCTTTTTCACTCGCAGCGATCACGCCCTCGGCACAGGCGGAGGCGTCGGTGAAACCCTGCGGGGTCAACAGCACCAGAACGCCGTCGACACCGGCGTCCGCCAGCAGGGCCTCGGTGGCCGCGCGATAGCGCTCTGCATCGGCATTGCCGAGAATATCCACCGGGTGAGAGTGCGACCAGTAATCGGGGAGTATCTCACTCAGTCGGTCCAGGGTCTCGGGCGCCAACTCTGCCAGGGGCACGCCGATACTGCCCGCCCAGTCAGCAGCCATAACACCGGGTGCGCCACCATTGGTAATCACCCCGAGGCGCGAGCCGCTCACACGGGCACCGGAAGAAAGAATGGTGGCAGCCGCAATTAACTGGTTGACGATGGTGACGCGCACTGCGCCAGCCCGCAGAATGGCGGCATCGAAAACTTCATCGCTGCCCAGTGGCGTTTGCATCTGATTCAGTGCTGCGCGTGCGCCGGACTCGTTGCGGCCAGACTTGATCACCACTACCGGCTTCAATCGCGCTGCGGCGCGCAGGCCACTGAGAAAGAGGCGCGCATTGGTGATGCGTTCGACGTACAGCAGAATGCTGCTGGTGGAGGGATCCTGGGCCAGATAATCGAGCACATCTCCCAACTTGACGTCGGAGGTTGCTCCGAGGGAAGCCACGGCAGAAAAGCCATAACCCGCTTCGTCAGCCCAATCCAGAATCGCCGAACAGAAGGCGCCGGACTGGGTCACCAGAGCGACCTTGCCCTCTTTGACGGGGCTGCGTGCTGATGATGCATTGAGATTATTGCGCGGCCGAATAATACCGAGACAGCGGGGACCTACCACCGCGATATTATGCCTGCGTGCAATCTCTACCAGCTCGTTTTGCAGTGCCAGCCCCGCTTCCTGGGTTTCACTGAAGCCGCCGGAGAGGATGACCACGGCCTTGACCTGAGCATCGCCACACTCGCGCATGATCGCCGCCTGACGGTCGGCTCGCGCGGCGACGATGACCAGCTCCACCGCGCCGTCAACATCGGCAATAGCAGCTCTGGCCGTGCGCTGCGCGAGCTTGCTGCCAGCAGCTGCGATCAGATGGATATCGCCCTTGAACCCGGATGCGTCGAGATTGTTCAGCACCTGCTCGCCAATCGGGCTGTACTCCTGATCGCAGATCACTGCAACGGACTCGGGACTGAAAATGCTTTCGAGGTAGTGTTTACGCATGGCGCCAGAGAGTGTGAGCCAGTGGCTCCCTCGTAAGTAATGATTCAAAGCAAAGTATAGGCACAAATCGCCAGTGCTTCTTGCCCCCGTTGGGGAGAGAGTGCAAGATCGAGAAAATGCCGGAGCACGTCATGAGTATCGCCTACATCAGCCACTACAAGTGCCAGCTACACGACATGGGTGAATACCATCCTGAACAGCCAGCACGCCTGTCCGCCATCAACGATCGCCTGATTGCCACAGGCCTGGATATGATCTTGCGCCAGCACGACGCCCGCCCCGCCGAACGTGCACAACTGCTGCACGCGCACGGCAGGGCACATGTCGATGCGATATTCCGCAAATCACCCGAAATGGGCACGGTGGCAGTAGACCCCGATACCACCATGAACCCTCACTCACTGGAAGCTGCCCTACTGGCAGCGGGTGCTGTAACCCAGGGTGTCGACATGGTCATGGCCGGCGATGTGGGCCAGGTCTTCTGCGGCGTGCGCCCCCCGGGCCACCACGCTGAGCGCGACAAGCCGATGGGGTTTTGTCTGTTCAACAATATCGCAGTGGGTGCATACCACGCCCTGGAACAACACGGCCTGGAGCGGGTGGCGATCATCGACTTCGATGTCCACCACGGCAATGGCACCGAAGACATCGTTGCAGGAGATGATCGCATCCTGTTCTGTTCCAGCTTCCAACACCCGTTTTATCCCCACAGCGGTGACAACTGCGAGGCCGCGAATGTTGTGAACACCCCGCTGGCCGCTGGCAGCGGCGGCGAGGAATTTCGCGCGGCGGTCACCTCCCAGTGGCTGCCGCGACTGGCAGAGTTCAATCCACAACTGATCTTCATCTCGGCGGGCTTCGATGGCCACCAGGCAGACCCACTCGCGGACTTCCGCCTGATAGACGAGGATTTTGCCTGGGTCACCCGACGCCTCTGTGAGCAGGCGGATATCAGCGCCCAGGGGAGAATCGTATCTTCACTGGAAGGGGGCTACGACCTGCACGCCCTGGCACGCTGCGTCGAAGCACATGTGAAAGCACTGTTGGGCGAGAGCTGAACTGTTAGAACCGCTGCAACCGCGGCTTGAGCATCGCTGGGCCGATAATGGTGGTGAACAACACAACGGTCACTACCACGGTGTAAATATCGCAACAGAATACTCCCTGAGCAAGGGCGAAGGCGGCGAAGATCAACCCCACCTCGCCGCGCGGAATCATACCGAAACCAATTCCGGCGCGATCGAATTCCGGACCGCGTGCCAGCTGGCCCGCCAAACCTTTCGACACCACCGCCACTGCGCTGAGGGTTACTACCAAGAGCAAATTTGCCCCGTCCGCCAGCGCAAGCAGCTCAACCTGCACACCAATACTCACAAAGAAAATACTGATAAGGATGTCGCTTATCGGTCGGATCAATTCTTCCAGCCGGTGTTTTTGCAGGTCGTCTCCCACGCGAAAGCTAACATCGTCCAACAGCAGGCCAGCGACAAAAGCGCCTATTAACGGCGCCATGCCGGCCAGCGCCGCCAGTTCGCCAAAGGCCAGGGCGAGGCAGAAAGCAAAACCCGTCCAGATACTGGCGTGCTTGGTCAGCGAAACCATATGGACCATTTCAGGCATCAGTTTCTGGCCGATAAACAGTGCGACGACAAAGAAGCCCACGGCCTTGGCCAGAATAATCAGCAGGTCCGAGGCGACGAAATCGCCATTGGCGGCGACGCTCGCCAATACCGCCAACAAAAGAACCCCAAGAACATCATCGATGACGGCCGCCCCCAGAATCACCTCGGATGAGGGGCGTTTAATAACACCCTGGGCCTCCAACAATTTGGCAGTGATACCTACCGACGTTGCCGCCAGGGTCGCGGCGATGAACCATCCCTGCAAGCCGCTGCCCAGACCAAGGGCTGCCACGGCACCGAGGCCGAGGGCCAGCGGCAGCACCACACCCGCTATCGCCACGGAGAGAGCGGTGCGCCCCACTCGCAGCAGGTCGCGCATATCGGATTCCAGCCCCACCAGAAACAACAGCAACACCACCGCCAACTCCGAGGCGTAGGTCATGAATTCACTTTCTTTGAGGGTGGTAGCGATATCAAAGTCGAGCCCGATCAGCGCGAGATTGCCGAGGATAATCCCGGCTGAGATCTCGCCCACCAATTCAGGCAGACCAAAGCGTTCGAACAGAAAACCACAGGCGTCTGCCAGGGTGATCATAAGAATGAGAAGTAACGAGGTGCGAGTAAACGATTCGCTGGCGCCATTGGCCCAGGCCAGTGAAGGCACCAGCAAGGCGAGCGCGAGCAAAATACAGATCCGTTTGGCTCTCGGCAATGCTCCCTCCAACACTCGCTCCCCTGAATTCCACCATGCTACCAATCAGGGGGCCTACATGAAATAACTGTCACTTGCTCCAAAAGTAGACATATGTATACTTTTGCTATCAATTTAAGAATCCCGGAGACCGATATGTCTGAGGCCGCTACTGCCTTGCCCCCCGTGGCAGAAATTTTTAATCCCCACTCCCCGGAGTACATGAATGACCCCGTGCCCCAGTGTCTTGCGCTGGCGGAGCGCGGTCCCATTGTCTGGTACGAACCCTGGCAGGCCTGGATCATCACCCGCATGGAGGATGTCATGGCCTGCTGGAAGAGCGAGCCGCTGTCGTCCGATTTCTACGACTGGGAATTTGCGCCTGAACGCCCGCCACAGGACAAGTGGAGTAACTTCGAGCGCGCCATGATCGGCCACAGCCTGCTAGCCGACCACGGCCACCATCGCCTGGTTCGAAAGGTTGTTTCGCCGGCTTTTTCCCGCAATGTGGTCGACAAGATCCAGGAGAAGATCAAACCGGACGTGGAGAAATTATTCGACGAACTGGGCACTCCAGAGACCTTCGACTACATCGAAGAAATCGCCCAGCACATCCCGTTTATTTCCATCACACGCATGGTGGGGATACCCGAAAAATACTGGCCCGAGATTCGCAAGGTCATCCTGACCTTCACCGAGACCTGGAACCCCACAATTTCCGATGAGCAGCGTGAGGCGGCCCGCCAGGATTGCAACAAGGCCATCGACATCATTCTCAAAGTCATAGCCGAACGGCGCGCTCAACCGGAGCAGGATGACTTCCTGTCCACCCTGCTCAAAATCGAAGAGGAGAATGAGAACTTCGAGGAGTGGGACATTGTGACCCTGGTACTGGCATTGATCGGCGCTGGTGCAGATACCACCCTGGTAGCGCAGCAGTGGTCGGTCTACACCCTGGTCCAGCACAAAGATCAGGTGGCCACAGCGCTGGCCAGCCCAGACGCATTCTCCAACGCCTTCTCGGAAATCAACCGCTGGGGGGTGTCCTCCAAAATGGGCTTTGCCCGCTATGCGCCGGAAGATATGGAATTCATGGGCCAGCAGCTGCGCAAGGGCGTCATGGTATTGATGATGCCCCACCTGAAGGACTACAACCCGGCGTACTACGAGAACCCCGAAACCTTCGATGCCGAACGCGTGTTCGAACCCGACGCCATGTTCGGCTATGGCCCGCGCTTTTGCATCGGCGCCGCCCTCGCCAAGCGGCAGCTATACCTCACCATGTGTGAGCTGTTTCGCCGTTTCCCCGACATCGAACTGGCGGAAGAGCCAGAGCGAGACCCGGACGACCACAACGCGATTGTATTCAAACGCCTGATGGTTCGAACCAACGCGTAAGCCTCAGAGCCCGGCGCCGGCAGTTTGCCGATAGTCGCCGGGCGTCACCCCCTGCCATTTGCGGAACGCCCGATAGAACGCACTGGGCTCGGCAAACCCCAGTTGCGCCGCCACGTCCGCCAGTGGGACATCGCGGTTGCGCAACATCTCCAGCGCCAGGTGATGGCGCGTCTGATCCAGCAACTGCTGATAAGTGGTCCCCTCTTGTTGCAATCTGCGCTGCAAGGTCCGCTCACTCATCCCCAACTGCGAGGCAATCGCCTTACGCGCCGGCAAGGCCTGGTCGAGTTGAGTCGCCAGCAAGCCGGCTACCCGCGCAGCGACCCCCGGCCCCAGCGACAGACTCGATAGCAGTCGATCAGCTCGTTCAGTCAGCAAATTCAACAGCTCCTCACTCGCGTGAGTCACTGGTAATTGCAGCACAGTCGGTGCGAAAAAAAGTCGGTTCTCATCACAGCCACTGATCACAGGGCATTCGAAGTACTCGGTGTAAGGCGCGAGATCCGTGCCAGGCAACGAACACACTTCCAGCCGCTCCAGGCCATAACTCCCGCCCGCCAACCAGCGCCCAAGGCTAACAATGGAAGCGAACATCGCGATCACCCGGTGTGCCGTAACGGCATCGCCCGGGTTCACAGCCTGGTAATCCAGCGCCGGATACTGATCGCAACCCGTGCGCCGAAAACTACCGCCCTGCCCCGCGAGAAACTGGTAGTCCACGATGACATCCAGGCAACCATCGATGGTGCTGCAATTCATCACCATATAACCCATCAGGCCAAAACTGGCGGGCTGGATAGCCCGGGCAAATTGCAGGCCGAATACGGGAGAGCCACTGCGCTCAACAGCCAGCCCCCATAGCGCCTCTTGCTGGTCGAAGCTGATGCGGTTTTCCGGCCGCTCCAGCACCGCGGAATCAATCCCGAGCTCGTCCAGCAAACACTCCGGCCTGGACTCCCCCTCAAGGCGGAGAGTGTCCAGTAATGCCCGTGTCAGGCCTACACTTACCTCTCGTTCATGCTCAGGCAAAATCACCCCCAGCGCTCATAATAATTTCCTTTCGCCACACGCTAAAGGATACCAGCGAATGGGGGCCCGCAAACAGTTGGCGCGTATTACCATAGCCCGTGGCTCACCAGAGCAATGCGCAGGTCGCAAAGGTCTGCCACAATAGATACTCCACCTGAAAGGGAAAGATCCAATGCGCTCCTATCTGCTCACCACCACACTATTAATGGCTGTGCTCGCCGGCGCCACACAGGCATCTGAGTTGCTCGTCACCGATGCAGCCGGAAAGCCTTTGCCCCAGGCGATGGTCACACGCACGCCCTTGCAAGTGCCGGCTGCCGACCTGAGCGATGACGGCTATGCGCCTCATGGCGTTAGCAATACCTCCGCTGTGACCGTGACTCGCTTCAGTAACAGTGAGGGCGAAGTCGATATATTCCTTGAGGGCGACTTCAGTTACCGGGTCAGGGCACAGGGTTATCGCGATGCCTACCTGAACGAGACAGTGGACAAAGTGGCTTTGGAACCCATGAACGCAGAAGAGCACTATGCCAGCTACCCATCCAATGTCTGGTTGTCACAACTGGATTTCGGTGGCGACGAGGAGCTCAAACAAGTGTTCCAGCTTAACTGCGCGTTCTGCCACCAGCAGGCCTCGCCCTTCATGCGTAACGAGCGCACGGTGGAACAGTGGATGAGCGTGATCCAGCGCATGAATACCTACGGCGCGCGTCTGCCCGAGGACGACCAACTCCCGGTGGCAGAATTGATGCAAAAGGAGTATCGCGAGCTGCGAGAAAACCCCGAGCAAATTCCCCTGCCCCGCCGCTGGGAGGATCATCTCGCCAACATCGAAATGACCGAATGGCCGATCGGTGATGGCTTCTCCCAGATGCATGATTTTGTCCTTCACCCGAATGGCTATGTCTATGTAGGTGACAATCTGTTCGACCGAATTTACGAGATCGACACCGAGACTGGCGAGTACACCGTTTATAAAGTCCCCCACGACGAGGACGCTCGCCTGGGTGGCATTCTCGGCAATCGGTTCCAGGTATTCCCCAAAATGCACAACTACATGGGCGTGCACTCCTTCGCGATTTCACCGAAGGACGGCAACATCTTCATCACGCCATCGATGCAGCAGGCGCTACTGGAATTCGATGTCACCACCAAGGAATTCATCGTGCATGAGATGCCAGGTGGCCTCTACCCTCATACCATTCGCACCGATGCCAACGACGATGTCTGGTTCACTCTGGCGCTCTCTTCCCAGGTCGCGAAGTTCGACCGCCAGGCAGACGAGTTCACGCTCTACGACCTACCCGCCCGCGGAACAAAAGAGTGGCTGATGTTCAAAGCGCTGCCCTTGCTGTTCAGCCTCGATCCGGAGAATCGCCCACTTCCCTCTCCCGACCGGGAGTCCACCGGCCTGCCCATGCCCTACGGCATCGACGTTGCGCCCGATGGCGGTGTGTGGGTCGCAAGACTGTACGCCAATGACCTCGCCCACATTGACCCGGACAGCGGAGAGGTAACCATGATCGACTTCCCGTACGAAGGCCCGCGTCGCCTGCGGGCAGATGCCGATGGCAACCTGTGGATTGTCGCCTTCCAGAATTCACTGCTGGTCAAGTACGACCCGCGCAGCGAGAAGTTCACCGCCTATGATCTGCCGGTGGTTAACGAACTGCCCTACGCCCTGAACGTAGATCGCAAGCGCGGCGTTGTCTGGGTGAACGGCAACCAGTCAGATACCATCCTCGGTTTTGATATCAGCAGCGAAAGCTGGAAGGTTTATCCGATGCCCCGACAGCGTTTCTTCACTCGCGACATCGAGGTATCTGAGGAAGATGGCGCGATTTACACCAGCAACTCCCACTTCCCGACCTGGCAGTCCGAGGGAGCTGTACCCACCCTGTTGCGCATCACCCCGCTTGCCGAATGAACGCGCGCGGCTTACTACCGGTCATGCTTGCCTGCACTGCATTTGCAGCGCAGGCAGGTGAGTGGCAATTCTACGGCGGCGATGCCGGCGGCAGGCACTACTCCGAGGCCGGCCAGATCAACACTGGCAATGTAGACCAGCTTGCAGTTGCCTGGACCCACCGCAGCGGTGATCTGGAGCGGCGCGCCGAACTCATGCCGCAGACCTCGGGCCAGGCCACACCGCTACTACTCCCTGAGCAGGCCGGCGAGTCGCTCGTCTACTGCACTCAATTCAACGAAGTCATTGCACTGGACCCAGGCAACGGCACTGAGCGCTGGCGCTTCGATCCAGAAATAGACACCAGCGGCGAACGCCCCTTCCGCTGCCGGGGAGTGGCCTACTACGAAGAACAGCGGGTTGCCGATGGAGAGCACTGCCGCCACCGCCTGTATACCAATACCCACGACCGCAGACTACTGGCGCTGGACGCCATCGACGGCCAGCCCTGCAGAGATTTTGGCAAAAGCGGCGCAGTCACCCAGTTCGGAAGCGATCGCGGCGCAGACCATGTCAGCAATTCATCTGCACCAGTTGTCGCGCAGGGTGTCGTGGTCAGCGGCTCTACCGTAATTGACTTTCACTTTGCAGAATCTCCACGTGGCCTGGTGCAAGCCTTCGACAGTCTGACCGGATCCCTGCGGTGGAGCTTCGACCCCTTACAGGGTCACAGCGGCAGCGGGAGCGCAAATGTCTGGGCACCGATGTCGATCGATGAGGCCCGAGGGCTGGTATTTCTACCCACCAGTGCACCGTCACCCGATTACTATGGCGCCAATCGTCCAGGTGACAACCGCTACGCCAATAGCATCGTCGCGCTCGACCTCGCCACTGGCGAAGTGCAGTGGCACTTCCAGCACGTGCGCCACGATCTGTGGGATTACGACACCCCGGCGCAGCCCATTCTGTTCGATTGGCAGAAGAACGGTGAGACCATTCCCGCCCTGGCGCAGCCCACCAAGCAAGGGTTCGTGTTCGTGCTGGATCGCCGCAATGGCAAGAGCCTGTGGGAAATCACCGAGCAACCGGTACCGCCCTCACAGATACCCGGCGAGCACACCGCACGCACGCAGCCCAAGCCTATTGCCCCGCCGCCTCTGCTCGATCCCTTTTTGATGCCCGAACAGGCCTGGGGCCTGACACCCTGGGACCGCTCCGACTGTGCAGAGCAATTGGCAGAGCTGGACAACCTCGGTCTGTTCACCCCACTCAGTGAGAAGCTCACCCTGATGCTGCCCGGCAGCCTTGGCGGAGCCAACTGGGGCGGCGGCGCCATTCTCGGCGACAGCGGGGTGCTCGTTGTAAACGTGAACACTACCCCCTTCAGCGGGCGCCTCGTACCCCGTGAAGAAACCGCCGGACAGGGCACCAGCGACCATCCCGCCGCAGGCGCCAGAATGCGCGTACCTATGCGCGGCACACCCTACGATGTAGAAGTGGGAGCGCTGGTCTCGCCGCTGGGCACGCCCTGCAGCCCTCCCCCCTGGGGCAAGCTGGTGGCCGTCGATCTCGTTGCCGGCAAAACATTGTGGGAGAAGCCGCTGGGGTCGGTTCATGATATGGCGCCTTTTCCCGTGCCATTCCACCTCGACTGGGGCACACCCAATCTCGGCGGCGGTATTGCCACCGCCGGTGGCCTGTTCTTTATCGGCGCCACCATGGATAAACATATTCGCGCCTTCGACACCGAGAGTGGCGAGGTGTTGTGGCGCTACGAGCTACCCGTGGATGCGACAGCTACCCCTATGACCTATAC
This sequence comes from Halioglobus maricola, assembly GCF_009388985.1. Taxonomy (NCBI): domain Bacteria; kingdom Pseudomonadati; phylum Pseudomonadota; class Gammaproteobacteria; order Cellvibrionales; family Halieaceae; genus Halioglobus; species Halioglobus maricola. Next base: position 3,367,847 of record NZ_CP036422.1, read on the forward strand.
CTACAAGGGACGGCAGTACGTCGTGATCAATGCTGGCGGTCACGCCATGTTCAGTCGCCCCCAGGGAGACTATCTCTACGCATTCGCCCTGGAGCAAGAATGAGAAAATTCCTACTGCTGTTACTTTGCCTGCCCATAGCGGCGGGCCTCTGGTGGGCAACCCAGGACAAGCCCCTGAAAACGATCGAGGGGCTGGCGATCCAACACGCCGACAAACTGCCACTGGCGTTCTTTGGTGAACGTATTTTTGACGAACACTGCGCCACCTGCCACGACAATCCCCAGATGCACGCGCCAACGCGTGAAGCACTGGCTGGCTTCTCCCTCGACTCGGTTATGGTGGCCATGAAATTCGGCAAGATGCAGCCGATGGCAGCCCACCTTGGGGATATCGAGCGCGGCCTGATCGCAATCTATCTCAGCGGCGCCGAGAGTGGCGACTTCGACTGGATGGATGGACACAGTTGCCGCGAGCCGGCAGCGTCCGACGAGGTACGCTATGTCGCCAACTGGGGGCAGGGAGAAGGCAACCGCAGGTTTGTAGGGCCTGAACGCACCAACATTACCCGAGACAATCTTGGGTCGCTGGAATTGGCATGGACACTGGCCTTTCCCAAAGTCACCGATATGCGCTCTCAACCCGCGGTTGTGGGCGACACCCTGTTCTTCGGCGACAAGACTGGCCGCCTGTACGCCATCGATCGCGAACGCGGCTGCATCCGCAATCACACCAAAGTCGCCAGTGGCATACGCTCTGCGATCACGGTGGTAGATGGACCTGAGGCGCCCATGCTGGTGTTTGCCGACTCTATGGCCGTGGTCTATGCCATCGATAGTGATTCACTGGAAACGCGCTGGCGCACCGATATGCGCCTGTTCTCAACATCAACCATCACCGGCTCCATCAGCCAGCATGACGGACGCCTGTTCGTGCCTATCTCTTCCTATGAGGTCGCTGCGGCGGGCAACCCCGGCCATGTCTGCTGTGAGTCACACGGCGGCGTGGTGGCGCTCGACGCAAGCAACGGCGACAAGCAGTGGGAGTGGCATGCCACCGCAGAGGCTACGCCACAAGGCCAAACCAGCGATGGCAAACCCCTGCTGGGGCCTTCCGGTGCCTCTGTGTGGAGCACCCCGACAATCGACGTGGCACGCAACCGGCTCTATATCGGCACCGGGGAAAACCTGTCACACCCGGCCACCGACACCTCCGATGCAGTGATCGCACTGGACATGGATACGGGAGAACTAGTCTGGAAATTTCAGGCTACTGCTGACGATATCTGGAACGCGGCCTGCCTGAGCGGCGGCAGCAATTGCCCGGAAAATGCCGGCGGCGACTTCGATATCGGTGCCTCCATTGTTCACGCCATGCTCGATGATGGCACCGAACTGCTGCTGGCGGGCCAGAAATCCGGCGACGCGATGGCGCTGGATATGAACGGCAAGCTTCTCTGGAAGACCAGAGTAAGCAACGCAGCCATTGGCCCCGACCTCCACCAGACCACAACCAATGGCGGCATTCACTGGGGCATGGCCCTGGCCGGTGAACGGCTGCTGGTACCCGCGGCTGACCCGGAGCGAAAGCGGCCCGGCTACGACCCCAGGCCCGGGATCCACGCACTGGACGTGCGCAGCGGCGACGTACTCTGGTTTCAGGGCGTGGAGCGCGGCTGTTATCTCGCGGACGAGGATAAACCACTAGTGGGTTTGCAGAACATGCGCGCGGGAAAAAACCGGCCGCTGGCAGAGCAGTACCAATGCTCTTTCTATTACGGCCTGTCCGCGGCGGCCACCGCCACCGAGGAGTTGGTGTTCAGCGGCGGCTTGAACGGCGTATTGCGCGCCCACGATATCGAGAATGGTGAGGTGTTGTGGCAGTACGAAACTGCCGTGCCGGTAACTGCAGTCAACGGTGTGACTGGACACGGTGGGGCCATTGATGTGGATGGCCAGCTGCTGGCCGGAGACTGGCTCTATGTCCAGTCAGGCTATGCCATGTTCGGCCAACTACCCGGAAACGTACTGATGGCGTTCCGCCTGCAGCCCTGATTGACTGGCGCGGAGCAGACTCGCGCGCCAGTATCTTCAGCTTTTGTCCGACACTTCTTGCGAATTTTCTTCCGGCTCGTCTTCGGGCTCTTCTTCGGACAGTACTTCCGGCACATTGACCGGGTTGCCATCGCGCACTGCGCGATAGTGGGGAGAAGTGATCTCCACGTTGTGCCCGTGAAATTCATCCAGAATATTCGCGTGCAGCATGGAGTAGATACGCGGTAACTCTTCCGGTTTTCGCGTCCAGCCATTCACCTCGTAGGCCACATAATTGTCTTCCAATGACGTTTGCAGAACAAAGGGCGGTGGCGTTTCCGCGATACCTTCAGTCTTTGATGCTGCCCCCACCAGCAGCTTGTTTACCACCTGCCAGGGGACGTCATAGCCGATGGTGATGCCCGTGTGCACCAGCAGGCCAGTCTGGCCCATGTTCTTGCTGTAGTTGATGATGTTGTTGTTCAGCACCATGGAGTTGGGAATGGAGACAATTACGTTCTTCAAGGTCTGGATTCGCGTCACAAACATACTGCGCTCCACGACCCTGCCCCGGGTTTCGGCAACATCCACCTGATCGCCAATCTGGAAGGCACGCGTGTAGGTGAGCACGACACCGGCGATAATATTTGCCACCGCGGTAGTGGAGCCAAGGGACACGAGAACACCTACAAAAATCGAAATCCCCTGAAATGCCGGCGAACTCGAACCGGGGAGATAGGGAAATATGATGACCGCTGTGAGTGCATAGACGAGCAACTTTATGATGCCGAAGCTGGTATCGGCCCACTCAGGATAGAAATTCTTCAGATAGATTCTGCGCGTGCGGATGCCATCGAAAATCAGCGACAACATGCGGATAACAAAGCGCGCCGCTACCACAATCAAAATGATGGTTAACAGGTTAGGTAGATAACTGATAAAACCCTGCCAGATATAGAGCAGTGCCTGCAGAAAGCCATTAATCATTCGCGCAGCCAGCCGCAGCGTCCAACCCGAAGTCAACAGCAGGCCATTGAGGGCGACAAGTGCGAAAGCCAGGGTGATCAAGCGCCCCACCCACCGATTCAGTCCGATCCAGAAAGACTTCATGTCCTCTGCTGACAGTAAATCCTGGGCCTGCCAACGAAGCGCCTTGTAGCGCGCCTCGGGTAGCTCCTCCATTCGCGCTATTCTGCGGTGAAAGTAGATCCTGCTAGCAAGCAGGAGCATTAGCGACACACCGACAATGACACCCGCAATAATCAGGCGCATCAGCGGTGCCTGCGCGTCCATCTCACCGAACAGGTGCAAAATGAAGAGCGTGTCTTCGCTTATGGGAGCCGGCGTAATCAGCGGGTTATCAATAATAGTGGCGACTTCGGGCTCGGTCGCCTGGTTTGGATCGACTGGCACCTGGTTTGGGTCGGACATAGTGAGGCTCGTTCATGAACAATCACTTGATGATAGCAGGGGATTACCGCACTGCCACACTCTCCGCCTGTACCCCGGCAGAGGCTTTGGTCTAAACTGCGGTGCATGGAAAAATTCGCAGCAATTTTCGCCAGGGCGAGCGAACGCAAAGGTGGTGAGAGCGCCCTCTCCCGGCTGATGCCCGAGATCAAATCAAGCCGCTCCCTGAGCGCTAGCAAGAACGATCGCTGGCTGGCCCAGATGACCCGCTGTATATTTCAGGCGGGGTTTGTCTGGCGTGTGGTCGACAATAAATGGGACGATTTCGAGGAAGTTTTTTTCAACTTCCCTCCCGATCGGATACTCATGCTCAGCCCCGATCAGATCGATCGCATTTGCCAGAATCCGAAAATCATCCGCAATCGGCAGAAAGTGCTCAGTATCCAACACAACGCCCAGTACATACTGGATGTATGCCAGGAGCACGGAAGCTTCGGAAAAATGGTCAGCCAATGGCCTGGCGACGACCTGATCGGCCTGCTCAGCCATATGAAGAAAGGCGGCAGCAGGCTCGGGGGGATGAGCGGCCAACGTGTTCTTCGCAATATGGGCAAGGATACCTTCGTACTCACGGGCGACGTGATTCGCTGCCTCCAGCGCGCCGGGGTGGATATCAAGAACAACCCCACCAGCCAACGTGAGATGAAACTGATTCAGAGCGCCTTCAACGACTGGCACGATCAGAGCGATCTTCCCTACAGCCACCTCAGCCGCATTTGCGCCTGCTCACTGGACAGCTGAATGAGAACGCTGATACGCACGATCGAACGCAGGCCAACGCTGCAACTGGTGACACTGCTAGCGGTAGCCATGCTACAGGCCTGCTCCTCATCCACGTCCTCACCCGACCACACCGGCTCCAGTGCCCTGCGCCACCTCGAATCGGGCTGGTGCCCAGGTTCGATCGTCAACAACCGCGGCCAGGACGCCAGAGGGAAAACGCGCTACGACCGCTCGGCCCAGCGCACCGGGCTAGATGCATTACGCGCAAGGGAAATCGCGAACTGCCAGCGGCTTGTCGACCAGGGCGACACCTCGGCCCTGGCCACACTGGTGGACTACTACGATATCAGCAGCCAACAGGCGGAGTTGGTGCAAATCCTGGAGCGCTATGTCGCGGTGGGCACGGACAGCCAAAGGCTAAGTCAGGCCGGCACCTATCTCTACCAGACGTATGCCCAGGGCTCCGCGGCAGTAGCGCGGAACCCGGGCAAAGCGTTCAACTATCTCGGGCTGGCAGTGAACAACGGTGCCAGCGCACTGGAAATCAATTATGCCCGCGCACTGACAAGCCGAGGGCTCTATCTCGATGCGGAACAGTATTTCTCACGAGTCCTGAGCTCGTCTCAGGGTCGATCAAGCGTTGATCGCTGTGAGGCAAACCTCGGGCTGGCCTATATCCAGTTCGGTCTGGCACCCGAGCGGGAAAATTGGAACACCGCCTACTTCCACTGGCGTCAGGGTCTTTCATTGGCCATGGGCAAGGAGTGGGCCTCCTGTGCCCAGGACAATTTCACCAGCCCGCACTATAGCTACGAAGCCGGGCGCAAAGCCTATATTGAAGAACGTGTTTCCCTGATGAGTGCGCCCCAGAAGCAGATCATTGACGAAGCGCGTCTGGACCCACGCAAGGGCCTGGCATTCGCAGCCGCGCTGGATTTCCGTCCGCCCGCCTCTCGGCCAGCAGGTGGCCGCAAACCCGCCACTTACGCTACGACCACGCCGTCCAGCGCTGGCGTCCGCGTCACCGCTGGAAGCTGGCAACCGCTCAATGCGCAGATATGCCGTTTGCAGAGCATCCCCTATTCCCAGCCCTGGAGTAATGTCTTCGAATCCAACAGCGAGGCGATCTGGACCGTAGATTCTCAAGCAGGCTCAACCCGGTCGACCGGCACCGCTGTCGCGGTGTCCAGCTCTGAACTCATCACCAACTGTCATCTCATCAATGATCCAGCAAACATCAGCATTCGTCGCGTGGGTTCGACCCTTCAGGCGAGCCTTCTGTACGCTGATCGAGACGGAGATCGCTGCGTGTTGAAGGCGCAGGGAAGCTTGCCGACTTACGTGCAGTACGGGCGCAGGCACGATGAGGTGCGTATCGGCGAGGAAGTTGCGGCCATCGGCAACCCCCGCGGCCTGGAAACATCACTTTCCCGCGGCATCGTCGGCCAGAAGCGGAGCAGACACGGGCTGAAACTGATTCAGACCGATGCCGCCATCTCCTCAGGTTCATCAGGAGGCGGCCTGTTCGATCAAGCTGGCAATCTGGTCGGCATCACCACCTTCACGGTCAGCGATGGCCAAAGCCTGAACTTCGCCATCGCCATCGAGGAGTTCTGTCACTGACCATCAGGCAAACGTCGGACTGTTGGTTCTCGCACTGATTAAAACCAGGCCGATAGACAACCGTACTGATTCTATTGAATATTTGCGAAAATAGCCGAGAACCAAACCCACCTGCTTTTTCTCGATATGTGCTCAAATAGAGAATCTGGCCGCAGATTGGAGTGTCCGTTTTCACCTCAAAGCGGTCTAGATTTCAGGGGAAATTCAGCCAAAATTTGGTCTCTTATGTGCCAGTTGCGGTCACTCAGTTTTCGAACTTGTAGCACAGCCTCTTGCTTGTACTTTGGTGAGCACGGTCTTCTTTGGGGCATGCGCTACCGCTTTTTAGTGGATTATCCAACCTTTGTGGTGTCAGCGTCATATCGGGCTAAAACCATTGCACCGAGGTACGGTCAAGGTGAGTGTGTACTAAGAGCCCTCGTGTTGGCGGTAAGTGATATTACCTCAAGACCCTGCCCTGCTTTCGCCACAATTGCACAATGTCTCTTTATTGTTTATGGAATTTCCAGTATGTTCATCGCTATAAAAAATACCAATATACTGTCAAGGGGAAACATATTATGAAATTGCTTCACTCCGCTAGATTGTCAGTGCCCGCTCTGCTGTTCGCTTTAGGATTGTCTGCTACTAGCTACGCCGCTCCATTTGATATCGTAGGTCCTGCCCAGGATGATGTAGACACCGAAGCCGTAGCTCCTACTATCATAAATTTTAATGTCGCCGAGGTTGGTGAAATATCTTCCCTCAGCCTGCGCTTATCATTCGAAGACGTAGGGGATAATGGCTGTGACTGCTGGGACAATCTGTTTGTCCAACTGTCGCACGCAGGGCAGGATGTTGTCATTATGGACCTGCAAAGTGATGACGGCCCTGCACCTTTGTCGGCTACTTTTACCGATGGCGGCGCAGTCCTTACTACAAGTGATACTAACGGTATTTTTGATCCTGCCCAGCCGCTGTCAGCGTTTGTTGGCTTACCGCTTGATGGTGAATGGACCTTGACGATATACGATCACGACGATTCTATCGCTGGTGACTCGACCGACCTGACGGCATCTTCGCTATTTGGGGAAACGGTGGATGTGATCGTTGCAGCACCTCCCGCTCCCCCAGAAGCTGTTCCAACAATGTCTGCCTATGGACTTGTTCTAACAGTGCTCGGTTTAATGTTTGTCGCTGTTCGCCGGTTGCGTGCCTCTGCCAAGCGGGACTAGCCTGAAGCAGAGATATTACTGAATAAATCAAAGCCTGCTTCGAGCGGGCTTTTTTATGACCGCAGATTGGCTGGGCATATGGCCGCAATGAGTTGAAAGCTGTCGAAACCGGTGGCAAAGGGCTAATGTCTCTTCCTAGGCGAAAGCGGACGTTGGCCGAACCCCCCAGGCGTACAGCCTAATATTTCAAGTTTCGTGCGAAAGTTTCAAAATCCGTGCGAAGTTACAGGACAGAAAAAAAGGGCGCCATAGTGGCGCCCTTTTTAGTATCAGTTGAAGTGACTAGTTCGACACATCCATCACCAACTCAACCCGGCGATTCTGAGCGCGCCCTGCGTCGCTGTCATTACCTGCGACCGGCATGCTCTCACCGCGCCCGACAGCAACAAGCTGCTGTGCCGGAATACCGTGGGAGTCAATCAGCAAGGTCCTCACTGCATCGGCCCTGCGCTCGGACAACCACTGGTTGTACTGGTCATCACCAACGCTGTCAGTATGCCCCTCAACCGTAGCGCGAACACCTGGATGCTCCTTGAGCACCGCTGCAGCATTGGCGATCTCAGTGTCGAATGCTGAGGAGATGTTGGAGGAGTCGAATTCGAACTGGACGTCCATCGTCAGCGACACCATTTCGCCACCCACTGCGGTGTAGCGATCACTTCCCGCCGCAAGGCCGGCAAGAGCCGCCGCCGAAGCAGCTGCCGCCGCAGAGTCATTGGTGCCATTCAAGCGGGCAAAGAGTGCGTCGCGATCAACCGCTGCAGGCAGCGGCGCACCGGGAGGGCACAGCGCCTGCGCATTCTCATCGTCAGAATCGCGAGACAGATCCAGATCGAGCTCAGCCAGGCTCTCCGCATTGAGTCCATCAACCTGGAGCGCAGCGAGGAGGAGTCCCATATTCGACAGGGTGCGTGCCTGGGCAATGCGCAGGTCCGCCAGTGCAGCCATATGGGCGCGCTGGGTGTCGAAGTATTCATTCTGGGAGTCCAACAGGTCCAACAAGGTGCGCTGGCCAATATCAAACTGGTCGCGGTAAGCGCGACGTGTCTTGTCCTGGGAGATGCGGTTGCGTTCCAACAGGATGACCTGCTCTTCCAGTACTTCGATATCATTGAAGGCGATAGAAACATCCTGACGGACGTTCAGGCAAGCCTGTTTACGCTCCTCAATCGCAGCATTGTAAAGATTGTAGTACTCGCGCTTACGCGCGCTATCGGAGCCACCGCGGTAAAGGTTGTAGCTCACTACAACTTCAATTGCCTCTTCATCATAGCGACCTTCAAGGCCATCGGTATCGTGCTCAACCTCATTGCGATAACGCAAGTCCAGACGCGGCATCATCGGTGCATTGGTCGAATTCAGGGCTTCCTGAGAAGAACGCAGATTTTCGATGGCGGAATTGATAACAGGGCTGCGCTGGTACGCGAGCTCCAGTGCAGTCTCACGCATCTCGGGGATCTGCCCTGCAGGCACGTCAGGTAACTGGAGGTTGTCTGCCGGCATGGCGTGAACGACGCGCTGGAACCGGGTCATGACGTCATGCAGATTGGTAATCTCGGTCACCAGGTTAGACTCTGCTAACGCGACACGCGCTGCTGCCTGGTCCAGGTCAACGCCCTGGCTGACACCGCCGCCTGTGCGCTCGGCAATCTTGTCGTACACCTGCTTGTGCACGATGTAGTTCTCTTCTGCGTATTTCACCAACTGCTGGAACTGAACGGTATCCAGATACGCTTCAGATGCCTCAAGTGCCAGTTCTTCAGAAGCACGCTTGAAGTTATAGTACTGAGAAAGTTTTGCATAACCCAGACGTGCGACCTCGTCACGAGTGGCGAAACCGTCAAACAACATCTGGGTGATACTGAAACGCGTGGCATCGCGCGAGTAATCGTCGAAGTCTACCAGCGGTGTTTCGCGTTCCTCCCTACCCCACTCGGAATAGAGATCAGCACTAGGTAGGTAGCCTCCCCGGGCACCACGCTGGGCCTCGCGGGTCGCTTCGAAGTTATACCACTCGGCATTCACCCGCGGGCTCAACAACACGCCCTGGGTAACTGCCGTCTTGAAGTCGGCTACTGTGTCAGTAGATGGTGAACTGGTGGTCTGTGCAGAAACGCCATGCGCTACAGCTGTAACGGCCAGTGCCAGAGAAATACGCCTGAATGGGAGACTTTTCATTTTACTAATCCCTGTTATCCCAAAAAGAATGTCTGTCGCAGCTATTGCCGCTAAAACCCCTCGTTGCCTCAACCGACACTTCTTCCTGAAAGTGCCATCTGGTTCTTTCTTATCGCCTACAGAGTGTAGACCATGCTCGATTGTCCATCGAATGCCCGAATTATTTCAATAACACGCGATTTCACCCGAACAGTTATAACTAAAAGTTACTCTCTACTGCTCATACTGATTACAAAGTAGTCTATTATTCAGTGAATTCCAGCCATCTGGCCGGTTTCAGGAAAAAATTACACTAGCGTCTCCACCACCTGGATTCAGTGAATTGCAAAGGAACATGCATAAAACTCGATTCGCCTGCCTATTTCTCGGGATTTGCCTGTGCCTGGGAACGCTCGTCTATGCCCAGGTAGACCTCGAGAAACTGCGCTCGCTTGCCTTGACCCGCTACGGTCAAAGCACCGCTACTCTCGTGGATGAGTGGCGCGCCATGATCGAAAGTACGCGTAACCAGGACGAAATGACCCGCCTGAAAATTGCCAATGATTTCATCAACCAGCGCATTCGCTGGGTGCAGGACCCCGAAGCCTGGGGCCAAAAAGATTACTGGGCCACACCGCTGGAGACGATGGGAATACGCATGGGCGACTGCGAAGACTTCGCCATTTTCAAATACACCACGCTGCTATTGGCAGGCGTCAACGTCGACAAATTGCGCATTACGTACGTCAAGGCGCAGACCGGCGGACCCAACAGCCAGATCCATCTCGCGCATATGGTGCTCGCTTACTACGAGACCCCAGGCTCAGTGCCGCTCATTCTGGACAATCTGATCGGCGACATTTATCCAGCCACCAAACGTACAGATCTGACCCCGGTCTACGGCTTTAACAGCAAAGGATTGTGGGTAGGCGGCGCTGCCGCACCCGCCACAAACAACCCTGGCGCAAAACTCTCTCGCTGGCGCGACCTCCTGCAACGCGCCGCCAGCGAAGGGCTGGGATAGAAGAACAAACGAGGATTACTGACCATGTCACTACGCATAAAACTCTGGCTGGCCATCATCGCCCTGCTACTAGCCGTTTTCAGCGGCAGCTTTTTAGTGTCCACGCTGTCGGCGAAGTCCTATCTCGAACAGCAGATCAGCATGAAGAACGCGGACAACGCCGCCGCGCTTGCTCTGTCGCTCACCCAGCAGGGGGCTGATGAAGTACTCCTGGAACTTACGCTTTCCGCTCAGTTTGACACCGGCTTCTACGAGCTTATCGAACTCCAGTCGCCAGCTGGCGATACGGTTATCCAGCGCCGGGACACACAGTCTGCCAGTGAAGCACCCCAATGGTTCGTCAGTGCCTTTCCGCTCAACATTGAAGACGGGATCGCTGCGATCCAGTCAGGATGGACCCAGGTGGGCACCCTGATCCTGCGCAGTCACTCCCGCTTTGCCTATGACCAGCTGTGGCAGAGCACCCAGATACTCGCCCTGATTTTTCTCGGCTTTATGCTTGTCTCCTGCCTGATCGGCGGGCAAATTCTCAAGCGCATCCTGCAGCCGCTGGACGATGTAGTCGACCAGGCAGAGGCCATCGGCGAACGTCGCTTTATTACGATTCCTGAGCCAAACACACTGGAGTTCAAACAGGTCGTAGGGGCAATGAATACGCTGTCAGGCCGCATCAAGGACGTACTCGACAAGGAAGCGATGCGCCTGCAGAAGTGGCAACAGGATGCCCACTACGATGAGGTCACCGGCCTCAATAACCGCGAACCCTTCTTCAAGGAAGTTTCAGCCGCTCTTGAGAGCGACGATGTGAATGCCACTGGCAGCGTCAGCCTGGTCAGGTTCACCCACCTGGCGGAACTCAATCAACAGTGGGGCCGCGCTACCATGGATAGCGTGCTGGCAGACATCGGTGCGGCGCTAAGCGAAATTGTCGCCGGGCACAGCCGCTGGTCGGCCAGCCGCCTGAACGGCTCAGACTTCGCACTCCTGGCACCGCGGGCCATCGACGCAAAGGAAACTGCGCAGGAGGCGCTGTCGGCCATTCAACAATCGCTTGAACAACGTGACATCGGGAGCGACATAGAACTGCCAACGGCCTGCACCATCTACGCCCACGGCGACACCATAAGCTCACTTCTCACCCGTCTGGACAACGCGCTCCAGACCAGCGAAGAAGCTGGCGGAAATACGATCAGTCTCGCGGTAGAAAGCGATTCGCAGCTGCGCCCCGTGCGGCAGCAATTGGAAGACTGGCGCGTTATTCTGGAAGAGGCATTTCGCGAGGAGCGCTTTAGTCTCGACTTTTTCCCCGTGGTGGGCCTGCAAGGAGAATTGATCCACAACGAATCACCCGTGCGCCTGGTGCAGGACGGGGAGCGACTCTCTGCAGGGGTATTCCTGCCCTGGGTGAACCGGCTGGAGGTATCCCTGGAGCTCGATAAGGCAGTGGTTAAACTCGCCATGAATGAACTGCGCGACGGCAGTGAACCCATTGCGGCAAATCTTTCAGTGGCTTCCGTGGTCGAGCCAAGCTTCCTGCCCTGGCTGACAGACACTCTCAACGCAGCGCCCGACGCAGCCAAACGCCTATGCCTGGAGCTACCAGAGGCGATGGCCTTCCGACATATGGAAAGATTCAAACCACTATGCAGTCAGGCGAAAGCCATGGGTGTACAGGTGGGCATAGAGCATGTCGGCCATCAGTTGGCAGAGCTGGGGCAGCTCAGTGACCTCGGTATTGATTACCTTAAGATTGATGCCAGCTTTGTGCGCGACGTCAATGAGAACGCAGCCAACCAGACGCTGCTGCGGACGCTTTGCACCGTGGGTCACTCCATCGGTGTGAACGTGTATGCAGAAGGTGTTCGCAATGAAGCGGAGTGGGCTACCCTGCAGGAGCTCGGGGCCGACGGCGCTACCGGCCCAGGCATCAATCTGCCTGATCAGGCCTGAGAACGGCGTTAGCTAAAAGGCCTAGTCGTCACCGATAAGGTTGAGCCTGCTGCCCAATTTACTGCGCAAACGCTGCCTGCGCATGATCTTGTCCTGGGCTGATTGCGGCAGGTCGGTGAACAGGATAATCCCCTTGTCGATGAGCAACTCGACCACATCCTCCAGCACCCGGACAAAATCCTGATCGGTCTCGTCGAGGCCCCCATCCCTGGCTCTATCTCCAAGCACGGCTGCCAACTCCGGCGAATCCTCCGCCAGCTGCTCTTCAAACCCGTCCATCGGTTCCCAACTCAAGGCAACAACCTGCCCTGACACATCCCTTTTTATATACGGCATCCTGCTTCTCCAGGCATAAAAAACCCCGCCGATTACGCGACGGGGTTCAATCATACAACGACCGGGTATCAGTCGGTAATCAACTGGCCACTTGCAAGCATATTCTGGATCGCGGTGGCGACGTCATCACCGCCCACCAGGTCCATGCCCTCGATAGTGATGACCTGGTCGACCTTGGCTGCGTCGCTGTCATCGCCGACGAAACCACCCGTAGTGCTGACTTCGATCACGGTATCAGCCCCATCGTAACTCACGTTCAGGTAGCTGGTGAGATCTGCTCCATCCTCTCCCACCAACAGATCCCGAAGGTCCAGTGTGTCAGTACTGTCGACACTGAAATCCCGTACGATGTCAGAACCTGGGCTGCCAGGTTCACCCGCATCCGCCAACTCCCAGGCGAACACATCGTCGCCGGTCGTTCCGAACAACACATCGTTTGCACTCGTCGCCGCCTGACCATCTTCGTCTGCGCTGAATGTGCGGACCTGCTGTTTGCTGAGCACATTCTGCTGGCCATCCGGATCGAGATCGATAACGACAGAAGAGGGTTCAGCCGAGGTATCACCATCGCCGTCTGTGATCTGGTATCCCAGTGTATCTTCACCTGTGGAGGCGGGGTCGGCCTGATAGGTAAAGTCGCCAGTATCCATCTCAATAGTCCAGACACCATCTTTGTCGGTTGTCACTACCAGTTCATTGGTGTCCTCATCGAAACTCCAGTCATCATCTGGCAAGCCGCCGCCGTCATCAAAGGTATCGGTAGCAACATTGTAGCTAACGGTGTGGCCCTCGATCGTGACAGCCAACGCCAACACGTCATCCGCACCAGCATCGCCGGTCAAATTCCCCGAAATAGGCGGCACGGTGCCCAGAATAGTGTCGCTCAACTGGCTAAAGCTGGTAACAATGATCGGATCAATCTGGGTGTCGTTTGCGCCATCATAGGCGATAGGCGCGAGCGAACCGGACGATACCCCAGACCCCATGCCGATTGCATAGGAGGTAATGTCATTGGCACTCAGGAACGCTTCCAGATCGTCCTGCTCGTCACCGTTGATGTTGCCGTTGTTGTTGTCGCCGTTATCCCGATTCGGCTCACCATCAGAGAAGAAGTAGGAAACATTCTGGCCACCATCAAGTTTGCCATCGAAATCCCAGGCATCAGCGCCATTGCCACCGATAGTTCCACTGGTGAAGTTCAGCCCAAACGCCGCTTCGATCGCTGCGTCGTAGTTGGTCCAACCGCCGGGCGAACTCAGCGCATCCAACGCGGCAGTTGCCTGGGCGAGTGTCATCCATTGCGATTCCGGCGTGGATGCCCCTGTCGAGAACAGCGTGATCTGGACGCGAACATCACCGAGCGCGTCGTAAGCGGCGATCAGGTCCTTGGCAGCCTCCACTTCCGCCTGGAAGCGAGTCAGTTCTCCTACACCACTGGCGTCCCCCATGCTGCCTGATACATCGAGAATCAGCATCAGGTTGGTCTGCACCGGGGCTATAGCCTCGTTCTCGGTGACCGTTTCAGGAATGTCGTCGACAACTTCAAGATTCACTGCGGCCTGCGCGTAATCCGCAGGGTTCGCTTCGCTGGCGACGACATTAACCTCGCCCAGATCCAGCACTGTCTGAAGGTTGTCGGCGAATTCGTGATCGAGGTTGTCACTCAACTCCATAGTGACTGTGACCGTATCGGTCTCTCCAGGTGCGATAGACCCTGGAATATCTTCCAGGGTAAGCGTCACCACAGTATCGCCCCCAATCTTGCCCTGAATCTCAGTATCGGACACGGTCTCCCAGACGATTTCATTGCCAACCGCATTATCGGTATCGCCGATCAGTGCAGTCAGGTCGGTGGAGAAGGCAAAGTCGGTAATTGCTTCGGTACCCGCCGTAAAACTCACTGTCTCGGACATCTCAGTCGGACCTGACTGATCGGTACCCAGCGGGGACAGATCATCTTCATCGAGGCTGAGGAAAATCGGATCGCCCGCACTCGGGCCAACATCAGGGATGATATTGATGGTGTGACTGTCAGAAACAGTGTCGCCATCGTCATCAGTGATGGTGGCCACAAAGGTGAAGGTGGGAGCTTCGGAGTCATTGTCCGCTGGAGTAAATGACCAGGTCGCGTCACCGGCTCCGTCCGTCGTAACGGTCAGTTCGCCCAACACATCACCGCCATTGCTAACTTCCCCGGTAGCTGATTGCGCCACGCCGACCACGAACACAGCGGCGCTGAGCGGCCCAGTCAGGGAACCGGCACTCGTACCAATGGTGAAGCTGGCTGGCTGGTCAGCACCGCTATCGAGATTGATGTCGCCGCCAATAGCGCCATTGTCTTCGACCACATCGTCTGAACCCTCGTTACCCACCGCATCGCCAATATCAATACCCGGGCCGTCATCGGCAAAGACCACATTGCCACCCAGATCGACGGAGTGATCTTCGGAGACACTGTCGTCATCGCCGTCAGTGACGGTGTAAGTACCGTCCAGGCTCACCAGATCATTCGCCAGTGCCCGAGTATCGGTCTCAAAGTTAGCGCTTTGAGGAACACCGTGATCTATCTCCTGATACTGAGTCAGGGTCACTATCCCATCGCCGTCCACCGCAAGAGAGAAGATCGTGTTACCGGCGTTAATCGCGCCCTCGGTGGCTGCAGTCGAGCCAATCACCGTACCGTCGTCGGCAAGGTACAACTTGATTGCGGCCTCACCACTGGTGAGGTTCGAATCCGTACCCTCATCCACAATCAGGCTCAGGCCATACGTCCAGCCCATGGAGCCGGCACCGTCCGCGCCATAATCGCCACTAGCTATGAAGGTGCCGCTGAAGTCAGCTGTGGTGCTGTCACTATCGGAATTTGCCCCGATAGTATCGGCATCATAGGTCTGGAGAATCACCTGGCTTTCGTTTGCTACACGGGCCTCAAGACTAGGGCCATCGTCACGGAAACTCAGGGTGCCAGCGATATCGACAGATGCCGAGGCCCAGTCGCCTTCTTCATCAGTAATCGTAGCCGTCAGGGTTACCAGGTCGTCGGCAGCGAAACCGGTCACATCATCGGGATCGTCAGAATCACTATGCTCGACTGCGCGGAGCTGGTTCAAAGTCACTTCGCCCGAATCGTCGACAGAGACTTCGAACACCAGATCATCGCTGCCGGATGTGCGGCCTTGAACGACACCGAGATTCAGGCTCAGTACAACTGCCTCTCCGGTAAGCGTATCTACCAGGCCGGTAACACCCACGTTAATACCCAGAGCATAGGCGATATCACCAGCGCCATCAGCGCCGTAATCACTACTGAACAAGAACGAGTAGTCAGCGGAGTCATCGATTGTAAGATCAGACTCATCAACTTCCAGTGCAGGGGGGCCCTCGACTCGTGCAAGTTCGATAGAGGGGCCGTCGTCAGCAAACGTAACATTACCACCGAGGTCCAGGGCAACCGTCTCTGCCGCGGTGTCATCATCACCGTCGGTGATAGTTGCCGTAGCCTGCAGGGACACAAGATCATTGGCCAGCGTGCGCACATCGGTTGGGAAATTGGCGTTCTGGTCCAGGCTGTGGTCAAGCTCCTGGAACTGGGTCAATGTCACCACGCCCACAGCATCCACGGATAGAGTGAACACCGAATTACCTTCGTTCACATTCCCCTCGAGCGCGGCAGTGGAACCCACAATATCGCCACCGATAAGGAACAGATTGACGCCATCGCCGTCACTGGACAGACCAGACGCTGTGCCTGAAGCGACAAGCAATGCCAGTGAATAGGTCCATGCCACTGTGCCAGGGCCGTCGTTACCGTAATCGGACGAAACAATATCGAAGGAATCGCTGAAGTCCGCTTGCGTGCTATCGGTATCGGAAAGATCACCGATCGTTTTCCCGTCCTCTGTACGCAGCACGACAGTATCGCCGTCAGTGCCGCTGATATCGATCACCGGACCGTCGTCGAATATCAGCGCATTGGCGATGCCCACCTCATCGCTGACAACCGAATCGCCGTCGGCATCGGTCACGGTGAGGCTGAGGGTGATCAGGTCAGAATCAGCGAACGTAACCGAATCTCCGGCCACGTCATTTTCATCCGGATGACGCACGGCGCGCTGCTGGTCAAGCGTAACGTCACCCGTGCTCTCGTCGACCGATACCACCAACACGATATCACCGCCAATTGCTGTACGGCCAACAACCTCTCCGTTCTCCAGCGAGAGAACAACGTTCTCATTAGTCGCCGTATCAACCAAGCCGCTGGCTGCATCGGTCACATCCAGGGCGTACGCCGCGCTGCCCTCGCCATCGGCACCATAGTCCTTGCTGAACAGTCCAGCGAAGCCCGCGGTCGCATTGATAGCCAGGTTTTCATCGCTGACCTCGAGCTGCGGAACTTCCACGTCGAGGAGTTCAATCGCTGGGCCGTCGTCAGAGAAGTTAAACGCGCCGACGAAGGTCTCGGATTGCGCGTCAAAGTTTTCAATTTCGGTCAGATCAACGGTGGCACTGTCAGTATCTCCATCGTCGTCTGTAACAGTCTGAGTAAGATTGATCTGGTACTCAACTTCACCCTCCTGCTGGCCGCCACCGCCAAAGCCGGTCAGCGAGACAATCTCGTCATCAGAGCCGGTATCGGGGTGCCAGATAGACAGCGCGGTCTCGCCATCATCCAGAGCCTGGGTCAGTGTAATCTCACCGCTGGCGCCATCGACCGCGATCGTGAAGTACAGGATGGAGTCGGGCTCGCCCGGGCCACCACCGATACGCCCTTCAAGTACACCGCCGTTGTCGTAGAGCATAATTTCTTCGCCGGGAGCCGGACCACCGCCAGCTTCATCCACAGCATATACGCCGGAGGCTACGCCAGTACTGCCATCACTGGGCAGGTCGCCGCCCTCTGAAGCAAGGCTCAGGCTGTAGGCCACGCTGCCGGGGCCGTCTGCGCCGAACTGCACATCGTCATCGGTGTCACCGGTAGAGCCATCGACATCATTAGCAAACAACACGCTGAAATCGGCGCTGGACTGGCGATCGCCGACATTGTCTTCCGGGTTAGCCTGCGCTTCGGGTGATTCATCTACGATCAGAGACAGGCCGGGAGCACCACCGCCCTCACCGCCTTCGCCGCCCTCGCCAATATCACTGACCACTGCCTGCGGCACATCATCGATAATATTGATGGTTACAAAACCGATATCGCTGCCGCCATTGCCATCGAACACGGTGAACTGGAACTGCTCCGCACCGAACTCGGTCTGGGTGCCATTATCAGCATCCGGAGAGGTATCGAAACGGTTGTTCAAGGTATAGACGTAGCTGCCGTTGGCGCTGATCTCGAGTGTACCGTAGGTGCCTACCTGTACCCCGGCGAGGTAATTAATAGGATCGCCATCGGGGTCGGTGGCAGCCAGCTGCCCAGCAACGGTTTCGGCATCACTGGTCGGATCACTGCCCGTGGCCAGTGCCGCCTCATCAACCGTCACTTCTTCATTCTGGGCGACGGGGGGATCATTCTCTTCCTGGACTTCGTTATCCCTGATAATCACCTGACCCTGCGGATCGGCAATCTGGGCGTTCTCAGCGTTGCTCAGGTTGACGACCATAAACTCAGTAGGTTCATCAACCGTATCGTCTATGGTGATCACATTGATGATCAATTCGGTCTCGCCGGGGGCGAAAGTCAGCGTACCTGATGTACCCAGATAGTCGCCGTTAACTTCTATCGCGGTGCCATCTGCACTCACGAAATCCACGGTAACCTCTTCCTCAACGGCGCGTGAGAGGCTGACGATCAGCGTCCCGGTCGCACCCTCAATCACCTCATCATCAGTGATCGAGATAGTGGGCTCGTCATAGAGATCAATAATCTCGACGACACCCTCTCCATCGCCAATAGTGGCATTGACGGGATCGCTGAGATTCACATCGAAAAACTCGCTGCCTTCTTTGATATTGTCCTGATTGGTAGAAATCAGGATTACCAGTTCAGTGACACCTGGCTCAAACGTGATAGTGCCGGTTTCGGGATCGTAGTCACCGCCGACAACCGTCGCGGTGTCGTCTGCGGTTTCGAAAGAAACGGTGATCGGCTCATCCCAGGGCTTATCAAGGCTGACAACCACCTGGGCAGTATCGCCTTCGATAACCACATCGTCACCGATGTTGATTTCAGGGAGAACAACTTCTATCGGTGGCTCCAGCGGGGGCTCAACAGGCGGTTCTGCAGGAGGGTTAACTATCACAGTCACTATGGCAGTATCACCCTGGGTACCGTCCGGATTCGTCGCGGTATAGGTAAAGGTATCGGTGCCAAAAAAGCCGTCGTTCGGGGTGTAGGTTACGGTGTCATCGCCATTGAGGACTGCGACACCGTTATCAGGCTGGGTGATGGAAATGACATCTTCGCCTTCAGCGAAAATGTCATTAGTCTCTACGGTAATCACTACGGGAACACCGGGGTCCGTGGTGGCCTCATCGTCAATCGCGTCGACCGGAGGCTCGTTCTGAGAAACCTCGGCCTCGTCTACGCTGGCAACCGTGCCACCGATACCGACAAATTCCTCGGTTGATTCAGCCACACGCCCCAGGCGAATAAAACTGTGCCCGGCGCCAGCTGGGCCACCACCGGAGGGACCTGCAGCAGTAGCTTCCAGGATGTCACCGAGGTCTTCACCGCTTTCGAGGGCTGCGAGAACGGCGTCTATCGTTTCGTCCTGAACTGCGCTCTCATCCGGACCCGCCGCGGTATCTGCGACAAGGTCGGCACTCAGGGACATTTCTGGTGTATCTACCACCATCAGCGAACCATCGTTCAGCGTCAGCTCCACCGAACCGCCATCGGGCGTTACGACAGTCTCCCCTTCAAAGAGGACATCGCCAATCGCCAACTCGCGCAATTCTCCGTCCACATTCCTTGCATAGGCCTTGCCAGTCAAACTGGCTACTACTGCTATTTGAGCCCCATCCATGATCGTACTCCCTGTAACGAATGATTGAGTGCAGCCTCCTGGCGCATCTCTCTGTAGTTAAGCGTAGACCCACTCTGTCCAGCGTAAATTGTACTTTTGTACAGGTTGCGCCCAACCTTCGACAAAAATGTGACCTGGATCACATAACGACCTGTGAGCCAAAACTCAGGCACATCTCGAGAACACTGTAGAGCAGCGATCTATCTCACTGAAATGTTTGTTTTTTACTGAAACGTGCGCGCTTAATTTACGGTTGAGTAGGTCGGAATATTATTCATCGCCAGGGCCAACTGGACCCTGTCGCGCACTGATAATTTTTCGAAAATTGCGGACAAATGGGCCTTTACAGTGCGCTCGGTGATGTTGAGCGTCTGTGCGATCTCCCGATTGCTGGCACCGTGAGCTACTTGCTCCGCCACCATTAACTCACGGGAGGTGAGCTCATTCAGTACTGGCTCGCTGGGTGCGGCAGGCGGCACCACACGCAGCGACAGCGCGAGGAACCGCTGCATCAGCTCTGGCGGCATCCAGAAGCCCCCGTGCTCCACAACCAGTGCGATCTCACGAAGTTGCTCCGGTGCGGCACCAAAGTGGCAGTAGCCCACCGCACCGAGATTCAGGAACTGGAACGCCTCCGACTCACCCGGAGCCGCCGACATCACCACCACGGGCCAACCGAAGGCCACCGCGTCCGCGACCTGAGCCGCCCGATCAGCCGGCGCGGTCGCCGACAGGTCCAGCCACACAATGCCCCGCGCGCGGCTGGTAGCCGCTCCGATATCGCCTATGCGAGTCGCCAGCTTGGCGCACGGGAAGGCCTGGCGCCAGCGCTCCCGAATGCTTCCACCAGCTGTGACGAACAGGTGTTCCATCAGCGCTCCGTCATGGCGTATTGCCTGGCCCGCAGGACCGGTTTCATCAGGTAGGCAAGTATGGTTTTCTTACCCGTCAGAATATCTGCTTCTACCGTCATACCGGGAATAATCGGTTTGTCGTCGGCTATGCCCGCCTCGTGGGTGCGCACCAGGATCTCGTAAAAGGGATTTCCCTCCTCGTCCATCACTGTATCCGCACCGATATGCTCAACCACACCGTCGAGGCCGCCATAGACCACAAAGTCGTAAGCGGTAAATTTCACCAGCGCAGGCTGGCCCGGTACCAGGAACGCAATATCCTTGGGCCGAATCCGCACTTCCAGCAATAGCGTGTCGTCTGCTGGCACGACCTCAACAATTTCCTTGCCCGCCAGCACCACGCCGCCAATGGTATGGTAGTAGAGTTGCTTCACCGTGCCATTCACCGGCGACCGCACCTCCGTCTGCTTCACTCTGTCAGACAAACCCAGACCGGCTTCGCGCAGGGCGTTCATACGTGTAAGCGTGTCGGCCAACTCCTCACGCACCTCACCAACAAACTCCAGCTCTACTCCGGCGACTTTACCCTCGGCCTCGTGAATCGCCGATTTGATCCTGCTGATCTGGGCCGCGGCCTGCTTGCGCTCGCCGCTGAGTTGGTTCACCTCGCGCTCGAGGCGCAAAATTTCCACTTCCGACACCGCGCCAGAGGAAACCATGGGGCGCGTCAGGTTCAACTCGCGCTGGGTCAACTGCAAAGAGCGCGCTGCCTGGTACTCTCTCGCCTCGACTTCAACCAATTCCTCGCGCCGCTGCAACAACTGCTCTCCCACCATCTCCTGCTCCAGCGCCAACTCCGCACGGCTGGAATCGTACAGTGCCTGTTCCTGAGCAACGATGCGCGGCACCGCTGCCGTCAGCGACGGGTCAGGCCGGAATTCAGTCTTGTCTACCACCGCCCGCAAACGGGCAGCCTTCACCGCAAGGGCTTGATAGTCAGCGCGGTTTTCGCGCAGCGAGGACTGCGAGCGAGTCTGATCGAGGCGCACCATCAGCTGCCCTTTCTCAACTGTATCGCCCTCGCGCACCAGAATTTCGGTGACTACACCGCCGTCCTGTGACTGGATAACCTGAACCTGCCGGGACGGAATGACCTTGCCCTGGCCCCGTGTCACCTCGTCGATCTCGGCGACGGACGACCAGATAACAAGCGCCACCACGATAAGTGCGACGACATAGAGCAGAGTCCGTGCACGCAGGGGCTGCTGTTCCAGATACGCCCTATGGGCATCCTGCTGCCAGCCGGCAGGCGGAACTGGGTCTTTCATCCATGGCGCGAAAACTTTATCGGCCATACGCCTGCCCGGCCCCTTGCGCGGCTCGGGCTGTGCTTTCGCGGCAATGTCGGCCAGCTGCTGCTCAGTCATTGCGCCTTACCTATTTTGCCCTGCTGCAGGGCCTGGACCACGCTCTCGCGAGGGCCATCAGCAACGAGTTTGCCGTTATCGATCACGATGATACGGTCTACCATCTCCAGCAGGGAGTTCCGGTGAGTCACCACCAGCCACGTTCGGCCGTCGACAAACTCAGCCAGCTTGTTCTTGACTGCACTCTCGGTAGAGTGGTCCATTGAACCTGTAGGTTCATCCATCAGCAGAATCGGCGATTCATTGATAACACCTCGCGCGAGGGCCACCGATTTGCGCTGACCGCCAGACAGCGAATCTCCGCGCTCTCCTACCAACATGTCGAAGCCCTGCGGATGGCGATTGACGAAACCCGTCAGATTGGCTATCTCGACGGCGCGCACCAGGGCCGCATCCGAGGCCTGCGGATTCGCCAGCGTCAGGTTATCGCGCAAGCTGCCGTAGAACAGGGTGACGTCCTGCGGCACATAACCCACCCTGGAGCGAAGTTCTGTGGGATCCAACTGACGCAAATCGATCCCGTCGACCATGATCGAGCCTTCAGTGGGCTGGTAAAGGCCCATCGCAAGCTTCTGTAAGGTGGACTTGCCAGAACCCACTCGCCCCAGAATAGCCACGTGCTCACCGGGTTTGACTTTGAAGGACACATTGCTCAGTGATTCGATTTCCGCACCGGGGTATGAGAACGAAACATTCTTGAATTCAATCTCGCCTCGGAACATCTCCCGCGACAGAAACTGTGCACCCGGAGGTCGTTCCACCGGCTGATCCATCACCTGGTCGAGTGTCTTCAGCGCAATTTCAGCGTTGTGGTACTGAGTGATAAGGCCCGCTGTCTGACCAAAGGGTGCCATGATCCGCCCGGATAACATGGTGCAGGCAATCAGCCCGCCCATGCTGAGTTCACCGGCGGTAATCAGATAGACCCCGGTGACGATGACAAACATCGTCACCATCTGCTGGGACCACTGGGTCACGTTAATCGCCGATGTAGACAGCAGACGCAATTGCACTGCTACATGCGCCAGAAAAGAGGTGGTCTCTTCCCAGCGGCGCTGGGTGCGAGACTCGGCACCCATGGCCTTGATCGTATCCAGCCCAACGAGTGACTCGATCAGAGTCGAGTTGCGCATTGCCCCGGCACGGTATGTCGTTTCCGCCAGTTCCTTGAGCTTGCCCTGCACGGACAGCGCGAACCCGAGAACGATGACCAGGCCAATCACTATAGGGATCAGCACTGGCCAGGCGATCCAGGCGATGACCCCGATGAAAATCAACGCAAACGGTATATCGATAATCGTCGTCACCGAGGCCGAGGTGATGAAGTCTCTCAGGGTTTCGAATGAACGCAGGTTGACCGCATAGGAACCCACTGACACTGGGCGGTTCTCCAACCGAATTCCCAGCACCTTTTCCATAATCGCTGCGGACAGCGTGATGTCCACCCTGCGGCTGGCGAGATCGAGAAAGTACCCGCGCATGGTGCGCAGGGTGATATCGGCAATGAGCACGAGAATGACCCCGGCCGCCAACATCCACAATGTCTCCACCGCATGGTTTGGCACCACCCGGTCATACACGTTCATGGTGAACAACGGGAGCGCCAAGGCAAAGACATTGATAAAAAACGCCGCAAGCAACACATCCCGATAGATCGGGAGATTTGCGCGCATTGCATCCCAGAACCAGTGGCCGCGCTCCGAGGTTCCCGTGCGCGGTGCGCGCTGGTCAAACTTGAACCTGGGGCGGCAAACAATGACTGCATCCCCTGAAGACGCCAGCAATTCCTCCCGTGGCACATCGACCACAGACTCATTCAGCTCCGGGTAGATGACCCGCGCGAATGTGCCGTCTTTCTTCCAGCCCAGCAACAGGCAGGCGCGTTCGTTGTTCAGCAGCACGACGGCCGGTAACAGCGCTGGCTCAATCTCTTCTGGAGAGCGATACACCAGACGACTGGCCAAACCCACCCGACTGGCCGCTCGCTCAAAGAGGCCAGGCGTCAAGTTGCCGGAGTGCGCCGGCAGCCCGCCCATGACAGCCTCGGCAGTAGAGGCATTGCCATGATAGCGGCACAGTGCCAGCAGGCACTGCAATAGCGGGTCATCCACGTGGTTCATTCCCTGATATCCACTCCAGTGAAGCCAGTTTTTAGGTTGCGCCGCTCAGCGTATGGGACTGCGCGGTTTAACTGGCTGAATCTAAACAAATTATGGTAATAAAAAAGCATAGGCCAGAAGCCGGGGATTGACTATGTACCGAATGCGCTCCAATTCACATTTCGCTCCATTACACGGACATTTCCGCCAAACTTGCGCCCACTCATAACCCGACCGGCAAAATTACCGTGAAAAGCGCACAATCTTCCGTATTTCAAGCAAGCTAGCGAATGCTGAGCTTTCTCACCGGCGCGCCCCAAAATGTGAACCAGTTCACAGATACCGCGTGAATACCCCATGGCCAGAACCCAAGGCAGGTCTATACTGAGGCTGAGAAGTTACAACAGGGGATTTGATCTCATGGGTGACAAAGCAATATTTGAGTCTCGCGACGTGTCTGCGCCCTTCAGTGGCAAGGCTGATGAAGCGCGCAAATATGTCGGAGAAGAGCGCAGGCGGGACACCCGTCGCTCAGGCGAAGACCGCCGTGATGCAGTCAGGTTCGGCGAAGGCGTCAAACCCGAACGTCGTCAGACTGCAGGCCGCCGGGAAGACGATCTGAGCCTGCAGTTCTGGTAGTTGGCTCCACCTGCCGCAGCAGGACATGGCCCGTGTAAATACTGGTCGTCAACAGCAATACCGCCCCCCCCTGGTGGCAAGCCGCCAACCAGACAGGCACATGTAACAGCAAGGTGCTAATCCCCAGAATAACCTGCAACCACAGCGCGGCCAGCATGAGCGATACAGCGACTTTCACGCGCGCCCCTTCTGAACCGTGCGACTTCGTGATCGCCTGCCAGGCATAGATATGCATCACGCCAAACAACGCATAAGCGAACATTCTGTGATTGAACTGAACGGTGGTAATGTCCTCGAAAGCGGACACCCACCAGGGGTCGAGGTCATATAGCAGTGGCGGGATAAATGAAGACCCCATCAACGGCCAGGTATTGTAGGCAAAGCCTGCACGGATGCCCGCTACAAGCCCGCCTGTAAGAATCATCAGAAACACCAGCACGGGTATTGCCCGGGCCCAGTTCGGCGCTGTCGGCGCAGTGCGTTTGCGGCCATCAAACAGCAAATCAAACGCCACCCAGAGCATATAGGCATAGATAATGACGGCCAGGCCAAGATGGGACGTCAGTCGGTACTGACTCACCCGGGGGTTATCCACCAGGCCACTTTTTACCATGTACCAGCCAAGCAAGCCCTGCAGCCCACCGAGGACAAACAACACCCAGAGTCTCGGCATGTAGCCCAGACGCACCCTGCCCTTAAGGGCGAAGAACAGCATGGGAAAGAAAAATATCACGCCGATCAGGCGCCCCAGCACCCGGTGCAGGTACTCATACATGAAGATGGATTTAAAGCCATCCAGATCCATACCGAGGTTCACTTTCTGGTACTCGGGGAACTGCTTGTACTTATTAAACGTCTCTTGCCACTGACCCTCGGTCATTGGCGGAATAACGCCCATCAATGGCTTCCACTCCACCATGGACAGGCCAGAGTTGGTCAGGCGGGTGACGCCACCGAGCAGGATCATGCCAAAAATCACTGCGGCGCAAAGCAACAGCCAGCAAGCGACCTGGCGGTCATAGCGACTTTGTTGGGTTAAGGACATATCAGAAGTAGTTCAATTTCGAGGGGCTATCATACCGCAACATGCACCTCAGCGGGGCGCTTCCGGAGGTACACACTGCACCACGATGTCGAACATAGCCTGGGCAGCAACAGACAGGGGATACCGGCGGCGTGTGATGACGCCCACCTCCCGCGTCACCACCGGTGCGCTGATGGGGCGGACTTCCGCCCCCATTTCCAACACCTGGGATGAGCTCAGGGATGGCACGACACTGACTCCCAGGTTCTCGGCCACCATACGCCCGACACTCACCAGCTGATGCGCCTCAAAGGCCGGCGTCAGCACAATGCCCTTCTCCCGCAACATGCCATCGATCAGCAGGCGCACACTGGAGGGGCGCTGCAGGGTGATGTAGCTGTGCTTTTGCAGGTCGCGCCAGCGCAAACCCCGCTCCAGCGCCAATAGCGGATGGCCCGGCGGCAGTACCGCGACCAGGCGGTCCGTGAACAGTGGGTGAAATTCCAGGTCTGAGGCTTCGCCGGGTTCGAAAGTCACCCCCAGCTCCACCCTGCCCTCTCGGACCATATCAACGACCTGCTCGGCGACCACGTCGTGCACGGTGACGTTGATGTCAGGATAGTCGCCGTGGAAGCGCTTCAGCAGGCCGGGCAGCAAGCTAGAGGTGAAGGTGGGCATCGCGGCGACATCCAGCTTACCCCGACGCAGGGCAAACAGATTGTGAACGTCATCCAGAGCCTGCTCCCAATCAGCCAGCAACCTCCTTGCGACGGGGTAGAGCGCCTCTCCCTCAGGCGTCAGTGCCACCACCCGGGTAGAGCGGGCAAAGAGCTTGCCGCCCACCTCGTCTTCGAGCTTGCGAATAGCGATACTCAGTGCCGGCTGTGACAAGTGCACCAGAGCGCAGGCCTCAGCGAAACTCTGGCAGCGCGCCACGGCCACAAAAGCCTGCATTTGCTTGACTGAAACATTCATTAATATTTCTTATTAATTCTTCAAATATTTATATTTGTTAAATGTAGCGAGCTCATGCAGTCTTGGCAATCCCGGCCGCGCACCCCAGCACCCGACCCACCCGCTGCGGGCAATCAAAGGAGAACAACATGTCCGGTTTTGACAAAGTGGTAGGCAGCTATGAAGAAGCCATGGCTGGCCTCGAGGACAATATGACGGTGATCGCCGGCGGGTTTGGCCTGTGCGGCATCCCGGAAAACCTGATCAAGGAAATCAAGCGCAAGGGCACCACCGGTCTGACCGTGGTTTCCAACAATGCTGGCGTGGATGGCAAGGGTTTGGGCCTGCTGCTGGAGGATAAGCAAATCCGCAAAATGGTCTCCTCCTATGTCGGCGAAAACGCCCTGTTCGAACAACAGATGATGAGCGGCGAGCTTGAAGTTGAACTAACGCCTCAAGGCACTCTGGCCGAGAAAATGCGCGCAGGCGGTGCAGGTATTCCAGCATTCTTTACCGCTACTGGCTACGGCACACCCGTGGGCGAGGGCAAGGAAGTGCGCGAATTCGACGGGCGTCACTACATCCTCGAAGAATCCATTGTGGGCGACTTCTCCATTGGCAAGGCCTGGAAGGCCGACCGCTATGGCAATCTCGTGTTTCGCAAAACCGCGCGCAACTTTAACCCAGGCGCCATCACCGCTGGCAAAATCGCCGTGGTTGAGGTGGAGGAAATCGTGGAACCCGGCGAGCTGGACCCGGACGAGATCCACTTGCCCGGTATCTACGTGAACAGGTTGATCAAAGGCTCCTTTGAGAAAGCTATCGAACAGCGCACTGTGCGCAGCGCCTGAGGAGAGACAACATGGCACTGACAAGAGAACAACTGGCCCAGCGTGTTTCCCAGGAATTCCAGGATGGTTTTTACGTCAACCTGGGCATCGGCATTCCCACCCTGGCCGCCAACTATATTCCCGACGGCATGGAGGTCATGCTGCAATCTGAAAACGGACTGCTGGGCATGGGCCCCTTCCCGACCGACGACGAAGTCGACCCAGACCTGATCAATGCCGGCAAGCAAACTGTCACCATGGCGACAGGCGCAGCGCTGTTCGACTCCGCCGAATCCTTCGCCATGATTCGCGGGGGTCACGTGGATCTGACAGTGCTCGGCGCTTTCGAAGTAGATGCTCAGGGCAATATCGCGTCCTATATGATTCCCGGCAAGCTCATCAAGGGCATGGGCGGCGCCATGGACCTCGTAGCGGGCGCCGACAATATCATCGTGGTAATGACCCACGCCTCCAAGCACGGTGACTCGAAATTGCTCAGTGAATGCACCCTGCCCCTGACGGGCAAGGGTTGCATCAAGCGGGTTCTCACCGACCTCGCTCTACTGGACATTGAAGACGGGAAATTTATACTCCGCGAGCGTGCTCCAGGCGTGAGCGTGGAAGATATCGCATCACTGACTGAAGGGGAGTTAGTCATCCCCGACCACGTACCCGAAATGCAGCTGTAACAGGATAGAATCATGAGCAAAAGAGAAGTAGTTGTACTGAGCGGCGTGCGCAGCGCCATCGCAGATTTTGGCGGCAGTCTCAAGGATGTGGCCCCCACCGAAGTCGCCGGCCAGGTCGTTGCTGAGGCAGTGAGCCGCTCAGGCCTGGATCCCTCAGACATAGGCCACGTGGTCATCGGCAACGTCACCCATTCCGATCGGCGTGACATGTATATGAGTCGCACAGCGGCCCTCAAGGGCGGCCTGCCGGTTGAAACACCTGCTCTCACCGTTAACCGTCTGTGTGGTTCCGGCCTGCAATCGGTGATCTCCGCCGCCCAGATGATCCTTCTGGATGACTGTGACGCTGCCGTTGCCGGCGGAGCTGAATCCATGAGCCGCGTGCCTTACTGGCTTCCCAACGCCCGCTTTGGCGCGCGTATGGGTGACGGCCAAATGGTCGATGCCATGATGGGCGCCCTCACCTGCCCCATGGGAGACACCCACATGGGCATCACCGCGGAAAACCTGGCGGAAAAATATGCCGTGAGCCGCGAAGAACAGGACGCACTCGCCGTTGAGAGCCACCGCCGCGCCCAGCAGGCACAGGAAGAAGGCCGCTTTGACAGCCAGATCCTGCCCATTGAGATCAAGACCCGCAAGGGTACCGTGGTGTTCGACAAAGACGAGCACGTGCGCAACGACTGCAAGACCGAGGACATGGAGCGTCTGCGCGCCGCCTTCAAAAAAGACGGCACTGTCACCGCAGGCAACGCCTCCGGCCTGAACGATGGCGCTGCCGCCGTGGTCCTGATGGAGCGCAGTGCCGCCGAGGCCAAAGGCCTCAAGCCGATGGCCCGCATGGTCGGTTATTCTGTCGCGGCGGTTGACCCCGCGATCATGGGCATTGGCCCGGCACCGGCGGTGCGCAAGCTCATGGAAAAAACCGGCGTAGCGATCGAGGACATCGACATCTGGGAATGCAACGAAGCGTTTGCCGCCCAGGCCCTGTCGGTCGTCAAGGAACTCGACCTGGACCCCGCCAAGGTGAACCCCAACGGCTCCGGCATCAGCCTGGGCCATCCTATTGGTGCCACAGGCTCCATGCTCACAGTGAAGGCCCTTTACGAACTGGAGCGCAGCGGCGCCCGCTACGCGGTCGTCACCATGTGCATCGGCGGCGGACAAGGTATCGCTGCACTGTTCGAACGCTGCGAGTAATCATGTAGAATCCGCGTCCTCTCGACGCGGATTCTCACATGCCACAACTCACACTCTCAAAAGCCAGCCTGCACTACGGCACCCACGTTCTGCTGGACGAGGTGGAACTGTCCATCGACGCCGGCGACAAACTGGGCCTGCTCGGGCGCAATGGCGCCGGAAAAACCACCCTGCTCAAAGTTCTGGCGGGCGAACAACCACTGGACTCAGGTGAGCGCTGGCTGCGGCCCGGCACCAAGATGGCTCGACTGCACCAGGAACTGCCTGCGGCTGACGATCTCACGGTCTACGACGTCGTCGCGGCGGGCCTGGCCGAGGTCGGCGAGCTGATCGCCAGTTACCACCACGCCGTACTGGAAGGCGATATGGAGACCCTGGCACGCGTTCAGGACAAACTGGAAGCCAAAGACGGCTGGAGCCTGCAACAGAAGATCGAAACCACCATTACCCAGTTGCAACTGCCTGCCGATGCCACAATGGGCGAACTCTCCGGCGGCTGGCGTCGACGCGTCGCCCTGGCCCAGGCGCTGGTATGTGAGCCGGACATCCTGCTGCTGGACGAGCCCACCAACCACCTCGATATTCCCGCCATCGCCTGGCTGGAAGAACAGCTGCGCAACTACCGCGGCAGCCTGATCCTGATTACCCACGACCGCCGCTTCCTGCAGAACGTGGTGAACTGCATCGCCGAACTGGATCGCGGACACCTCAGCGTTTGGCGCGGTGATTATCGCGGCTTTCTGCGCCATCGAGAGCATGAACTCGCCGCAGAGGAACGCGCCAATGAGTTATTCGACAAGAAGCTGGCCCAGGAAGAAGTCTGGATTCGCCAGGGCATCAAGGCCCGCCGCACACGCAACGAAGGCCGGGTGCGTGCCCTCAAGGAAATGCGCAACGAGCGCGCCCAGCGCCGTGAGCGCCAGGGCGCTGCCGGTTTCAGCGTCGAAGACGCAAGCCGCTCTGGAAAGATAGTGGCGGAGCTGCAGCATGTGGGCCACGCCTATGGCTCCAAGACCTTGCTCCACGACTTCAGTACAGTCCTCCAGCGGGGCGATCGCATTGGCATCGTAGGCCCCAATGGCGCCGGTAAATCCACCCTGGTGAAGATTCTGCTGGGGGAACTACTGCCAGACCAGGGCGACGTAAAACTGGGCACCAAGTTGGAAATTGCCTACTCCGACCAGCTTAGAGGTCACCTGGATCCAGAGAAAGACCTGATCGACAACGTCTGCGGTGGACGTGATTTCATTGAGATAGACGGCAAGCGTAAACACGCCATTTCCTATCTCGGCGACTTCCTGTTCTCACCTGACCGAGTACGCACCCCGGTAAAAGCCCTGTCGGGCGGCGAACAGAACCGCGCCGTACTGGCACGCCTGTTCAGCAAGCCCGCCAACATGCTGGTGCTCGACGAGCCCACCAACGACCTCGATATCGAAACCCTGGAACTGTTGGAAGAAATTCTGCTTAAGTTTGAAGGCACCGTACTTCTGGTGAGCCACGACCGCGAATTCATGGACAACGTGGTCACCAGCCTGTTTGTGCTCGAAGGCGACGGCGTGGTGAACGAACAGGCAGGCGGCTACAGCGACTGGGAAGCCCGCGGCGGCAAGCTGCGCGAAATGGGGCAGCAGGCGGCAAGCGCTGCGGCGCCCACTGAAAAACCCCAGACGGCTCCCGCTGCCGCGACAGAGCCCGCGCCAGTCAAGCGCAAACTGTCCTACAAAGACCAGCGTGAGCTCGATGCACTACCGGAACTGATTGATGAGCTTGAAACCAGACAGGCCGGACTTGAAGAGCAAACTGCAGCTGCGGATTTCTATCAGCGGGATCATACTGCGGTGCAGGAAGTTTTGGATGCACTCGCCGCTGTGCAGGGAGAGCTTGACCAGGCAATGGAACGCTGGGCCGAGCTGGAGGACTGAGCGCCGCTAACTATGCGGTTTCACAGGCCGTCGGTCGCAGTGTCGAGGAAAATATAGAGCCCGACCGCAATGACGATCCACGGCACGACCTTCACACCCCAGCGCTCCACCGTCACCGCGAGAGAGCGCTGCTGGCCAATTTTCCAGGCCAGTCCAGACCAAAGCACAGCACACAACAGATAACTGGTAATCAGGGTCAATTCACCAGCTGGATTGGTATCAGCTAACAGCGGCATTAACACCAGTAGACTGTCCGTGCTGTTTGCAAGCATCAGCACTAGCGTCGCAATCAGAGGACCGGCACCCGGTGCGATCATCGCTTCGCCGGACTCCGCTCCCTCAACCGATGGTCTTTTGCTGCCCGAATAGAGCATATGAAGTCCAAGCCCTATCGGCACAAGACCAAAGTACCCGACCAGCCCGGCGTCAAGAACTCTACCAACGGCAATACCCAGCAGTGAGACAAGAACCACCAACAGTACGGCGCTTAAAAAACCCAGCAGCACCGCGAACTTTTTGCGGGGAAAGGCCCCCTGCAGCAGAACCAGCAGCAGCAGATTATCTGTATTGGTGGCCACAAAGCTGCTGGCCGCAAGACCGATCAAGCTTAGCTCGCCAGAATAGCTCATCTAAATTCAGGCTAGGACTGAACAATCAAAGAACAGCAGCGACCGACGTCGCGAAGTGATCGATATTATTGTCGTTTACACCGGCGATATTGATTCTCGATGAATTCAGTAAATACACCGAGTATTCCTCACGCAGGCGAACAGCCTGCTCCGCCGAGAGGCCTAGGAATGAAAACATGCCTTTCTCTTTCTCGATAAAAGCAAAGTCACGGCCCGTCGAAACTTCCAACTTCTCGCGAATAGCTTTGCGCAAGCCGTTAATACGCCCGCACATCTCTACCAGTTCCGTGCGCCACAACTTATCGAGACTTTCGTCCGACAGAATGCGGCCGGCAATCAATGCGCCATGGGATGGTGGCATCGAGTACACACGTCGGGCGGCAACCAACGCCTGACTGACAAGCGCCTCGGCACTGTCCTGATTTTTAGCCACAAACACGGTAGCCCCGGTTCGCTCCCGGTACAGGCCCATATTCTTGGAGCAGGATGCCGCGACAATCATCTCGGGCACACGCTCCGCCAGCAGGCGCAGGCCAGCAGCATCCTGATCCAGGCCATCTCCCAGGCCCTGGTAGGCGATATCGACAAAGGGCAGGAAACCTTGCTGTTCTGCCATGTCGGCTATCACACCCCACTGCTCGAGCGTGAGGTCGGCGCCGCATGGGTTATGACAACAGCCGTGAAAAAGCACTACGTCATCGGCAGTGGCGTTCTTGAGGTCTTCCACCATGGCGTCGAAATTGACGCCGTGGGTCTCGGGGTCGTAGTAGCGATAGCTCTTGAATTCCAGACCGACGCTGCCCAAAAGGGGAATGTGCACAGGCCAGGTCGGATCGCTGACCCAGACCCTGGCACCGGGGTTGGCCGCATTCACGATCTCCGCACCAATGCGCAGGGCGCCACAGCCACCAGGGGCCTGCACGCTGCTGACACGACCACCAGCCAATGCCGGATGAGCCGCCCCGAACAACAGGCGCTGCATGCCGTTGTTAAAATCGGCGTCGCCCGCAGGCGGCATGTAGGCCTTGGTGATTTCCTCCTCCGCCAGCACGGCCTGTGCTTTCTTCACGGCTTCAAACACGGGGCACACGCCTTGCTCGTCCATATAAATACCCACAGTAAGATCCACTTTGCTCGGGTGGGTATCGGCACGTGCTGCAGCGGCCAGGCCGAGAATAGGATCAGCGGGAAGACGTTCAAGTTTGTCCAACATAGGGGTATTCCTTGTAATCAAATATCAGCCAGCAGGCCTTTCAGGTACTGCCAGAATGGAGTAACGGTAGCGATCTCGAGCCGTTCGCTAGGTGAATGGGCACCGCGAATCGTGGGCCCGAAGGAGAGGATATCAACATCGGGCTTCTTGCCTTTGAGGATGCCACACTCAAGGCCGGCGTGAATGGCTTTAACTTCCGGTTTGAAATCAAAGAGCTTCTGATGCAGGGCAATGCCCTGTGCCAACAGCGGTGATTCAAAGTCAGGTTGCCAGCCGGGGTATCCCACATCCGGAGTCACTTCCAGATCGAAGGCACGCGCCAGGGCCAGTACTGACTGCTGCAAGGGCAGCGACTGTTCGTCATTGAAAAAGCGGTAACTGGATTCGAGAAATAGTTCGCCATCGGCCAGACGCAGAACCGCAAGATTAATACTCAAGTCAACCAGATCGGCTGGTTGGGCCAGGCTGTAAGACTGAGCCCCGTGCGGCCAGGCACTGATCAAGTCGAGCAGCTGCAATGAATCCACTTCATCCAGCGCCGGCTTCGCGGCCGCTGATTCCAACTGCGCCTCCACACCGAGATCCGCCTCGGGCAGGTAACTTTTCCAACGGCTTATGCAGGTATTCAATTTGTCCTGTAACAGCTTCTGTTGCCCCGCCGGGCACAGAAATTCGACATTGCCTTCCCGAGGAATCACATTGTGCGCCACACCAATATCGATGGCGCCAATACGCAGGCCGGGAACCTCTCGCAGGCATTCAGCAAGCAGTTTGACGGCGTTTGCCAACTGTTCGTGTATCTGGACGCCAGAGTGCCCTCCCGCCAGCCCACGCAAGCTGAGGCGCCAGCACTCGCTGCCCTCCAGTGCTGGCTCGGTGGAAAAAGTGCGGGCGAATTGCCAGCCGCCGCCACCGGCGCAGCCCACGTACAACTCGTTCCAGTCCTCAGTATCCAGGTTCAGCATCAGGGTGCCGCTGAGCAAAGAGGCATCGAGATTGAGCGCGCCGCCCAGCCCCGTCTCCTCATCTACGGTGAACAACAATTCCAACGGTGGATGTTCAACGCTGTTGTCGGTCATGACTGCCACTGCTGCTGCTGCACCCAGACCATTATCGGCGCCCAGTGTCGTGCGATCTGCGCAGAGCCAGCCGTCATTAACCTCAAGAACCAGCGGGTCGCTCTCGAAATCATGATCCTTGTCGGCCGTCTTAACCGTCACCATGTCCAGGTGGTTCTGAATAATGACTGTAGGACGATCCTCGCGGCCGCTACTCGCGGCGACGGAGATCACCAGGTTGCCGGCCTCATCCAACTTCCATGGATGCCCCCCCTGCTCTGCCAGATCAACCACGTACTGGCGCACTGCCTCTTCTTTCTTCGAGGGACGCGGAATCTGGCTGAACTGGTAAAAATGCTCCCACAGGTGGGCGGGTTCGACGGGATAATTGTCTGGCTTCATAGGGCAATCTGGGTGAAATATCAGGGCGAGAGATTATAGCGCCGCAGGACATTTTTCACACAATTTCACCGTATTTTTTACACCAAACAGGGGGAACAACTGGCATACACTGAAGTCGTAGAAAGACCAATAAACAGCTTTCGACTCGAAGAGTGCAAAATGAAGAGAATTGACGACGGCAAAGTTAGCCTGGTTGAATTTATGGCAGCGATCAAATTCAACCGTCGCAGCCAGCCACATAAGAGCGCCGTAAACGCGACCCGCTTCGCAGGTTTTAATCCGCGAGCGCGAGTCCAGGGCCAGCTCAACCTGGAAGAGTCCCAGCTGATTCGCAGCGCAAACTAGGCGCTGCCGCTAGCGCGGACCCCATTGCCGACCCCGGCATAGCGAGCGCGACACCTCTGTCGCGTTCAAATCACGCCCACAAGTAATCGCCGTCAACATCTAAGCCTGCCGCACCAGCGGCGCCAACCTTGCATCGCCACAGAACCGCCAGCGCCGATTTTTTGCCACCATGTGATTAGCGATAACCGCAAACACTATCGGGTTGAAGGGAAATCCGACATGGCTTGCTGCCACAGCGAGATTGGTCACGTAGTTGGGGTCGGCCTCGCAGCGCGCAATACCGGTACCGACAACGCCATCGGACTCACTGTATAGCGCCAGCACCGGCACGCGGAGCTCACCGCCGCTGTAGGTGTAATTCACCCAGTTCTGCAGCGATTCTTCTGAGACATCGCCCTCGCTGCCATTCATCCTGCTCATCACGCTGTAAATGGCTGTGCCCCTGGGATCACCATAGGGCGTACCCAGCGTAATCACCTGGCGAATCCACTCAGGAAAACGGTGGGCCAGAGCCACCGCATACAGGCCACCCAGGCTCCAGCCGATCAGGGTTATCTTGCGCCCGCTTGATTGAAATTCGCGGCCCAGCCGATGTGCAATTTCGCCCTCGATATGGGCTCGATGCTCCATGAAATCTTCCAGCGTATCGGCGCTCGCTTCAGAGGCATTCCGCCCCATACCCCAGGAAATGGCATTGTAACCACGGCCGTTGAGGAAACGCCGCAACATGGATGTAGAACCATCTGAGCCCATAAAACCCGGAATGGTCATTACCGTATGCCCATCGCCCCTGGGCAGGGAGCGCAACAGCGGGGACAGGCACAAGCTCGAGCCCGCCTCAAGCAGCACCCGGCCCAGCTCCGAAGCAGTATGACGCAACTTTGGCGGGGTGAGGTCCGGAGAAAAATGCAGCGGAAAATCGGCCATTCTCAAATTCCTGCGAGCAATTATTATGCAACCATTGTGGCCCCTTCACGGCCCATAGGACAGGGCAACCCGGGATCGCCGGTTTAAATAACTATGCTAGAATCCCGCCCTTTCGAGCAGCACCCACACAGCCAGACAGGAAGCCTGTGACTGACGCGAGAGACAATATCTACGCTAGCGCCGACCCACTGCGGGAAGCGGGCCTGTTCCGCTTTGACGACAATGTGGCGAAAGTGTTTCCAGACATGATCAAACGATCTGTTCCGGGCTACACCACAATAGTCGCCATGACCGGCCTGCTCGCCCAGCGCTACGCCAGTGCAGGGTCACGCCTGTACGACCTGGGCTGCTCCCTCGGAGCTTCTACCCTGGCGATGCGCCAGAACCTGCAAGTCTCCGACTGCCGCCTGGTAGGAGTGGACAACTCCGCTGCAATGCTTGAGCGCTGCCGCAGCATCATCGATACCGACACTCATGAGACCCGCGTCGACCTGGTCTGCGCCAGGCTGCAGGATATTGCTATCGAGGATGCCTCAGTGGTGGTACTGAACTTCACCCTACAGTTCGTACCCGTTGCTGAACGCGATGCCGTGATTCAACGCATTTACGAGGGGCTCCGCCCCGGCGGCGTCATGGTGCTATCCGAGAAGGTCACGTTCGAAGACCCGCATCTGGACGAACTGAACATCGCACTGCATCACGAATTCAAGCGGGCCAACGGATACAGCGACATGGAGATTGCGGGCAAACGCGCAGCGCTGGAAAACGTACTTTTACCGGAAACACTGGCCACGCATAAACAGCGCATCGGCGACGCCGGCTTCAGTTCCTGCGACGTCTGGTTCCAGTGTTTCAACTTCGCCTCGCTGGTTGCGCTGAAGACATGAATTACCAACCCTTGCTGGAGCGCTGGCAGGACAGCGAGATGCAGGCCTGGGCCGAACGGTTACCCAGCCAGCTGGAAAAAGGCCTGTCGCAGCAGCGCTACGGCGATCTGGCCCGCTGGCTGACGGTACTGGACAGCCTGCCTTCACTGGAAGTGAGTGAGCGTATTCTGGATCAGTCTCGTGTCGGCGCGCGTGGTTTGGCACCCCTGAACGCTGCCGCGCACGCAGACCTGAAGCAAACACTGATGGGACTGCATCCGTGGCGCAAAGGGCCGTTCGAACTCTTCGACGTGCATATCGACACCGAGTGGCGCTCTGACTGGAAATGGGACCGACTGCGCGACGGGATCGCAGATCTCGAAGGACGCCGCGTGCTGGACGTCGGCTGCGGCAGTGGCTATCACTGCTGGCGCATGGCGGGCGAAGGTGCGCGCGAAATCATCGGGATAGACCCCACGCCGCTGTTCGTTGTCCAGTTCTGGGCCCTGCAGAAATACCTGCAGCAGGATCACGTGTGGATAATACCGGCGGGCATTGAAGACGTTCCGCCCAAGCTCAAGGCGTTTGACACCGTGTTTTCAATGGGTGTGCTCTATCATCGGCGTTCGCCAATGGACCATCTGATGGAATTGCGCGATTGCCTGCGCCCCGGCGGAGAGTTGGTACTGGAGACACTGGTCATCGAGGGTGGCCCGGGCGAAGTGTTGGTGCCCCAAGGCCGGTACGCGCGCATGGGCAATGTGTGGTTCCTGCCCAGTTGCGACACCTTGCTGGGCTGGATGAAGAAGGTCGGCCTGGAGGCTCCCCGGGTTATCGATGTTAGTGACACCAGCACAGAAGAGCAGCGCAGCACTGAATGGATGACATTTCACTCGCTGGCGAACTTCCTCGATCCGGACGATGCGAGTAAATCCATTGAAGGGTATCCGGCGCCACGCCGGGCGGTAATCACCGCCAAAGTGCCGGGGAAGTGGGAAGCGTAGACTGGTCAACGCGGCCCAGGCCACGCCGACAGTCTCAAGATTAGTGCTCGCGCGTTGCGCGAAACTCCAGGTCCGGCCAGCGCTCTTCCATCAGGGAGAGATTGACCCGGGTAGGTGCGAGATAAGTGAGATGCCCGCCACCATCAACCGACAGATGCTCCGAGGCTTTCTTGCGGAACTCTTCCAGCTTGCGCGGATCATCACAGCTAATCCAGCGCGCCGTATACACGTTCACCGGCTCGTAGATCGCTTCAACTTTGTACTCGTCCTTGAGTCGGTACGCGACCACGTCGAACTGCAGTTGGCCAACCGCTCCCACGATCAGATCGGTGCTATTGATAGGGGCAAACACCTGGGTCGAACCCTCCTCCGACAATTGCTGTAGTCCTTTCTGCAGTTGCTTGGACTTCATCGGATCAGCCAGGCGTATGCGGCGGAACAACTCCGGTGCAAAGTGCGGGATACCTGTATATTGAAGGTCCTCACCGGCGGTAAACGTATCGCCAATCTGGATGGTGCCGTGGTTGTGCAGACCAATAATGTCTCCGGATACCGCTTCTTCAACCAATACCCGCTCGCCCGCCTTGAATGTGACTGCGTCGGCAATCTTCACATCTTTACCGACACGCACATGGCGCATTTTCATGCCCTTGCTGTACTTGCCCGAACACACGCGCATAAACGCAATGCGATCGCGGTGACGCGGGTCCATATTGGCCTGAATCTTGAAAACGAACCCTGAGAACTTCTCTTCCGTCGCCGGTACATTGCGAGTGACGGTGTCCCGTCCCAGCGGCGCGGGTGCCCACTGTACAAAGTCATTGAGCAGCTCGCGGACGCCGAAGTTACCCAAAGCGGTACCAAAGAATACCGGGCTCAATTTCCCCGCAAGGAAGGCGTCGAGATCGAATTGATGGCTCGCGCCACGCACCAACTCAACTTCCTCGACAAAGTCATCGTACTCGTCGTCCAGCAACGCGCGCGCTTCGTCACTGTCGAGACCGTCGATGCGCACGTCGTCGTGCAGCACAGCGCCCTGGCCCAGCTGGAAACAGTGGATGGTATCCGTATACAGGTTGTACACGCCCTTAAAAAACTTGCCCATACCAATGGGCCAGTTGATTGGCGCGCCCTGGATATCCAGCACTTCTTCGATCTCATCGAGCAGTTCAATCGGGTCACGAATATCCCTGTCCATCTTGTTGACGAAACTGAAAATAGGCGTGTCTCGGAGGCGGCACACTTTCATCAGCTTGATGGTCCGATCTTCTACACCCTTGGCGCCGTCAATCACCATCAACGCCGAGTCTACGGCCGTTAGCGTACGGTAGGTATCCTCTGAGAAATCCTCGTGCCCAGGTGTATCCAGCAGGTTTACGGTGCGCTCATCATAGGGAAACTGCATCACTGACGAAGTGACAGAAATGCCCCGCTCCTGCTCCATGCTCATCCAGTCCGAAGTAGCATGAGGGCCCTTCTTACCCTTTACGGTACCCGCCACTTGAATAGCACTGCCCCATAGCAGGAGCTTCTCCGTGATCGTTGTTTTACCGGCGTCCGGGTGCGAGATGATCGCGAAGGTACGGCGCGCGGCGATATCTGTGCCGAGGTCTGACATGAAGTTATCCGGGGGGAAAAGCGCGGATTTTAACTGAATTTGGCACTTTGACCACCATCCCGCTGTGAATAGTCACAAGTAGGAACTGTCTCATGGCGCACAGGGGTCGATTGTGGGATATTGCACGCGACCGTATTTCGGAGGAAATTATGAGGTATTCCCCAGTTTTACTGGTAGCTTTTGCACTCTTTGCCAATGCTCAGACCACCACCACTTCACGCGCTGATTACTGCACCAGCATATCCAGTTATGCAGAGCGTATCATGCTGGCCCGACAGGCTGGCCAACCCAAGGAAAGCCAGCTGCAAAGCCTGGCGCTCTACTTTACTCAGGAATCTGAGCAAGCCGCGGCGGCCGAGTTAATCGACGAAGCCTGGAAAGGCAAGCAAGCGAGCACCGAGCGGCGCCAGCAGATCAAAACCAACCGTTTCCGCGAGAATGTTGAGGAAGATTGCCTGAAGAACAAAATTTTCCCGAATTAGCGCCATAGCCGGCAAATTTGCCGATATTGTTAACAAAGTCACGAAAAAATATCGCCAAAAACCGCATACAGGATGGCATCCATGGCCCCTGTGTGGAATATTCGAAGTGCAATAAAAAATAATAACGTTGGAGGAAAAATGAAATATTTCCCCATTGTATTTCTTGCCATCTCGGTATGCGCACCTGTCGGAGCGATGGCAGATGATCGCGCGGACTACTGCGCCGGTATAGCCGAATACTCGCAGCAACTCATGTTCATCCGCCAGATGGGCCAATCCATGGAGAGCCAGATGCGGAGTGCGCTCTATAAATTCGATACAGAAGCCGAGCAGACCGCCGCCCAGGCCCTGGTCCAGGAAGCCTGGGCCGTGGAGCTCAACAGCACATCCAAGAAACAACAAAAACAGATCAAGAGATTTGGAGAGTCCACCGAAGAAGCTTGCCTGGCAGGTAAAATTTTCCCCCTCTGAACCCGCGTCCTAAAGCAGGAGCGCACGGCACGCGGATTTGCGCTATCTTTCTGGCTATCACTGACGGGAGACCCATACCGCCATGACGGACCGCGGCAAACGCATCCTCATCTTATTCGCCCACCCATCGCCGGACAGATCAGAAGTCAACGTTCCGCTGGCAGAGACTTCCACAGAGCACTCTGCCGTGACGTTCGTCGACTTGTATCGTGAGTATCCAGACCTGCGCATCGACATAGATCGCGAACAGCAGCAGCTGCGAGAACATGACGTCATCGTGTTCATGTTCCCCCTGTACTGGTACTCCACGCCCGCCATTCTCAAGGAGTGGCAGGACCTGGTGCTGGAATACGGGTTCGCCTACGGCGCCGAGGGCAGGGAACTGCACGGCAAGACCTTCCTCTGTGCGATCACCGCCGGGGGCACTGAGAACGCTTACCACCGCGAGGGTTTCAACCACTTCGAGGTCCGCGAATTGCTGGTACCGCTGGAAAACACAGCGGGCCTGACAGGGATGCACTACCTTCCACCCTACGTCCTGTTCGGCGCCCGCACTGCGGTGGAGGAAGGTCGCGTCAGCGAACACATTGCCGGTTGGCAGCGACTGCTCGATGCCCTGGCCGCCAACACCCTCAACCTGAAGCGGGCCGCCGGCAGCAATACACTCAACGATGAGCTCGCAGCAATCGCGGGGAGTACCGCATGACCGCGTATTTCCTGCAGGGCTTCATCTACCTGATCGCCGCTATTATTGCCGTGCCTCTGGCCAAGCGCCTGGGGCTGGGATCGGTGCTCGGATACCTCATTGCCGGCGTTATTATCGGCCCTGTGACCGGTCTGGTCGGTCAAGAAACCGTGACCATCCAACACTTCGCTGAATTTGGCGTGGTGATGATGCTGTTCCTGGTAGGCATGGAACTGGACCCAAGATCTCTGTGGGAGATGCGCAACAAGTTGCTGGGATTGGGCGGCCTGCAATTGAGCCTCACGGTAGGAGCAGTCACCGCTATCTGCCTCCTCATCGGTCTGGACTGGTCGATCGCCCTCACCATTGGCCTGGTGCTTTCCCTGTCTTCCACTGCGATTGTGCTGCAGACCTTCAGCGAAAAAGGCCTCACCAATACCGAAGGCGGCCGCAGCGCCTTCTCGGTCTTGCTGTTCCAGGACATTGCCGTCATCCCGATGCTGGCCATGCTCCCGCTACTGGCTATTCCGGAACTGGTAGAGATCGCAGCCCAACACGGCGGCGGCGAACACCATGTAGAACTCAGCCTGGTTGCACACATGCCGCCATGGGCGCACGCACTGGTGGTTATCGCTTCAGTCGTCGGCCTGATCGTTGCCGGCAGAGTACTCAGCCGACCATTGTTCCATTACGTTGCCAGCTCCGGCCTACCGGAAATATTTACCGCCACTGCACTCATGCTGGTCGTGGGAATCGCCGCCCTCATGAGCCTGGTGGGGCTCTCCCCCGCTCTGGGCACATTTCTGGCGGGTGTTGTTCTCGCCAACAGTGAGTTCAGGCATGAGTTGGAAAGCGATATAGAGCCCTTCAAAGGCTTGCTGCTGGGATTGTTCTTCATCACTGTCGGCGCCGGCATTAACTTCGCCGCGCTGCAGAGCAATCTGCTCATCGTTATCGCCGCCACGCTGGGCTTGATGGCGGTCAAAGGGCTGGTGTTACTGATTATCGCGATCATTTTCAAGATCCGCTCTTCGGCCCGCTGGCTGCTGTGCCTGAGCCTCGCGCAGGCCGGGGAGTTCGGTTTCGTACTGCTCAGCTATACCCAGCAGCATGCGGTGCTGCCGGCCGAGATCGCGCAAGTGCTGTCGCTGGTGGTCGCACTTTCCATGTTCCTGACACCGGCCCTGTTCATTTTCTTCGACAGAGTGATCACGCCTCGCTACAAAGAGACCGAGGGTGAGCGGGAACCAGACAAAATCTGCGAGTACGGCCCGGTCATCATCGCGGGCACTGGCCGCTTTGGCCAGATTGTCAACCGTATGCTGGTGGCGAACGGCATCGAAACCGTCGTGCTGGACCACAAAGCCAGTCAGATTGAGGAAATGCGCAAGATCAACATCAAGAGTTACTACGGGGACGCCACACGCACCGACCTGCTGCATGCGGCAGGTATTGAGAAAGCCTCTCTGCTGGTGGTGGCCATCGACGAGCCGCAGCGTGCACTGGAGCTGGTTGAGCAAGTGAAGAAACACCACCCCCACGTCAAGATACTTGCCCGGGCCTACGACCGGATGCAGAACTTCGCCCTGCGCCACAATGGTGCCGACGTAGTGATCAGCGAAACCTATCACTCGGCCCTCGAGATGGGAGAGGAAGCACTGCTGGCTCTAAACTATCACCCGTTCCGCGCCCAGCATCTGAAATACGCCTTCGAAGAAACAGAAGACGAAATCTCGGATGATCTCTACCTGAGTTGGCGCGACGAGGATGAGGCCAACACGTTCTCCGAACACACTCGCGATCTATTCCTCAAGCTAGAAGACAAGATACGACACGCGATGGGGCAGGACCGGGATGGCAAGCACTCCCGCAGCGAGCGAGGCTGGACCCCGCCACCGAAGAACTATCTGGACACGATTCAGGGCGATGATAATCGAGACAACAAGGGAGAGAATCAGGACTAGCCATCACAGGCTGCGACATCAGGTCGCTGCCCTGCGGGTCCGGTGCCGCGTATACTAGCGGCGTGAACCAAACGACCAACCATATCGCCAGCCCGGCACTGGAGAACCTGCGCAGCCTGCTGATCATTCGCAGCATCGCGCTGCTGGGGCAAATCGGCGTGCTCTGCTATGTGCTCTACAGCAGCCGCACCACTGAAGAACTCTGGGGCATGACCGCCAGTCTGGTCGTGCTCGGCCTGTTCACCATGCTCACGTTCTGGCGCTGCAGCAAATCGTGGCCTGTCTCCGACGGGGAATTCCTCGCACAATTACTCATCGATGTCGGCGCCTGGACTGCCCTCATGTATTTCACCGGCGGCGCCAACAACCCGTTTATCTCGTACTACATCGTACCGCTGGTCGTTTCCGCAGCGGTGCTGCCCTGGCGCCATACCTGGTTGGTCGCCGTCGCCTCGCTACTGGCTTACAGCCTGCTGCTCTATTTCTACCGGCCATTTCCCTTGTTCACGCCCCACGCCCACATGGGCCACGGCACGAATGCCAACGTTCACATCCTCGGTATGTGGTTCAACTTTCTCTTCAGCGCGGGCCTGATCACCTACTTCGTTGTGCGTATGGCCGGCCAGCTGCGGCAGCAGGAAACTCGCGCCGTGGCCCAGCGTGAAGACCAATTGCGCAATGACCAGATCATGGCGGTCGCCAGCCTTGCGGCAGGGACTGCCCACGAGCTGGGCACGCCCATGGCCACCATGACGGTACTGCTGGATGAAATGCTGGCGGACGATACCCTGTCAGCTCAGGCCAGGGAAGACTGCAAGCTACTACAGACGCAACTCCAGACATGCCGCAGCACCCTGACCGAGCTCACCCGCACTGCGGAGCTCAAGACCACCGCCGAGAGCAAGCCAATGCCGGTGGAC
Organism: Halioglobus maricola; assembly: GCF_009388985.1. Classification (NCBI taxonomy): domain Bacteria; kingdom Pseudomonadati; phylum Pseudomonadota; class Gammaproteobacteria; order Cellvibrionales; family Halieaceae; genus Halioglobus; species Halioglobus maricola. The sequence continues at coordinate 3,411,568 of NZ_CP036422.1, forward strand.
AAATTCGTCGAGGAAAGTATTGAACGCTGGTCCGTGCGGCGCCCCACTGTGAGTTACCAAACGGTGCGACTCGGAGAGGGTTCCGCGCCATCGATACCCTACGACCCTACCCTTGCACAGGCGTTTGAAAACCTGCTCAACAATGCCGCCGACGCGGGCTCTGAACGGGTTGAAGTTAGCGTTAACTGGAGCTCTCAGCACGCGAGCATTACCGTACGGGACTGGGGCACCGGGATAAGCCCCGACCTGCTCGAGGACATCGGCAAACCGATCATTCGCGCCAGCCGCGCGGGACTGGGCATCGGCCTGCTGCTTAGCCACGCCACGGTTGAGCGCTACGGTGGCAGAGTCGAACTGCGCAACGCCGAAGATTCCGGCGCCATCGCCACTCTCACACTACCTATAGTAGATTCGAGCCATGACTGACAAAATTCTGCTGGTAGATGACGACACCACCTTCACCGCGGTGATGACGCGCGGCTTCGAACGCCGTGGTTTCACCGTGCGCAGCTGCAATAGCGGCGCCGAGGCCCTCGTCGCAGCGGCAGAATTCCAGCCCAGCCATATTCTGCTTGACCTGAACATGCCGGAAACGTCAGGCCTCGTCGTACTGCCCGAGCTACTCGCCGCCACCAATGCGGCAGAGCTGGTCGTACTGACCGGATACTCCAGCATTGCCACGGCGGTCGAAGCCACCAAACTCGGCGCGAAGAATTACCTCTGCAAACCAGCCACTCTCGATGAAATCCTCGCGGCGTTCGGTGATCAGAAAACGTCTGTCGACATTGAAGTGCCCAATGATCCAATCTCGGTCGATCGCCTGGAGTGGGAGCACATTCAGCGCGTGCTGGGCGACAACGACGGCAACGTCTCGGCAACAGCGCGCGCCCTGGGCATGCATCGCCGCACACTCCAGCGCAAATTGCAGAAACGCCCGGTCAGGCGCTAAGGGGAGAGCTTTTGTTTGAGAATCTCAATCAGGTGCCGGCCGACAGCATCCATATCAAGCGCACGATCTGGCAGTAGTTGAGCCATCGACGTCACCTGCAAGCCCTCGTAGCCGCAGGGATTGATCCGCTGGAACGGCTCCAGGTCCATATCCACATTGAGCGCAAGCCCGTGATAGCTGCGCCCCCTGCGCACTCGAAGGCCGAGCGAGGCAATCTTGTTGCCATCCACATACACGCCGGGTGCTTTCGGGTCAGGGGCTGCCTCGATACCATTCTCGGCCAATAGGTTCACAATCGCTTCTTCGATCAGGGTCACCAGGGCACGCACGCCGAGGCTGCGACGCTTGAGGTCGATGAGCAGGTAAACCACCCACTGCCCCGGGCCGTGGTAAGTCACCTGTCCTCCACGATCCACCTGGATAACCGGAATGTCCCCCGGCGCCAGCACATGCTCAGCCTTACCCGCCTGCCCCTGGGTAAAGACCCGGGGATGCTGCAGCAACCACAATTCGTCGGGGGTGTTTTCATCGCGCCCGTCGGTGAAAGCGCGCATATCGTCGAGCACTGTCTGGTAATCCGCCAGACCGAGCTCACGGGTAATGAGCTCCATCAGATAACCATCTGGACATGACCGGTGGCCATCAGGTCCTCGTGCAGCGCTCGCAGTTGGTCTTCGCCAGTGGCCGTAATAGTGACGGTCATGGCCGTAAAGGTGCCCTTGGCGCTGTCGCGAACCGTGATCGCCGCCTCGTCGAAGCCGGGCGCGTGGCGCTCAAAAACCTCGAGAATGAGCCCGCGAAACTCGCCCGAATTACGCCCGAGTACCTTGATCGGATAATCGCAAGGGAATTCTATCTTTGGGGGTTCTTGTTCGGCCATGATCAGACCTCAAACAGACTCGCAATCCACATCAGAATCATGTCCCAGATGCGGGCAAAGAAGCCTCCGGGCTCGACCGCCTGGAGCGCAACTACGGGGCCGGTGTATACCGTCTCGCCATCAAGACTCATGATGACGGTACCCACTTCATCCCCTATCGCCAGCGGCGCTTCGAGATTACTGTTGACGGCAACCTCGCTCACCAGGTGCTTCTTTTTGCCACGAGGCAGGGTAACCACTGCCTCGTCCAGAATACCTACTGGCACGTAATCGACCTGGCCTTTCCATACTCGGGGCTGATCCAACTCCTGACCCGCCTCAAACAGCGCCGTGGTCTCAAAGAAGCGGAAACCGTAGTTCAGCAGGCTGCGAGTCTCGTTCTTGCGCGCACGTGGACTGGAGGCCCCCATGACCACAGATATGAGTCGCATCCCGCGGCGTTCGGCAGATGCCACCAGGCAGTATCCCGCCTCCTTGGTGTAGCCCGTTTTCATACCGTCGACAGTTGGGTCTTCTCCCAACAGCGAGTTGCGGTTGTATTGCTTGATATCGTTATAGGTAAATTCCCGTTCCTTGTAGATCGCGTAGTGCTCCGGGTATTCCTTGATCATCGCGTTGGCCAGCGTCGCCAGGTCGCGCGCCGTTGTCACATGCTCGGGGTGTGGCAAGCCATGGGTATTGATGTAGTAGGTATCGACCATGCCGAGTTTCTCGGCGTGGCTATTCATCATCTGGGCGAAGACTTGTTCGCTACCCGCAAGGTGCTCGGCAACAGCGACGGTAGAGTCGTTGCCGCTGGAAATCATGATACCTCGCTGCAGATCGCCAATAGACACATCCTTGCCCGGTTCAATCCACATCAGGGAGGACCCGGAAAAGCGCGGGTTCTGGGACCAGGCATTCTCGCTGATCACCACCATATCGGTCTCGGAGACATTGCCCTCGGAGATCTCAGAGGCCAGCACGTAACTGGTCATCATCTTGGTGAGGCTGGCCGGGGGCAGCGGCAGGTCTGCGTTTTGCTCCGCCAGCACCTCACCACTGTCCGCGTCAATCAGGAGATAGGCCTTGGCGGCAATCTGCGGCGGCGAGGGAATAATGGTGGCGGCCTGGGCATTCAGCGTAAAGAGTGCCAGGACAAGGACCAGTGAGAGTCGCATCATAATGAGTGAACCGTGGAAGTGAATGTTGCCAAGCGGGCATGTTAACGCATGCGCCGAGCCAGCGGAAGAAAGCGCGCCTTCAGGGCAGGGGCTGGCCCTCGGTATAGCCGCCATCCCGCAGCTGTTGTTGCACCAGCGCGAGCTCTTCGCCGCTGGCTACAGGGCCAATTCTGACCCGGTAGAGTGTGCGCCCACCCGCCTCCACCGGCGCAATGAAGACCGGCGCCTGCACAAAGCCCTGTAATTTGGCCTGCAGCTCCTGCGCCGAACTCTGGGCACTGAACGCACCCAGCTGCAGGAAGCGATAGTGAGTGCCAGGTGCGCCGCGGCGGTCGTCCACGCCGGCAATATTCAACACCTCTACCTCCACCGGTGCTGTGCCCTGCTCTCTGTAACCGAGTTTGACGGCTGCGGCATAGGAGAGGTCAATCAGACGGTCGCCGTGGAACGGGCCGCGGTCATTCACCCGCACCACCACACTGCGCCCGTTGTTCAGGTTGGTCACCCTGGCATAGCTGGGCAGCGGCAAGGTCTTGTGGGCCGCCGAGGGTGCGTACAGATCGAAAATTTCGCCATTGGATGTCTTGTGGCCGTGGAACTTACTGCCATACCAGGAGGCAGTGCCCTGCTCCCGGTAGTTGCGATAGTCCGTGAGAATCTCGTACGTGACGCCGTTGACGGTGTAGGGGCTCTTGTTCCCGGCCGCAAGGATTGGGTCCGCCCGGGGCACGGCATCCTGCACATCGTCCGGGCCGATATGTTTCAGCGGTGCGGCATCCTGCTGCTGCTGGTAGCGAGTGGCCTGGTACTCATCACTGGCACTGGGTTCATAGCCGGGCTTTGAGTCGCTGCCAGAACAGGCCTGCAGCAGTGCCGCGAGCATCAGCCCCGCAGCAAGCGGGCGCCCCCTCATTCGCGCATGCCCTTGCCGATCGCCATGCTCAGTTGGTAGACCGCCATCGCGTACATGGCACTGTGGTTGTAGCGGGTAATCACATAGAAGTTGTGCAGTCCCAGCCAGTACTCCATGCTCGCCGGCTGCTCGAACTCGATGGCGATCGCCATGGCCTGAGAATCTTCGGTATCCTTGAACTGGAACCCAGCGGCAGCGAATTCACCCAGCGTGTAGCGCGGCTTGAGCTTGCGCCCGCGGCTGAGCATTTCCTCCGGAACTTCTGCCGGCGGCTCGGCCGCGAGCACAACCTTCTCTCCCGGCCGCCAGCCATGTTCGATAAAGTAGTTGGCCACGGAGCCAATGGCATCGGTCTTGTTTTCCCAGATATCGGTCTTGCCATCGCCATCAAAGTCGATCGCGTAGTGGCGATAACTACTGGGCATAAACTGACCGAAGCCCATGGCTCCCGCGTAGGAGCCCACCGGCGTCAGTGGATCCATTTGCTGGTCGCGGGTCAAGATCAGGTAATGCTTGAGTTCACTGGTGAAAAATTCCGAGCGGCGCGGGTAGTCGAAAGCCAGAGTAGAGAGAGCATCGATAACCCGGTAGCTCCCTCGAATTTTGCCGTACAGGGTTTCGACGCCGATGATGGCAACAATGATCTCGGCAGGCACGCCGGTTTCTGCCTCTGCCCGCTCCAGAGCGTCCTTGTTATCCCGATAAAACGCCTGCCCACCGGCAATTCGCTTGTCATTGAGGAAAATCTTGCGGTATTCGTGCCAGGCCTTGGTCTTCTCCGCCGGCCGGTTCATGGCCTTGATAATACTGTCCTGGCGGTGGGCATCGGCCATGATGGTCAGCAGGGCTTCGCGCTCAAAGCCCTCTTCCTCTACCAACTCGTCAACCACCGCCATCGCCGCGGGATTCGCGCCGTAGTTGTCCTCGGCCAGCGCGATGACGGGGCTCAACAGCGCGGCTGCGAGTGCGATTCTTAAAGTCTTGTACATAGTTGTATCTCGCTTTTGTGGGCGCGCCTAGCGCGTCACCAGTTTTCTTTCCGTACTCACCGCCATCAGGATACCGAAACCAGCCATCAGGGTAACCACCGATGTACCACCGGCGCTCACCAGCGGCAAGGGTACCCCCACCACGGGTAACAGGCCGGCGACCATGCCCATATTCACAAAGATGTAGACGAAGAACGTCAGGGTAAGGCTACCTGCCATCATCCGGCCAAAACTGGTTTGGGCGTTAACCCCAATCCAGAAACCGCGCAGCAGGATCAAAACATAAATGGCCATAAGGACCATCACACCGCGCAGGCCATGCTCTTCTGCCAGCACCGCGATAATGAAGTCAGTATGGCTCTCCGGCAGAAAATCCAGCTGCGACTGGGTACCATCCAGCCAGCCCTTGCCCTTCCAGCCACCGGAGCCAATCGCGGTTTTGGACTGGATGATATTCCAGCCCGCGCCGAGCTTGTCGCTCTCTGGATTGAGCATGGTGAGAATACGCTGCTTCTGGTATTCCTTGAGCACAAACGTCCATGCGGGCCAGGCCGACGCCAGCGCCAGTATCACCGCACCGAAAATGTAGCGCCAACCAATGCCCGCCATGAACAACACAAAAAGGCCTGAGGAGGCGATCAGGAGCGAGGTACCCAGATCCGGCTGCTGCAGGATGAGCAAAAAGGGGATAGCGACCAGCACCAGCGCCGCCAGAATATGCGTGAACCGCGGTGGCAGCGCCCTGTCGGCGAGGTACCAGGCAACGGCCATCGGCACGACCAGTTTCAGGATCTCAGACGGCTGGAAACGAAATCCGCCAATCTGCAACCAGCGCTGGGCCCCCTTGGCGCCCACGCCGAAAAACATCACGCCCACGAGCATGGCGACGCCGGCCAGGTATAACCAAGGCGACCACCGGGTATAGCGCTGCAGGCTGATCTGAGCGCCGAGGATCAGGATCACGTAACCCACGGCAAAATATCGCCCCTGACGAATCACAGCGCCCATACTCTGGCCAGAGGCACTGTACAGCACAAACAGGCCGTAGCCGGTCAGCATCATCAGCAAAATCAGAAGCGGAAGGTCGATATGAAAACGAGCGAAGGCGCTGGGCCTGCGCGCGAGATCCGCACTGCCCTGGTGGGGCATCTGCCTGACGTAATCGCCCATCAGGCAGGATCCTCATAATCTGAGCTACCAAGCAACCAGGTGTCGATTACCTTGCGTGCTATGGGCGTAGCCGCCGAACTGCCGCCACCGTTCTCAACGATAATGGCCACCGCAATGGTCGGAGCTTCGGCGGGTGCAAAAGCGATAAACAGACCGTGGTGACGGTGACGTTCATTGACCTCGTCCTCGTCGTACACTTCACCCTGGGCGATGCCAATCACCTGCGCAGTACCGGTCTTGCCAGCCATGTTGTAGCGAATACCCTTGGCCAGATACTTGGCCGTACCCTTCTTGCCATGCACCACCTCAAGCATGCCGTCGTAAACAGCAGCCCAGTTTTCCTCTTTCGCCACCAAAGGCTGGAGTTCTGGTGCTTCCAGAACCTCACCGTTTATCGAGTGCAGGAAACGGGGAATACGTCGCTCACCCTTGCTCGCCAACACGGAAGTCGCAGCCGCGAGCTGCATGGGTGTCGTCAACATGTAACCCTGACCGATACTGGCGCTAATCGTCTCACCGGGATACCAGGGCTGCCCCAGGGCGTCTCGCTTCCACCGGGTTGAGGGTAAGACACCCTTGCGCTCATTCGTGGTATCTACCCCGGTGCGATCCCCGAGGCCGTAGGGCTCGAGATACTCGTACATGGTATCGATGGTCAGCTTGCGGCCCAGATCATAAAAATACGTATCACAGGATTCGGCAATGGCCATCTTCAAATCAACTTCTGGCGCATGGCCAGTACCGCGAATGCGCAGAATCCAGTCGCGATAGCGATGCCTGTCTCCGGGCAGGCTGTACCAGCCAGGATCCGGCACGGTGGTCTCAGGCGTCACAGTACCGGATTCAAGCCCCGCCATGCCCATCATCGGCTTGATAGTCGACCCGGGGGGATATTGGCCCTGTACCGCGCGGTTGAAGAGCGGCACGTCGGGCGAATCCCTGAGGGCGCTGTAGTCCTTACTGCTAATGCCATTGACGAACAGATTAGTGTCGTAGCCGGGTGTGGATACCAGGGCAAGAATACCGCCGGTATGCGGATCCATGGCCACCACGGCGCCGCGGCGATCTCCGAGCGCATCGGCGGCTGCCTGCTGCAGGCGAATATCCAGATGCAGGGTAATATCTGAGCCCGGCGCCGGTGGATTGCGCTCCAGCACCCGCAGCACCCGACCGTGGGCGTTAGTCTCGACGTTCTGGTAACCCACGTCGCCGTGGAGCATATCCTCGTAGTATTTCTCTATGCCAACCTTGCCAACGTGGTCTGTGCCCGCGTAGTCGCTTTCGTCGAGTTCCAGCGCCTCGCGTTCATTGATCCGGCCAACATAGCCGAGGGCGTGGGAAAACAGTTCGCCGTGCGGATAATGGCGCAACAATTGTGCTTCCACCACAACACCGGGCAAGCGATAGCGGTTGACCGCCAATGCCGCCCGCTCCTCCTCTGTGAGCCGGAACCGGAGGGCTACAGGTTCATATGGGCGACGCCGTTTCAGGCGGGTTTGAAAACGTTCGAGTTCACTTTCGCTGATGGGCACCAGGCCGGCGAGGACGGCCATGGTCTCGTCGAGTTCGCGCACTCGCTCCTTGATAACCGAGAGAGTAAAACTCGGCCGGTTGTCGGCCAGCAACACACCATTGCGATCGTAGATCAGGCCACGCTTGGGCGGCAGTGGTTGCAACTGAACCCGGTTGCGGTCCGACTGGGTGACGTATTGTTCGTAATCGGTGATCTGGAGACTGTGGTAGCGGGCAAAGATCACCCCCAGCATACCGACGACAACGATGATGGCAGCCACCGTTCTCGCGCTGTAAATGCGGGCCTCCCGATGAGGATCCTTCAGTGCGATGGGCTGGGGCATGAAACAGCGTGGCCTGGTGCTTTCTTATGTAGGGGAAACTATTCGCGATGATACGGGTGATTGACAGTGATTGTCCAAGCCCGATACAGCTGCTCTGCCAACAAAATTCGCACCAGTGGGTGTGGCAGGGTCAGGTCAGAGAGCGACCAGCGCCGTTCCGCCTTCTCCAGGCAGGCTTTGGAGAGGCCATCCGGGCCGCCGATGAGCAGACTGTAGTTGGCGCCGGACATCTGCCAGTTGGCAAGCTGGTCGGCCAGTTGCTCGGTGGAAAGTGACTTACCGCGAACATCCAGGGCGATCACCTTGTCGCCCGCGGGAATAGCCTTGAGGATCTGCTCCCCCTCCTTCTCCCGCAATTTATCCGCACTGGTGCCCTTGCCCCGCTGAGCTAGCGGAAGCTCCTTCCACTCTACCTTGAGTTCGCGCGGCATGCGCTTGCTGTATTCGTCTACCCCCTGGCTGACCCAGGGGGGCATCTTGGTACCAATGGTGATGATGCGCAGGCGCATCAGTCAGCGTCGGGCTTGGGATGATCCGCCCACAGGCGTTCCAGGTCGTAGAAATCACGGGTGGCAGGCAGCATGACGTGAACTACAACGTCGCCAAAATCTACCAGTACCCACTCCCCGGCGTCCTCACCTTCAACGCCCAGGGCTCGCTCGCCCTGCTTTTTGGCTTCGAGGCAGACATTGTCCGCCAGAGATTTCACGTGACGGTTGGAGGTGCCACTGGTAATGACCAGATAGTCCATCACATCGGTAAGCCCGGTCACGTCCATGGTCACGGTATTTACCGCCTTGAGATCGTCGAGTGCTTCGACGACCAGTTCAGTCAATTGCTCAGCTTGCATCGCGTAGATGGCTGTTCATAGATGTGCCATTCCTCTTCATAGATAAAGTTGTCTCTCCTGAATATAGTCCAATACGCACTCGGGGAGCAGGTATCGGGGGGAGCGTCCGTTTGCCAGCAGCTCGCGCACCTCGGTTGAGGAGATGTCCAGCGGCCTTAGTTCCTGCACAAGCACGCTGCCGCAGGTATCCCTGTGCAGCACATCCGACGCGTCAGCCCGGTGCTGTGCCAGCCAATCTGCCACCTCCCCCTCAGTAGGGAATTGCCAGCCTGGCCTGGCCAGCACGACGATATGAGCCACATCGAGCAGCTCATCCCAGCGGTGCCAGCTGTTGATCTTGTGTACCGCGTCACTGCCCATCACCATGGTCAGGCTGTGGCGCTGATCGAGTTCAGCACGCAGGTCGAGCAAGCTGTCGATCGTATATGACACGCCCTCGCGCTCTAGCTCACGACGGTCACAACGCAAGTGGGGCTCGCCAGCAACAGCCAACTCAACCATGGCAGCGCGATCCTCAGCACTGCACATGGGTGCCTGCCTATGCGGCGGCGTGGCACAGGGCATCAATCGCAGATGATCGAGGTCAAGGTGTTCAACCAATTCGAGCGCCGAACGCAAATGGCCGTAGTGCACCGGATTAAACGTTCCACCGAAGACGCCTACCGGCGTCAGTGGCCTGGCAGCAGGGTTCAAGTGCGAACCTGACCCTCGCCCATCACCACGTATTTCTGTGAGGTGAGCCCTTCAAGGCCAACCGGCCCGCGAGCGTGGAGCTTATCGGTTGAAATCCCGATTTCCGCGCCGAGACCATACTCAAAACCATCGGCAAACCGGGTCGAGGCATTGACCATGACCGAGCTGGAATCCACCTCTCGCAAAAAGCGCATGGCCCGCCCGTGATCGGCAGTAACAATACTCTCGGTATGCTGGGAGCTGTACTGGTCGATATGTGCCATCGCCTGCTCCATGTCATCTACCACCCTCACCGCGAGAATGGGCGCGAGATACTCTGCGTGCCAATCCTCTTCAGAGGCAGCCACTGCGCCCGCAATGATTGCCCGGGTGCGCTCACAGCCGCGCAGTTCAACGCCCGCACTGCCGTAAGCCTGTTCCAGGCGCGGCAAGATAGCAGACGCTTCCGCAGCATGCACGAGCAGCGTTTCCATGGTGTTGCAAGTACCGTAGCGCTGGGTCTTCGCATTAACCGCAATACTCTCGGCCATATCCAGGTCCGCACCCTCGTCGATATAGACGTGACAGACCCCATCCAGATGCTTGATCACCGGTACTTTGGCGTCGGCGCTGATGCGTTCAATCAGGCCCTTGCCGCCCCGGGGGACAATCACATCCACGAACTCGGGCATAGCGATCAGGCGACCCACAGCTGCGCGATCAGTGGTGTCGACCACCTGCACCGCCGCCGCGGGCAGCCCGGCCTGTTCCAGACCCTGCGCGAGACAACGCGCTATCGCAAGATTGGACGACAAGGCCTCTGAACCGCCGCGCAGGATGGTGGCGTTACCGGATTTCAGGCACAAGCTCGCTGCCTCGACGGTCACGTTCGGCCGCGACTCGTAAATGATGCCAATGACACCCAGGGGAACGCGCATACGCCCGACCTTGATGCCACTGGGCATGGTATTCATATCGGAGATGGCACCCACGGGGTCGGCCAGCGATGCGACCTGGGTCAGACCTTCCAGCATCGTATCGATACGCGCCGGTGTCAGCTCAAGCCGGTCCATCAGCGGGCCCTCGAGGCCATTGGCCGCGCCTCGCTGCAGATCTTCTGCGTTGGCAGCAGCCAGTTCCGGTCGAGCAGCATCCAGCAAGTCGCGCGCGGCCAACAAGGCATTATTGCGCGCGGCGGTTGTGGAAGCGGCCACCTGACGCGCTGCTGCGCGTGCCTGGCTGCCCAACTGCTGCATGTACTGCTCTACGTCCATTTCAATTCAAGTCGCTTGGGAAAAAGGCCGGCAATTATACCCGGTCTTGGTTCGTTCTCCACCCACCCTTTGTTGCTTCTATATAAGCCGGCACGGGGGGCAAAAAAAAAGCCCGGGACAATGCCCGGGCTCTTCGTCTGGCAACTGTCACCGAGAACTACAGCTCTTCAGAGTTCTCAGACAGGTAGGCAGCCACACCATCGGGCGAAGCATTCATGCCCTTGTCACCCTTGTTCCAGCCAGCAGGGCAAACTTCGCCGTGCTCTTCGTGGAACTGCAGTGCTTCAACCAGACGGATCAGCTCGTCTACGTTCCGGCCCAGGGGCAGGTCGTTCACCAGCTGGGAGCGAACATTGCCTTCTTTGTCGATCAGGAAAGCGCCACGGAATGCCACACCACCTTCAGCTTCAACGTCGTAGGCACGACAGATGTCATGACGCACGTCAGCAGCCATGGTGTAGGTCACAGCGCCGATGCCGCCGTCATTGATGTCAGTGTTGCGCCACGCGTTGTGCGTGAACTGGGAGTCGATGGACACAGCCACGACTTCCACACCCAGCTCGCGGAACTTGTCCATACGGTGGTCCAGAGCAATCAGCTCGGAGGGGCATACGAAAGTGAAATCCAGCGGGTAGAAAAATACCAGACCGTATTTGCCGGCCATGGCTTCGGAACGCTTGTAGGAATCGACGATCTCGCCATTGCCCAGTACCGCGGCCACGTCAAAATCAGGTGCAGGTTTGCCAACTAATACGCCCATTTGTTCTTACTCCAATATAAAGGGTCATACAGAAAACGAGGCGCTGCCTCGCAGGTCGGGTGTGAATAATACACAGGCTATGTGACAGCGCAATTTGATTCTGCGCATCCCCAATATAGGAAAAAACTATCAAGACTCCTGCAATGATTGTTTGGTCGCGATATTTAGTGAGAAGACTCATCAATATCGACTGTCCGAGGGCAGTTTACGCGAATGTAGTTGACAATCATTCTCGTTATTATTAACGTAACCATCATCTTCTACAAAATTGAATCACCGCACCAGAAACCAAGCTTATGTACGTCTGTCTCTGCAAAGGTATTACCGACACCCAGATCCGTGCCGCCGTCCAGGATGGCGCGAGTTCACTGCGTGAGGTCAACCGCAACCTGGGTGTGGCCAGCCAGTGCGGCAAGTGCGGCATCATGGCCAAGGAAATCGTGCAGGAGTCCCTGAACGATCTGGCGGAACGTGACGAGCAGCTGTTCTACGCCGTCAGCTAAACCCCTTCGAATACAAAAAAGCCCGGGCACTGCCCGGGCTTTTTTGTTTGTGCTTTGGCTAAATGAATAGCCAGCGCGGCTTACACCACGCCCACGGTTACTCGCTCTCGGTCTGGGCGGCCGCAGCTTCCTTGACCAGCGTCTGCAACTCACCGCTTTCGAACATTTCGGTGACGATGTCACAACCACCGACAAGCTCACCACCTACCCACAGCTGGGGAAAAGTCGGCCAGTTGGCATACTTGGGCAAGTCGGTGCGCACGTCTGGATTGGACAGCACGTCGACATAGGCAAAGCGCTCGCCACACTGCATCAGTGCCTGCACGGTGCGCGCAGAAAAACCACACTGGGGCTGATTGGGAGAACCCTTCATGTAAAGAAGAATCGGGTTGCTTTCAATTTGTTCTTTGATGGTATCGATAGTATCCATGTCAATTCCTGTTGCAATGTACGTCTGTGCCCCCGGATTCGAGAAGGCGCATCCTGTCTCAAGGCCGCGCATTCTAACCCATTCTGGCGCCAAAATATCCACGCGCTTTTCAGGTGATTTACAAGCGCCGCGACGGGGTCTATAGTGCTCGGTCCCCAGGCAGCCCGAGCTGCCTTTTTTTGTTTGGGCTTCCGCAAGAAATGGGGACGGAGCCCACGAATTACAAGGAGTTAGCAGCATGTCGGCCTTGATGCCCACTTACGCCAGATTACCCGTTACTTTCAGTCATGGAGAGGGGGTATACCTCTTCGACACTGAAGGCCGACGATATCTGGACGGCATCTCCGGCATCGCCGTCAACGGCCTGGGGCACAATCACCCCGGCGTGACCGCCGCGATCCAGGATCAGGCCGGCAAACTGGTGCACACCTCCAACCTGTACGGTGTCGGCCCGCAGGAAGAACTGGCTTCTCGCCTGGCCGAGATTTCCGGCATGGAGCGCTGTTTTTTCGGCAATTCGGGCGCAGAAGCCAATGAAGCGGCAATCAAGATCGCCCGCCTCCACGGCCACAATCGCGGTATCGAGAAGCCCGCCATCGTGGTGCTGGAAAACGCCTTCCACGGCCGCACCATGGCCACGCTGAGCGCCACGGGTAACCGCAAGATCCAGGCAGGTTTCGAACCCCTGGTCAGTGGCTTTATCCGCGCGCCCCGAAATGATCTGGAAGCTATTCGCCAGATCGCTGTAAACAACCCGGATGTGGTGGCCTTCTTTGCTGAGCCGATCCAGGGCGAGGGCGGCGTTCATCCGCTGGACGAGGACTACCTCCGAAGCGTACGCGCACTGTGTGAAGAACAGGGCTGGCTGATGATGCTGGACGAAGTCCAGACCGGCAATGGCCGCACTGGCACCTGGTTCGCTTACCAGGGCATGGGCTTCACCCCCGACGTAGTGACCACCGCCAAGGGCCTGGGTAACGGTGTCCCAATTGGTGCCTGCCTGGCCCGCGGCGAAGCAGCGGCAACTTTCGGCCCCGGCCACCACGGCTCCACCTACGGCGGCAACCCGCTGGTCTGCGCGGCAGCGCTGGCGGTGGTGGAGGCTATTACCGGCGAGGAAGTGCTGGCGAACGTGGAACAGATGGGCGCCTTGATCCGCGACGTCATCACCTCAGACCAGGCAGCCGCGCCGCGTATAAAAGAAGTGCGAGGCCGTGGCCTGATGCTGGGTTTCCAGCTGGACCGCGACTGCCCCGGGCTGGTCCAGGAAGCCCTGGAGGCCGGCCTGCTGATCAACGTCACCGCCGGCAATACGGTGCGCCTGCTCCCTCCACTGATCATTAGCGAACAAGAAGCGCGCGAACTCGCCGAGGGCGTCGCCAATCTGATTGCCGGCCTCTAGGCCGCGTCGTAAAAAGTTTTAGAGGAATAAACAATGGCCCATACAAGGCATTTCCTGACCCTATTGGACTTTAGCCCCGCGGAATTAAACGACATTATCGCGCGGGCAATAGAGATGAAGAAAGAACACCGCGCAGGCGCAGATCAGCGCAAATTTCCCGGCCAGGTGCTGGGCATGATCTTCGCAAAGTCGTCTACTCGAACTCGCGTTTCCTTCGAAGCGGGCATGGCCCAGCTTGGAGGCCACGCCATGTTCCTCTCGCCCACCGACACCCAGCTGGGTCGGGGCGAACCGATTGAAGACTCGGCGCGCGTCATTTCCTCCATGGTCGACATCGTCATGATCCGCACCTTCGGCCACGACATCGTTGAAACCTTTGCGGCGAATTCGTCTGTACCCGTAATCAACGCGCTCACCGATGACTTCCACCCCTGCCAGCTGCTGGCGGATATCCAGACCTACGTCGAGCATCGCGGCAGCATCGCCGGCAAGACCGTGACCTGGGTAGGCGACGGCAATAACATGGCACAGAGCTATATCAATGCCGCACGTCAGTTCGACTTCGAGTTGCGTATCGCCTGCCCTGAGGGCTACGACCCCAGTGCCGAACTCCTTGCGGCCAACGCCGGACGTGTGAGCATTGTGCGCGATCCCATGGCCGCCGCCGAGGGGGCAGATCTCGTGGTCACCGACGTGTGGGCGTCCATGGGCCAGGAAGAAGAGCAAAAGCAGCGAGAAGCAGCCTTCGCCAACTACCAGGTGAATGGTGAACTGATGTCGCGTGCCGCCTCGGACGCTCTCTACATGCACTGCCTGCCAGCCCACCGCGGCGAGGAGATCAGTGCCGAGTTGATGGATGCGGCAGACACCGTTATCTGGGACGAAGCAGAGAACCGCCTGCATGCGCAAAAAGCGCTGATGGAGACCCTGCTACTGGCAAATCAGTAGCAGCATTGCTGTGGGAACCGCATGGTGCCCACAGCTTCATAACAAACCCACATATCCGCTCCCTTTTTTAGAACAAAAAATTCATAATCGCTCTGTCATATGGCCACCCCGCCAGATTCATGGGCTTTAGCGTAAGTGGCCACCTACCTAGCCCCCTATCAACAAGTTATCCACAGAATAAACCCAGTATGGTGCCTTGCATAACCGGGGGGGCCGCATTATCTTGTACCTATTCCAGCGACAAACCCCAATATATGGGATATCCGGTGATCAAAAAATAAGCAAAATGCATCGGGATGTAACGTCACTGTTACCCTTCTGCACAGTTTAGGATCATCAAGACACACCGCTGAGAAGAATTAGGAGATCGCTTCCAGCTGAACCCTCGACCAGGGGCCAGCCATTAATCGGAACGCGAGAGAAACAGGGGAGTTATCGCCACCCGGCAGGAGAACTGGGCTACCCAGTCACCCGTTTTGTGGCCACCAATCCTCTTCCGACAAGCAACATCTGACAACAATAAGGCGAACAGCCACAAGGAATCGGAGAGATATGCAAACAGAGACCAATCCCAGCGGCACCAGCACCGGAGCCACCAGCCCAGAACTGAACACCCCCGTGAGCGGCGGCATCGCGGCTACTGCCCCGGGCCAATTGCGCGTTATCAAACGCAATGGCACGGTCGTTCCCTTCGAGGGCAGCAAAATTTCGGTGGCCATCACCAAGGCCTTCCTCGCTGTTGAGGGTGGCACAGCCGCTGCATCCAGTCGGATTCACGAAACCGTCGCCAAATTGACTGAGCAGGTCACCGCTACCTTCAAACGACGGATGCCCTCCGGGGGCACTATCCACATGGAGGATATCCAGGATCAGGTCGAGCTGTCGCTGATGCGCGCCGGTGAACACAAGATCGCCCGCGACTATGTGATCTATCGCGAAGAGCAGGCCCGCAAGCGCGCCGCCAAAGCGTCGCTGTCACAGGAAACCCAGGACGCGGCCAACGCCATCGGTGTGGTACAGGCAGACGGCAGCCGTGTCCCGCTGGATCTCGAGCGTCTGCACACGATTGTCAGTGAAGCCTGCGATGGTTTGTCTGACGTCAGTGAAGCCGATATTCTCGACGAAGCGCTGAAGAACCTCTATGACGGTGTGACCGCCGACGAATTATCCACCTCACTGGTGATCACCGCTCGCACCATGATCGAGCAGGACCCAAACTACAGCTACGTGGCCGCCCGCCTGCTGGAAGACAACCTGCGCGCCGAGGCACTCTCGTTTATGGGCCTGGCCAATAGCGCCACCCACGCCGAAATGGTGCAACTGTATCCAGCAGCGCTGCCCGCCTACGTTGCCAAAGGTGTAGAGCTGGAGCTGCTCGCCCCGGGGCTTCTCGATTACGATCTGGAACTTCTGGGCCGCGCCATCCTCCCTGAGCGCGACAAGCAATTCACCTACCTGGGCCTGCAGACTCTCTACGACCGCTACTTTATCCACAGCGATGAAGTGCGCTTTGAGCTGCCACAGGTATTCTTTATGCGCGTGGCCATGGGCCTCGCCACTGAAGAAGCCGATAAGAACGCCCGCGCAATTGAGTTCTACGAGCTGTTGTCCTCCTTTGACTACATGAGCTCTACCCCAACCCTGTTTAACGCCGGTACCCTGCGCCCGCAGCTCTCTTCTTGCTACCTGACAACCGTCCCGGACGACCTGCATGGGATCTACGGCTCCATTCAGGACAATGCGATGTTGTCCAAATTCGCCGGCGGCCTCGGCAACGACTGGACACCGGTGCGCTCACTGGGCGCCTACATCAAGGGCACCAATGGCAAAAGCCAGGGCATTGTGCCCTTCCTGAAAGTGGTGAACGATACCGCGGTGGCGGTAAACCAGGGCGGCAAGCGCAAGGGCGCGGTATGCGCCTACCTCGAAACCTGGCATATGGATATCGAGGAATTTGTCGAACTGCGCAAAAACACGGGTGATGATCGTCGCCGCACTCACGACATGAACACCGCCAACTGGATTCCCGACCTGTTCATGAAACGGGTATTCAACGACGAAGAATGGACTCTGTTCTCCCCCAGCGACGTGCCCGACCTGCACGATCTTTACGGCAAGGCCTTTGAAGAGCGCTACGCATACTACGAGGCTATGGCAGCCGCCGGCGAGATCAAACTGTTCAAGACCGTGAAGGCCGAGAACCTGTGGCGCAAGATGCTGGGCATGCTCTTTGAGACCGGCCATCCCTGGATCACCTTCAAGGACCCCTGCAACATTCGCTCCCCGCAGCAACATGTCGGCGTGGTGCACTCGTCTAACCTCTGTACCGAGATCACCCTCAACACCAGTGCCGACGAGATTGCGGTTTGTAACCTGGGCTCAGTCAACCTGCCCCAGCACATCGATGAAAACGGCCTCAACCTGACCAAGCTGCGCAAAACCATCGGCACCGCCGTGCGCATGCTCGACAATGTCATCGACATCAACTACTACTCGGTGGACACCGCACGCAACTCGAACATGAAACATCGCCCGGTGGGCATGGGCGTCATGGGTTTCCAGGACGCACTGTACAAGCAGCACATGTCCTACGCTTCGGAGGAGGCAGTCACGTTTGCCGACCGCTCCATGGAAGCGATCAGTTACTACGCCATCGAAGCCTCCAGCGCGCTGGCGGCCGAGCGCGGCACCTACTCCAGTTACGAGGGTTCGCTCTGGAGCCAGGGCATCTTCCCCGTCGACTCCCTGCAAACTCTGGTCAATGAACGCGGTGCCGATTACATCTCGGCGAACTTTGACCAGACATTGGACTGGCCGGCCCTGCGTGCGCAAGTTCAGCAGAACGGAATGCGCAACTCCAATGTGATGGCGATTGCTCCCACAGCTACCATCGCCAACATCACCGGTGTGTCGCAATCCATCGAACCCACGTACCAGAACCTGTATGTGAAATCGAACCTCTCCGGCGAGTTCACCGTGGTGAACCCTTACCTGGTCAGCGATCTCAAAGAGCGCGGCCTATGGGACGGCGTGATGGTCAACGACTTGAAATATTACGACGGTTCCGTCCAGGCCATCGACCGTGTCCCGGACGACCTCAAGGCCATTTACTCCACCGCCTTCGAGGTGGAACCACGCTGGCTGGTAGACGCTGCCTCACGCCGCCAGAAGTGGATCGACCAGGCCCAATCACTGAACCTGTATATCAACAACGCCAACGGCAAGAAGCTGGATATCACCTATCGCATGGCCTGGTACTCGGGCCTCAAAACGACCTACTACCTGCGATCGCTGGCCGCAACCGGCACTGAAAAGTCCACCATCGATACCGGGGCACTCAACGCGGTATCCAATGAAGCAGCCGAGCCAGCGCCCGTGCCGGCGGCCTGCTCACTGGACGACCCCGACTGCGAGGCCTGCCAGTAGGCAGCAGGAAAGGGTAAACACAATGACAAGCAGAGTAACAACAGCCAGGGGAAAAACTAGATGTTGAGTTGGGATGACTACCACAAAGAAGAAGCGACACCGGCCGCAGCGGCACCACAACAAGCCGCCAAACCGCAAGCACTGGTAGCCGAAATGGAGACGCCACCTGGGGCAGTGGCAGTTCCACGAGAAGAACCGCAGCCAGAACCCGAGGTAGCCGCTGCACCTGTATCTGCGCCGCCGAATGATCCCGTGGCGCGCGCCGCGGAAGCCGTGGCCAGTATCGACGTGGCTCCTGGTCTGGAAGAGCTGGAAATGGGCGCCGCCCGGGTTTCAGTCGATGAAAAGGCAATGATCAATTGCCGCGTCGACCTCAACCAGTTGGTGCCGTTCAAGTACGACTGGGCCTGGCAGAAATATCTGGATGGCTGCGCCAATCACTGGATGCCCCAGGAAATCAACATGACGGCAGACGTCGCCACCTGGAAGAGCGCAGACGGCTTGTCCGAGGACGAGCGCCGAATCATCATGCGCTCGCTGGGCTATTTCTCTACCGCCGACTCACTGGTGGCGAATAACCTGGTGCTGGCAATTTACCGCCTGATCACCAACCCCGAATGTCGACAGTACCTGTTGCGCCAGGCATTTGAAGAGGCCATTCACACCCACGCCTACCAGTACTGCATCGAATCTCTTGGCATGGATGAAGGCGAAATTTTCAACATGTACCGAGAAGTCCCCTCGGTGGCCGCCAAGGCCGCGTGGAGCCTCAGTCATACCCACAGCCTGAGTGACCCCACTTTCAACACAGGCACCCTGGAAACTGACCAGGAACTGCTGCGCAACCTGATCGGCTTCTACGCAGTAACCGAGGGCATCTTCTTCTACTGCGGCTTCACCCAGATTCTATCCATGGGCCGGCGCAACAAAATGACCGGGGTGGCAGAACAATTCCAATACATCCTGCGTGATGAGTCCATGCACCTGAACTTCGGGATCGATGTGATCAACCAGATCAAGCTCGAGAACCCCCAGTTGTGGACAGAGAGCTTCCAGGACGAAGTGATCCAGATGATTCTGGAAGGCACTGAGCTCGAAATCCAGTATGCACGGGACACCATGCCCCGCGGCGTGCTGGGAATGAATGCGGCGATTATGGAGGAGTATCTCCACTTTATCTGCAACCGACGCCTGTCACAGCTGGGCCTGCCTGAGCAGTTTACCGGCGCCCAGAACCCATTCCCATGGATGAGCGAAATCATGGATCTGCGCAAGGAGAAGAACTTCTTCGAAACGCGGGTTATTGAATACCAGACGGGTGGAGCCCTTAGCTGGGATTGATAGCCCTTAGCTGGGATTAATAGCCCAGCTGAGATTAAGAAACCAAGTCCAGCCGGCTGCCCCTGCAGTCAATGGGGCGGCTGGATGGCACCAACAGCGGTAGGTCGAATAACGAGGACTTTTTTATGCCAGAGAACGACAGACCCACGGAAACAGAGACCATTCTGATGGCGCTTGACCAGATCAGCCAGACCATCGATGTCATGACCAGTGTGGTAAATCGCTTGCGCAACTACGTTCACCAGCAGGAGGCAGCCGCTGCAGAGCAGTCCCAGGAGCTGGCGGCGGAAATGCAGGGCGACCACATCATTCACTAGCGAACGCCCGATTCGCGGCGGTGTCGGGCATGGCCCCGAGGCCCCGCCATCCCTACCTCTACCGCACTGGTGGCGCTGGCGGCCACTCTTCTGGCGCCCACAGCCATTCGGTAATAGAGCTTCCTGACGCAAACTGCGAATGTGCCCATAATCAGGACGACAGCCATGACCAGCAAGAAAAGATGTGAACCCGACGAAACCATGCTCATCGCACTGGAAGAAATAGGCCATACCCTGCAAGTCATGGAAAGCCTGTTCCAAAGGCTGGAAAAGCACGTTCACTCACGCATGGGTGAAGCGCAGGAATCTGGCCATGCCCAGCTCGACCACGATATCCCGTCAGAGCGCACCGTTCACTGACGCCCTTGGCAGCGGCGGTCAACCGCGTATCATCCCTGGTGATACCCTTCAGGAGACCGCCGTGTTCGCCGCCTTTGATCGAGTCTATATCGACGTACCCTCACCGCACGATGCTATCGCCGAGTACGCCACACTGCTTGGTGTTGTCGCGGACGGCAGCCGCCTATCTCTCGCCAATCTTGATATCTGCCTGCGGGGCGATACTGAAACTGCAGCCATAGCCGGCCTGAATCTGCTCGACACGGCGTTACCACCGGCTACCGAGCAAGTTGTATCAACTGGCGAGATGCCCATCCAGCTAGCGGCCTCAAACTATCGCTCGCCCGACTACCGAAGCACCGACTCTACGACCGGCATTTATGCCGTGGATCATATTGTCCTGCAGACCCGCGACGCCGACGCCTGCATCGCCCTGTTCCGCGACCAGCTGGGCTTGCGCCTGGCACTGGACCAGGCCGTACCTGAATGGGGCGGCCGGATGCTCTTTTTCCGTCATGGCAAAATGACACTGGAGGTCATCCAGAATCTGAAAGAGCCGCCACCAAGAGACTTCTTCTGGGGTATCACCTACCTCTGCCACAACATCGACGAAACCATTGAGTTGCTGGACGTACGAGGCGTCGCTCACTCACCCATTCGCGAGGGTCGCAAGCCGGGCACACGCGTTGCCACCATCAAGAGCCATGCACTGGGGTTGCCCACGCTGATCATCGGGCCAGCCTGAAATTTGATCCAGAATATCCCTTCCCGGTACTGTCTGTACTAAAGTGATACGGTAGAAACCATCAGCCCAGAGAGGAGAAAGAACACGTGAGCACCATTATCGACGGCGTAGATTACGGCCCCCTGCACCAACTCATCGGCACCTGGTGGGGCGACAAGGGCCTGGATGTGGCCCCGGAGCCAGATGGCGATGACAAGCACGCCTATATTGACCAGATCATCTTCACCCCGGCGGGCGCCGCTGAAAACGCCGAAGAACAAAATCTGGTGTGCGTGAAGTACCACCAGCTGGTCCGCAAACGCAATAAAGGCACTGTCTTCCACGACCAGATAGGCCACTGGATGTACGAGCCCAGCAGCGGAATCATCATGCACTCGCTGACGATTCCACGCGCCGTATGTGTCCTGGCGGGTGGCGAGTTACAACAGAACGGCGATGAAACCATCTTCGATGTTGCAGCGACCCAGGGCAGCGAGACCTTCGGCGTGGTGCAGTCACCTTTCATGCTCGAGAAAGCAAAAACCACTGCTTTCAAAATGACCATGAAGGTCTCGGGGGATGAACTCGTCTACGAGGAGACGACCTCATTGGATATCTACGGCCGTCTATTCGAACACACCGACGGCGCAACGCTACAGCGTATCGTTTACGACTAGCGGCGGTAGCTCAGGCCCACTTTGATGGTGCGCGGCATATTGCGCCGCGCGCCGATCAGCTTCCCGCAGAACATCTGAACCTTTCCAACGCTGCCGCAGTTCGCCCCTGAAAGGGGGGCTTTACCCGGGCAATGTAATCGCTGTAAACTTCACCTCTCGAACCGGTGCCATTAGCGTAAATCCGCCCCCATTATCACGGGCATCAACTACACTTATGGCCCCCTCACCGAGCAGCGGCTACACTCCAATGCCTCGATTAACACCCCACTAACCTGAGACAGGACACCGACATGATCTACCAGAGTGACCAGCTCACGATCACGCGCCTCGAAGGCGACATCGCGGAGCTGAACTTCGACCTGCAGGGCGAATCCGTCAACAAATTCGACCAGGCTACTGTTGCCAGCCTTACCGCTGGCCTCGACGCCCTCGAAGCCGAGAGTGGCATCAAGGGCCTGCTGGTCACATCCGGCAAGCCAGTCTTTATTGTTGGCGCGGACATCACTGAGTTCGTCAGCCTGTTCGGCGCGAGCAAAGAAGAGATCAAGCCCTTCACCGGCACCAACAACAAAAACTTTAACCGCCTCGCGGCCCTGCCATATCCATCTGCGGTCGCCATCAATGGCTTCGCCATGGGCGGCGGCCTGGAAGTGTGTCTGGCCTGCGATTTCCGCATCATGAGCACCGCGGCTAAAGTCGGCCTGCCCGAAACCAAGCTGGGTATTCTCCCCGGCTGGGGTGGCACCGTGCGTCTACCGCGCATCATCGGTGTCGATGAAGCTGTGATGTGGATGGCCACCGGCGCGGACAAGCGCCCCGACGACGCGCTGAAAGCCGGCGCTGTTGACGCTATAGCGGCTCCCGAACAACTCCGCGACGTGGCATTGGCAACCCTGAACAATGCCGTCGAGGGCAACCTCGACTACGAAGCTCGCCGCGCCGAGAAGCACGGCCCCCTGCCCCTGAATGATATCGAAGCCATGATGAGCTTCTTCACCATCAAGTCCATGGTCGGTCAGCAGGCTGGCAAGAACTACCCCGCGCCGATCAAGGTCGTAGACGTGATTGAGCAGGCCCGCAAGATGAGCCTCGAAGAGGCCCTGGATGTGGAAGCTGAAGGCTTTGCCGAGCTCGCCACAACACCCGTCGCTGCGGCGCTGGTTGGCGTATTCCTCAACGACCAGCTGCTGGGCAAGGTCGCCAAGGGCTGGGAGAAAAAAGCTGACAAGAAGATCGAACACGCTGCCGTACTGGGCGCGGGCATCATGGGTGGCGGCATCGCCTACCAGAGCGCGTTCAAGGGCACCCCGATCAAGATGAAGGACATCAACCAGGACGGTCTCGACCTGGGTCTGTCCGAGGCCAACAAGCTGTTGGCCAAGCGCGTTGCAAAGGGTCGCATGACCCCCGCTAAAATGGGCGACGTTCTCAACAGCATCGACCCCACTCTTACCTACGCCGGCTTTGAAGACGTCGATATCGTGGTTGAGGCCGTGGTCGAGAACGAGAAGGTCAAAGGCATTGTCCTGGCTGAAACCGAGAAAAATATCGACAAGGACGCCGTACTGGCCTCCAACACCTCTACTATTTCCATCACCCGCCTGGCGGAAAACCTGGAGCGGCCTGAAAACTTCTGCGGCATGCACTTCTTTAACCCGGTACATGCTATGCCACTGGTAGAAGTGATTCGCGGTGAGAAGACTTCCGATAATGCCATCGCCCGCACCGTGGCGTATGCCAACAAGATGGGCAAGAAAGCGGTTGTCGTTAACGACTGCCCTGGATTCCTGGTCAACCGGGTACTGTTCCCCTACTTTGGCGGCTTCAATGCCCTGCTGCGCGACGGCGCTGACTTCCAGGCGATCGATAAAGTCATGGAGCGTTTTGGCTGGCCCATGGGCCCCGCCTACCTGATGGACGTTGTCGGCATCGACACCGGCGTTCACGCTGCCAACGTGATGGCAGAGGGTTTCCCCGACCGCATGCAGCCCGACTTCAAGAGCGCTACCGAGGTGATGTTCGAACTCGAGCGCTACGGCCAGAAAAATGGCAAGGGCTTCTACGAGTACGTCACTGACAAACGCGGCAAGCCGAAGAAAGTCGTCAACGAAGACGTCTACGGCATGATCGCTGACGTCTGTGGTGACCGCGCCGAGTTTGAGAAAGATGACATCATCATGCGCATGATGCTGCCCATGGCCATCGAGATGGCTCGCTGCGTCGAAGAAGGCATCGTCGGCACACCCGCCGAGGCCGATCTGGCGCTGCTGTACGGCGTGGGCTTCCCGCCCTTCCGCGGTGGCATCTTCCGCTGGATGGACACCGTTGGCATGGCAACCATAGCAGCTGCCTCAGAGAAGTTCGCTTCGCTGGGCAAAGCCTATGAGCTGACCGACAACATGAAAGACATGCTTGCCAACGGCAAGACCTACTACTGAGTTAGGCGAGAATTAAGGAGAAATACTGTGAGTTTGAATCCGAAAGACGCAGTGATTGTAGATTACGCCCGCTCAGCCATGGGGCGTTCGAAAAACGGTTGTTTCCGCAACGTACGCGCAGACGACCTGTCTGCCGCTGTCATCAACGGCATGCTGGCCCGCCACGAGTCATTTGACCCGGCGGAAATCGACGACCTGATCTGGGGCTCGGTGATCCAGCGCGGCGAACAGGGCATGAACCTGGGCCGCATGGTTGTGCTCAATGCCGGCTTGCCCCACACCGTCCCGGCGCAGACAGTCAATCGCCTTTGTGGCTCCTCCATGAGCGCGCTGCACACCGCAGCCGCGAACATCATGGCAGGCGTCGGCGACGTATACCTGGTGGGCGGTGTGGAACATCTTGGCCACCTGCCAATGATGGACCCTGCCAACGTGGACCCGAACCCTCGCATGGGTCGCTCCGTGGCCAAAGCCGCAGGCATGATGGGCATGACGGCTGAAATGCTGGCGCTCATGCACGGTGTCAGCCGCGAAGATCAGGACAAGCTGGGGCTGCGCTCCCACCAACTGGCCCACAAAGCCACACTGGAAGGCAAGTTCAATCGCGAGATCATCGCGATCGACGGCCACGATGAGAACGGCGCACTGGTCTCGGTCACGGCAGATGAAACTATCCGCCCCGAAACCACTCTGGAAGGCCTCGCGGCCCTGAAGCCCAGCTTCAACCCCCAGGGCGGTACCGTCACTCCCGGCCAATCCTCGCAGATCTCCGATGGCGCCTCTGCGATGCTGGTAATGTCTGCCGAGAAAGCCCAGAGCATGGGCCTGACGCCGATTGCCAAGATCCGCTCCATGACGCTCGCCGGTGTGGACCCCTCCATCATGGGCTACGGCCCTGTGCCGTCCACCCAGAAAGCCCTGAAGCAGCTGGGCCTGACCATCGACGACATCGACATGGTTGAGCTCAACGAAGCCTTCGCAGCACAGGCGCTGCCTGTACTGAAGGATTTGGGCCTGCTGGACAAGATGGAAGACAAGGTGAACGTCCATGGCGGCGCGATCGCTCTGGGCCACCCCTTCGGCTGTTCCGGCACCCGCATCACCGGTTCACTGTTGAACGTGATGGAAGACCGGGACCTGACCCTGGGTATTTCTACCATGTGTATTGGTCTGGGCCAGGGTATTACTACCGTGGTCGAACGGGTGTAACACCTGCTCTTTGACAGCGCTGCTTCAGCAGCGCCCACAAAAAAGGCCCGCTTTAGCGGGCCTTTTATTTATTTAGACAGCCCTGGTTTCGATACCGCCGCTACAAGCTGCTCAATGTGCAGCAGAAGACCCTCAGCCGGTGGTGATCAGCTGGTCTACCCGCTGCAACGCCGCCACCAGTCCACCTACCGACAACTCGCTGCCGCGAAAGTACTCTTCTGCCATCGGCGCGATACTGCACTTCTCTGGGAGAGGGCTTTGCTCGTCCAGCATCCGGTAGATTGTTGGAAGAAAAACAAACTGCAGCCACTGTGGCAGCGTCAGTGTGTCAACACAGAAAGGCTCAGTGGAAGCCAGCGCCTCAGTAGAAGGCGCTATCTTCTCCCACAGGCTCAACTGGCGCAGCTGGGCTTCGACATCAATCAGGACTTCGGCAATTTCGGTGTGCATGGTATCGCTCAACACTCTGTGGGCAGCATTCTACAACGAACTATGAGTAAACGCCCTGCAGCTTTTGACCCCGACACATAGCGGAGTGTAATCTGCCAACTCAAGCGGGTGTAGTTCAATGGCAGAACGGCAGCTTCCCAAGCTGCATACGTGGGTTCGATTCCCATCACCCGCTCCAATGCTTGCTGGGCTTTCACATGCGTGTTCTTGCTACCAATATCTCCCAACCCAGGGAAATCCAGTTCCGCGGCGAGACCCACCTCACGGGCATTTTCAAGACACCGACTGAAGAGCCTGTCTACCTCGGCCGCGAAGGGGTCCGAAACGATGCCGTGATCGATCTGGTTAATCACGGCGGGCGTGACAAAGCGATATATGCCTTTGCGTCTGATCACTACGACTATTGGCGCGACACCTTGGACAAGCCAGACATGCCCCCTGGCGCATTCGGCGAAAACCTGACTATAAGCGGGCTGATTGAGTCCGATATTCATATCGGCGATCAGCTGGCCATCGGCAACGCGATTCTGGAAGTGAGCCAACCGCGGGTACCGTGTTTCAAACTGGGCATTGCTCTGAACGACGAACGCGCGCCCGCCCTGTTCACCCGCCACTTCTTCACCGGCGTGTATTTCAGGGTCCTGCGCGAAGGTGAGGTCAGAGCCGGTGATACGGCATCAATCGTCCATCGGCACGGAGCCGCAGTGAGCGTTCACAGCCTGTTTCGCGCCAGATACGACTCCGCCTGGGACAGCGCGACAGAGACGATGGAAAGCGCGCTGGATGTGGCGGCGCTTGCGCCCGAGTGGCAGGAAAAAGCCCGGACATATCTCGCCAGACGTTAAGCCCGCAATGACCTCAGCCCAGTTCGCGTCTGAACGGCGGCAGCGACTCCAGAATGGCCTGGCCATAGCGTCGGGTTTTGATACGTCGATCCAAGAGCGTTACCCGGCCGCTGTCGGTCTCGGTACGCAGCAACCGGCCCGACGCCTGTACCAGGCGCAATGCCGCATCCGGCACACTGATTTCCATAAAGGGGTTCTTACCCTGGGCTTCCATCCATTCTGCCAGCGCTGCCTCCAGGGGGCTGTCGGGCACTGCAAATGGAATCTTGGCGATCACCACGTGACGGCAATAATCACCTGGCAGGTCCACGCCCTCGGCAAAACTCGCGAGGCCAAAAATCACACTGCCGAAGCCACTGTCGATCTCGTCGCGATGGCGCCGCAATATTTCCTGCTTGCTGTAGTCACCCTGCATCAGAATGCGATCGCCCAGCACGCCGGTAACGCCTGCATACACATCCTGCATCTGGCGACGGGAGGAAAACAACACGAGCGAACCCTCATTGATGTCCAGCAGCCGCGGCAATTGCTCGATGATGGCATCTGTGTGTGCCTGGGCATCGCCCGGGTCACAGTCCATCGCCGGCACCGCGAACACCGCATTGCCGTAATCGAATGGGCTGATGACCTGCTTGAAGCGACTATCACGTGGCGCTCCGGAATGCAGAATAAAACGCTCAAAGGAATTCAACGCAGTGATCGTCGCAGAAGTAATAATTACTCCCGCCGCCCGCGACCATAAATTGTCTGTGAGAATATCCGACGCGAGTACCGGGCTGCAGCGCAGGTCAAATGCGTACTGCCCACCACTGGTCACCATGGTGATCCAGCGCGCCACCGGCGGCTCACTGGGCTCTCCTCCCTCAGCATAGGCCCGCCACAGGGCGAGCGCTCCTTCGGCGCGCCCCAGCATACCGCCCAGATTGATGTGCCAGGTCTCCAGGTCCGAGCGATCCAGACCGGAAAAGTCATCCTCCAGTGCGTCTTCCAGCACTTTCTCCATGCGCCCGAGCACACCCGCGAATTTGTCAAAGCGCTCTGCGAGAGACAGCGACAGGACGCGTAATTCTTCCGGCACAACACCGTGATCAAAACGCACCTGGGGGTCGTCCCGGCTTCCCTCCGGGTCAATATCCTCGAACAGAACGGCCACCTGTTGCTCGACCGCCTGCAGGCTCATCACCAGCTCGTCGACATCGGCGGGAAGGTTCGCGAGCAGGCGCTCCAGATTGTCCAGTGGCGCCAGTATCGGCGCGGCTTGACCGAACGCCTTTTTACAATCCTGCAGCCAGCTCACGGTGGTGTGCAGCCGACAGAAGCTGGCGAAATGCGACAGTGTCTTGTCCGGCAGGTGATGGCCCTCGTCGAACACGTAGATGCAGTCGTCGGGATCCGGCAGAATGGCGCCGCCACCCAGCGCCAGATCGGACAGCGCCAGATCGTGATTGGTCACAATGATATCGGCGTTCTGCAATTGGTCCCGCGCCTTGAAAAAACTGCACTGGGAAATATTGGGGCAGCGCCGACCCGTGCACTGGGCGTGATCTGTGGTGACTCCCCACCACACTTCATCTGCGATCGTGTCGGGCCAATTGTCTCGATCACCATCCCACTGACCGCGGCCCATGGCATCGATCATGGCATTGTAAACAGGCACGGCCTCGGCACTGGCGGGGGTATTCATCTCGTCGGGATAAAGCGCGAGCATACCGCTCTCGCCCTGCCCTTCCATCAACTGGCGATCGAGCTTAGACAGGCACACATAGCGGCGGCGTCCCTTGGCCAGGGCAAACGTAAATGCGAGACCGCTGTGATGACGAATGTCCGGCAGGTCTTTATTGATGAACTGTTCTTGCAAGGCAATCGTGGCAGTGGCCACAACCAGGCGCTTCCCCAGGGCCTGGGCCATAGGGATTGCAGAGACAGCGTAGGCGATGGTCTTACCGGTACCGGTACCGGCCTCGATCACACAGACCGCAGGTTCGTTGGAGGGGGCCTGCCCCGGGCCGGGAATTCTACTCAGAGCATTGGCAATTTCGGCGATCATCTGGCGCTGACCCCAGCGTGGGGTGAGCTCTTTGCTCTCCATCAGCGCCGTATAGGCGGCGCGAATGTCGTCCTTAAGTTGGTCCGTCAGCAAGGGTATTGAATGGGTTCAGCCCGTTGCTGTTCCGCCAGATCCAATTTGTTCATTACCACATTGGCGTAGATCGCCAGCGCGAAAGGCCGATGCGCCTCGGGCATGGCGTTAATGCGAGCTTCGAACTCCTCGCGGGAGCAATCACCGTCTTCGGAGTAAAAATCGTCAGGAATCGCTGGGGCATACTCGCCATAAAGCATTTCATAGGCGTACCGATTGGTGGGGTGCAGGCAGTACAACTCGAACACCTGGCGATCGATTTCCTGGGCCACATGATCGGCATCATCAAAACGCGGGCCCAGCGGTGTGCCAAAAGAGACATGCACACGACCTTTCTGGCCTGCGATGCCCTGGCCAATCGAGGCCACATCTTCCTGCTCACCTTTCTCATAACTGCCGTTCTCGGCCAACTCATGCAGTTCGTTGGCCTTCAGCGCATCACAGGGATCCAGTTCATAGGAAATCGCCACCGGGACAATACCCAGGCCGGCGATGTGATCACCAAAACTTTCATTGCTCTTGTCGCGACTCATGCCGATCATCTTGATCACGGCGGGCTCGGTGCGATCGTGGCCGTCTTTGGCCCGCCCTTCGCGCTGGGCCAGCCAGACCGGGTTGCCGTCGGCCCGAACCGAATGGCGAATGTAGTTGGCCAGATTACGCGACGCTGCAAGCAATTCTCTTGGTCCGCCCAGATTACGTTTGACGATAAAACTCTTATTGAGCCGCATCAGGTCAGAAACCCAGGATTTCGTCAGCAGATTATCGCCGATCGCAATACGCACGGTTTGGTGCCCGCCCTGATGCAGTGCGTAATTGGTAAACGCGGGGTCCATCGCGATATCGCGGTGATTGCTGATAAAAAGATAGGCGCGGGAAGGGTCGAGGTTTTCAAGGCCCGACACCGTGAAACCACCGCAGGAGTCGGCGATCATTTTCTCCACATGTGTTTTGATAACCATCTGCATGCTGTGGACATCCTGAACGTCCTTCAGCTGCCGCTTGAGCCCCATGCGCACCAGCGGACGACGCAGGAACGCGGGTAATCGGGCCACAAAACCCTCGGTGCGCTCTCCGAGCAGATCGAGTAGTTCGGACTCGCTCAACAGGCGCGAAAGTACGTCAGTTACCTCGTGGTCCTGGTAAGGGCGTATATCTGCGAAGGGATCAGACAAGCTCAGTTCCTCAGCCTAAAAAATAGCCGTAAACAATACCCAATATTGCCCTGCTAGTCATGCTCATGACTGACTTAAATACACCTTTCTGCTAACCTGCCGCGGCTAAAGCAAGAATTCACCATTTCTGGAGGAAATATGGACGCGGCAAGTGCCTCACTCACTACCCTTGGCGTAGCAGCAATGCTGGTCAGCTACATTCTGATGATGATTACTTCCTGGAAGGAAGATTATGCGTGGGGCCTGTGCACCCTCTTTCTGCCACCGCTTTCCTACCTGTACGGACTGGCGCGCCTCGACAAGGCTGGCGATGCCTGGATCGTCGCGATTGTAGGCTGGTTATTGATCTGGTTTGGACTCGGCTAAACCCGGACTGTTACTTTCGGGAAGTATTACCTAGATTTAATGTTTCCCGAAAAAACCCTCCAAAATCCCCATTATTTTATTTTAAAACAATAACTTATAGAAAAATAACGTCACGAAACTCTTCGCGACCGTTACTTCAATTCTCAAATAATTACCTATTAGTAACACTCCACAGCCAGCGAACCGCCGTATAATGCCGGTACTTGCAACGGGAACTCTCTGTGCATCGCACGACCCATTTCAGGTTCCATAGGAAAACATTGAGGTTATTAGTGATGAAATTCATCAAAGTCGCGGCATTTGCCGCCCTGGCAACAGTATCCGCCGGCAGCTTCGCTGCAAAACCCACCAGCATCGTGTTCGACGCGAACAACGAAACCGCTGACGGCACCCCCTTCGCCACTTACTACGTAAAGTGCTCCAATGGTAAGAAGCAAGAGCTGACAGCCTGGGATGGCCGCAAAAAGTGGTGCGTAGGCGACGCAACCAGCGAAGATTGTCAGAAGAAGCAAATCAAGGCAGCCAAGGCCGCCTGTAAAGCTGCCTGAGCCCGTCTCTGCCCAGTTGCAGGAGCCTGACATTCGGGCTCCTGTTCCTGCACCCCTACACCAGATAGCGCCGGCGCAACTCCGCCATTTCAGCATTCCCAACGCCTAGCGCAGACTCAAGATACGTCTCCACCGACCCGAACTGCTCATCGATACTGAGCAGGGCCATTTCCAGATAATCCTCGTGGACTTCCAGCATCGGCCTCACTGCCGATGAATCCATGTGCGCCATGTCATACTTTGCCTTGAGTCGCTCAATTTCCCGCTCGGGCAGGAAAAAGCGCGAGGTGAGCATATAGTCCCGCATAACGACATCCCGCGGCACGCCCAGCGCCAACAGCATCATCGCTGCCGCAAAACCTGTGCGATCCTTGCCCGCGGCACAATGGACAAGAAAACGGGCGTCTTCGGTCTCCAGGATCTCGTGAAACATCCGAGCATAGGTGGCCTGCTGCCCCTCAACGAAGTCACGGTTAATCTCCCGCATGAAGGCGAACATGGCCTCGCGCCCGAACTCGAGCTGACCACCCCCCTGCTGCTCCGCTTCCTCGAAGAAACGTGAGTTGCTGCCGGGGATGATGGGCAGGCTGCTGATTCGGGGGGCTCCCTGGGCCGGCATGCGGCTCGGGTCGCTCTCCTGTTCCTCAACCCGACGAAAATCAAAGACCACATCGAGATCGAGACTGCCCAGCAGATCGAGATCGCGATCAGTAAGGGCAGAAAGCTGGCCAGAACGGTATAGGTACCCCCACTTCACTTGCTGCCCGGCAGCGTTGCGATAGCCGCCAAAATCGCGGAAGTTCGGTGTTCCTTCCATACCCAGTTTGCGCTCGGTGGCCACCACTTCATTGCCATGCTCATCGCGCAGGCGGAAATAGTGGCGCTTGCCATGAGGCAGGCCACTCACCTTCGCACGGCGGTCGGGGTAGTGTTCTACATCATGGGCGACTTCCAGCACTGGCTCCACCACCACGGCCTGATCGGCCTGCTCTGTATCCCACTCAAGATGATAGTCACCGCCGGCATCGCGCCAGACATGCACTGCATCAGGTATCAACATATTGCTACAACTCTCTATTACGGTGCCGCAAAGAACCGCATCTATTCCTCGCGATAGGCGAACACGGCCTTGAGCAGGGTGCGCACCAGGGTCAATTGGTTTTCAAGCGCCTCTTCACTGAAAGGGTCTTGCCCCAACAGATCGCGATACATTGGCGCCATGGTGACATAGGACATCACAAGATTGTTAAAACCCATCACGGCCCAGGGCTGCAGTCCCAATTGGTGCAATTGACCAAACTGATCACTCATCCCGGAGCGCTCATCCATCGGCTGAAACATAGGCTGGAACAAGCGTTCAATAATTTCATTGGTATGGGGCCCGCCTGAGAGGGCCGCATGCTGCAGCAGTCGCGCCAGGTTTGGGTTGGCGTGATGCTGCCGTACGATCGTTTCCAGCCACTGCATCACCCGGTCTTTGTCTGGCACTTTCTGGCTCGAAAGCGCCGCCAGCGGACCGCTGAACTCGGCAATCAGGCGCTCGAGCACGGCTTGGTACAACGCTTCCTTGTTGCGAAAATGGTTGTACAGACTGGGGGAGCGAATGCCCACCCTGTCAGCAACATCGCCCAGGGAGGTGGCGCGATAGCCCTTCTTCGCGAAAAGGTCTTCTGCGGCGTCGAGGATGCGCTCTGCGGTGGTGCGCGGCGCTGATTCGGGGGCTACTTCAATTGACATATAGGCGATGTAGACTCGGGCGCTTCGGCCATCAGGTAACAACTAATAGCCATTAGTATACTCACAGGACCCAAGCGATGACACAGCACAAGCCCACCGTTAGCGCGAGCAAGCAGACAAAAGCTGCCGGCAGTATGATGACCAAGCCCGGCCGCACCGGTATCGCGCGACTAACCGCCGCCACGCGCTATTCATGGCAGGGTTTCAAGGCGGCTTGGCTGCACGAAGAAGCGTTCCGGCTCGAGGCAAGCCTGGCCCTGGCTTTCGTGCCGCTGGCGTTCGTTCTGGGTGAGTATCTCGCCCACCAGATCGCCCTTGTGATCACCTGTGGGCTGGTCATCCTGGCGGAGGTCATCAACACCGCCATCGAGTCGATTGTCGACCGAATAGGCCCGGAGCACGACCCGCTATCGGGCCAGGCCAAAGATCTCGGCTCAGCAGCCGTTTTCGTGACCCTGAGCCTGTTCCTGCTGGTATGGCTGGTGAGTGCTTGGCATTATTTCCAGGGGGGCTGAATCCGGTTGACAAGCGCCACCCTAATGTGAATAATCGCGCCTCTTGAATTTTTGACCTCCAGAGGACATTAAAGTGGCCAATTCCCCACAAGCTAAGAAGCGCGCCCGCCAAGCCGAAAAGCGTCGCTCACACAACGCCAGCCTCCGTTCGCTGGTTCGCACCAACATCAAAAAAGTACTCGCTGCTATCGACTCTGGCGACGCTGAAAAAGCACAGGCTGCTTACGCAGCGGCTGTGCCTGTCCTGGACAGCATGGCTGACAAGGGCATCATCCACAAAAACAAGGCCGCTCGTCACAAAAGCCGCCTGAACACGCAGGTCAAAGCGCTCTCCGCGTAAACCTTGCGAACACAAAAAAGCCGGCTTATAGCCGGCTTTTTTTATGCCTGAAGGCGCGGCATGCGCCGCGCCCCAAACAAGACCCATCAGGCTGCCGTATCCGCCTCGTGCTCCCCGTGGGCAGCCTTGAAGTTCTCGAGCATGCTCTGCTCATGAGCCTGAGCCTCAGAGGTGTCGAGCGGACGCTCCAGCGCAGCCCAGTCTATATCCCCGTCGGTCGCCATGTTCTCGTATTCGAGAATCCCCAGCTCTTCAAACTTGGGCCTGATCTCATCGGTTAACAGGCCAATACGAGCCAGATTCGGCACAACGCGCTGGAACAACAAGTTGCGGAAAGTCGCCATGACGAAGCCGTCCAGCACCCGGCGACGAGCGTCTTCCACATCCCAACCAAAGTGGGCAAACACATCGGTCATGATCAGGCGCTCGCGGCTGATAACGCAGGCCTCATAGGCGAACTGGGCCCGCTCGTTCTTCTCCTCTTCGGAAAGCGTTTTCACGAATTCTTCCAGGTAGTTCACACCAAAGGTCACGTGACGCGCTTCATCTCGAATCACCAGGTACACCACATCTTTGAGCACCGGATCAGGCGTCGTTTCCCGCGTGGTGTTGAAGGCCGACAGCGCCAGCCCCTCGATCACGATCTGCATGCCGATGAACTTCATGTCCCAGCGCTCATCAGTGAGGATCTTGTCGATGATGCTCTTGAGATGCGTGTTAATGGGGTACATCATGCCAAGTCGCTGCTGCAGGTACTTATTGAATACCTCCACGTGACGCGCCTCATCGAAGGTTTGGGAACCGGCGTATAGCTTGGCGTTCAGGGTGGGTGCGCAGGAACACAGCTGTGATGCCACCAGCAGGGCACCCTGCTCCCCGTGCAGGAACTGGGACAAACTCCAGGCGCTACTGTGCAGCCAGAATTCTTTCTTTTGCTCATCACTGAGGGCCATATAGGGCGGATAGTCAGTGAGATTCATGATGTCCGCTTGCGCGGCGGGGTCAAACTCGGGCCAGGGCCGATCCCAGTCGATATCGACTTCGGGATCCCAGTTGAGCTGCTTGCCCAGATCGTAGAGTTTCTTGATCCGGTCGTCCTGGATGCTGTAGTTCCAATTGTAGGCACCGGTCAACGGTGTCTTGAAAATCTCCGCGATATGATCCACATCAGCGGAGGTCAGCACGTCCTCCATATCAGGCGTGATATCCGGATTATCGGATTCCGCAAACGTCTGGATTTTGCGCGGCGCTTTGTCAGTCCAATTCACCTGCATAAGGGTACTCCCTCTTTTATTCATTAATGTTGCAACAATATCGACCAACGAGGCACGCGCAACAAGGTGAAGTATTGTCAATTTGCGGTCAAATGTGGCCAAATAGGGCATGCCGACAAAAACCACACCTGCTCAATACGCTCTCATCCTGATCGACATGGTCGAACAGCGCGGTGGAGAGCGCCAGCAACTGTTGCAAGGCACCAGTATGGCCAGCGGCAGTTTTGCCAGTATCGGCGCGCGGGTAGAAGAAACGGACTTTAGCGGGCTGGTCACCAATGCCCTCTCCATGACTCGCGACCCGGCCCTGGGCTTACACCTGGGCATGCGCCTCAATCTGGGGGCACATGCAATCCTGGGGCAGGCATTCATGACTTGCCGCAACCTGGGTGAAGCACTGGACCTGTTTCTTAAATACCACCATCTTTTGTCCTCAAACCTGAGCCTGGCGTTTGACGCAGGCGAAGACTGGTGCTGTCTGGCGAGCACTGAACGGCCACTGGAGCTGCCGGAGCAGTTCTCTTATGAATTGTTGTTCGCCGGCATACTCAACACCCTGCGCGGCCTGCTCAACGACCCCAATCTGGAAGTGCATGTGGACTTCCCCTACCCGGCACCAGACCACGCTGACGACTACTACCGAGTGTTCGGTCCGCAGGTGCGCTTTGATTGCGCTAAGCCGGCACTTCGCTTCCACTCTCGACTACTCACCACAGCTCTGCCTGCTTCCAACCCGGCGCTGCGCAGCCTTTACGAACAGGAATGTGCCCGCCTGCTGGCCGACCTGGAAAGCGAGATGTCGGTGGAAGAACAAACCTTGCGCCTGCTGCGCAAACTGGAGGGGCAATATCCACAAATGCCGCAGGTTGCCCACATGCTCAACCTGAGTGCACGCACCTATCGCCGGCGCCTGCAGGACGAGCAACAATCCTTCCAGAACCTGCTCGACCGTGTGCGCGCGGAACACGCCACCCACTATCTAATCAATACCCGCCTGCCGCTATCCACTATCGCTTATATGGTGGGCTTCAATGACTCTTCCAATTTCCGCAGGGCCTATGCCAAGTGGACCGGCGATTCCCCAGGCGAGGTAAGACGTGGCGGCTAGAGCCCTGGCGATACATATGGGCAGGGAAGCGGCTCAAGCCATCGAACGGGATGGCTGGACCCCGGCTCTCTTCAGCCTCTTGCTCGGCGCATCCGGCGGTCCAAAGTGTTTTATCCTGGCAGGCCTGGACCGATACCTGTTTAACGATTTCCTGCAGCGCAGCGATGCCCCCCTGAGCACCCTGGGCTCCTCAATCGGCTCATGGCGCCACGCTTGTCTGGCGCAGGACGACCCGGCCGCTGCGGTAGATCGAATGATCCACCACTACATGCACCAGAGCTATAGTTCTGCCCGGCCCGGGCCGGAAGAAATCAGCGCCGGCAGTCTGCAAATTCTGGATGCGATCCTGGGTGAACGCGGAGCGCAAACCATCGCCAATCACCCCCGTATCCGCAGCCATATTGTTACCGCGAGGGGTCGCGGTGCCGCCGGCAGCCGTTCCAGTGCACTGCTGGCCACCGGCATGGGGGCGGCGGCACTGGGGAATACTGTGAGCCGAAAGTGGCTGCGACACTCCTTCCAGAGAGTGGTCTTTCACAACAGCGAGACACCGGAAACCGGCCTCTCATTCCCGGATTTCGATACCGCCTACACTCGCCTGCAAGCTGACAATGTCGCACCCGCCCTGCACGCAAGCGGCTCGATACCTTTTGTTCTCACCGGCGAGCGCGATATACCCGGCGCACCACAGGGTCAGTACTGGGACGGCGGCATCATCGACTACCACTTCGATCTGGAGCAGTATCACGGCGACGGCTTGATTCTCTACCCGCACTTCAGCGCGAATATTGTGCCCGGTTGGTTCGACAAGTTTTTGCCCTGGCGCAAAGCGCCCATCGACGACGCGAGGCGCCTGGTATTGCTGTGCCCCGATGAGCGTTTCGTTGCTGGACTGCCCGAGGGCAAGATACCCGACCGATCCGATTTCACACGCATGAGTGAGGAGGCAAGGATCAGCTACTGGCAAGCCTGTGTGGAAGCGGCCGGCGCTATGGCGGAGGAATTCGCCTCTCTGGTGGAGGGCTCCGACCCGCTGGCCGGAGTAAAGGTGTATACCTAGCTGACGTGTTCGTCGAGGTAGCGCTGTACTTCCTTGCGCAACGGGCCCTCAAACATGGAGGCCAGCAGACCCAACTTCACTGACACATCGATCAATCCGTCGTGAAACGAGAGCTGCCCATCTACCCCGGCCCCCTTAATGCGCACCTTGTCACCATCCCAGCGCGAGCGCACCCCGTGATCGCGGGCAAGGCTCTCAGCGAGGCCTTCCGCCGCAGCGCGCACGTCGTCCTTGGGCATGGTATAGGGTTTGGTTATGCGGAAACCGGCCATCTATCACCTCGTTTTTTGCCGAAGTATAGATCAAGCAGCGTCCGCGGGCACTCTCGCATGGCTAACTGAACTGGTTATCCACCAGGGTAAACACCTGGCCAACCACCTCCTCTTGCTCCATCCGCGCCATCAGTGTGGCGTCCTCGGAATAGGCCACAGTGCGACGGCCGTCATCCAGATCGAACACCGCAACACCGCGCCAAGGGTTGCTGCCTTGATAAAGCACGGTATAACCGGCGACAGTTGCCTCAGACTGCACATCTGCAACGATCTCCCGGACGTCCAGCTCGGCCTCGACCTGCGCTGTGACATCGTCAAAGCCCCAGTCACTCTCTCCCGGGTCACAGGACCACAGTGCCACCCCCTGCTTGGTCAGGAAACTGCTGACTGTCGTTACCAGGCCGGTCTCGTCAGGCTGCTGCCGCAACAACTGGGCCATGCGGACGGTCGCCTGATATACAAAGTTATTCAGTGGTCCGCCGCCAAACGGCATAGCCCCCGTCACCGAGAGGTCGCCCTCACCGGACATGCCGAATTCATGTAACTGGGACCGGACCGCCAGCGGGAAACAGGAATACAATTCACGCAGCTTGATATTGTCAAAATCGACCCCCGCTCGCGCCGCTGCGGCCCGGCCGGAGAGGCGGAAGCCAGGGCAACCGCCGAGGTCACCCCGGCTCGCCACCACCGACATGAAATTCGCTTCCGCGAAGGCTCTGGGGAACACCCATTGTGAACGAGGAATGCCCAGGCGTTCCGCGGTGGCAACGTTGCAAAAAATCAGGCCCGCGGCCTGGTCAACGTTCCACTGACTGTTGTGATATTTCGCATAGGGAAAGGCCAACATTCGGTTGCCAGGGCCCGGCTCGACGATCTCCTCGGCGGTGACCGGCGCATCACTCCAGGCATCGGGATTCTCAGCCGCTATCTCACTGAAGCGCGCGTACATCGCCCCCATCTGGGCTCTGTGTTCATCCGGGGTAAGGCCCTGCTTGTAACGCAGCGCACTGTCCATCATTGCGTAGTAACCGACCGGCATACCCAGGCCGGCGGCAGACTCCACCTCAGACCAGATCTCAGCTTCCGGGTGCAGGCTGAGGTCGGGCTCTTCATCCTGCTGTATGGTCTCCTCGGCTTCCGCTCCGGCCTTGGCGGCACACAGGCTGCGGTACTTGGCCTCGCCACCCACAACCACCGCTACCGAAATTTCTCCGTCAGCGATGCGCTGGCAGGCTCGCGTGAGCAGAGTCTGCTGCGATACACCAATCTCCGCCAAAACAGTGGTGGCCCGATCGGCCCCGATCGCCCGGGCGACAAGCCGAGCAGGGTCGCTGTAGCCCCAGATACCCTTGGGCACGAGAATTTCGTCTGCGCTGGTGAGCAAGTCTGCGCTGCCTGCATCCTGAGCTGCATCGCGCACCGCGCGCTCCATCAGCGCAATAGCCTCCTCCGCTTTATTGAAGTCAGCATTTTTCTGCTGGACGGCGCTAACGCCGACCAGAACGGGAGTATTGGGGTTCATATTAGTCCTGAATAAAAGTAGATGCGTACCACTGTAGCATGCCGATTTTCTCTTCCAGAGATTTGTCTGGCTCCATTTCATAGACGTTGCGGAACCCGATAACAACATCGGTCACGCCTATCGATTCAAGCCTTGCTATACCCTCTTCGGTGAACGCATCCTGCCCAGTGGTGAAGAAGCGAAACGGTCGGTCTGCGGTACCGTACTCTTCTCGCAATTGATTAATACGGCCGATATAAGATTCGACTTGCTGAGTATCTGCGCCGGCACACATCCAACCGTCGCCTACCCTGGCCGCGCGCTTGAGAGCCACGTCTGCGTGCCCGCCAATCAACAAGGGAGTAGCGACACCCGTGGTCGGGCACATCTTGTTGGCCGGCATCTTGATCAAATCCCCGTCGTAGCCAAAAAACTCACCGGTCTCAAGGCCGCGCAAAATATCAATCTGCTCATCAAAGCGCTTTCCGCGCTTCTCCCAGGGCACGCCGCAGATGGCAAAGTCCTCTTCCCATGGGCTGATGCCGATCCCGAAATCAAAGCGATCACCGGACAAGGCCTGGATACTCTGCACTTGCTTCGCCACCGGCGCCACCTGGCGCACGGCGAGCTTGTAGACGAAAGTGGCAAAGCGAATCCGCTCAGTGACGGCGGCCATTCCGGTCACCGCAATCAGCGACTCCAGAAACGGCACGCTCTCGAGGAACTCCCGCGAGCCATCCTTGTTGTACGGATACTTTGAGCTGGCCTCCTCGGGATAGCAGATGCTGTCTGGGATGACGATCCCATCGTATCCCGCCGCCTCTGCGGCCTGGGCCATAGGATAATAGTGGCCGGGGTCACACATACCTACCTGAAGGCTGAATCTCATCGACTTTCTCCTGAATTCGGTTAATTGCGCTCTACTGTATCCCGCTGCATCCGTCAGGTCAGCGGCTCCTTGAATTTTCCCGGTATCGGCCTCAAATACTGAACCCACACCCGTTCAACTCTGTACGCTAGCGGTGAGGAACGAGATCAACACCACACAACGCGCTGCATGCGCCAGAAGTGACTAAACTGAAGCCATGAGTAATAAAACCCTGCCCTCACGCGACCGAGCCCAGCGCTTTCTGTTTGAGGAAACCGATATCCGCGGCGAGATCGTCCAGCTGGACGCCACCTACCGCGACATTCTTACCGTGCACCAATACCCACCGGGCGTTGCACGCCTCCTGGGTGAATTCATGGCAGCAGCCGTGTTACTCGCTACCACGCTCAAATTCGAGGGCAAACTGGTGCTTCAAGCCCGCTCAGAGGGCCAGATTCCACTGCTCATGGCTGAATGCAACAGCCTGCTGCAGGTGCGCGGCATTGCCCGCGGCGCGCAGGAGGCTACGGCTGACAACTTCGAGCAATTACTGGGTGGCGGCCAGTTGGCGATCACCATCGACCCTGACTCAGGCCAGCGCTACCAGGGTATTGTCCCGCTACAGGGATCCCTGGCCGCCAGTCTGGAGATGTATTTCGAGCAGTCCGAGCAACTGGGCACCCGGTTCTGGCTAAGCGCGAACGAACAGTCCGCGGCCGGCATGTTGCTGCAGCAATTGCCCACACAGCTGGTACCAGACCCAGCCGAACGGCAAGCCCACTGGGAACATGCCACAACCCTGGCGGCCACGCTCAGAGACGAGGAATTACTGGGCCTGGCTGCGCCGGAAATCGCTCATCGGCTCTACCACGAAGACCCATTGCGGCTGTTCGAAGCACTGCCGGTCAGTTTCAAATGCACGTGCTCCCGCGAGCGAACGCTAGCAGCCCTGTCCAGCATCCAGACAGCCGACATTGAAGAACTGCTGGCAGAGCTGGGCAGCATCACAATGGATTGCGAGTTCTGCAACCAGCAGTACCAATTCGTCCGTGAAGACCTCGATGGTGTCCTCGGTGAAAGCAAGCCTGTCGTCCATTGATCGTCTTTATGGCGACAATCAGTTATTTCATACCCGACGCGTTTCGCATCTGCGGACGATTCTGACATAATTGGCGCCCCAAAATAGCCGCTATGAAGGCCGGAGCACTGATTTCGGCCCATGAACAGGACTCACAATGACCGCCAAAAGCCAGACTCCGCAAGAGTTTACCGACCTTGCGCCATCCCTCCTTATTGAACAAGCCCTAGCGCGCGGTGAAGGTACCCTCACTGACACTGGCGCCCTGCTGATCACAACCGGTAACCGGACCGGCCGTTCCCCGGCTGACCGCTTTACCGTGCGCGAACCGAGCACGGAAGAGAGTATCGATTGGGGCAGCGTGAATCGGCCTTTCGACGCCGATAAATTTGACGCCCTCTGGGACCGGGTAGAATCCTATCTGGCAGAGCGCGATCGTTTTGTCTCTCACCTGCATGTTGGCGCCCACGAAGACCACTACATCCCGGTGAAAGTCACAACCGAGACCGCCTGGCAGAACCTGTTCGGTCGCAATATGTTTATCCGCCCCGAAAGCGACAGCTACAACGCCGGCCGCAAGGAAGAATGGAGTATTCTCAACGTCGCCAGCTTTGTCTGTGAGCCCGAGCGCGACGGCACCCATTCTGATGGTGTTGTCATCGTAAACTTTGCCAAACGCAAAGTATTACTGGCTGGTATGCGCTACGCCGGCGAAATGAAAAAGTCCATGTTTGCAGTGCAGAACTTCCTGCTGCCTGAAAAAGATGTGATGCCCATGCACTGCTCCGCCAATGTCAGCGAAGACGGCGACACCACCTTGTTCTTCGGCCTCTCTGGCACCGGCAAGACAACGCTTTCAGCCGACCCTGAGATGTTCCTGATTGGCGACGACGAGCACGGCTGGGCCAAGGGCTCTGTATTCAACCTGGAAGGCGGCTGCTACGCCAAAACCATCAACTTGTCACAAAAGAATGAGCCCATTATCTGGGATGCCATCCGCTTCGGTGCCATCGTGGAAAATGTCGTCGTCAACGACGCGCGTCACGCCGACTACGACGATACATCCCTCACCGAGAACGGCCGTTGCTGTTATCCGCTTGAACACGTGGAAAAGCGCACTGAGACCAATGCCGGCGGCGAGCCCAAATGTGTCATCTTCCTAACCTGTGATGTATCGGGCGTACTGCCACCAGTCTCCATCCTCTCCAAGGAGGCTGCGGCCTACCACTTCCTGAGTGGCTACACCGCCCGCGTTGGCTCGACCGAGATTGGCGCTGAAGCTGGCATCAACCCGACATTTTCTACCTGCTTTGGCGCACCTTTCATGCCGCGCCCTGCCGGTGACTACGCCGAGTTGCTGATGAAGCGCGTGGAAGACTTCGACTCCCAGGTCTACCTGGTCAACACCGGCTGGACAGGTGGCTCCGG
This sequence comes from Halioglobus maricola, assembly GCF_009388985.1. Lineage (NCBI taxonomy): Bacteria > Pseudomonadati > Pseudomonadota > Gammaproteobacteria > Cellvibrionales > Halieaceae > Halioglobus > Halioglobus maricola. The sequence continues at coordinate 3,453,503 of NZ_CP036422.1, forward strand.
CGCTCCTGGCGGCACCGGTGCGCGCTTCCCTATCCCGGTAACCCGGGCCGTTGTGCATGCCTGCCAGAGCGGCGCACTGATAGGTGCGGACACCACTCACATCGATACTCTCAACCTGGATTTCCCGACGGTCATTCCCGGCGTAGACGCAAACTATGTCGATCCGAAGGCATCCTGGGGCGACGATGCAGCCTATGAAGAGCAGGCTGCAAAACTGGCTGCGCTGTTTACTGAGAACATCAAGAACTTCGACGTCTCCGACGCCATCATTGCAGCCGGCCCCAAAGCCGACTGAGCGACTATCCTCGCTAAAAAAGCCCGCCGTCGCGGGCTTTTTTTTGCCTGGAGAACCGCGACAAAGGTCCGGCAATTCTCCCTGCCAACATTAGTATGTTTATTCTAATTTTTAACCGTATTCTTTCCTTGTTCCGGCGGGAAAACCGCCACACACGCAATGAAGGAGTGAGACCATGGCTGAGCAAATCACCATCGACGAAGCAGTGAAAACTGTTAAGAAGACCGCCAAGAAAGCTGCGCCCAAGCGCAAGGCCCCTGCCAAGAAGGCAACCGCCAAGAAAGCAACCGCCAAGAAGAAGCCAGCTGTGAAGCGCAAGCCCGCCGCCAAGCGCAAAGCTACTGCGAAGAAAGCTGCTCCTGATTTCGCTGCCCGCGCCAAAGAATCCGGCCGCAATGCATTCCTGGCCAGCCTCGGTTTCTACGGCAAGGCCTTCGACCAGGTACAAGACCAGTTCGACAGCATCCAGAAGCAGCTGGAAGACCGTCGCAAGAACGCCGAAAAGACCTACAAAGAGCTGGTTAAGCGCGGTGAGAAAGTAGAAAAGGAAGCCAAGAAAGCCGTCGACGACATCGAACTGCCCAAGTTCGAACTGGACAGCCTGACCGACCGCCAGAAGCTTGACGCTCAACTGGACAAAGCGAAAGCACGCTTTGAAGAGCTGAAGGAATCCGTCAGCTTCAAAACCGCCGCCTGATTTCAGGTAGCGGTCCCATCCAGGACCACTTATCCCTGATTTTTCAGGGAATTTTTTGGGGGCTACACTTGTAGCCCCTTTTTTTGTTCTAATAACTCGCCCTGGCGCGGCTAAAGCCGTGCCCCTATTCCGATCATTCCGGGAGACGAGCCATGAGCGACGACAAGAGCAAGGTCACCGACAAGGCTGGCGAAATCGCCAAAAACATCTGGCTGGCTGGCGTGGGCGCCTACGGCAAAGCCGTGGACGAAGCCCAGGACAATCTGAAGAAAGCGACTCCCTCGCCTCCGAAACTGTTTCGGGATCTGGTCAAAGCCGGCACGGAACTGGAGGAGGAGGCCCGCGAAACACGCGCCCTGGCGCGCAGCTCGGTCGAGGAGCGTATTGCCCGAGTCCGTGACAATTTCAATATGGCGCGCCCCGCGCGAGTCGAGGACCTCGAAAGCCTGCACCGCAAGGTAGACAAACTCTCCCGCAAGATTGACGCGCTATCGAAACTGCTCAAGGAGCAGGCAGAACCAAAGCCCAAAGCCAAGAAAGCCACCGCGAAAAAGAAGGCTCCCGCCAGGAAAAAGGCCCCGGCAGCGCGGAAGACCCCCAGCAGTCGAAGCAAAGGCTGAGTCCGGGCAATAGATGAAAACCCGTGATCGAATCCTGCACACCAGCCTGGCGCTATTTAACGATGAAGGAGAAGAGCAGACCACGACCATCGACATCGCCAATGAGATGGACATCAGCCCGGGCAACCTCTACTACCACTTCAAGGGCAAGGATGAACTGATCGCAGAGCTGTTTGGTCAGTATGAACTGGCACTGTCAGGCACTCTTACTGCCCCTATCGAGAGCCCGCTGAGTACTTCACAGGGCAATATTGAGGACAACTGGTATTACCTCTACGTGGTCATGGAAGAGATGTACCAGTACCGGTTTCTCTACCACAACCTCGACAATATTCTGCAACGCTACCCGGATATACGCCGCCGTTTCAAACGGCTGATTCAACTGCAGCGGGCCGCCCTGTTTGCGATCTGTCAGGCACTGATCCAGGAATCGGTGATCGAAACCGGCGAACAACAGCTGCTGGGGCTGGTCGACAACATGACCCTGAACCTCACATTCTGGCTGAGCTACGACAGCCTGCTGCATGGCGAGCGCAAACCTGCAATGACCATCCATCAGGGTGTATTGCAGTTGCTGACGCTGGTGGCGCCCTATCTGGGCAGTGAACAACTGGGCTTCTACCGCGACTGCGAGGCCATTTATCACACCATGCTGGAGCAGGAAGACTGAGCGTTTTCACCCTGGCTTGTGCAACAAGATCACATCACTTCCCAGAATCTCAAGCTCGCCGCCATGACGCTCAGCCCACCAGCGCCACGTGGCCCTGCTGAAAAAACATATGTGAGTCGGGTCGCTTTTGTAGTGCCAGGTCGCAAATGCCACAGGATTGCGCACCAGCTTGGTCATCACCCCCAATACTCCGCCCGGGCGCAGGCAATGCCATAGCCGGCTGAGTTCCATGCCTGGTTGGGCCAGATGTTCCACCACTTCGGTAGCGCACACAAAGTCATAAGTGTCGCCCAGAGGCGCAGTTTCGGGGTGGTAGTAGATGTCATAGAGAGTCACACAATGGCCTGCTTCACCCAACATTGCCGCAAGCGCGGGACCCGGCCCACAGCCGAAATCCAGGCCAGATGAACCCGGCGTCAGATGTTGCAGCATGGGGGTGGCAAGGCGAGATAGAAAACGGCGGTACCCCGGGTCATCGACATTGTTTTCATGGAGGTCATATTCCGCCTTCTCGCGTGCCGCATCGAGGTGAAACGTCGGTGGCACGAACACGAGATCACACGTTCCGCACTGGCGGTAGGGGCGGCGATCGTCGCGGTGATAGTCGCTATTCTCGTCGCTGGCACAAAGCGGACAGTGCAACTCGGCCTTCATCTGCTATATTCCCCGGGCTACTAACCAAAAAGGAGTCATAAATGACCATTCAAACAGGTGACAAAATCCCCGCTGGCACAGTCAAAACAATGGGCGCCGAAGGCCCCCAGGACCTCAGCACTGACGATATCTTTGCCGGCAAAAAAGTACTGATGTTCGCCGTGCCAGGAGCCTTTACCCCCGGCTGTACCCTCACACATCTACCGGGCTATGTGGTGCATGCCGATGCGATCAAAGCCGCTGGCGTTGACACAATAGCCTGCCTGGCAGTCAACGATGTCTTCGTTATGGACGCCTGGGGCAAATCGCAGAACGCCGAACACCTGCTGATGCTTGCCGACGGCATGGGTGAATTCACTGCAGCCCTGGGCCTGGAGCTCGACGGCAGCGCCTTCGGTCTCGGCACCCGCAGCCAACGCTATGCACTGATCGCAGAAGACGGCGTCATCACTCAACTCAATGTTGAGCCCGGCCCCGGCGTCGATGTGAGCAGTGCCGACACCATGATGGCCCTGCTATAACTCAATCACTTGCGGGTGCCGTACTGACGGCGCCCGCAAGTCGTTTCCGGTCAGCATTCGTGGCTGGAGTACCTGTCTCGTAAAAGTGTTTCATTCCTGCAGCGACCTGTACCAACTGCTTGCTCATTGGCCCTGTTATACGACCACCCAACCAGCTACCCAGCCGCCCCCATGGCATGGCAAATTGCAAAGCCAGGTCGGCCCGGGTGCTGCCGTCACCCTCTTCGCTGAGAGCATAAATAAAGTAGGCCTCACGGAACGGCGGCATGGGCTTCTCTCCCTTATGCAAACGGATGGTAAAGCCTCGACCTTCCAACCATTCTACGACCGTCTCTTCAAGATACGACTTGCCGGTATACACCCGTCGATGAGCACCCTCACCGCGCTTTTGCTCCGAAACAATGTCAGTCGCCGTTAGCCGAGGCACGTAGTTGTGCGCGCTGGAGAAGTCCTCCAACTTGCGCCACGCCTCTGCCAGTGGGATATCGATGACCGCGCTCACGGCCGCCTGCTGCAGGGCCGTTTCAGGCTGCATGGTCGACCCCCTTAAGCGCCGGCTCCCTTACCAGCGCCCCGGCAAATATGGAGAACAGGCAATACGCCAGGAAATACCAGAAGCCCGATTCCAGCCGCGCATGCATGGTGAGCAGTTCGCCCATCTCTCCAGAGGCGCTGCCGGCCATATACGCGACCAAAAGGCCCATAACGAACACATCTGCCATCGACCACTTGGACAAGGCTGCATTGAGCCACAGCAATGGCGCACGCCAGTCGGCGCGAGGCAGGCATAGCGCCAGCGCCTGCAGGCTAAGTTTGAAAACCGGGATAACGACACTGAAAAACACAATGAGCAGGGCGACCGGCAGGTTTCCTGTAGAAGCGAGTTCCTCGACGGTTCCCCAGATTGAACGCGTCGTTGCGTAGGCCTCTATCTGGCCCTCAATCTTGTCCAGGCCCAGGAAGCTGGAGAACATGGCGAGCATTTGCCGGGACTGGGCATCCGCGTCTTCCCCGGCGATCATATCGATACCCAGATCGGCGATCATCGACTTTTCTATCGTGCCGGTAAGAGTCATTACCGGTTGGGTTACTCCCGGATAGAGCAGTCCGATGGAGGCAACAATTGCAGCCAGCGCCATCAGGCGACGGATGGGCGACATGAGTTTTTCCTATGCGTTGGCAAAGCCCGCATGATACCTCATCAAGCGATCAGGCGAGCCGCCAATAACAGACAGAAGCGATAACGACAGCCCCCAGCAGATTGAGCGCAAAGCCCTCCCTCGCCATCCGTGCCGTAGTGACCAGGCCACTGCCGAACACGACTGAATTAGGAGCGGTGGCAACCGGCAGCATAAATGCGCAGCTGGCACTCATCGCGGCGGGCACCATCATGAGCTCCGGGGCAAGCCCGGCACCCACAGCGGCCGCCGCCAGAATGGGCATCAGCAGCGTCGTGCTGGCAGTGTTGGATGTCGTCTCGGTCATAAAAGTCACGACCAGCGCAATCAGCAGCACCAGCAGGAATAGAGGCAGTGCATCCACCTGGGTAAACAGAGCGCCCATTATCTCGCTCATTCCCGAGCTCACAAACCCCTTGGCAAGACAGATACCGCCGCCAAACAACAGCAAAACGCCCCAGGGAATCCGCACCGCTCGCTCCCAGGTGAGTAATTGGCCACCCTTACCATTGGGCACAATAAATATCGCAACGACAGCCAACAGAGCCACTGAGGCGTCGTTAGCCTGGGGCAGACCCAGCCACTCACTCCAGCCACCAAAGGGCTCACTGCGCGTTATCCAGGCCAGCGCGGTCAGCCCAAATACCAGCATCACTCGCTTTTCCGCCGAACTCCATGTGCCGACAGAGGGTAACTCCACGTGCAGCTCACCCCGCAGATTGCGGGTGAGATAGAGCGCCATCAACGGCACCATCACAACAACAACGGGTATCGCCCAACTCATCCATGTACTGAAGCTGATTGGGTCACCACCGGTTTCTTCATAGACCTGCATGAATATCAGGTTCGGGGGAGTGCCAATCGGCGTGCCAATACCGCCCACGCTGGCCGAGTAAGCAACGCCCAACAGCAGCGGCACAGCCAGCTTCTCCTTCTGCGGCGCCGCATCAAGGACCGCGAGCACCACCGGCAACAGCATCAGCGTGGTAGCCGTGTTCGATATCCACATGCTGAGCATCGCCGAAGCCGCCATAAAACCCAGCACCAGCCTGAAACCACTGTTCGCACCGAATAAGTGCACCATACCAATGGCTATACGGCGATGGGCGCCGGAGTACTCCATCGCCTGAGACAGAAGAAAACCACCCAGCAGCAGCAGGATGATGGGTGACCCATAGGACTGCCCCACTTCAGCGGGCGTCAGCACCCCGAGCAGAGGCAGGACCGCCAATGGCAGTAGCGAAGTAACGGGAATGGGAATGGGTTCAAGGACCCACCAAACCACACACAGCAGGGCCACAAAACCCACCACCGCGATATCCCGATCGTAGCCGGCACTAGTGAGAACAGCCGCCACGCCAAGCGCGAGTACAGGCCCCAGCCACAGAGCCAATTCACGCATACCCGGGGCCTCCCACAGGGCCTAAAAATGGCGTCATTTACATCCCCTTGTTGTTATCACACACCATCATCGTGGTGTTTCTTCGATCATCTTGCGGCGCACAATAATTGCCAGCGCCTATCGTGTCCCATGCGGCAAACGCTGTAAAGCGCTAGCCCAGTGCGGACAAAGTCCCTAAACTGCTAAGCATGCCAATTGCCCTCCCCAACACCCTGGTTGATCGTTTCGGCCGCACTGTCGACTACGTCCGCCTGTCAGTAACAGACCGCTGCGATTTTCGCTGCGTATATTGCATGGCGGAAGATATGACCTTTGCGCCAAAGTCCGAAATCCTCAGCCTTGAGGAGCTATTTCAGGTTGCCAGCGGAATGAGCCAACTGGGCGTGCGCAAGATTCGCCTGACTGGCGGCGAGCCGCTTATCCGCCCCAATATCATGTCGCTGATTGAGCGTCTGGGAGACCTCGAACAACTGGATGAACTGGCCCTGACGACGAATGGCTCACAGCTACAGCGTCTGGCACCCGCGCTCCGGGACGCCGGAGTGAGCAGAATCAATATCAGCCTCGACAGCCTGAGCCCGCGCAAGTTTCGCCATCTCACCCGCCATGGCAACCTGGACCAGGTTATCGCGGGGATCGACGCTGCCATCGCCGCTGGCTTCGAGGGGATCAAAATCAACGCCGTGATTCTCAAGGGGCGCAACGAAGACGAGGTCCACGACCTCGTACAGTTCGCTCGTGAACGCGAGATCGATATCGCCTTTATCGAGGAAATGCCACTGGGACGTATCGTTGAGCACGACCGGGAACTCACCCTCTGCAACAGCGACGAATTGCGCCAGAGGATCGCCTCAGAGCACCCCCTGACGGCGTTGGGGGAGCCCTCGGGTACCGCCGGCCCTGCGCGATACTTTCAGCTCGATGGCTACCAGAGCCGCGTGGGCTTTATCTCTCCCCACAGCAACAATTTCTGCCACCTGTGCAACCGGGTACGGGTGACAGTAGAGGGACGGCTGTTGCTGTGCCTGGGCAATGAACATTCCGTGGACCTGAGAGACGTGTTGCGCCGCGAACACTACCACCCGGACCTTCTCAAGCGCGCTATCATCGATGCAATGGAGCTGAAACCCGAGCGGCATCATTTCGACAATGCCGCCGAACCCCAAATCCTGCGTTTCATGAACGCCACAGGCGGCTGAGCCAGATCCAGCACAACTATCCAGCACAACTATCCGCGGGACCACGGCCTCGCTACAATGGCCGACCTCACACAGGAATTGACAGAGTGCATACCCAAGATTTCCCCCAACTCTCCTCGGTAGAGACTATCCAGGAAGGCTTCGAGTCTTTCGGTTATATCTGCTCGGACAAAATCGCTACCGCCGTATTCCTGGCTTTCCAACTGCGCAAGCCTATCCTCGTGGAAGGGCCTCCAGGCGTTGGCAAGACCGAGCTTGCCAAAACAACGTCTCAACTATTGGACACGCCCCTGATTCGTTTGCAGTGCTACGAAGGGCTGGATGAGGCCAAGGCGCTGTACGAATGGAAATACGGCAAGCAGCTGCTTTATACCCAGGTCCTGAAAGAAAAACTGGGAGACCTGCTGCAGGGCGCACAAGGCCTCGCCGAATCCGTTGAGCGCCTGCACCAGTTCGGCGATATTTTTTACTCGGAAGAATTTCTCGAACCACGCCCGCTACTCAAGGCCATGCAACAAGAGCGCGGCGCCATTCTCCTCATCGACGAGGTGGATAAATCCGACTATGAGTTTGAATCGCTGCTGCTGGAAATTCTCTCGGACTACCAGATATCGATTCCGGAAATCGGCACGGTCAAAGCGCGCACCTCGCCCATGGTCTTTCTCACCAGCAACAACACGCGCGACATTTCCGATGCACTCAAACGACGCTGCCTGCACCTCTACATTCCCTTCCCAAGCATCGAGCTTGAAGAGCGCATCGTGCGCAGCCGGGTACCCGATGTGGAGGAGCATCTGCGGCATCAACTGGTCGAGTTCGTGCACTCCTTGCGCCAACTCGACCTGAAGAAATCTCCCGCCATCTCCGAAACCATCGACTGGGCCCGCAGCCTGCTGCTACTGCACGCTGACCAACTGGAGGAAGAAGTGGTTCGCTCAACACTGAATGTCCTGCTCAAATTTGAAGACGACATCGAGGCTGCAGACGGCGAACTGAACAAGCTCGTGCGAGACGCAAGGGAGGGTTAGGAACATGCCCGGCAACCTGGTCAATTTTATCCAGGTACTGCGCAGTCACGATGTGCGGGTCTCCCCTGCGGAAACCCTCGACGCCATGAATGTGGCGACCACGCTGGGCTACGGCGATCGCGATCGCCTGCGCGATGGACTGGGAATGGCGCTCGCCAAGACGCCAGCCGAAGAAACGGTGTTCAATCAGTGCTTCGATTCCTATTTCACCCGCGGCCTTGCAGACTTCAGTCTGGAACAGGACGAGAGCGATACGGAAGAGAACCCACCTGCAACTGCAGAGGCGCCTGACGACAGCGAGCTGCAACCCTCTGCTTCTGATGCAGCAGCCCTCGAAGCAGCCGCGGAAAACAACCCCGAACTGGCAGCAGTCATGGACTCCGAACTCATGCGGGCCCTGCTCGCCAACGATCGCAACGCCCTGACGATAGCCATGACCCAGGCCGGTGAAGGCTCCGGTCTGCAACAGATCCAGATGTTCACCCAGAAAGGGCAGTTCACCCGTAAAATGCTCGATGCAATGGGCGAGCAGCAATTGCGCGGTGCGATCATCGAGCTGGAACGGGCCGGCGACCCGGCCCTGGCGAACCTGCAGCGCTTTCGCGATCTGCTACGTGAGCAGGTACGGGACTTTGTCGATCGGGAATACCTGTTGCACGCGGAGGGCCGCAACCAGCAATTCATGGAAGATGTTCTGAGCAAGACCCGCCTGAGCAATATAGAACACAGCTATCTACACAGGGTGCACGAGCTGATTCGTAAAATGGCGCGCAAGCTCGCCGCGCGCCACGCGCGCAGGCGCCGCCAGTATCGCAGGGGACATCTTGATATGCCGCGCACCATGCGTCGCGGCGTGGCCAATGACGGCCTGATGTTCAACACCTACTGGCGGCAGGTAAAACGTGAAAAACCGCAGTTACTCGCGATCTGCGACGTCAGCGGTTCTGTGGCAGCCTACGCCAAGTTCCTGTTGTTGTTTCTCTACAGCCTGCAGGATGTGCTGCCCAAGGTGCGCAGCTTTGCTTTCTCCAGCCACCTGGGTGAAGTCAGCGATCTGTTCGCTGAACACCCGGTCGAAAAAGCGATTGAAATGGTCAACTGGAAGTACGGCGGAGCCACTGACTATGGCAGCAGCTTGCAGGATTTTGCCGACCTGGCCCTTGATGACATTACCAGTAACACCACCGTTATCATCCTTGGCGACGCTCGCAACAACAATGGCGACCCAAGAATGGACATCATGCGCGCCATCTACCAGCGCTCGCGCCAGGTCATCTGGCTCAATCCGGAATCGCGCCGCGCCTGGCAAACTGGAGATTCCGAGATGTTTCGGTACTTAAGCGCTTGTCATTTCTCTGCCGAGTGCAATAATCTCAAGCAACTGGAACGTGTTGTAGACCAACTGTTAAAGAGCACCCGATAATCACATGGCTTTTATCTGCAAGGAATGCAGCTATCGCGGAGTGAGAAGCGCTCAGGGCGGCCAATGTCCTGCCTGCGGCTCGTTTAATATCCGGGTCCAGCAACCACGTACCGAAGAACCCGAGCCGCCCCCCCGCTGGCGACTGCATTTACTCATTGTGTCCTGGGCAATCCTCTTGCTCATGATCATCTGGAAGTTGATCAACTGAAATTAAGTGAAGACAAGATTCCGCTTGTGGTGTCGCTGCAAAAAGCAGTGACCAGAAGCTTTGCTGTGCCCGAACAGTCCAACATGCAACAACCTGCGCTGGAATGGGATGAATTACTTGGCTACCTCCGCGAAATAGAAGATTTCAACAAACCTCCACTGGACGCCTTGCTCGCGCAAACTGAAGTGGTCGGCGATCCGTCCATGCCGAAGCCCGCCGAATGTGCCGTGTTACGCTGGATCGACCGCATATTCCAGGAGTGGGAGCAGAGTTTTCCCCTCGAATGGGAGCTCACCTACAAGCTCCGTGCACTAAAGCCTGCCATGGCCATTGCCTCGTTAAGCGAAGAACCTTTTTTCCGCCCCGGGCAACATCCCCTACACCAGATGATGGACGCCATCCACGATGTCGCCATCGGCTGGCAGGGTGATCTCGGCCGAGCCGGCCAACCCGTAATTGCTCTGGTCGACAGCGCCATCAGCGATGTTCGAGCATGCCTTGACCAAAGCGGAGATGTTCGCGGGATCGCTGACCGGGTCATTGCCGATGCGGCACGAATACACGCTCGCGCGAAAAAGATGACCGAACGCACAGTAGCGGCCGAACAAGGCCGCCTGCGCGCCGCGCGGGCCAAAACCATCGCCGCGGATGTTATCAATGAACAACTTCAGCGCTACCCGGCGCCCGCGGCAATGAATTCGCTGCTGCACGGCCCGTGGTACGAAAGCGCCCAGTTGACCTATCTAAAATTCGGGGACAAGTCCGCCCAGTGGCGAGACTTCAGTGACACCACAGGCCAGCTCCTGCAAGCCATGCAGCCAACCTCCGAGCTAGGCGACGAAGAGCGCGAACAACGACAGAAGCTGGCGACGATCCTGCCGGCGGAGTTGCGGCGACTACTGCTGAGCATCCAGCATGAGAGCGACCTGCTCCAACAGGAAACTACTGCCTTCGAATATCTGCTGCAGCGCGTGGCGCAGAATCAACCGCTGGAGCTTTCCTATCTGCTGCCCATTGCCAGCGGCACCACATCAGCGCCAGCCCCTGCCGACGCGGCCGGCGCGAACGTGGGCCAGTGGTATGAGGTATGCCAGGACAGCGATGTTCTGCGCCTGCAGGTAGCCATGCTGGAAGCCGGCGAAGTGCTCCTGTGTAACACCAGCGGTGCCAGGGCGCTCTCCATGCCGCTCGCAGAATTTACCACGAAAATTCGCTCTGGCGACGCCCAACCCCTGGCGACCGGGGCAACGTTCAGCCGGGCCGCAGCTGCGGCTGCCGGGGTCGATTCCGACGAGGCCCTGGCAAAACTGAGTGCACCCTCCACCTCCCAATCAGCTTCAAGTAGCGCACCAGCGCCAGCCGATGGCGATTCTGTCCCGGATTTACCGATAGGGACCTGGCTCGGCTTTCACGACACAGACCCACCCATGCTCGCCAAGCTCGCCCTGCACGACAAGGTTCAAAGCCTGCTGATTTTCGTCAATCGCCAGGGCATCGAGTTACGCCGTCTCCGGGAAGACGAGTACCTTGCGCTCATCCAGGCAGGACAAGTGGACATCATGGAAGCGCGCAACAATTTCCGTGAACAAGTCGAACGAGCCCGCACGCAGATGCAGCAGGACCAAGGGCCGGAGGGTTTATGAGCTGGACTGAACGCAAACATCAACGCCTGCCCATAGAGAGTCGGGTTTTTATCGAACTGGTGGCCGCTCCGGCCGGCAGCGGTGAAGATGCGCAAATCGCCATCTGTAAGACGATGAACGTTTCCAGCCACGGATTGATGGTTGCCCTGGAACAAGAGCTACCGGTGGAAGCTTTTCTGCAAATCGGGGTAGAACCGCCGCGCGATACTGGCAGTGAAGCTTTTTACATGCTGGGACAAGTGCGCTGGTGCAAACCCAGTGACGATCCTGAATTCCCCTGGCTCGCGGGATTTGCGCTACAGCAGGCTGAACACTCTGATATCAGCAGTTGGATCAAGCTGATCACTGCTTTGGAACCCGGCAGCTAAAACAACCTACCCGGGCCCTTCTGACCGGTTCCCTCGTCACTCTCCGACGGTTCCGGGCGGCGCACTTTAACATCCTCAATCGGCGTCGCGGTCTCGAAAACGGGAGGCGGCGTGCTCCCGACAGGCGGCACTGCTGCGCCCATCAATTCTTCCTCCAGAGAGTCCTCGATGGTGAGATCTGTGCCCGTGAAAGATTCTTCGCCGAACACCATTTCCTGCTCGACGGCCTGCTCTTCCGCAGCCGACGACGGCGTAAAGACAAGCTCGGAAGCGTCTTGCTCCACTGTACCGAGCGGGCCGCCAGGCAACGCCGATGCGCCTTCTTCCTGCGCAAATTTTATTTGCAGGCGAACATTGTTCGGCGAATCAGCATTGCGCAGCGCCTCCTCCTCGGTAATTCGACCCTGCTGATACAACTCAAAAAGCGCGGCATCAAACGTCTTCATGCCGACAGTACCGGACTTTTCCATCGCTTCCTTAAGCCCCTCCAACTCGCCGCGCAGAATCAAGTCTGCTACCAACGGAGTTCCCAACAAGACCTCTACCGCAGCGCAACGAGTGCCATCGACGGTGGGGATCAAACGCTGGGAAACAAATGCCTGGAGGTTGAGCGAAAGATCCAGCAGCAACTGCTGACGCCGCTCTTCAGGGAAGAAGTTGATTATACGTTCCAGCGCCTGGTTCGCGTTATTGGCGTGTAGCGTGGACAGGCAGAGGTGGCCGGTCTCGGCAAACGTAATCGCCTGCTCCATCGTCTCACGGTCACGAATTTCGCCGATCAGAATAACGTCGGGGGCCTGGCGCAGGGTGTTCTTGAGCGCATTGTGCCAACTGCGGGTATCCACCCCCACTTCACGCTGGTTCACCAGGCTCTTCTTGTGGGTATGAACAAACTCGACCGGGTCTTCGATAGTGACGATATGCCCGGCACTATTGGCATTGCGATAATCGATGAGTGCCGCCAGCGATGTCGACTTACCCGAACCCGTGGCGCCGACCAACAGCACCAGCCCCTGCTTGCGCATAATCACTTCGGGAAGAACCGGTGGCAGCCCAAGATCCTGCCACTGGGGAATGTCTGCAACAATATTGCGACAGACCATCGCCACCTCATTGCGCTGCACAAAAATATTCACGCGAAAGCGCCCGAAACCGGGAATTGAAGTCGCGAGGTTCATTTCCAGCTCGCGCTCAAATTCCTCCTGCTGGGTCGCGTCCATGACCTCGTAGGCGATTTCCTTGATCTCTCCCGGCTGCAGAATGCCGCTGGCGATGGGGCTTAACTGGCCTTCAAATTTCGCGCAGGGCGGCGCACCTGTACTGAGATAGAGGTCCGATCCATTTTCCTGGGAGAGTATTTTCAGCCATTCAACGATTCGCATGCCTGTCCCTGATAACGTGCTAAAACACCCACTCTAGCAGCTTGTTTCGCCGCCTCCTACAGCCCCATGTGGGGTAGTTGGCGCGGACCCTGGAAATCAATACACTATACGGATGTATAGCTAAAGACAGGAATTCACGCCATGGACAGCGAACGCCCCACTCCCCTCGTCGAGGACGTCGACGGTATCCGCCGCAAGCTGGAGGCCTGGTTCAGCGAGCGCCGGGGATCGCGCGTCACCATTGGCGAACTGAATATTCCCGAAGGAACGGGGATGTCCAACGTCACCTTACTGTTCAATATCCAATGGCAGGAAGGTTCCCGGACAATGCAATCTGCCTGCGTCGGCCGCCTGCAACCACAGATCGAACGCCCGGTTTTTCCCGACTACGACCTGAGCCTGCAATACCAGGTGATGGAAAGCATCGGCGCCAACAGCGATATTCCCGTACCCACACTCCTCGGCCTGGAGACAGACACCAGTATTCTGGGCGTACAGTTCTATGTCATGGCCTACACCCCGGGGCGAATCCCGCCTGACATGCCTCCCTACAACATGGACGGCTGGCTCATGCACGAGGCCAGCAATGAGCAACGCGAAGCCATCTGGTATGCCGCCGTAGACGCGATGGGAGCCTGTCATCAACTGGACTACAAGGAGCTGGGTTTCGAGCACCTGGCGGAGGAAGGCAAGACGCCGCTGCAACAGCAACTGGAGTACTGGCAGCGCTATCACGACTGGGGCCTGGAGGGCAGCCGCCACGTCATTGGCCAACGCGCGCTGGATTGGCTGCAGGCAAACCAGCCGCAAGATGAGCCAACAGTGTTGTGCTGGGGGGACTCTCGTATAGGCAACGTGATCTTCAACGAGGCGCTGGACGGTGTAGCTGCGCTGCTCGACTGGGAGATGGCTGTGCTGGGCAACCCGGTGCAGGACATCGCCTGGTACAACTACCTGGATGCCACATTTGCCGAAGGGCTCGGCCTGCCTCGCCTCGAGGGTCTGCCCTCCTATGAGGACACGGTGGCTCGCTGGGAACATGCCTCGGGCTTCAGCGCGACACACTACAACTACTATCTTATTTTCGCGGGCACTCGCTACGCCTTAATCCTGTCACGCATCATGCTGGCCACCGGACAAGAGAGCGAGGTTCAGGGGAATTTCGCCTGCCAATTACTGAACAAACATCTGGAGCGCATCGGCGCCTGAGGGCACCTGTACTCGCTGCGCGATGAGGGCTAAACTTGTGCCGACTTTCAGCCGGTGCCGCAACATGCCCTGCCGGCACTCCCCCGTACAAGGAGCTCCTGTTGTCTTCAAATTTGCTAGCGCAGGTCAAAAAACTCGCGCAACCCGATCGCAAACAGTTGCTGCGCCAGATTGGCCGGGGTATCGAAAAAGAGAGCCTCAGGGTAAGCCCGAAGGGCAAGCTCTCGCAACAAGTCCACCCTGAAGCGCTGGGGTCGGCCCTGACCCACGGATCAATCACCACAGATTATTCCGAGGCGCTACTGGAGTTCATCACGCCGGTCAGTGCCGACATCGAAGAGAGCCTGACCCAGCTGTCCGACATCCACGCCTTCACTCATCGCAATATCGGTGAGGAACTACTGTGGTCTACATCCATGCCGTGCGTGGTCGGCGGCGACGACTCCATCCCCGTTGCCCGCTACGGCGATTCCAATGTGGCCCGCATGAAAACGGCCTATCGCTATGGTCTCGGGCACCGCTATGGCCGCGCGATGCAAACTATCGCGGGCATTCACTACAACTTCTCCATGCCCCATCGCTACTGGGAGCTGGAGTGGGAAGCGGCGGGTGAACCCGGCAAGCTGAAACACTTCATCACCGAGCGCTATCTCGACCTGATTCGAAATTTCAAACGCTATTCCTGGCTGCTGGTGTACCTCTACGGCGCCTCGCCTGCCCTGTGTCCCAGCTTCCTGCAGGGAAGGGAACACAACCTGGAGACGACCGCAGACGGCAAGAGCCTCTACCTGCCCTACGCAACATCACTGCGCATGGGTGACCTGGGCTATACCAGCAATGCCCAAAAAGACCTGAGCATCTGCTACAACTGCCTGGACAACTATGTCGACACACTGCGTGAGGCCATCATGACGCCCCACGCTGAATACGCGGGTATTCCCCACGGTGAAAATGACGACTATCAACAGTTGAACGACAGCCTCCTGCAAATCGAGAACGAGTTTTACAGTCCGATTCGACCCAAACGAGTGGCTAATTCGGGCGAGACCCCACTTTCAGCACTGCGCCGAGGGGGCATCCAGTACATCGAGGTGCGCTGTGTCGACGTGAGCCCGTTCACGCCACTGGGCCTGGACGCCGAGCAAATCCGCTTCATGGACACCTTCCTGCTTTACTGCCTGCTGGCCCCCAGCCAGGTCTGTAATGACGAGGTACAAGCGGTGCAAGCGGCGAACCTGACCACCGTGGTCAACCGCGGCCGTGAGCCCGGACTGATGCTTCAGGACACCGAGGGACCCCGCGCCCTGAGCGAATGGGCAGAAGCATTGTTGGCGGAAATGGCACCCATTGCGGAGCTCTTTGACGAGGTCAACGAAGCCGATGACCACGCCAACGCGATGGCGACCCAACTCGCCAAGGTGCAGGACCCTGAATTAACACCCTCCGCCAGGGTGCTGCGCGAAATGCGCGAACAAGACCTGCCCTTCTTCCGCCTCGCCATGCAATACAGCGAGCATTGGGCAGGATATTTTCGCGAGCTCGATGTCGACCCGGGACTCATTAGCGGGCTGCAGCAGGAAGCGGTGGCCTCACTCGGCCGCCAGGAGCAGTTGGAAGCTGCGGACAAGGTCAGCTTTGAACAGTACCTGAAAGAATTCTACGCCCAGTACGAACTCGTGTAGGCCCTGTGAACCATCTGGCGCACTTCCACCTGGCGTGGCCGGACGATTCGCTGATTGCAGGCGGTCTCGAGGGCGATTACCTGAAGGGCCCCCTGCCGCAGGCGCTGGACCCAGGACTGCGCAATGGCGTGCATTTACACCGCCTCATTGATGCCTATACAGACAGCCACCCGACACTGGCTGCGCTGCGCGGTGAATTCCCGCCAGAGCTGCGGCGCTACGCCGGGATACTGACCGATCTCGCCTTCGACCACTTCCTGACGCAACACTGGCTCAGGTACACCGACATTGAGCTCAACGATTTCACCCGCCTGACCTATCGCAGCCTGGAAGCGCACACGGCAGCCCTCAGTCCCGGTGCCCAGCGCATGGTTCAGCGCATGGTCAGGTACGACATTCTCGGTGCCTATGGCGACTGGGAAGCTGTACCCGCGAGCGCGCGCCGTGTGGGCGAGCGTTTTCGTCGCGGCAACCCCCTTACCGCGACCGACAGCACGCTGGCCGCCATCCGGCCGCAGATGGAGGCAGCCTTTCTGGACTTTTACCCTGAGCTGCTCGCCTACGCAGACGAGCAGAAAGCCAGCCTTGGCTAATGTCTCAATTCTGTTGACCGTGGCCACAGCCATCAGCCTGTGGCAGACTCTTCGAAGTTACTCACAGGAAAGCTGACATGCCCCAATCCAGCCAGGACCCGGTCGTTCAATTCGAAACGGTGGAGGATATCCTCACTCGATGGCTGAGGGAGCGGCGCGAAGTGCTCGGCAAGTACACAGAGATCGCTGTCGCACTGGACGGCGTCCTCGGCCCTGACGGCGTCACCGAGCGCCAGACAGCCCTCTGCGAGATTCTGGTCGACTACGTTTCAGTGGGCCACTTCGAAGTGTTTCACGAGCTCCTGGCGGAAGCGGAGAGCTTTGATGACGGCAGTATTTCACTGGCGCAGCGCGTCATGCCGGCGATAGCCGACACCACAGAAGTAATCATGGCTTACGATGATAAATATGGGGAAGGGAGCGGCGGAGAGAAAAAGCTAAAGCGCGATCTCTCCGCACTCGGCGAAGCACTTGAGGCGCGCTTCGCCCTGGAAGACCAGCTCATCGCTGGCCTGCACAACAGTCACCGACGCCAGTAAAACCAGCGCCGGTAAGCCGCTTTACTCAGCAGCTGCCTGGCTGGGTACTGAAATCAGTTCCACTTCAAACACCAATGCTGCATTGGGGCCGATCATCTGGCCAGCACCACCGGCGCCGTAACCGAGCTCGGGTGGAATGTACAGCTTGTACTTGGAACCCACAGGCATCAGTTGCAGTGCTTCGGTCCAGCCAGCAATCACCTGGCCTACACCAAAGGTCACAGTCTCGCCACGTTTGTGGGACGAATCGAACTCCGTGCCATCAACCAAGGTACCGGTATAGTGAACTTCGACAGTATCTTCCAGGCTGGGCTTGGGACCTTCTCCTGCTTCAAGCACTTCGTACTGAAGGCCGGACTCGGTAACCACTACGCCTTCACGCGCCTTGTTTTCCTCAAGGAAAGCGACTGCTGCAGCGAGGTTTGCTTCGCCCAGTGACGCCTGCGCAGCTTGCTGCTCAGCCATCATCCGTTCCTGAAACGCCTGCATCTCAGCGGCAATTTCTTCTTCGCTCATACGGCCCGCAGTGCCGCTGATGCCATCGCGGAAACCGGCGACAAAGGCGTCGACATCCAGCGGCATGGCGTCCATAGACATACGCTTGCCGAGGCCATAGGCCATGCCGTAGCTCAGGCGTTGCTCGGTGCCCTCGAGGGCTACTTCTGCTGCAGGTGCAGCGGCGGCCGCACTGTCTGTGTCGGCAGATTGTTGGTTACACGCTTGCAAGGTGACAGCGCCAACCAGTGCAAGAGGCAGTGCATACTTCTTCATAGACTCATTCCATTAATTGTTGAAACAACCGCGATCGCGATGGCGCAACAGTGTACTACCCGCCCTCAGCTTGTGCCAGCCCCGGCGGGCTGGCGAGTAAGCGGGCACCAAGCCCGCAGGGTTTCAGACACGCTAACTCTAGCGACGCTGGCGGAAAGGTACTAGTTCCGGGCAGTAGCGGCCTGTCGCAGCGCCTGAAGAGTGGCGATTTCCTCAGCTGTGAGAGAGGGATTGTTTTCGCAACGCGGGTCAGTCTTCTGTAACAGCACCAGCATGTCCCGGGTTAAGGGTATCGGATCGCAACCATGACCGGTTTCACAAATCATATCCCACCTGGCTTCAGCCTTCGCATGGCAGTCCAGACAGTTCCCCCCAAAACGGTTCACGACATCAGCGAAACCGCGCTTGCGGATCGCGGTGCCTTCAGGGGAGACATCCAGTTCAAAGAACTCCCAATCGTTGGTTGCGGGGCTCGCGCCGGCGGAAAGTTTAACCATGGCCTCACCGGGAACCAACTGGACCAGCGAGCCCTCAGGGTAAACTGCACCATCAGGTGCGCTGGCGGCTGCCAAGGTAGCCTTGAGATCACCAGAGAGGTTATCGACGTAGAAGCCTCGGACCGGCGTCATGTCACGAATACAATAGAATGCTTCGCTGTCGATCTCGTTTGTCGCTGACGGGTCAGCGGCCAGCTGCGAGCTTCCAACAGACAGTGAAATCAGAGACAGCACAAGAGCAAAGGCACGGATATTCATAGGTTCTCCTTCATACAATTTTATTTTGCGCGCAAAGTATATGACCAAGCGTATGCCGCTCCACTTGCAATGTCAATTACTTTGCGTGCAAAATAAACAACCATGAGCACAAGAAATCCCAGCACCAGCAAGCCCCACGTATTGGATCTGGACCGGCAGATCTGTCATTCGCTGTATTCAGCGGCCAATGCCCTGGTTCGAGCCTACAGACCACTGTTGCAACAACTCGACCTGACCTACCCCCAGTACCTCGTGATGCTTAGCCTGTGGCAGCGAGACGGCGTCAGTATTTCCAGCCTCGCAGAGCACACGCGATTTGACGCCGGCACCCTGACCCCAATGCTCAAGCGTTTACAGGACAAGGGACTGATCGATATCCGTGTGGCACAAGAAGATGAGCGGCGCAGGGAAATCAGCGTAACAAACAACGGCCGCACACTGAGAAAAGCCGCGCAAAATATCCCCGAGCAGATCCTTTGTACAGTCGACATGCCCGCGGAGGATGGCCTCCAACTGAAGGCTCTGTGCGAAACCCTTATCGAAAAACTGGGAACAGACCCCAATTAATACACCGTGGTCTGCCCTCTTTTCCTAATAAAATCAGCCAGGAGTAAAAGTATGATAAAAGTGTACGGCGTGCACATATCGCCCTTTGGCCGCAAGGTGCTGATTGCCCTGGATTACAAAGACACCCCCTAATGATCATCCTCAAAGACATCGAATTACGTCGCGGGAGCAAACTGTTGCTCGGCGGCGCCAACGCCACCATTCAACCGGGCCAGCGGCTCGCCCTGATCGGCGCCAATGGCAGCGGAAAATCCAGCCTGTTCGCCTTTCTACTGGGCGACCTGCACCAGGATCAGGGTGACGTAGAGGGCATTGCCACCCTGCGGCTTGCGCACATGGCCCAGGAAGTCCACGCCACCGACCTGCCTGCAGGTGAATATGTGTGGCGCGGCGACGCCAATCTGGCGGAACTGCTGGACCGCCTGGCTGCGCTTGAGGCGCAGGGGGACTACACCGCAGCGGCGCCCATCCATACGGAACTGGAAACCATGGATGGCTATAGCGCCGAGCGCCGCACTCGCCTGCTCCTCCAGGGGCTCGGCTTTGCCGAGGATGCCTATGAACGCCCGGTGAGCGATTTCTCCGGTGGCTGGCGTATCCGCCTCAACCTGGCCCGGGCGCTAATGACCCCCTCGGACCTGCTACTACTCGACGAGCCCACCAACCACCTGGACCTGGATGCGACCATCTGGCTGCAACAGTGGTTGCAACAGTACCCGGGTACGCTGCTGATGATCTCGCATGACCGCGACTTCATCGACGCCACCTGTGAGCGCATCCTGCACATCGAGCAACAGCAGTTGTCCAGCTACAAGGGCAACTATTCCCAGTTCGAGTCGCAGCGCGCCGAACGCCTGG
The DNA here is from genome assembly GCF_009388985.1 of Halioglobus maricola. Taxonomy (NCBI): domain Bacteria; kingdom Pseudomonadati; phylum Pseudomonadota; class Gammaproteobacteria; order Cellvibrionales; family Halieaceae; genus Halioglobus; species Halioglobus maricola. The sequence continues at coordinate 3,473,765 of NZ_CP036422.1, forward strand.
CCAATCAACAAGCGAGTTACGAGAAGCAACAGCGCCGTATCACAGAAATCGATGCTTTCGTGGCTCGCTTCCGCTACAAGGCCACCAAGGCCAAGCAGGCCCAGAGCAGGCTTAAAGAACTGGAGCGCATGCAGACCGTGGCGCCAGCCCACGCCGATTCGCCGTTTGATTTCAGCTTCCCCTCACCCGACAAAACCAGCGACCCGCTGTTGCGCCTGGACGAGGCCAGCCTCGGTTATGGCGACACCCGGATTCTCAATTCGGTAGAACTGGAACTGCGCCCGGGCAGCCGCTTCGGCCTGCTGGGCCGCAATGGGGCAGGCAAATCCACCCTGCTCAAGACCCTGGTGGGTGAACTTCCCTTACTCACGGGCCAACGCAGTGCCGGCGAACACCTGCATATCGGTTACTTCGACCAGCAGCAGCTCGAAGTCCTGGACATGGAGGCGAGCCCCGCCCAGCATATCCAACGTATGAGCCCGGGCGTGCGCGAGCAGGAAATTCTGAACTTCCTCGGCGGCTTCAACTTTCGCGGCGATGCCGCCACCAGCGCAGTAGCGCCCTTCTCCGGCGGCGAGAAAGCACGCCTGGCGCTGGCGATGGTAGTGTGGCAAAAACCCAATCTATTGGTCCTGGACGAACCCACCAACCACCTGGACCTGGAAATGCGCCACGCCATGGAAGTGGCCCTGCAGGCCTATGAAGGTGCCCTGGTACTGGTAAGTCACGATCGCCACATGCTGCGGAACACCGTGGAAGAACTGCTGTTGGTTCACGATGGACGGGTTGAGGAGTACCGGGATGACCTGGAGGGTTACGAGAAATGGATTCTGGCACAACTGCGGGACGACAAACCGCCAGCTCAGCCAACTGCGAACACTGAACCCTCGGCGAAAGCGAAGCGCAAACAGGCGGCTGCGCAACGGGAGAGACTGCGGCCCTTGAAAAAGCGGCTGGATAAAGTCGAGAAGGATATGGCAGCGGTTGAGAGCCAACTCGAGACACTCCAGCAACAACTCGCTGACGCTACGATCTACGAAATTGAGCGCAAGGACGATCTGTCTGCGCTGCTGCTACAGGAATCAGAGCTCAAACCGCGGGCTGAGACGCTGGAAGCTGAGTGGCTAGAGTTACAGGAAGAACTCGAGGCGCTCGAGGCAGGCTAGCTATCCCGCCCCTTCAATTTCCCCGATTCCGACAGGGTGCGCTTGTAAAACTTTCCCAGCGCCTTGTCTGCCGACCGTCGTTCGGCCAGGCTCGCGCTGTTGAACGCATCCTCCCGGCGCAGCTTGAGATAGCTCTCCAGCCTTCGCTCGTCCAGTTCGCCGCGCTCAATAGCACGCCGCACCTCACAGCCGGGTTCGGACTGGTGCAGGCAGTCGGAGAACCGGCATTGACGCGCGAGTTCTGCAATCTCGGCAAACGTCGTGTCGATACCACTCTCGCTATTGGCCAGCTGAATCTCGCGCATGCCGGGAGTGTCCAGCATCAGGCCACCTTGCTCCAGGGGCAGCAGGGACCGACTGGTAGTGGTGTGACGACCCTTGCTGTCATCGTCGCGAATTGCTCCGGTCAGCTGGCGCTCCTTGCCGGCCAGGGTATTGATCAATGTTGACTTACCCACCCCCGAAGAGCCGAGCACGGCTATCGTCGCCCCCTCAGCCATCCAGGGTGCCAGGGCCGCAAGGCTCTCCTTGCTCAGGCCATTCACGGATTCAACCATCACCCCCGGGTTCGCCTGCTGAACCTCGCGCACCCACTGGGTGGGATCCTCCACCAGATCGGCCTTGCTCAACACCAGCACCGGTTCCGCCCCGGCCTCGTTCACGAGCGCCAGATAACGTTCAATACGATTGAGGTTGAAGTCATCATTAATGGAACAGACGATGAATGCCGTATCCACATTAGCCGCGATGAGTTGCGAGCGTACTTCAGTGCCTGCGGCTTTACGTTGAAACAGCGTCTTGCGCTCCAGGAGACGCTGAAAAACCTGCGCCTCATCCAGCAACAACCAGTCGCCGACCACCATTTTCGGCATTGCATGTTGCAGCGGAATAACTGTCTCACCCTGTTCACTGAGCACGCGCATTTCGCTGCGATGGTATTCGAGCACCCGTGCGGGTACAGCACTATCCCATTCATCGAGCGTCAGTTGTTGCTGAAAAAATGGCTGCCAGCCAAGGCTGGCTAGTGGCACCAGGTCACTCATAGATTTATCCATTTGAGTTTCTCCTCACGGCTCAGCTTCTTGATTGCTGCCTCGCGCCGTTGAGCCGCCCCGCGATCAGCTTCGGCACCAGACCAAAGCAATCGAACAGGCCTTCGCCCACGCGTATATTTCGGGCCGCCCACGAGTTCGCCGTTATGCTGGCGCAGGCGCCGCTCGAGATCCCTTGCTATCCCGGTATAGAGCGTGCCGTCAGCACACTCCAGGATATACACCTGCCAGTTCAAAGCAGCGCAGCCACTAACCGCCGCGATTAAAGCGATGATATCGCTCTACGAACTTCAGCAGGCCCTCTGGCTTGCGCGCCTTGCGCCACTCGCCGGCGAGGAACTTGTTGCCCTCAGACAGGGTGGGATAAATATGAATGGTGCCGAGGATTTTGTTCAGCCCCAACCCATGCTTCATTGCCAGCACGAACTCGTTGATCAACTCCGCCGCGTGGTAGCCCACAATAGTCGCACCCAATATCCGATCGCTACCCGGTCTGGTCAGTACTTTCACAAATCCTCTCGCTTCGCCATCGGCTATCGCCCGGTCAAGATCATCGAGATCGTAGCGGCTCACTTCATAGGGAACGCCCTGCGCCTTCGCATCGGTTTCATTCAGCCCGACCCGCGCCACTTCGGGATCGACAAACGTGGCCCAGGGCACCACTGAGTAGTCCACGCGGAATTTACGGAACCGTCCAAACAACGCGTTCACAGCGGCATACCAGGCCTGGTGACTCGCCATATGAGTAAACAAATAGGGGCCAGCGACATCACCGGCCGCGTAGACTGACGGCACCGCGGTACGCAGGAAGTCGTCTACCTGAAGATGACCCGCGGGATTGAGCTCCACACCCAGCTCCTGCAGGCCCAGGCCCTCAACATTGGGGCTGCGCCCAACGGCCAGCAACACAGTATCGAAGGCGACAGTGGCGCCACTGGCGAGCCGGCACAAACCGGCTTCAAAGGCCACCGGAGAATCACCGAGATGCAATGATATTCCTTCGCTGGTAAACGAGGCCTCGACGACGTCCGAGACCTCCGGGTCCTCGCGCGGCAACAAGCGCTGCCCACGGGTAGCAATACTCACCGCAGAACCCAGTCGGGCAAAAGCCTGCGCGAGTTCACAGCCAATCGGCCCGCCACCGAGCACCAGCAAGCGAGGTGGAAGCTCTTCGATCTCCCAGATCGTATCTGAGGTGAGATAAGGCACCCCGTCGAGTCCGGGAATATCAGGTATCTGCGGCCGACCACCAGTCGCGATAACAATGTGACGGGCGGTAATCCTCTCACCATTCACTTCGACTTCCCACGGCGAGACCACATTCGCCTGCCCCTGCACGCAGTCAACCCCCAGGCCGGTGAAGCGCTCCACGGAATCGTGCGGCTCGATAGTGGCGATCACTTTGCGGACCCTCGCCATCACCTCGGGAAAGCGCACCTGCACATCCACAGGCGCCAGGCCGAACTCCGCGGCGCGGTTCGCGTAATGGGCAATGCGCGAGGAGCGAATAATTGCCTTGCTAGGTACACATCCCGTATTGAGGCAGTCGCCACCCATACGATCCCGCTCAATAAGAGTGACCTTGGCGCGCACTGTCGCGGCAATAAGCGCGGTGACCAGCCCGGCAGACCCGGCACCAATCACCACCATGTTGGTATCAAATGCTGTCGGACGATCCCAACGTGCCAGCGCCCTGCGATGCTGCAGGGCATTGAGCAGCAGGCGCGCCAGCAAGGGAAATACGCCCAGCAACACAAAAGACACTAGCAAGGGGGCCGAGACAATGCCCGCCAGCGAGTCCAGCTGGCCCAGCTGGGTTCCCGCATTCACATACACCGCAGTGGCGGGCAACATGCCCAATTGCGACACCCAGTAGTATCGCCAGGTGCCGATCGGCAATAAGCCCATCGCCAGATTAATGACAAAAAACGGGAACAGTGGCACCAGACGCAGGCCGAACAGGTAGAACGCGCCATCTTTGGCAAAGCCTTCATTCACCGGCCGCAATTGCTTGGCGAAGCGCTGCTGCACCCAGTCGCGCAGCAATGTGCGTGAAATCAGGAAGGCTACCGTGGCACCAATACTGCTGCCGAAAGACACCAGTACCAGCGCATACCAGAAGCCGAAGAGAGCACCTCCGGCCAGCGTCATCACCGCCGCACCGGGAATGGAGAGCCCCGTCACCACCACATACAAGGCCAGGTAGAGAACACCCGCCAACAGCGGGTTGGCGCTGTACCAGTCGCGTAAATCGCCCATTTTGCCCTGCACCCAGGACAGTTGAAGATACTGGCCGAGGTCGAGACCAAACCAGGCGATAAGCGCCGCGACAATTATGCCCAGCAACAGTTGTTTTTTATTCAAAACGCCCCCATAGAGTTCGCAAGAGTTCGTCATCAGACGCCATGTCTGTTTATAACACAGGGCAATTAGAGCATTCCTAAAAACTCTGGATGCGCTGCTTGTGCCGCCCCGGGTGGCTGGCTATGATGACCGACGTCAACACTACGCGGGAGATGCCCCCGCAGATCAACCGGAGAGCACAATGTCAGACCAGATCGTACACGTTACCGACGCATCTTTTGATGCCGAAGTCCTTAATTCCGATATCCCCGTATTGGTGGATTTCTGGGCCGAATGGTGTGGCCCCTGCAAAATGATCGCCCCGGTACTGGACGAGATTGCATCCGAATACGAAGGCAAGCTGAAAATCGCCAAGGTCGACGTGGACGCGAATCCCGAGATTCCGCCCAAGTTCGGCATCCGCGGCATTCCTACCCTGATCGTCTTCAAAGGCGGCAATGCCGAAGCGACCAAAGTAGGCGCATTGTCCAAGTCCCAGTTAACTGAATTCATCCAGGAAGTGGTCTAAATCACACTGATTTGACCCGCGTCATTGTTCCGGCCACTCTGGGTATGGCTTGATTGTTTTTTTCAGAGCAATTAAAACAGGAGTCCCCAGGTGGTCGAGCAACATCTCAATCCCGTACCCAGCAACAAGCCCAAGATAGCCGAAATCAACACTCAGGCAATATCAACGCCTGAGCTTCGGCCCGAACTCGAGGGCACCCTGAATACAGCCGACGACATCCGCGAGTTGTTTACCAGCGGGGTATACCCCTACGTCTCTAAAATGAGCCGCGACGAGTACGAGTCGACCAAGCGCCTGCTGCAGGTCGAACTCCTGAAAGTACAGCGTTGGGTCAAGGAATCCGGCCAGAAAATCGTCGTCCTGTTCGAAGGTCGCGACGCGGCGGGCAAGGGGGGCACCATCAAGCGTTTCATGGAACACCTCAATCCTCGCGGCGCCCGCGTGGTGGCGCTGGAAAAACCCACTGAGCTGGAAAAGGGGCAATGGTATTTCCAGCGCTACATCAAACACCTCCCCAGTAATGGGGAAATCGTGCTGTTCGACCGCAGCTGGTATAACCGCGCTGGTGTCGAGCGGGTAATGGAATTTTGCACACCGGAGGAATACCTCGAATTCATGCGCCAGACTCCGGAGATGGAGCAAATGATGGTGCGCAGCGGCGTCAAGTTATTCAAGTACTGGTTCTCTGTGACCCAGGAAGAACAACATGCACGCTTCGATAAACGCCGCAATGACCCGCTAAAACAGTGGAAGCTGTCTCCCATTGATGAGGCCTCCCTCGACAAATGGGACGAATACACAGAAGCCAAGGAGGCCATGTTCTTTTACACCGACACAGCCGACGCACCCTGGGCTATCGTGAAGTCCTCCGACAAGAAGCGCGCCAGGCTGGCCTGTATGCAGCACTTCCTCAGCTGCCTGGATTACCCCGAGAAGAACCATGACGTGGTGAAGATCGACCCACTGATCGTCGGCCAGAGCTCCCACGTGATTGGCAAGTCCAGACACATACTCGGGCCGTCACTGAGTTCGTGGTAAGCAGTTCGGTGATATGCGCGGCCACGGTCGCGCATATCCGCCCTCAGCGCAGCTAAAGTCGCGTCCACAAAAGAAAAAATAGGTGTAGACGCCCCCTACCACCCGTGCTACCTTTTGATCTGTCGCACGTTCCTGTGCAGCAATAATAACTCTGCTATTCAACGTTTAGATCCATTCGGCCGGCATGTGCCGCGCGTATTCGTTTAATTCCTATTCCTTTCACGCCCCAATAACGCCCCTAGTTTATGAATCTTACTGATCTGAAGAACAAACCTACCCAAGTACTCATCGATCTCGCTAAAGAGATGGGCATCGAGAACATGGCCCGCTCTCGCAAGCAGGACATTATTTTCGCGATCCTCAAGCGCCACGCCAAAAGTGGCGAAGATATCTATGGTGACGGAGTACTGGAAATCCTGCAGGACGGCTTCGGCTTCCTGCGCAGCGCAGACAGCTCCTATCTGGCAGGGCCCGACGACATCTACGTGTCGCCCAGCCAGATTCGCCGCTTCAACCTGCGTACCGGCGACACGATTTCGGGCAAGATTCGCCCGCCGAAAGACTCAGAGCGCTACTTCGCGCTACTGAAAGTCGGCGAGGTTAACTTCAGTAAACCTGAACAATCCAAGAACAAGATCCTGTTCGAGAACCTGACGCCGCTGTTCCCGGATGAGCGCCTGACGCTGGAAAAAGGTAACGGCAGCTCCGAGGATCTCACCGGCCGTATCATCGACCTGGTGGCGCCCATCGGCAAAGGCCAGCGCGGCCTGCTGGTTGCGCCTCCCAAGGCCGGTAAGACCATCATGATGCAGAACATCGCCCAGGCGGTGATCAGTAACAATCCCGAGTGCGACATCATCGTCCTGTTGATCGATGAGCGCCCCGAGGAAGTCACTGAGATGCAGCGATCTGTAGGCGCACGAGGCGCCGAAGTTGTCGCATCAACCTTCGACGAGCCCCCCTCGCGCCATGTACAGGTTGCCGACATGGTGATCGAGAAGGCCAAACGCCTGGTCGAGCACAAGCGCGACGTCATCATCCTGCTCGACTCCATCACTCGCCTGGCCCGCGCCTACAACACCGTCATCCCCTCCTCCGGTAAAGTACTGACCGGTGGTGTTGACGCCCACGCACTGGAGCGCCCCAAACGCTTCTTCGGTGCGGCCCGTAACATCGAGGAAGGTGGCAGCCTCTCCATCATCGCCACCGCTCTGATCAACACTGGCTCCAAGATGGACGAAGTGATCTACGAGGAATTCAAGGGCACCGGCAACATGGAACTGCACCTGGACCGCAAAGTGGCAGAGAAGCGGGTTTATCCTGCGATCAACATCCGCTCCTCAGGTACTCGCCGCGAAGAGTTGCTCACCGGCGAAGAGGAACTGGCGCGCATGTGGATTCTGCGCAAACTGCTGCACGGCATGGAAGACACACCTGCCATTGAGTTCCTCATCGACAAGCTCAAGGACACCAAGACAAATGATGAGTTCTTTATGTCCATGAAGCGTAAATAAACGTATAAACGCTCGTGAAATACAGAGACCTCCGCGAATTCATCGCCGAGCTGGAACAGCGAGGCGATCTTGTTCGCATTAAAACCGAGGTCGATCCCAAGCTGGAAATGACCGAAATCGCCGACCGTACCCTGCGGGCCGGCGGCCCAGCCCTGTTATTCGAAAACCCCAAAGGCTTCAACACCCCCGTGCTCGCCAACCTGTTTGGCACTGAACAGCGCGTGGCGCTGGGCATGGGCGAGGAAGACACCGCCGCCCTGCGCAAAATTGGCGAACTTCTCGCCTACCTGCGCCAGCCAGACCCTCCCAAGGGATTCAAGGATCTTGCAGACAAGGCGCCCGTACTCAAGCAGGTGCTCAATATGGGCCCCAAGCAGGTGCGCAACCCGCCCTGCCAGTACCACGCGAAACAAGGTGACGAGGTAGATCTCTACCAACTGCCCATTCAGACCTGCTGGCCGGGCGATGCTGGCCCGCTGGTCACCTGGCCCCTGGTCATTACCCGCGGCCCTGCCAAGGAGCGCCAGAACCTGGGTATCTACCGCATGCAACTGATCGGCAGGAACAAGCTGATCATGCGCTGGCTGTCGCATCGCGGCGGCGCTCTGGACTACCGCGAGTGGCAGCTCAAACACCCCGGTAAACGCTACCCGGTTGCCGTGGCGCTGGGCGCTGACCCGGCGACCACGCTGGGCGCTGTCACCCCAATACCGGATCCAGTCTCCGAGTACGCCTTCGCCGGCCTACTGCGAGGCTCGAAAACAGAAGTTGCTGAATGCTTCACACCGCTGTGCCGCGAGCATGGCCTGCAGGTACCCGCAAGCGCAGAGTACATTCTGGAAGGCTATCTCGAGCCCGGCGACGAAGCCGACGAGGGCCCCTTCGGTGACCACACCGGTTACTACAACGAGGTAGAGCGCTTCCCGGTATTTACCGTGGAAGCGATCACCCATCGGGAAGATCCGATTTACCACAGCACGTACACCGGGCGGCCACCAGATGAGCCGGCTGTGCTCGGCGTGGCGCTCAACGAAGTATTTGTGCCGCTGCTGCAGAAGCAGTTCCCGGAGATCGTCGATTTCTATCTGCCACCAGAAGGCTGCTCGTATCGTATGGCCGTGGTGACCATACGCAAGGAATACCCGGGTCATGCCAAGCGAGTGATGCTCGGAGTGTGGTCATTCCTGCGCCAGTTCATGTACACCAAGTTCGTGATTGTCACTGACGAGGACGTGAATGCGCGGGACTGGAAGGATGTTATCTGGGCAATGACCACGCGCATGGATCCGCACCGAGACAGCGTGTTTATCGAAAACACCCCCATCGACTACCTCGACTTTGCGTCGCCGGTCGCGGGCCTTGGTTCCAAGGTAGGATTCGATGCCACCAACAAGTGGCCCGGGGAAACTGACCGCGAGTGGGGTGAACCCATCGCGATGGATCAGGCAGTGAAAGATCGTGTGGACGAGATCTGGGACGAACTAGGCATCCAGTAGGATAACGTCCAATTCATCGCCAGGCGCCACTGTCGTGCCGATCGGAATGACTGCCAGCGCATTGCAGTAGCTCACAGAACTCAACACACCAGAACTCTGGTTGGCGAAACGCTGTGCCACCAGCCCTGTATCGCTCTGCTCCACATTGACCCGTAAGTAGTCCTGGCGGCCACCGGCACGTTCGACGCTGAATTCCGCACGTGCTTTTAGCGTAGGCAGGCCTGGCTCATCGAGACCCTGCATTTTCTGCAGGAAGGGTTTCGCCACCAGATTGAAGGTCACGAACACCGAGGTAGGATTACCTGGAAGTCCGATAAAGGGGGTCTCACCGATGCGCCCGAAAGCCAGTGGCTTGCCCGGCTTTATCGCCAGCTTCCAGAGCGAGAGTGCACCAAGCCGCTCCACCTGCCCCTTCACATGGTCTTCTTCGCCGACGGAGACACCGCCAGACGTAATCACCACATCGGCCCTGGACGCAGCGTCAGCGAGCGCTTCAGCGGTCGCCTCAGGCGTGTCCGCAACAATGCCACCATCGACAAACTCCATGCCCAGTGCGCGAATCAGCCCGGACAGTGTGTAACGATTGGAGTTGTACAATTGCCCCGGAGCCAAATCGCCTTGCCCCGGTTCTCTTAATTCGTCGCCTGTCGACAACACCGCAATGCGCAGCCTGCGGTAAACACTCACCTCAGCCCTGCCGACCGATGCCAGCAGGCCCAGATCCTGGGCGCGCAACTGACGCCCCCGCTGCAGCACAGTGGAGCCCGCCGCGATATCCTGCCCGCGCGGCCGCACATTGGCACCCACACTTAATTCACCCTCGATACTGACCTCGCCACTCTGCTCAATACAATTTTCCTGCATCGCGACCGCATCGGCACCGGCTGGAAGTTCGGCACCCGTAAATATACGTGCGGCCGTGCCGGGCGCCAGCGGGGCACCGACCACGCCGGCAGGTATTCTCTGAGCCACGGGCAGTGGCTTGTGTGACTCTGCAGCGCGCAGTGCATAGCCATCCATAGCTGAGTTGTCGCCGAGAGGCACATCAACAGAAGAGGAGATATCTTCGGCCAGTACCCGGCCGAGGCCGTCCATCAGAGCAACGTCTTCCCGTTCCGGGGCACAAGGCGCTTGCGCCAGCACTTGCTCGAGCGCGTCTCCCAGCGGCGTCAGGCCACTCAACCCTGCTCGCTCCGGACGCGCAGCACTCCCACGAAGTTACAGGGCCGGTAGGTGGAGTCCAGTTGATCGCGAATCAGGCCTCCCCAGGCAGTGCGGCATGCACCAGTGGAACCGGGCATACAGAAGATAACCGTGTTGTTCGCGAGGCCAGCGAGTGCTCGAGACTGGACCGTAGACGAGCCGATCTCTTCGAAAGACAGGGCGCGGAATACCTCGCCAAACCCATCGATCTGCTTGTCGAACAAGGGGGCAACCGCCTCCGGCGTCGAATCACGGCCAGAAAAGCCCGTACCACCGGTGACCAGCACCGCCTCAACATCGCTGTCGGCTATCCAGGAGGAAAGCACGGCGCGAATCTGGTAAATGTCGTCGATCACGATTTCCCTGGCGCGCACTTCATGGCCGGCGTCAGTGAGGGCTTCCAGCAGAAACTGGCCGGAAGAATCGGTGTCCTTGGTACGGGTATCAGAGACGGTGAGTACCGCCACCCCCAGCGACTGGGGTGCGTCGTCAGTGGCCTTGGCCATGGAGAGAACTCCTTATGCTTGTTGTTCGTAGTATTGCTTGACCATATCACCGATCGTGTTGCGCCAGGGCAACTGCTTGATGGCGAAGGTGTTACGAATTTTGCTGCATTCCAGCGAGCGATTGAGGCTGGGCGTATCCGCCGCCAACTGCTGCAGCTCGACAGCATCCGGGCTGAAATCAGAGAACTGGGATGAGGCGGCGAGCACCGACTCGGCAAATTCATAATAGGTGGATGTCTCTGAGCTGCAATAGTGATAAAAACCCCAGAGCTCCGCGCCGGTGCTGAGCTGGTCAATAATGGCGGAGACAACCCGGGCACCGTCGCCGGAAGAGACCGGACAACCGCGCAGATTGTTATCCAACACCAGGTTCTCGCCCTTGGTCATGTCAGCCAACATCTGGGTGACCAGGTTCGGGCCATCGCTGGCAAAGACTGGCCCAAGCCGCAGAATCAGGTGGCGCTCGCAATTTTCACGCACCACCTGCTCTGCTGCTGCCAGCAACTGGCCCACGCCCTCTTCGCTGTCAGGAATGTCCTCTTCATTGTACATACGGTCGAGTTTCCCGGAGAACACTCGGGCGCTGGAGACAAAAAAATGGGCGGCGCCGTCACGCTGACAACACTTGGCAACCCAATGGCTGCGCTTCAGGTCGAGTTCACCGATCTCCTGGCCACTGTCGGCGACAGCCTCGATGCGAATATCCACCACCAGTTCTGCCTTGACTCGCCGAATGGCCTTTTTCGCCTGCCGCTCACTTTTCCAGCGCGAGGCCGACCAGGTAACAGTGGTGACCTCATGGCGACCAGTCTCAGCGAGAAACTCACCAAGGGCACGGCCCAAGGGGCTGTCGGAACCGAGAAGAAGAATGCGCAAAATGTTACGTCTGCATGGGTTATTGAGTCCCAAAAGGTAACATATTTGCCGCCCGCTGGGCGCTGTAGCGGTGAAATCCGGAAAAAGTACCGGGAGGCCCCACAGGCCTCCCGGCGGAGTACATCAGGGAACGAATGACCCGGGCTTCTGCCGCTGGGGGAATTTCTCGAAAGTCGCCTTGAATTGCGCCACTTTATACATGGCGGGCGCCATCAGGAACATATGCTCAGCCCACCATTGCGGGTAGCCGGCGCCCTCCTTCTGCATGCGCTCGAAAGGGTCCATTCGCAAGTTGAAGATCAGGGGTGCACGCAACTCCGAGTAGGGATTAGTCCACACCCAGATACCGTGCTCGCGCTGCTCCCGGAACAGAAGCTTGTAATCGCCATCACGGAAAGCAACGATGTCACCCGTATCGGAGCTGTAAACATAATCGTTGCGCGGCCCTTTCTCCTCCTCACCAGTGAAATAGGGAAGGAAATTGTATCCATCCAGGTGCACTTTGTAGGACCTGCCACCTACACGCTTACCCTTTTTCAAGTCAGCGACAATATTGTCCTCGCCAGCAGCCGCCAGCAGCGTTGGCATCCAATCCATCATCGCGATGATGTCATTGGACACCTGGCCGGCCTCAATCCTGGCTGGCCAACGCACCATCATTGGTACGCGATAGCCACCTTCCCAGCTGGAATTCTTCTCGCCGTGATAGGCGGTGTAGCCGCCATCAGGCCACAGGGCCAGTTCCGCGCCATTGTCCGTGGAATACATAACGATAGTGTTGTCGGCAATACCCAGCTCATCCAGCTTGTTCAGCAACTGCCCCACATGGCCGTCGTGCTCCGCCATACCATCGGCGTAGAGGCCCTGGCCTGTCACGCCCTGCGACTCAGGCTTGAGCCGGGTGAATACATGCATGCGGGTAGAGTTAAACCAGACGAAAAACGGCTTGCCGCTCTTGTGGGACTTGTCGATAAACTTCAGCGCCTCGGCAAGGAATTCCTCATCGGCGGTTTCCATGCGCTTGCGGGTCAGCGGGCCCGTATCTTCCACCCGGCCATCCGCGTAACTGTGAATGACGCCACGGGGGCCGAAACGCTTCTTGAATTCAGGATCTTTGGGGTAATCCGGGTGCTCGGGCTCCTCCTCCGCATTCAAGTGGTAGAGGTTGCCGAAAAATTCATCAAAACCGTGGTTAGTCGGGAGGTGCTCATCTCGATCGCCCAGATGATTTTTGCCAAATTGGCCTGTTGCGTAACCCATCGGCTTAAGCAGCGCAGCAATGGTGGGGTCTTTTTCAGAGAGGCCTTCCGCAGCACCCGGCAAACCTACCTTGGTCAGGCCGGTGCGCATGGGGTGCTGGCCGGTGATAAAACCAGCGCGACCCGCGGTGCAGCTCTGGTCACCGTAGGAATCGGTAAAAATAATCCCGTCGGCTGCAATGCGGTCAATATTGGGCGTGCGGTAACCCATTCGCCCCATGTTGTAGGCGCTGATATTGTAATCGCCAATATCGTCTCCCCAGATAATCAGGATATTGGGCTTGTCCTGGGCGAAAGCGCCAGTCGCCGCTACTAACAGCAGGGCTCCGGCGGTCACTAACTGATTCAACACACGGGGCATAAAGTTCTCCTTGATGAAAGCGATACCGCTTCTATAGATATAGCAGAGGCTGGAATATCTGCCCTCAGAGGGGCAATAAAAAAGGCCGCTAGATGCGGCCTTTTGGAGATCTTTCAGAACGGGATATCGTCGTCGAACTCGCCGAAATCCTGAGGGGCAGGCTGTGCTGCCGGTGCACCTTGCGCGGGCGCGCTGCGAGGCGCCGCAGCTGGTGCAGCGCCGCCCTGTGCGGGCGGTGCCTGACTGAAACCGCCATCGCCACCACCATAGCCGCCTGCCTGCCCACCCGCCTGGCCACCACCGGCGCCGCGTGGGTCGAGCATTTGCATCTCATTAACCACAATCTCAGTGGTATAGCGGTCCTGACCGGACTGGTCCTGCCACTTCCGGGTTTGCAGAGCGCCTTCCACATAGACCTTGGAACCCTTCTTCAGGTATTCGCCGGCAATCTGGCCCAGACGGTAATTGCCGCGGTCGCGGAAAACCACCCTGTGCCACTCAGTTCTTTCTTTCTGCTCACCGGTCTGGCGATCCTTCCAGGTCTCGCTGGTGGCAATACTGGCATTGGTAACGGCACCGCCGTCGGGGAAAAATCGGGTTTCAGGATCGTTGCCCAGATTGCCGACAATGATCACTTTGTTCACTCCGCGTGAAGCCATGGAGGTTCCTCTCGAGACTGGTAAAAAGATTATTTTTGCGAGCTAACGACTATAACAATCCCCTGCGCCGAATGCGACATCAGCTGCGCTCAAGTGCCATCAATTTGGGGCTATTGTAAGCAGGGTCAATCCCCGGCCTGTGCCGTCACTTGGTTGGCGCGGGCAAAGCCCGGCAACGAGAACAACCACCACAGCACTCCAAGGCCCAGGCAAATAGCGAAAAGCGCCTGTGTCCCACCGTATTCCAGCAGCGCCCCGCCCAGCGCGCCTCCGGCGAATGCGCCGAGGAACTGACAGGTTGAAAACACCCCAAGCGCGGTGCCCTTGCCACCAGCAAAAACGGCCTTGCTCACCAGCGACGGCAAGGTCGCTTCGAGATAGTTGAAGCCAATGAAGAATATCCACAACCCCAGATACAACAGAACGGGTGCGCTAGCGCTACCCATCATCACCAGTGCTCCCAGCACCAGGGTGATGGCGAGCAGGAACACTTCCCGCAGCTTACCCTTGCGCTCGGCCAGAATCATCAGCGGCACCATCCCGATAATGGAAAGGAGCAGCGCCGGCAAATACACCTGCCAGTGGCTGTCGCGATCAAGGCCCGCAACGTCTCGCAGGTACTGCGGAAGTACCAGGAAACACGCCATGAGAATAAAGTGCAGGCAGAACACACCGAAGTTCAAACGCAATAAATCGGCATTGCCCAGGCTGCGCCACACCAGATCACTGCGCAAGCCCACATCATCGTGTCGCTGACCCCGCTGCGGGTTAGGCACCAGCAGGAGCACAATCAAGATGCCAACCAGCGAGAGCCCAGCAGTAAACCAGAACACCGCGGCGAGCCCCCCGGCGGTGGCGATTGCTGGCCCGAGAATCAGGGCGACTGCGAACGACATACCAATGCTCATGCCCACCATCGCCATGGCTTTGGTGCGCTGTTCATCCCGGGTAAGGTCGGCTACCAGCGCCATCACCGTACTGGCGATTGCGCCGGCGCCCTGCAGGGCGCGCCCGGCGATAATGCCGTAAATGCTGTCAGCGGAGGCTGCCACCACACTGCCCAGGGCGAATACCAACAAACCCCCGACAATAACGGGCTTGCGACCAACACGATCAGACAACCAACCCAGAGGAATCTGCAGCACCGCCTGGCTCAGGCCATAAATACCCAGGGCCAGGCCAATGGCGGTTGGGCTCACCCCCGCCAAATCGTCTGCATACAGCGCCAACAGCGGCAGGACCATAAACAGGCCGAGCATGCGGAAACAGTAAAGCAGTGCCAGGGAGCCGACTGCACGCCGTTCCTGGGATGTCATGGGGTGTTCTGTAATCATGAATGAGTAGCCGTAAACAAGACGGTAATCATAACAGCCCGCAACTAGACTTTGCATGCCCTGTACCGGTAGCAATATACTGGTTCGTTTCGATTCTTCTGCGGTATCGGTTTCTATGGACACCATTCACGTTCGCGGCGCGCGCACGCACAATCTCAAGAATATTGACCTGGATATCCCCCGCGACAAGCTGGTGGTGATTACCGGGTTGTCGGGTTCGGGGAAGTCCTCACTCGCCTTCGACACCCTCTACGCCGAGGGTCAGAGGCGCTATGTCGAGAGTCTGTCCACTTACGCTCGGCAATTTCTGTCGATGATGGAAAAGCCCGATATGGACCATATCGAGGGCCTGTCACCCGCCATCTCCATCGAACAGAAATCTACCTCTCACAACCCTCGCTCCACCGTGGGCACCATCACCGAGATTTACGACTACTTGCGCCTGTTGTTCGCGCGAGTCGGCGAGCCCCGCTGCCCCGATCACGGCCTGGGCCTGCAGGCGCAGACCGTCAGCCAGATGGTAGATACCGTACTGGCGCTGCCAGAGGGCAGCAAACTGATGCTGCTGGCCCCGGTGGTGCGAGAGCGCAAGGGCGAACACCTGCACATTTTCGAAGAGCTGCGCGCAGCCGGGTTTGTCCGGGCCCGTATCGATGGCATCGTCACCGACCTCGACGATGTGCCCGAGCTGGAAAAGAACAAGAAACACCGTATCGAAGTGGTAGTCGATCGCTTCAAGGTGCGCGATGACCTCGGCCTGCGCCTGGCGGAGTCCTTTGAAACCGCGCTGGGGCTGACCGATGGCCTGGCCTCGGTGTCGTGGATGGACGGTGATGGCGATGAAATGGCCTTTTCAGCACGCTTTGCCTGCCCGGAGTGCGGCCACAGCATCGACGAGTTGGAGCCGCGGTTGTTTTCGTTCAACAATCCGGCGGGCGCCTGCAGCGGCTGCGATGGCCTCGGTGTTAAACAGTATTTCGACCCTGAACGTATCGTGTTGCACCCGGAGTCCAGCCTCGCCGAGGGCGCGATCCGCGGCTGGGACAGGCGCAATGTCTACTACTTCCATATGCTCACTTCGCTCGCGGAGCACTACGGTTTCGACATCGACGCGCCCTTTGAGAGCCTGAGCAAAAAACACCGCCAGGTGATCCTCCAGGGCTCCGGCAAGACTGAAATCGCTTTCTCCTACATCAATGATCGCGGCGATGTCTTCAAACGGACCCACCCCTTCGAAGGCATTATCCCCAATATGGATCGCCGCTACCGGGATACGGATTCAACCTCTGTCCGCGAAGACCTGGCCAAGTTCCTGGCCACCCAGCCCTGCCCCGACTGCGAGGGTACTCGCCTGCGCACTGACGCGCGTCACGTGTTCGTGGACGAGCGCACCCTGCCCTCGATTACCGATATGTCCGTGGGAGAAGCGGAGGACTATTTCAACGCGCTGGAACTGGGGGGTCGCCAGGGCGAAATCGCCGACAAGATCCTCAAGGAGCTGCGCGCCCGCTACCGTTTCCTGGTAGACGTAGGGCTCAACTACCTCACTCTCAATCGCAGCGCCGAAACCCTGTCCGGCGGCGAGGCCCAGCGGATTCGCCTGGCGTCCCAGATCGGCGCGGGACTGGTGGGCGTGATGTACATTCTCGACGAGCCATCCATTGGCCTGCACCAGCGAGACAATGAGCGCCTGCTCAAGACGCTGACTCACTTGCGCGACCTTGGCAATACGGTACTCGTGGTCGAGCACGATGAAGACGCGATCCGGACCGCAGACCACATTATCGATATCGGCCCAGGCGCCGGCGTGCACGGAGGCCAGGTGGTCGCCGAAGGCACGATGAAGGAGATCCTTGCCAACAAAGCCTCGCTGACCGGGGACTACCTATCCGGCCGCCGCAAAATCGACATACCCGCAAAGCGCAACAAGCCCGACCCCAAGAAGCAGTTGGTACTCGCGGGCGCGACAGGCAACAACCTGCAGGAGGTCACCCTTGAGATTCCGGTTGGCCTGCTCACCTGTGTGACCGGCGTATCCGGCTCAGGCAAATCTACCCTGATCAACAGCACCCTCTATCCGCTCGCCGCCACTGAGCTCAATGGCGCCACGACCCTGACACCTGCTGCGCACCAGTCGATTGAGGGCATGCACCATATCGACAAGTGCATCGACATCGACCAGAGCCCCATCGGCCGTACCCCCCGCTCGAACCCCGCCACCTATACCGGCATCTTCACGCCGGTGCGGGAGCTCTTTGCCGGCACCCAGGAAGCGCGCTCCCGTGGCTACAAGCCGGGCCGGTTCAGTTTCAACGTCAAGGGCGGCCGCTGTGAGGCCTGCCAGGGCGATGGCGTCACCAAGGTAGAGATGCACTTCCTGCCGGACGTCTATGTGCCCTGCGACGTGTGCAAGGGCAAGCGCTATAACCGAGAAACCCTGGAAATCCGCTACAAGGGCAGTAACATTCACGAAGTGCTGGAAATGACAGTTGAAGATGCACTCGAGTTCTTCGACGCAGTGCCGGCGATCAGGCGCAAGCTGCAGACCCTGATGGATGTGGGCCTGTCCTATATCCGCCTGGGGCAGGCCGCCACCACCCTGTCCGGGGGCGAGGCCCAGCGGGTCAAGCTCTCCCGCGAGCTGTCCAAGCGCGATACGGGTAAAACCCTCTACATCCTGGACGAACCCACCACCGGCCTGCACTTTGAGGACATCAAGCAGCTGCTGGAAGTCCTCCACCGCCTGCGCGACCACGGCAATACCATGGTTATCATCGAGCACAACCTGGACGTGATAAAAACCGCAGACTGGATCGTAGACCTGGGGCCGGAAGGCGGCTCGGGCGGTGGGCAAATCATCGCCACCGGCACACCGGAAGACGTGGCCAAAACCAAAGGGTCATTCACCGGCCAGTTCCTGGGGCCGTTGCTCGACACCAAGAAGGGCAAAGCGGCGGCTTAAGCCGCCCGGGCCGAACATGAAGATTCTGGTCGTCGATGACGAGCAACTGGCCCGGGAGCGATTGCTGCGCTTGCTCGGAAAGCTGCGGCCTGGCGCTGAATGTCTGGAAGCCAGCGACGGCATTACAGCGCTGCAAATGGCACGCCAGCACGGCCCGGAGCTGATACTGCTGGATATCCAGATGCCCGGTAGCAACGGCATTGAAGTCGCCGCCGCACTTGCTGAGCTGGAAGCGCCCCCAGCGATTATTTTCTGCACCGCCTATGACGAATATGCGCTCGAGGCTTTCCAACACCAGGCCGTCGCCTACCTGCTGAAGCCCGTGCGCGAAGCTGACCTGGAAAAAGCACTGCTGACGGCGGGCAAGATCAACCGCATGCAGCTGGCGGAACTCAGTGGCCGCGAAGAGAGCGACGTTGAACTGATCTCCAGCCAAACCCACCGCGGTGTCGAATCACTTCCGCTGAAGGATATCCGCTGTTTCATTGCCGAGCACAAGTATGTGACTGCTCATACGCCCCGCTCGGAGCTGATCGTTCAACAAAGCCTCCGTGAACTGGAGGACACCTATGGTGACCGGTTCCTACGTGTGCATCGCAACACTCTGGTGGCGGTATCGCATATCCAAAAACTGGAACGGGACGAGGATGGCAGTTGGCGGGTAGTACTGGAAGGTATGCATGAAAGGCCGATAGTAAGCCGAAGGCATCTGAGCCAGGCCAAGGCAAGAGTGGCGAGGCCGCAGTAAAGCGCTATTTGGGTTTCAGCGACCAGTCGTCGTGACCCGCGCTAAAATCATCTGTTGTAGCCTGGGCATCAAGAATCCCTGAATTTGCGACCTTGATATACGTTTCCAGCCGCGCCTGGGCCTGCAATTTGTCGCCGAAAGGCCCTTCAGTGGAGCCCTCGCGCGTGGTAAAAAACCATTGACCGTTGTGTTCAAAAAAGCGATCTGTCTGGAACCAGGACTTATCACTTTTGTCACTTTTACGCCGATCGTTCATGGAGCTCAGGGCCTGGAGTCAGTACTGCGGAGGGGAAGCAAGAACTGTAGCACAAGGATTTAGTGTCACCCGTGAAAAACTGAGAACCAGGTCACACTTTTTGCCGCCGCTGGACGCGCTGCAGCTGCCGGTCCATTATGGAATTCAAATCGAAATGCAGGGAGGCGGCGCATGTCCGCAGGGTTGCCGGCAAACGGCAGCAATAACGGCACAGCTCACAGCAAGGGGAGCGAGCTCTTCATTCCCAACCTGTGCAGCCCCCAGCCCGTGCTCTTCATGGTACTGCTCACCGAATTGGTAGTGCTGGTCCATGTCCTCGCCGGCAGCGGGCTGAGGGCATTTGACTGGACATTGTTTGCTGGAATTTCACTGCTGGCCCAGTGGGTGGTGTTACTGACCGCCGCCCTGCTCTGCTGGCTGCGCGTTCCGCTCAGCCGGTTCGCCCTGCCCATTGTGTCCGCCCTGTGCCTGTTGCTCATCAGCGTTATTACCGCGGCCAGCAGCGCCCTCGCCCAGGCCCTGCTGGGCCCACTGCTGGATATCCCACCGGACTGGAGTTGGGTGGGGCGCAATATCCTCATCGCCAATGTGCTGGGCGGCATTGCCCTGCGCTATTTCTACCTGCAACAACAGCTGCAGATCCAGCAGCGAGCGGAGCTGCAGGCCAGGCTGGATTCGTTGCGCGCCCGCATCCGGCCCCACTTCCTGTTCAACACACTCAACAGCATTGCGAGCCTGATCGAAACGCGCCCGGAACGTGCCGAACGCGCGGTCGAGGACCTCGCCGAATTGTTTCGCGCCACGCTCAAGGAAAGCAGCGCCAGCACCACCGTGGCGGACGAAATCCGACTACTCGAGCTGTATCTGGACATCGAGCAACTGAGATTGGGCGAACGCCTTGCCATCAACTGGGCGATCCAGCCCGGCTGCGAGGAACTGCCGATGCCGTCACTACTGCTGCAGCCACTGGTAGAAAACGCGGTTTATCACGGTGTGGCCTGTATCCCCGAGGGCGGCACAATTGAGATACAGGTGTCCGCGGAGGAAGAGCATCTGTACGCCCGGATTGAGAACCCGCTACCCGCCGAGGCGACCCCCTCGGAGGGCAACCAGATCGGGCTTGCCAATGTTGGCCTGCGCCTACAGGCCATGTACGGTGAGGACGCCTCTATCGCTGCAGACCAGGCCGCCGGCCGATTCATCGTAGAGCTGAACTATCCCGCCAGAAAAATAAGTGACTAAAATCACATTTTTCCTTTGATTCTCGCCGCTTATCGCGGTTTCTTACCGTTTATCAATCCACTTGTTGCTTGTCCCGAGCCAGTTCCTACACTAGTTTTGGGGATAAGCACTGCAGGAGTGCATCTTGCTCGAACTACAAAGACAGAAGAACACGCCAACAGCTGCCCGGAGTGAAGGTTTCACCCTGATCGAGCTGATGGTCGTGCTCGCAGTGCTGGCGGCACTGCTGCTAGTGGCCGCACCCGGCCTCGCCGACCTTATTCGCAACAACCAGATGGTTACGGATGTGTACGCACTGCGCGCAACTCTCAACAATGCGCGCTCCGAGGCTATCACCCGCCGTGCGCCGGTGGTGGTCTGTCCATCCAGTGATGGCGCCACATGCCTTGCGTCCAATGATTGGAGCAATGGTTACATCACTTTCGTCGCTATGAATAACAATACTGCACCCGACCCCAACGACCCGGACGAGGAACTCATCCAGTGGGAACCCAGGGACAGGGCTATGAACATTTTTTACAGCAACTCAGAGCAACAAGTGATTTTCAATGCTCGCGGTACAGCACTGGATTACGAGGGCACCTTTGAATTTTGTGATGAGCGTGGCACCGAAGATGCCCGCGCGCTGATCCTCAATCCGGTGGGCTCGGTTAGCTCAGCCACTGATACCGACACCAATGGCATAGTCAACGATCACGGAGGCGCAGATGTCACCTGCAGCTAATATGCATTCGCGTCACCAGCAAAAAGGCATGACCCTGATCGAAGCCTTGATCGCTGCGGTTATCCTCGCCATCGGTATTCTCGGCATTGTCAGCCTGCTCGGAATCTCAAAAGTGGCACAGCACGATACCGTGCAGCGCACCCGGGCAGTCTCTCTGGCAGACGATCTGCTCGAACGGATTAGAAGAAACCCTGAAGGTGTGAGCGAATATATTAACTACAACCCGCTGAACGGCAGCAGTGCACCGAGCATTGGCGCAGATTGCACCACAACTACGTGCTCCGCTGAAGACCTCGCCAAATTCGACCTCGACGACTGGGACAACTTGCTCTCAGGTGCTGCAGTGACTGCTCCGGACCCTAACGGCGCCGCCAGCAATACCGCCGTACTGCCCAACGTCGCTGCCTGCGTCAATTTCACCGCGGACACCGGCAAGGTCAATACCGGCATCGTAGACGTTGTTATTCAGTGGCGAGGCCTCAGCGAAACGTTTGATGCAGCCGATGGCGATACGATTTGTGGTACTGACTGGAGCGACGAAGAAAAGCCCTATCGCCGCCAGGTTGTGATCAGAAGCTTTATCCTGGATGAGGAAGACCTGTTATGAGCCAAGGGGCAACACTGCGCCGTTTCGCGCGAGATCAGGGGGGCTTCTCGCTGATCGAATTTATGGTGGCCATGGTTCTGGGAATCATCGTCATCGCTGGCGCTGTCTCAGTTTATGTCGCTTCGAAGCGCTCTCTCACCGAGGTGGACCAGGTGGCGGGCATCTCGGAAAACGGCCAATTTGCCATGCAAATGATCGGTTATTCCGCAAAACATGTGGGTTTTTTTGGTGGAACATACTTTCAGGACATCACTCAGGACGGCTCGCTGGGCACCACGATTGTCAACGACTGCACTGGTGACGCTGCCGCCTACGACACAGACACCTCCCTGCTGGCCATGACGGTTGGCAGTGACAATACCGCGTTTGGCTGCATTACCGATGCGCGCGAAAATACCGATGTACTGGTCATCAAAAACGTCGTTCCCGCACCCATCGCCGCCGACCCGAATGATGCAACCGGCAACACCTTCCCCGCCGGCTCGATCGATCCAGAGACCACGTATATTCTGGCTAATACCGAAGTGGCACTGATGATTGATGGCGCGGACACCCTGCCAGATGTCGGCGCGGGTGCGACTTACGCCCTGGCTGCAGCCTGGCCCTACAACGTGGAAATATACTACGTACGAGATACTGATACTCCCACCCTGAGCCGGCTCACGCTAGGCTGGAACGGGACGGCTATGGCAATGCAGCGCCAGGACCTGGTTCAGGGCGTTGAGGATATGCGCCTGCTATTTGGCTTTGACACCAACAATGACGGCACTGCTGACACCATGGCGGGCGACCCCAACGAAGTGGGCAGCACCGACTGGGACCAGGCTACCTCGATGCAGGCCTACTTGCTGCTGCGTGCCGAAAATGATGATTACGACTACACCAACGAAAAAACCTACACATTGGGAGACCGGCAGGTAACTCCGAATGACACCTTCCGCAGGGTATTGCTGCACGCTGACATCACGCTGCGTAACCCTCGAATTCTTCTCCGGGGAGGCGCGTGATGCGAACCGAAATCTCTCACAATCAACGTCAGTCCGGCGTTGCCCTGGTAACAGCACTGCTGTTCCTGCTGGTCGTCACCATCATTGCTGTGACCGCCGCCAACAACAGCGCACTAGGGTTGAAAATGTCTACGAATATGCAGGATTCCTACCAGTCGTTTCAGGCAGCTGAAGCCGGTATCTATGGCGTACTGTCACTCGCAGGCTCCAGTACTGAGCCCTTTGATCGACGCACTCAGGTCTCCGATCCTTTCGCCGGGTTGTCAGCTTCCCACCCTTTGCGCAACCTGGCTGATGACCCCAACAGCCCGGTGATAGACAACATTGATACGGATGTCTTGCTGTTGGGCGTAGATCGATCTTGCCCTCGCCCTCCCGGCTCGAGAGGCGGCAACAGCGTTGGGCTGTTTGATTGCGACTTCTACCGCATACAGTCAGAACACAACGAACCCGGCCGCGCCAGAACCCGTGTGGAACTCGGCGTGGTGAAAACCGTCATCGGCTCCAGTGGCTGATAACACCAAATTCTATGTTGCCGGCACCGCCGGCACTCGTTACATGTAGTGGAGGATTCTCCCATGGCAGCAAAACTGAATCGCGCATTGGCCGCAGTACCGCTTGTCGCAGCTATGGCCGCGGCAAGCCTGATTGGCCCGGCCCAGGCTGACGATACCGAGATCTACAAAGCAGTATTCAGCTCGGATACCGGTTACAAGCCCCAGGTCATCATCCTGTTCGACGACTCTGGATCCATGCGCAATACTCAGAGCACCAAGCCACGCTACGATGGCGACACCAACTACAGCGACGACGGCTCTATTCCGGCCAATCGAATTTATTGGTCCACCGATGGGGATGTGCCGGAGGTCGGCAGTAGCCAGTGGTTCACCGCGGACGCGAACCAGTGCGCAACCTCGACCGACCGCCTGGACGACAAAGGCTTCTTCCTCGCCAGTGGCGCATTACGCTGGTATGACCCTGAGGATGATGTCGATACCTGCGGACCCTATTATTGCGCAGACGGCAGCCATACCTACTATGAATTTGATCCAACCGGTGGCACCCAGAACAACGCATGCTGGACAACTTCATCGATCACTACGCCTGCCGATGTCTGGGTAGAAGACGATAACGATACCCTTGTTAGCTCCTTTTTCGGACCTTACTGCGACGACCCCGATCTCGGACTGTTTGATGACTTTTTCTCTGGCCACTCTACAGTTCTCGAAGTAGACGGAACCGACGGTTGCTACGACTTAGTCGAATCCGGTGCGTCCACCTCAGGCTATGTAGCAAGAGGAGACGATGACGACGGAAGCTGCCCCTCCCCCGAAGTTTATATTGATGGTGGCGGCACTAGTGGCTGCTTCGAGTACGTCACGGGCGAAGTCGGTGAAGAAACTGGAACCACTTACTCCTACCAGACCACCGCGATCCAGGATTGCCCTTCTGGTGTCGTCACCACCGGCGAGTGGCTCGGCCTGAGCGATGAGGTCAACACCCCTACACATGTCGAATGTTACGACGATGTCGAGGATGACAACGACAGTAACCCCAACCACGACACTGACGGTTTCCCACAGGACAACGTGAACGACGGCTCCGAATACGCAGCTACCGTGGATGAAACCGTGAGTTGGGGCAACACCTCCTACTATTTCTACACCTCCAATTACATGCGCTGGCAGCACGACACCACTGACTCGATCAGCAACACTGATAGAAGCAAACTCGACATCGCCCAGGAGGTTGTTGAGGATATCGTCTATACCACCCCTTCTGTCGATTTTGGCCTGCTCGAGTTCAACCATCAGCAGGGTGGTCGCCTGACCCAGCGCGTGATCGCTAATATGGATGATACTGACATCACCACAGATGGTGTCACCCGAGACGCGCGAGAGAACCTGATCTACCTGGTGAATGAATTGCAGCAGGGCGGCAATACGCCCATGTGTGAGTCGTTGTATGAAGCATATTTGTACCTTTCACGTTCAACACCTGAATGGTACGACAATGCCAGTAGCTCAGATGGTCACGATCCGCAGCCCTACGACAGTGCCGCGATAGTGGGCGGCGTGTATGCGCCGCCAGTGACCCCGTGTGCCAACACTTACCTGATCCTGATGACTGACGGCAAGCCCAACAAAGATGTCGGCTCCAATGATGCTATCAAAACGGTCATAGCCGAGGATCCTGACATCTCCCCGACAGGCTCAAATGGTAACTGCACGATTTACCCAGACGACGACGGCAACACCAATAGTAGCTGGAGCTTGACTGATGCCGACGGCAATACCAGCTCAGGCTCAAACGGCGGTGAGTACTGCATGCCTGAGCTGGCCGAATACATGGCCAACAATGATTTGGATGACAACGAATCTAACGGAAAGCAATATGCCAAGACCTACACCATTGGTTTTGCCACCAACCAGGAAATTCTGCAGCACACAGCGGAAAAAGGCGATGGCGCGTTCTACGAGGCTAATAATGCCCAGGCACTGCGAGATGCCTTCCGTGACGCGCTGATATCCATTCTCGCCGATGAGACAACCTTTACCTCACCCGCGGTGGCTGTTGACACCTTCACCCGGACCCAGAGCCGGAACGAGATTTTCTACGCTATGTTCGAGCCGGGCGACACTGTCGACTGGGCAGGTAATATCAAGAAACTCAATCTCGTCATCAATGATGACGGCGCCGTTCTACAGGGCGGCGACAATCAACCCGCCCTGGACGAAAATACCGGCGAGTTTCTCTCCACCGCTGTAACTGTATGGAGTACCGAGGCAGATGGCGGCACGGTTACCAAGGGAGGCGTTGGTGGCCTACTTGCTGCTCTGCCCGATTTGTCAGTGCGAAACCTCTACATCAACACCGGCACAAACGGTGCGCTGGAGGCCTTTAATACCACCAATATCGATGCTGACGCGATGGGTGTTGGCAGTGACAGCGCCCTATATCAGCTGTTTGGCACCAACAGCGCCACTGCGTTTGCCAAGCAGATTGCCTGGGGTCAGGGCTACGATGCCTACAATGAAGATGGCGATGCGGACGTCACCGATAACCGCCCATGGATCATGGGCGATATCCTCCACAGCCAACCGCTGGTGATCAACTATGGCGCGCTAGGCAGTGCGACCATAGAGAATCCAGATCTGCGCATCGTGGCGGGTACCAATGCCGGCTGGATACACATGTTCGGCAATACCGACGGGCATGAAGACTGGGCTTTCTTCCCCAAGGAACTGGCCTCGAAAATGGCTGCGCGCCGCGCCGATGCTGAGAGCGCACAGAACGTCTACGGCATGGACCTGACCGCTACGCTATACACAAGCGATATTGGTCTGGACGGAACAATTGACTCGTCCGATGGCGACAAGGCATTTATCTTTATGGGACAGCGTCGTGGTGGCAAGGCCTACTATGCTCTAGACGTCTCAAACCCCGATGTGCCAGCGTTTAAATGGATGATAGACAACAGCACCGCCGGATACGACGAGTTGGGTATGACGTTCTCGCAACCGATCGTCACGTTTATCCCCGGCTATGTAGACGCTAACGGTTACTCCAAACCGGTACTTGTCTTCGGCGCAGGCTACGACACCAATAAAGACTCGACGGCCATAGGCAGCGTAGACAACGAAGGCCGCGGCATCTTTATCGTAGACGCCGACTCCGGCGCCCTGGTTTGGAGCGTGACGCCTGGAGCAAATAGCGCAACTAACCTGAATGAACCAGATCTGAACCACTCGGTTCCAGCCCAGGTAAGCGTCCTCGACAGTAATGGCGACCGACTCACTGATCGTATTTACTTCGGCGATACCGGGGGATTCCTCTGGCGCGTGGACCTGGCGGGCAATAGCTTACCGGATTCAAATCAGGACACTTGGCTAATTACCAAAGTGGGAGACTTTAATGACGGCTCTACCCTCACAGATCGTCGATTCTTCAACGCGCCAGATATTGTCCGCATCCGAGTGGACGGACAGGCCGTCGACGCGGTAATCATCGGTACCGGAGACCGTACCAACCCGAACGGCACCGATGTGGATAATACGCTGTATATGATCCGGGATGTGGCTACCACGCCCTACTCGACGGCCGAACCCAGCGTATCAGACTGTGCCACCGACGGTTTTGTTGACTTCCGTTGCGACCTTCCGCTGACAGAAGCGGACCTGTATGACATTACTGATAATGCCATCAACGACGGTTCAGATACTGAAATGGCGGACGCTGTTGACGCACTGCAGGCAGCACATGGTTGGAAGTTTGACTTGGTGAACCTCGGCGAGAAGAGCCTGGCGCAAACCCTCTCCATTGATGGCAAGGTCTATGTACCGACGTTTACGCCTTCAAACGAGGTATTTGATGATGGTATAAGCTGCGGCCCCAGCCCCGGCACCGGCATCATGTACATCATTGATCTCTACGACGGCGAGCGAGCAGTGCTGGACATGGGCGATATTATTCCCGACACGCCCTCTCTCCACGTGGCAGAAGACGGCAAGATCCGCCTGCTCCTGCCCCCTGGAACGCCCGCCGCCAACTCGGATGAGCCTGGCGAGATTGACTGTGAAGGCGGCATCTGTGACGTCAACGAGAGCCTCAGGCCGCCCTACGGCAACTACTGGTTCCAGGAGGACTACTAGGAATGCGCACTATGATTGCAATGGCACCGCGCCGCCACTCAGGCTTCACCTTGATAGAAGTGATGATCGTGGTGATTATCGTGGGCATCCTGATGTCTGTCGCCCTGCCCTCCTATCAGGAGAGTCTGCGTAAAGGCAGACGGGCGGAAGCCAAGGCTGCCATGGCCGATGTCGCAAATCGACAGGAAGCATTCATGCTTGATCGCAGCAGCTATACTGACGACATGACCCGCCTGGGGTTCGGTGCTGACCCCTTCACCTCTGCTGAGGGGCACTACAGTATCGACTCTAGCGGTGCGTGCGATCCTAACGGCCCAAGCGATATCACCCGCTGCTATACGGTGACCGCGACACCCGTATCCGGAGGTATCCAGGACGAGGATACCCGATGCCATACGTTTAGCCTGTCATCCCGTGGCAGTAAAACAGCGCTCAAGAAAGATGGCAGCGATGCCGACGACTTATGCTGGTAACAGCTTGGAGGACATGAATATGACCATCAAAACTATTTTGCTGACAGCCGCCATCTGTTGCACAACGTCAACACTGACATTCGCCCAGTCCGGTAATGTCAGCGACTACGAATGCCAGGTGACTACTACATCTGGCGTTCGCGGTTTGATCATGCTCACTGCAGCATCAGCAAAGGTCGCTGAGGAACGCGCTGTGGGGCTCAACGCCTACACAGGTCGCGGCATCCCCGACGAGGCTGCCGAAGTGGTTGAATGCATCAACCGCACAAACGAAGAGAAATTCAGCGACTACCGTTTCGAATGGTGGTCAATGAATGAGGTTGATCGCTGAAAGCGGACCACACAGTCAGACACAAAAAAGCCGGGCAATGCCCGGCTTTTTTATTGGGCGCAGCCACTGCCACACCCGTTACAACGAGAAATCAATCCTCGTCGTCGAATGCCTCAACCTGCGGGCGATCCACCAGCTCAACGTAGGCCATAGGCGCTTTGTCGCCAGCGCGGAAACCGCACTTCATGATACGGATATAACCACCGGGACGTGACTCGTAGCGCGGGCCCAGCTCGTTGAAAAGCTTGCCTACAGCTGCCTTGTCGCGGGTGCGGTCGAAAGCCAGGCGGCGGTTAGCCACACTGTCTTTCTTGGCCAGGGTGATCAGCGGCTCAGCATAGCTGCGCAGCTCTTTCGCCTTGGGCAGGGTTGTTTTGATCAGCTCGTGCTCCACCAGGGACACAGTCATGTTGCGGAACATGGCCTTACGGTGGGAGCTGTTGCGATTCAGTTGACGTCCACTTTGACGATGACGCATTTTTCCAATCTCTCTTTTAAGGTGCTATCTCAGCACTCAGCTATTCGGTTGACCGGGGAGCTTAAACGCTCAGGACCCGGTCGTCGTTTTTCAGGCTGGCAGGCGGCCAGTTGTCCAGGCGCATGCCCAGGGACAGACCACGAGAAGCCAGTACATCCTTGATTTCGGTGAGCGACTTTTTACCCAGGTTCGGGGTCTTGAGCAGCTCAACCTCAGTGCGCTGCACCAGGTCGCCGATGTAGTAAATGTTCTCTGCCTTGAGACAGTTGGCGGAGCGAACAGTCAGTTCCAGATCGTCCACGGGGCGCAGCAGAATTGGATCTACTTCGTCCTCTTCCTCAACAGACTCAGACTCAGATTCGCTTTCCAGGTCAACGAACACGGCCAACTGCTGCTGCAGAATGGTCGCGGCGCGACGGATCGCCTCTTCCGGGTCAATAGTGCCGTTTGTCTCCAGGTCCAGAATGAGCTTGTCCAGGTCGGTGCGCTGCTCAACACGAGCGGCGTCAACAACATAAGACACACGGTGTACTGGGGAGAAAGTAGCGTCCAGCTGCAGGCGGCCAATAGAGCGCGTTTCCTCTTCCGGATTCTCACGGGAATCAGCGGGAGAGTAGCCGCGGCCACGAGCCACAGTCAGCTTCATGTTAATTTCGCTGTCGCCATTAAGGTGGCAGATAACGTGGTCCGGGTTGCGGATCTCGATATCGTGGTCAACCTGAATGTCGCCGGCAGTTACTGCACCTGGGCCTTTCTTGCTCAGGGTCAGTTCAGCCTCGTCCTTGCCGTTCATCACCAGGGCAACGCCCTTGAGGTTCAGCAGGATTTCGATAACGTCTTCATTAACACCTTCGATTGCACTGTACTCGTGCAATACGCCGTCTATCTCCACCTCGGTGATTGCACAACCGGGCATGGAGGACAGCAGGATACGGCGCAGGGCGTTACCCAGAGTGTGGCCAAAGCCACGCTCAAGGGGTTCCAGGGTTACCTGGGCGCGAGTCGCGTTCTTCTCGTCAACGTTGATCACACGCGGGGTCAAAAATTCAGTCACTGCACTCTGCATACGGGGCACCTTTGTAGGTTATTCCTAACGTGGATTACTTGGAGTAAAGCTCGACGATCAGGTTTTCGTTGATCTCGCTGGAGAGATCTGCACGATCGGGTACTGACTTAAAAGTACCTTCCAGCTTCTCAGAGTTAACTTCAATCCACTCGGGTTCGCCGCGCTGAGCAGCCAGGGCCAGTGCAGACTGAACACGCAGCTGCTTCTTGGCCTTTTCACGCAGGGAGACAACGTCTCCTGCCTTAACCTGGTAGGAAGCAATGTTCACTACCTGGCCGTTTACCAGGATTGCTTTGTGGGCTACCAGCTGACGGGATTCGGAGCGGGTAGAGCCAAAGCCCATGCGATAAACAACGTTATCCAGACGGGATTCCAGCAACTGCAGCAGGTTTTCGCCGGTAGCGCCTTTCAGGCGGGCGGCTTCCTTGTAGTAGTTGCGGAATTGCTTTTCCAGAACACCGTAGATACGACGTACTTTTTGCTTCTCACGGAGCTGTACACCGTAGTCAGACAGGCGGCCGCGACGGGCGCCGTGCTGGCCTGGCTGGGTTTCTGCTTTACACTTGCTTTCGAGTGCGCGCACACCGCTTTTCAGGAACAGGTCTGTTCCTTCACGACGGGAGAGCTTGCACTTGGGTCCAATATATCGAGCCATGTCTAGTTCTTCCTTTATACGCGACGTTTTTTGGGCGGACGGCAGCCGTTGTGGGGAATCGGCGTAACATCGGTGATGTTGCTGATCTTGTAACCACAGGCGTTCAGTGCGCGGACGGCAGATTCACGACCAGGGCCGGGGCCCTTGACCTGCACATCCAGATTCTTGAGACCATATTCCTTGGCCGCTTCACCAGCACGCTCTGCTGCAACCTGGGCTGCGAACGGGGTGCTTTTGCGTGAACCACGGAAACCAGAGCCACCTGCGGTAGCCCAGCTCAGGGTATTGCCCTGACGGTCGGTGATAGTAATGATGGTGTTGTTGAAGGACGCATGCACATGCGCGATTCCATCGACAACAGTCTTGGTGATTTTCTTACGAGTGCCTTTGGCACCTGGCTTAGCCATATCGTAGTTCCTACTTTAATATCGACACTGCACACGGTGCAGCTACACTAAAAAGGATTCGCTGTAGTAGGCCGTCAGGCCTCGAAAACTCTGCTAGAGCTCCTTACTTGCGAATCGGCTTACGCGGGCCCTTACGGGTACGCGCGTTGGTCTTGGTGCGTTGACCGCGCAGCGGGAGGCCGCGACGGTGACGCAGGCCGCGGTTGCAGCCCAGGTCCATCAAACGCTTGATGTTCATTGAGACTTCACGGCGAAGGTCACCCTCGACGGACATCTCAGCCACTTTCCCACGCAGTGAGTCCATCTGCTCTTCAGACAGTTCGCCAATCTTGGCGTTCTCTGCAACGCCGGTAGCGGCACAGAGTTCTTTAGCAGTGGTGCGACCTACACCAAAAATGTAAGTCAGTGAGATAACAGCATGCTTGTTATCAGGTATGTTGACGCCGGCAATACGAGCCATCCAACTTTCTCCAATTACTTTCTTCGTCGCTAGACTGCGGTTTGCGCAAGCCTATGATTTTTCTCGGTTTTCCGAAAATTACCACGAGGTGCGCGCGAAAGGCGCAGCATTCTAGCGATATCGTGACTAAAAATCAACTACGCCTGGAATTAACCCTGACGCTGCTTGTGACGCGGATCGGTGTTGCAGATTACCCGCACTACACCGTTGCGGCGCACAACTTTACAGTTGCGGCAGATCTTCTTTACTGATGCACGTACTTTCATCGTTACTACTCCGTATCATCCGACGCTTAACGAACGCGACCGGAACTACCAATATTTTTCAGGTTGGCCTTTTTCATCACCGAATCGTACTGGTGAGACATCAGATGACTCTGCACCTGGGCCATAAAGTCCATCACCACGACAACCACAATCAACAGTGAGGTGCCGCCGAGATAGAACGGCACGTTAGCCGTTACTACCAGGAACTGAGGTATCAGACACACAATCGCGATATACGCAGAGCCAAATACCGTCAGCCGAGTCAGCACGCCATCGATATAGTTGGCGGTCTGCTGACCGGGGCGAATACCAGGTACAAAAGCACCGGATCGCTTCAGGTTGTCCGCTACTTCTGACGGGTTAAACATCAACGCCGTGTAGAAGAAGCAGAAGAACACAATAAATACCGTGAACAACAAAATGTTCAGCGGTTGGCCGGGACCAATCGCCACGGCGAGGTCCTGCAACCAATCAGCACCACCTTCGCCAGAGCCAAACCACTGGGCAATGGACGCAGGAAACAGCAGAATGCTACTCGCGAAAATAGCCGGGATAACACCCGCCATGTTCACTTTCAGGGGCAGATGCGAGCTCTGCGCCTGGTACATCTTGCGGCCTTGCTGACGCTTGGCGTAATTCACCGTGATGCGGCGCTGGCCTCGCTCGATAAAGATAATCGCAAAGATCATCACAATCGCGAACGCCAGGATGCCCAGTAGCAGCAGGATATTCAGCTCACCCTGGCGCGCTTGCTCCAGAGATTGGCCAATCGCAGCAGGCAATCCCGCTACGATACCGGCGAAGATCAACAGCGAAATACCGTTGCCCACGCCTTTTTCCGTAATCTGCTCACCGAGCCACATCATGAAGACTGCGCCGGTTACCAGGGAAGTAATGGCAATCACATAAAACAGCAGTGATGTGTCGTAACTCATACCCTGATTGGCCATACCCACGGTCATACCAGTGGCCTGGATAATAGCCAGCACTACTGTCAGGTAGCGCGTGTACTGACTGATCTTACGGCGGCCAGACTCGCCTTCTTTCTTCAACTGTTCCAGTTGGGGCGTCACCGCCGCCATCAGCTGCATGATGATCGATGCAGAGATGTAAGGCATGATGCCCAGCGCCAGGATCGACATACGCTCCAGAGCGCCACCGGAAAACATGTTGGCCAGACCAAGGATGGTTCCCTGTTGCTGGTTAAACAGTGCCTGCAGTTGGTTAGGGTCAATTCCCGGAACAGGGATATGCGTCCCGATCCGATAAACGATAATTGCCAGTAAGACAAAACGAAGGCGAGCAAATAGCTCGCCCATGCCTGCCTTGTTTACTGAAGGCGCCTGTCCCGCCATTTATTCCTCGATCTTCCCGCCAGCTTTCTCGATAGCTTCGCGGGCACCTTTGGTGACCGCCAGGCCTTTGACAGTAACTGCCTTGCTCAGTTCGCCTGAAAGGAAAACGCGAGCGCGGGTTACGTCCTGCTTGACCAGATCGGCAGCCTTCAGGGCTTCCAGGTCGATTACTTCAGCTTCAACCGCATTCAGCTCACCGAGACGGATCTGCGCAGTAGTGCGCGCGATGCGAGAGGTGAAGCCGTACTTCGGCAGGCGCTTCTGCAGCGGCATCTGGCCACCCTCGAAACCGGGACGAACACTGCCGCCGGAACGAGACTTCTGACCTTTGTGACCACGGCCGGCAGTTTTGCCGTTGCCGGAGCCGATACCGCGACCAACGCGCTTGCTGTTTTTCCGAGCACCAGGTGCGGGGCTCAGAGTATTCAGTCGCATTACTTCTGACATGATTTAGTCCTCAACCCGTACCAGGTAGTTAACTTTGTTGATCATGCCGCGAACGGAAGGAGTATCTTCCACTTCAACGGTATGACCAATTCGACGCAGACCGAGGCCGGCAACGCACGCCTTGTGGTTCTTAAGGCGGCCGTTAGCGCTCTTGACCTGGGTAACTTTGATCATTGCTTTTGCCATGACGAATCAACCCAATACTTAGTTCAAAATTTCTTCGACAGACTTGCCGCGCTTGGCAGCAACGTCTTCGGGAGCAGCCATATCACGCAGACCGTTAAAGGTCGCGCGAACCACGTTCACCGGATTGGTGGAACCGTAGGCTTTGGCCAGTACATTGTGTACACCGGCGATTTCCAACACGGCGCGCATCGCACCACCGGCGATAACGCCAGTACCTTCGGATGCAGGCTGCATGTATACCTTGGAAGCGCCGTGAGTGGCGGTTACAGGGTACTGGATAGTGCCGTCGTTCAGCTCTACCTGAATCATGTTGCGACGGGCAGCTTCCATTGCTTTCTGGATGGCGACTGGCACTTCACGCGCCTTGCCACGGCCGAAGCCAACTTTGCCATTGCCATCGCCTACTACAGTCAGTGCGGTGAAACCGAAGATACGGCCACCTTTAACTACTTTAGCTACGCGGTTGACCTGTACCAGCTTCTCTTGGAGATCGCCTTCGGTCTGCTGCTGCTTTTTCTGGTCGTTAAAAGCCATTTACTCGTACCCTTAGAATTCCAGTCCACTTTCACGGGCGGCGTCGGCAAGAGCCTTTACACGACCGTGATACTTGTAACCTGCGCGGTCGAAGGCAACTTTCTCGATGCCTGCGGCCTTGGCGCGCTCTGCAACCAACTTGCCGACAGCTGCGGCAGCGTCAGTGTTGCTTGTAGCGCCTTTGCGCAGTTGGGCGTCCAGGGTAGAAGCGCTGGCCAGTACCTTGTCACCTTGCGGTGCAATTACCTGGGCATAAATATGCCGAGGAGTACGGTGCACGCTCAGGCGGTTAACACCCAGGGTACGCATACGGGCGCGAGCGCGACGTGCGCGACGCAGCCTTGAATCATTCTTTGCACTCATCTCAACTTACCTACTTTTTCTTGGCTTCTTTACGACGGACATATTCGTCAGCGTAACGAATACCTTTACCCTTGTAAGGCTCGGGCGGACGGAAGCTGCGAATTTCGGCAGCTGCCTGGCCTACGGCCTGCTTGTCGATACCCTTGACCACGATCTCGGTCTGGCTGGGAGTTTCCGCGGAAACGCCCTCGGGCAGTACATAGTCGACAGGGTGGGACAAACCCACGGTCAGGTTGACGGTCTTGCCGGAAGCTTTGGCACGGTAACCAACACCGTTGAGAACCAGCTTCTTCTCCCAGCCTTCGCTGACGCCCTTGACCATATTGTTTACCAGTGCGCGAGTTGTACCGGCAATAGCTCGGCGGTTCGCGTCATAGGCTACGGTCAAGACGTTGTCATCCTGGTTTACCTGCACGCCATCGGCCAGTGACATGGCCAGCGTACCTTTGCTGCCTTTGACGGAGAGGTCTTGACCATCGATCTTGACCTCAACGCCGCTCGGCAGTGATACCGGATTATTTGCGACTCTAGACATTGTGAATGCTCTTTAAATCTAACGTTAAAAAATCAGAATACTGTGCAAAGCACTTCGCCACCGACACCGGCAGCGCGCGCAGCGCGTTCAGTCATCACACCTTTGGAGGTGGATACGATCGCTACACCCAAACCACCGCGAACGGAGGGGAAACCATCTTTACCTGCGTAGCTACGCAGACCGGGACGGCTGATACGATCGATTTCTGCGATTACGGGCTTGCCCTGGTAGTACTTCAGCTCAATGGCCAAACGGGGCTTGCCGGAATCAGTAGTGGCGTTGAAGTCAGCGATGTAGCCTTCTTCCTTCAACACATTGGCAACAGCAGCTTTCAGCTTGGAACCAGGCATTTCTACACCGGTCTTACCAGCCATCTGTGCGTTGCGAATACGGGTCAGCATATCTGACAGCGGATCTTGCATGCTCATTTCAATATCTCTCCGTTACCAGCTGGCTTTAACGAGGCCAGGCACATCACCGCGCATAGCTGCTTCACGCAACTTGTTACGGCTCAGGCCAAACTTACGATATACCGCGTGGGGACGGCCGGTGAGCTGACAGCGACGCTGCTGGCGAACCGGGCTGGCGTCACGGGGCAGCTTCTGCAGGGCGATCTGTGCGTCCCACTTCTCTTCGTCAGAGGCGTTCACATCAGCGATAATCGCTTTCAGTGAGGCGCGCTTCTGAGCGTATTTAGCTACCAGACGTGCACGCTTGTTCTCACGCGCAATCATAGATTTCTTAGCCATGAATAAAGCCTCTTAACCTTTCAGGGGGAAGTTGAAAGCACGCAACAGTGCGCGGCCTTCATCGTCCGTACGAGCGGAAGTAGTGATAGTGATATCCATGCCGCGCAGGGCATCTACCTTGTCGTAGTCAATTTCAGGGAAGATGATCTGTTCAGTCACACCCATTGCGAAGTTGCCGCGGCCGTCGAAAGACTTGGGGCTGATGCCACGGAAGTCACGGATACGGGGAATCGCGATGCTGATCAGACGATCCAGGAACTCATACATACGCTCAGAGCGTAGAGTTACCTTACAACCAATAGGCCAGGCCTCACGCACCTTAAAGCCCGCGATTGATTTACGCGCCTTGGTGACCACTACTTTCTGACCGGAGATTTTCTCCATGTCAGCAACAGCGGCTTCGAGAACCTTTTTGTCGCCCAGTGCTTCACCAACACCCATGTTCAGGGTGATTTTGGTGATACGGGGAACTTCCATTACGTTATCCAGACCCAGCTCTTCTTTCAGCTGAGCTGCGATCTCGTTTTTGTACTTGTCTTGCAAAGTTGCCATTTCTTTTACCTGTTAACCCTTGCGCTTAGCTAATCGCTTCGCCACTGGATTTAAAGATACGAATCTTGCTTTCGCCTTCGACTTTGAAGCCCACACGATCGGCCTTGCCGGTAGTGGGGTTAAAGATCGCCACATTAGAAACCTGAATGGGCGCTTCTTTTTCCACGATACCGCCAGCAACACCCGCTTGGGGGTTGGGCTTGGTGTGCTTCTTCATCATGTTGATACCGGATACGATCAGTTTGTCGTTATCCAGCACCTTGCGAACCTTGCCGCGCTTACCCTTGTCCTTACCGGCCAGGATAATCACTTCGTCATCGCTTTTGATCTTCAACATTTCTCTATCCTCTCCTCGGCCTTAAATAACTTCAGGGGCCAGGGAAATAATCTTCATGAACTTTTCGCCACGCAGTTCGCGAGTTACCGGCCCGAAGATACGGGTGCCGATAGGCGCGTCCTGGTTGTTCAGCAGAACTGCAGCATTGTCGTCAAACTTGATCAGGGAACCGTCGCCTCGGCGAACACCCTTCTTTGTCCGAACCACAACAGCAGTCATCACCTGGCCTTTCTTAACCTTGCCGCGGGGAATAGCTTCCTTAACGGTCACCTTAATCAGGTCACCTACACGCGCGTAGCGACGCTTGGAACCGCCCAGCACCTTGATGCACATCACACGACGTGCGCCACTGTTATCTGCGACTTCCAAATACGACTGTGTCTGAATCATCTCTTACTCCAAACTGCGGTTTATCACCGCAAAATCTCTGTCCTGTGCCCGGTGCTTAGACCGCGGCGGCGCTCTCTACTACTTCTACCAGTTTCCAGGTCTTGCTCTTGGAAATCGGACGAGACTCGGCAACAGTTACAGTGTCACCCATTCCGCACTGGTTGTTCTCATCGTGCGCATGGATCTTGGAAGAACGAGTAATGTATTTGCCATACACAGGGTGCTTGACCCGGCGCTCGACCAATACAGTGATCGTCTTATCCATCTTGTTGCTGACAACCCGACCGGTTGCCGTACGTGTACGATTTTCTGCAGCTGACATATTTAGTTACCTGCCTTCTGTGTAAGTACAGTCTTAACGCGCGCGATGTCGCGCTGGTTCTGCTTGAGCAAGTGTGTCTGCCCCAGCTGACCAGTAGACGACTGCATACGCAGCTTGAACTGCTCTTCACGCAACTCAAGCAACTGCTTGTTCAGGTCCTCAGCGGACTTTTCACGCAATTCGCTAGCTTTCATCACATCACCGACCGTTTAACAAATGTTGTGGCAACCGGAATCTTGGCAGCAGCGAGCTCAAACGCTTCACGCGCCAGCTCTTCAGATACGCCCTGTACTTCGTAAAGTACTTTGCCGGGCTGAACCTGGGCTACCCAGTATTCAACGTTACCTTTACCTTTACCCTGACGTACTTCCAACGGCTTGCCTGTAATAGGCTTGTCGGGGAAGACACGAATCCAGATTTTACCGCCACGTTTAATGTGACGAGTCATAGCACGACGAGCCGCTTCAATCTGGCGCGCTGTAACGCGGCCGCGACCTGTCGCTTTCAAACCGTATTCGCCAAAACTCACTTTGCTGCCGCGATGGGCAAGGCCGCGGTTACGACCTTTCTGAGTTTTGCGAAATTTTGTACGCTTTGGTTGAAGCATCTGCGTAACCCTTAATTAGTTGCTGACTTCTTCTCGTTGGCTTCGTCGCCACCGATAACTTCGCCTTTGAAGATCCAAACCTTCACACCAATGATGCCGTAGGTAGTGGCGGCTTCGTAGGTTGCGTAGTCAATGTCGGCGCGCAGGGTGTGCAGAGGCACACGACCTTCGCGGTACCATTCAGTACGCGCGATTTCAGCACCGCCCAGACGGCCACCTACCTGGATCTTGATACCTTCGGCGCCCTGGCGCATGGCATTCTGTACGACGCGCTTCATAGCGCGACGGAACATAACGCGACGCTCCAGCTGCTGAGCTACGTTCTGAGCTACCAGCTTGGCATCCAGATCCGGCTTGCGGATCTCTTCGATGTTGATGTGCACAGGCACACCCATCTGCTTGGTGAGTTCCTTGCGCAGTGCGTCAACATCTTCACCCTTCTTGCCAATCACGATACCGGGACGAGCAGTGTGGATGGTGATGCGAGCAGTCTGTGCAGGGCGCTCGATTACAACGCGGCTTACAGATGCGTGATCCAAAGCCTTTTCGATGTATGCGCGCACTTCCAGATCAGTAATTAACTGCTTGGAGTAGTTTTTGCTGTCGGCGTACCAGATAGAGTTATGGTCTTTAACAATACCCAGGCGGATACCGACGGGATGTACTTTCTGACCCATGTCTTGGTCTCCTTAGCCTTCGTCGTCCGCAACTTTCACAGTAATGTGACAGCTACGCTTCAAAATTCGGTCTGCGCGACCCTTCGCACGGGGGCGCAGGCGCTTCATGGTCATGCCTTCGTCAACAAAAACAGTAGAGACTTTAAGTTCGTCTACATCTGCGCCTTCGTTGTTCTCGGCATTGGCAATCGCAGAGTCAAGGATCTTCTTGACGATGTGAGCTGCCTTCTTGTTGCTGAATTCCAGCAGGTTCAGCGCTTCTTCCACAGGCTTGCCGCGGACCTGGTCAGCGACCAGACGGGCTTTCTGCGCGGAGATACGCGCGCCTTTCAGTCTTGCTGCAACTTCCATTTCCTAAACCTCGTTACGCAGCGCTTAGCGCTTCGCCTTCTTGTCTACGATATGGCCTTTGAAGGTGCGGGTTACTGCGAACTCGCCCAACTTGTGGCCAACCATGTCTTCGTTAATCAGTACAGGTACGTGCTGACGACCGTTGTGAACGGCGATAGTCAGACCAACCATGTCCGGAGAAACCATTGAACGGCGCGACCAGGTCTTAATCGGACGACGATCGTTGCTTTCAAGCGCGGTTTCTACCTTCTTCATCAGGTGCAGGTCGATAAAAGGACCTTTTTTAAGTGAACGCGGCACAATCTATTCCTCTAATCTCTAGTCAACCGTTACTTCTTACCGCGGCGACGCACGATAAGTTTGTCGGTACGCTTGTTCTTGCGTGTCTTGTAACCCTTGGTAGGAGTACCCCATGGGCTGACCGGATGACGGCCACCTGAAGTACGGCCTTCACCACCACCATGGGGGTGATCAACCGGGTTCATCGCAACACCGCGAACTGTCGGGCGAACACCGCGCCAGCGTGCGGCACCAGCTTTACCCAATTTACGCAGGCTGTGCTCTGAGTTGGACACTTCACCCAGGGTAGCGCGACAGTCAGCCAGTACCTTACGCATCTCGCCGGAGCGCAGACGCAGGGTGGCGTATTGACCTTCGCGAGCAACCAGCTGAACCGAAGCACCAGCGGAGCGAGCTATCTGAGCGCCTTTACCAGGCTTCAACTCAATCGCGTGCACAACAGAACCCACTGGGATGTTGCGCAGCGGCAGGCAGTTGCCTGTCTTGATCGGTGCAGCGGAACCGGACTGCAGAACGTCACCGGCTTTCACGCCCTTGGGGGCAATGATGTAGCGACGCTCACCGTCGGCGAACAACATCAGCGCAATGTGCGCAGTGCGGTTCGGATCGTATTCCAGACGCTCAACCTTGGCGGGAATACCGTCCTTGGTGCGTTTGAAATCGATAACACGGTAGTGCTGCTTGTGACCACCGCCAACGTGACGTGTGGTGATACGACCGTTGTTGTTGCGGCCACCGTTGCGGCTCTGCTTTTCCAGCAAAGGCTTATGCGGTGCACCTTTGTGCAGATCCTCACTGACAACGCGGACGACGTGACGACGACCGGGTGAAGTGGGCTTACTCTTCATTACTGCCATGGTGATCCGACTCCTTACTCAACAGTCGCAAAGTCGATGTCTTGACCCTGCTCCAGTCGTACATATGCTTTCTTCCAGGTCGGCTTCGCGCTGGCACCGAAACGGTTGCGCTTTACCTTGCCCTTCACCTTGAGGGTGCAGACATTGTCGACCTTGACCTTAAACAGCTGCTCGACAGATTTCTTGATCTCTGCCTTGGTTGCGTCAACGGCAACCTTGAAAACAAACTGGTTGTTCTCATCAGCCACGATGGCGGCCTTTTCGGAAACGTGCGGGCCTACCAACACTTGGAATACGCGCTCCTGGTTCATCCCAGCATCTCCTCAAACTTCTTCACTGCATCAACAGTGACAATCACTTTGTCGTGAGCGATCAGGCTGACAGGATCGACACCATCTACATCACGTACATCAACCTTGTGCAGGTTGCGAGACGCCAGGTAGAGGTTCTCACCTACTTCAGTGGAAACGATCAAAGCGCTCTCCACACCGAATTCGCCCAGCTGCTGAACCAGCAACTTGGTTTTGGGCTGTTCCAG
The DNA here is from genome assembly GCF_009388985.1 of Halioglobus maricola. NCBI lineage: Bacteria > Pseudomonadati > Pseudomonadota > Gammaproteobacteria > Cellvibrionales > Halieaceae > Halioglobus > Halioglobus maricola. The sequence continues at coordinate 3,514,535 of NZ_CP036422.1, forward strand.
ATCCAGGCTCTCTACCACTACCAGACGATCCTGGCGCGCGAGCTCAGACATAATGGTGCGCAGCCCTGCGCGATACATCTTGCGATTCACTTTCTGGCCGTGATCCTGCGGCTGGGCCGCGAAGGTCACACCACCGGAACGCCAGATGGGAGAACGGATAGTTCCCGCACGAGCGCGACCGGTGCCTTTCTGGCGCCAGGGCTTCTTGCCACCGCCAGAAACCGCAGCGCGGTTCTTCTGGGCACGAGTGCCCTGGCGAGCGCCTGCCAAAAAGGCAGTAACAACCTGGTGAACCAGGTCTTCGTTGTACTCTTTAGCGAAGGCAACATCAGAAACAGACACTTTGCCTGCTTCTACATTACCCGGCTTAACTACATTCAGTTCCACGTTAGAGACCCCCTAACCTTATGCCTTGATGGTGGGGCGTACGACGACGTCACCACCGGGAGCACCTGGTACGGCACCCTTAATGAGCAGCAAATTGCGCTCGGCATCAACACGGACGATTTCCAGACCCTGGGTAGTTACCTGTTCGGCACCCATGTGGCCCGCCATCTTCTTGCCCTTGAATACACGACCAGGTGTTTGACACTGACCGATAGAACCAGGGGCACGGTGTGAAATAGAGTTACCATGCGTGGCGTCCTGCATGGCAAAGTTCCAGCGCTTAACACCGCCCTGAAAACCTTTACCCTTGGACTTACCAGTAACATCCACAATCTGGCCAGCTTCAAAACGCTCGACAGTCAGCTCGGAGCCAACTTCAGGCGCTTCGTCTGCTGTTTCCAGACGGAATTCCGACAGGCTAACGCCTGCTTCGACACCCGCTTTCGCGAAATGTCCCGCTTCGGATTTACTCACTTTAGAGGCCTTGCGGTTTCCCGCAGTGACCTGAATTGCTCGATAACCATCGGTCTCGAGCTCTTTGATTTGAGTAACGCGGTTTGGAGAAACCTCCACTACGGTTACTGGAACGGATGCGCCGTCTTCGGTAAAGACACGAGTCATACCGGACTTACGGCCGACTAAGCCAATAGCCATTTTGCTAACCTCTCAGTGTACGGGGCTACTTACCCTCTATGGCTGCCCAACCGCTCAAAAGAGTAGCTGGGCATTACACACCCGGGTCACTTAATAAGTAATCCCGAGCAGGTCTTGCTACGAATTGTCGTTAGCCAAGACTGATCTGTACTTCTACACCTGCTGCCAGGTCCAGTTTCATCAGGGCGTCTACAGTCTTCTCTGTAGGCTCCACGATGTCTAACAGACGCTTGTGCGTACGAATTTCGTACTGGTCACGTGCGTCCTTGTTTACGTGCGGGGAAACCAGCACTGTGTACTTCTCCTTCCTGGTAGGAAGGGGAATGGGGCCTTTAACCTGTGCACCAGTACGGCGCGCAGTTTCCACAATTTCCTGAGTCGACATGTCGATCAGCTTGTGGTCAAAAGCCTTGAGACGGATACGAATACGTTGATTCTGCACCTGACCTAACTCCAATCAAATAAAAAACCAGAGGCCCGCAAAGGGACCCCCCGAAAAAGGAAGCCGAATTCTAAGGATCAGCCGGGGTACTGTCAAGGCGGGTTTGGAATTAATTTAGCAGAGACGCCAGAACGGTGATTTTTACCACTTTGATGGCTCAGGTGGCACTGAGGGCAGGGCCAAAATGTAACCACTTTCCACCCAAACCGGGCGCATTATACCGACTGGTTATATAAAGACCAACGACTTACGCATACGGAAGGAAAATGGACCCCGCAGGGCCCCACTATCAGGCGTCAGCGCAGCTCACACAGCGCGTTGCCTCGGGGATTGCCTTTAGGCGACCCTCCCCGATGTCGCTACCACAAGACTCACACAGGCCGTAGGTGCCATCAGCGAGCTTATCCAGAGCAACCTGGATATCGTGCAGGGACAGGCGCGTTTCATTGCCGATGGCGTCGACCACCTCGTCGTTCTCTCGCTCCTGGGCCTGTTCCGCCGAATCGCCAGAGTGCTCCTGGGTGACATCTGCCTTGATACTGGCCAGACGCTTCTGCATCGCAGCCAGACGCTGCTCCAGTTCCGTCTTAAGTGCTTCGTAGGCCATGCTCAAGCTGCCGTAAGCATCCGGTAGAGCTCGTCCTTCAGGTGCAGGCGGCGTACCTTCGCTTCCTCTTCGGTGCGCGTCGCGACCGGCGTCACCTCGTCTTCCATCTTCTCGATGTTGGTCGTGAGCTCATGGTATTCATCAAACAAACGGCGAAAATGCGCATCGTTCATCTTTAATTCGTGAATACGATCGTGAAGATCGGGGAATTCGTGGTGTAAATCGTGGTGCTCTACGGACATACATGCTCCTCAAAAAAAGCGAATGGGGTTTACTGACTAGCCTACCGTCTTACGGGCACACAGCCATGATCCAGATCAGTATAGACAACGCACTGACCAGGCAGCCCCTTGACGGCGATAGCTGCAGCCAACACCATGGCTGGGCATTCATCACAGGAGAAGGACGTTGAACCGACAGGAAGGCACGCACTCTGTATTCATGGGCTACCTGCTGTGGATCTTCGGATTTATCGGCGCCCACCGCTTCTATTACGGCAAGCAGATCTCAGGCGCAATCTGGTTCTTCACCCTGGGCCTGTTCTTTATTGGCTGGATTATCGACCTGCTACTGATTCCCGGAATGTCGCGGGAAGCCGACCGCCGCTTCGTGCCCGGCCCGGTCGACTACGACCTCAGCTGGATTCTGCTCACCTTCCTTGGCTGGCTGGGCATACACCGCATGTATATGGGCAAGTGGTTCACCGGCATCCTCTATATGTTTACTGCCGGTTTGCTAGGCCTGGGCATTCTGTGGGACTTCCTGACCCTTAACGAACAGCTCTCGGACGTCAACGAAGACTACTGACCAGCCAAGGCGCCGCCCCCCCCCGACTCAGTGCAGCGACTTGTCCTTGCGGTGCTCGTGAAACACAAACTCGAAGACCTCGCGGTAGTTGCGTGCGAAGTGCACGTTAATACCCTCCCGCAGGAAATCTGGCAGCTCCTCGAAGTCGCGCCGGTTCGCATGTGGCAGGATTAACTCCATGATCTTGCTGCGCCGGGCGGCAATCACTTTTTCGCGGATCCCTCCCACCGGCAGCACCTGCCCCGTCAAAGTCAGCTCCCCGGTCATCGCCAGCGGCCGCTTGATGCGCTCCTTGCGCGCCAGAGACACCAGGGCTGTGGCCATGGTGATACCGGCGCTGGGCCCATCCTTCGGGGTTGCCCCTTCCGGCACGTGCAGGTGAACCATCGACATATCAAAGAAGTCACGGTCGCAACCGTAATCCTTGAGATGGGCGATGACATAGCTATAGGCGATCTCGGCCGATTCACGCATCACCTCACCGAGGCGCCCGGTCAGCTTGAACCCCCGATTCAGGGTATGAATCTGCGATGACTCGATCGGCAGTGTCGCGCCCCCCATGGCTGTCCAGGCGAGGCCAGTGGCCACGCCCAGGCCTCGCACGGGCTTATCCGGCACGAAAGGCGGCTTGCCGAGCAGGTCGTCGATGTCTTTTTTACCGACTCGCAGCTTCGTCTCGTCGCCATCGAGCATCCGCACTATGGATTTACGCATAATGCGGGCCAGCTGCTTCTCAAGGCTACGCACCCCCGCCTCACGGCAGTAGGAATCGATCACATACTTGAGACCGGCGTCGTTGATTTTGAGCTGATCCGACTCCAGGCCGTGGCGCTTGAGCTGCTTTGGCCAGAGGTGGTTGCGGGCAATCGCCAGCTTCTCTTCGGCCACATAGCCCGAGAGCCGGGTCACCTCCATGCGGTCGAGCAGCGGCCCTGGAATGGTATCCAGCTGATTGGCCGTGCAGACAAACAGCACTTTGGAGAGATCCACGCGGAGGTCGAGATAGTGGTCGAGAAATTCACTGTTCTGCTCCGGGTCCAGAACCTCCAGCAGCGCTGAGGCCGGGTCCCCCTGATAGGAGGCACCTATCTTGTCGATTTCGTCGAGCATGATCACCGGATTGGAAACTTCGACCTCTTTCAGCGCCTGGACAAATTTTCCAGGCATCGCGCCGACATAGGTGCGCCGATGGCCCTTGATCTCAGCTTCATCGCGCATCCCGCCGAGGCTGAAGCGATAGAATTCGCGCCCGAGGGCATCTGCCACCGAGCGACCGATGCTGGTTTTACCCACGCCTGGCGGCCCCACCAACAGCAGAATTGAGCCGGAAATCTCACCCTTGAAGGACCCCACGGCCAGAAACTCGAGTATCCGCTCTTTTACATCCTCGAGCCCATCGTGGTGATCTGCGAGTACACCGCGTGCGTGCTTGATATCCAGATTGTCGTCAGAGTGCACACCCCAGGGCACGGAAGTCGCCCAGTCGAGGTAGTTCCGGGTGACGCCATACTCCGGTGAACCTGTCTCCAGTACCGACAGCTTCTGCATCTCATCGTCGATGCGTCGGGCCACGGCCTCCGGCAACTTGAGGCGGGAGATCCTCTCCTCAAACATCTCGGCGTCGGAGGTGCGATCGTCCTTGGAAATACCCAGTTCTTTCTGGATGATCTTCAACTGCTCGCGCAGGAAGAATTCCCGTTGCTGGTCACTGACCTTCTCGTTCACCTGACTGGTAATCTGGCCCTGGAGTTCTGCGACCTCGCGCTCTTTGCGCAGCAGGTTCAGCACTTTTTCCATGCGCGAGCGCAGTGGCAAGGTATCGAGTATTTCCTGCAGGTCCTCGCCCGACGCCGTGGTGAGCGCTGCGGAGAAGTCTGCCAGCAAGCTGGGCTGGGTGGGACTGAAATTAGACAGGTACCGCTTGAGCTCCTCGCTGTAAAGCGGGTTCAGCGGCAGCAGCTCCTTGATCTCCTTAATCAGGGCCATGGCATAGGCCTTGATCTCATCGGAGTCCTTGTCGCCCTGACTGCGGGGGTACTCCACTTGCACCATGTAAGGCGGTTTTTCACTCAACCAGCGCACAATGCGGAAGCGACGCATACCCTGGGCCATAAACTGGCCTGGCTGCTCGACACCCTTTGGCGGCTTGTGCAGGCGCACCACACAACCCATTTCCGGGAAGCGACGGAGGTCAATTTTGCCGTTTTCTCCCGGCGGCACATAAGATAAGCCGATCAGGCCCGTGCCAGACTTCGCCACCGCTTCCAGCGTACTCGCCCAATCCTGAGGATTAATACCCACGGGCTGCACCTGACCGGGAAAGAAGGGGCGGTTGGGGACCGGCATCAGGTATAGGGTATCCGGCAGCACATCGTCGGCAACAGCGGGAGTGCTGGCCGCGTTTTCAGGCTCGAGAATTTCTGCCTCTACCGCTTCTTCTTCGTGCTCGTTCATGCGTGTCCTCAGGGATATACAACTCCCTTGGATATGCGGCCGCAACCGCCAAATTCAAGCGTGAAAGGCTCGGCGACTGTTCCGTCGGACGCCTCACGGCTATACTCCCCGCCTCAAAGTCTAGACCACAGTAGGAAGGTCCCGTGCATATCGAGCAAATGTCTGCCGCTGAACTCAACAGCGAATTCGAAGCCCTTCAATCCCAATACCAGGCACTGGCCGAGCGCAATCTCGCGCTGGACCTCACCCGCGGCAAACCCGGCACCGAGCAGGTGGCACTATCGGATGCCCTGGACGGCATTCTCGAGGGCGACTACACCGCTGCCAATGGCACCGATGTGCGCAACTACGGCGGCATCGACGGCCTGGCCGAGGCCAAGGCCCTGTTCAGCACAGTACTGGGCACCCCTGACAACGAGATCGTGATCGGTGGCAACTCCTCCCTTACCCTGATGTACACCGTGGTCGACTTCGCCCTGAGCGTAGGCCTGCGCGGCCCCGAATCCGCGTGGGGCAACTCAGACGAGGTGAAGTTTCTGTGCCCCGTGCCCGGCTACGACCGCCACTTCGCCATCTGTGAGCACCTGGGCATCGAAATGATCCCTGTGCCCATGGATGAGAACGGCCCACTGATGGACGAAGTTGAAAAACGGGTGAGCGCCGACCCTGCCATCAAGGGCATCTGGTGCGTACCCCGCTTCTCCAATCCCACCGGCTGCGTCTACAGCGACGACACGATCGAGCGGCTGGCCAAACTGGGTAACATCGCCGGCGACGACTTCATCGTCATGTACGACAACGCCTACGCCGTGCACACTATCAACGCCGCCGCCCCTGCCCTGGCCAACTTGCGCGAATACTGCGTAAAACACGGCACCGAAAGCAGCGTATTCCAATTCGGTTCCACTTCAAAAGTCACCTTCGCCGGCGCCGGCGTCGCTTTCATGTCGAGCAGCGCGGCCAACCTGAGCGCCTTCAAAGAGCACCTCGGCTTCCAGAGCATCGGCCCGGACAAGGTCAACCAGCTGCGCCACGTAAAACTACTCCAATCTGCAGCAGGCATCGCCGCCCACATGGAGAAACACGCCGAACTGCTGCGCCCCCGCTTTGCGGCGGTGCTGGCAACGCTGGAAAGTGAACTTGGCGGCACAGGGATGGGAGAATGGCTTTCACCCGAAGGCGGCTACTTCATTTCCTTCAATACCCGCCCCGGGCTGGCCAGGGAAGTCGTGAAACTGGCAGCAGATATCGGCGTCGCCCTGACACCCGCCGGTGCCACTTATCCCTACGGCAACGATCCAGAGGATTCCAATATCCGATTGGCCCCCAGCTACCCTTCGCTGGAAGATGTGCAGGCGACAGCAGAAGCTTTCGTACTCTGCGTCAAACTAGCCAGTATCAGACAAGCATTGCGTTAATGACTCGAGATTTCGCTGGTAATGAGCCCACCGGGTGGTGGGCGACTGGGCGAGAAAAACCCAAATGGAGAGTCTATTCGTCTGAAGTCTGCGGCGGCGGAGAACCCGCAAATGGGAAGCTGGCCACATTACCGCCAGACTCGACCGGCTGAACATCCGAAATCTTGACCTCGCCTTCCTTGTCGACCTCGTCAATACGCAAGATCGCCTGCATAGGAATATAGCTGCGCGTCACCCCCGCGAACTCAGTCTTGAGCTTCTCTTCGGAAGGATCGACCACAATCTGCGAGCGCTCGCCAAAAACGAACTCTTCAACCTCGATAAAGCCCCACATATCACTCTGGTAAATCTGCCGGGCAAAGACCTCAAAGACCTGGTTGCCGTTCTGGAAGATGACTTTGTAGACGGATTGAGCTGGCATGGTTTCCTCGTGGGACGGCTGATTGGTCAATCCCTGAACAGCCGTGATTTTCAGGGGGCGGCAATATTACCACCATCTGCCACAATTACCACCCCGAAAGCCGCGCCAGCACTAGGTTTCACAGAAATCCCTCTGTATAATCCGCAGCCCTTTTCAAGATCGAACTTACCAGCGGCAATGAACCCGCGGGAAACGAGGATTTGTGAGCAAGAAACTGTACATCAAGACCCACGGCTGCCAGATGAACGAATACGACTCCGCTCGTATGCGCGACTTGCTCGAGGACAGTCATGACCTGGTGCAAACAGACAGCCCGGAAGAGGCCGACGTCCTGCTCCTAAACACCTGTTCTATAAGAGAAAAAGCCCAAGAGAAGGTATTCCATCAACTGGGCCGCTGGAAACACCTGAAGCAAAAGAATCCGGATCTCATTATCGGCGTGGGCGGCTGTGTCGCCAGCCAGGAAGGCGAGGAAATTGGCAAGCGTGCTCCCTATGTCGACCTGGTATTCGGCCCCCAGACCCTGCACCGCCTGCCCGACATGATGGAGCAGCGAGAGGCCAACAAGGGCCCTGGCGGCACGATTGTGGTCGATGTGAGCTTTCCCGAGATCGAGAAATTCGACCGTTTGCCGGAACCCAGGGTGGACGGCCCAACGGCCTTTGTCTCCATTATGGAAGGCTGCTCCAAGTACTGTACATTCTGCGTGGTGCCCTATACGCGGGGTGAAGAGGTCTCCCGCCCGCTCGACGACGTTATTGCCGAGGTAGCCCATCTGGCCGGTGAAGGCGTCCGCGAGGTCAACCTGCTCGGGCAGAATGTGAATGCCTACCGCGGCGATAGCCACGAGGGTGAGATCGTCGATTTCGCCGAACTGCTGCATTACGTGGCGAAAATTCCCGGTATCGAGCGAATCCGCTACACCACTTCTCACCCGGTCGAGTTTTCCGATGCGCTGATCGAGGCTTACGCTGACATCCCGCAGCTGGTCGACCACCTGCACCTGCCGGTACAAAGCGGCTCAGACAAGATTCTCAATGCCATGAAACGCGGCCACACCGCGCTGGAATACAAGTCCAAGATTCGCCGCCTGCGCAAGATCCGCCCCGACATCAGCATCTCTTCCGACTTTATTATCGGTTTCCCCGGTGAATCCGAGGCCGATTTTTCCGACACCATGAAATTGATCGAAGACATCGGCTTCGATATGTCTTTCAGCTTCATCTACAGCGCCCGCCCCGGCACGCCAGCTTCCGACCTGCCTGACGACACGCCGGAGGAACTGAAGAAGCAACGCCTGCAGATTTTGCAGAACCGAATCAACCAGCACGCCCAGGACATCAGCCGCCGCATGGTAGGCTCCACCCAGAAAATCCTGGTCACCGGCGTCTCGAAGAAAGATCCGGGCCAGTTGCAGGGGCGCACCGAGAACAACCGCGCCGTCAATTTCTCCTGTACCGACCACAGCCTCATCGGCCAGTTTGCCGATGTTGAAGTGATGGAAGCCTTACCCAACTCACTGCGCGGTGTACTCGCCGCGAGTTGACGGCGCGCCATTCCGGTATATCCTTTACCCTATCAATGACAGCCCGGTTGCGGGCCCACTACTAATTTGAATAGCGAAACCCCAGCGCCTGACCCGGCTCCCCAGCCGGCGACGCAACAAAGCCTTACCCTCGAACCCAATGACGCCCGTCATCTGGCCATGCTCTGCGGCCATCTGGACGGTCACCTGCGCCAGATTGAACAGCGCCTGGGTATCCAGATCAGCAATCGCGGCAACCAGTTTCAACTGGCAGGGCCGGCGGTCAACGTCGCCACCGGCAGAGAGCTGCTGGTGCACCTTTACGCAGAGTTGTGCCAGGGGGTGGGCCTGAGCCCGGAATCCCTGCACCTGCAGCTGCAGCAGGCGGGGCTGGAAAGCCTTGCCGAGGCCGCTGAGAACGGCTCTCCGGTTGAAACCATCCAGGTCATCCGCACCAAGCGCGCGTCAATCAAACCCCGCGGTAAAAACCAGCAGGGCTACGTGCGCACAATCAAACAGAGCGATATCAATTTTGGCATCGGTCCCGCGGGTACCGGCAAAACCTATCTGGCGGTGGCCTGCGCGGTTGAAGCCTTGCTCGAGGAGCGCGTACGCCGCATTCTGTTGGTGCGGCCAGCGGTGGAAGCGGGCGAAAAGCTCGGCTTCCTGCCCGGCGATCTGTCGCAGAAGATCGACCCCTACCTGCGCCCGCTATACGACGCGCTGTATGAGATGCTTGGCTTCGAAACCGTCAACAAGTACATCGAGCGCAATATTATTGAAGTTGCCCCACTCGCCTTCATGCGCGGCCGCACGCTCAACAATGCTTTCATCATCCTCGATGAGGCCCAGAACACAACGCGGGAACAAATGAAGATGTTCCTGACCCGGATCGGTTTCGGCTCTACGGCGGTGATTACCGGTGACGCCACCCAGATCGACCTGCCCCGCGGCGCTCAATCCGGCCTCACCCACGCCAGCAATATTCTCGACGGCGTGGAAGGCATCGGCTTCACCTACTTCGCCAACAAGGATGTCGTGCGCCACCCACTGGTACAGCGTATCGTGCAGGCCTACGACACCCACGAGAACACGGCAAAACCACTGGATTCCGGCAAGCTGTGAACCTTGAGATCGACATTCAGCGCGAGAGTGCTGACCCGGCCCCCGACGAGGATGACATACGGCGCTGGATCACAGCAGCCCTGGCCGAGCAGCGACAGGCAGATAGCGAGATCAGCGTGCGCCTTGTAGAGGAAGCCGAAATGACGGCTCTCAACCAGGCCTGGCGCGGCAAAACCGGATCCACCAACGTGCTGTCGTTTCCCAGCGACCTGCCACCCGAACTCGAGCTCCCACTGCTGGGCGACATCGTCGTCTGCGTGCAAGTCGTGGCGCGCGAAGCGAGGGAACAAAACAAGCCCCTCGATGCCCACTGGGCCCACATGTTTATCCACGGCACCCTGCACCTGTTGGGTTACGACCATATCGACGACGAGGAAGCCGAGGTCATGGAGGCCCTGGAAACAGAGATCCTCTCGACCCTTAATTATCCTTGCCCCTACCGGGGTGATCAGCTCGAGGAGCAAGTGAGCGCATGAGCACAGACCCATCAGGCCCCGACAACGGGGAGAAATCCTGGCTGGAAAAAATTGGTCAGCTGTTTTCAGCTGAACCGCGCACGCGCAAAGACCTGGAAGCCGTGATGGCGGTGGCCGCGGAGAACGAGGTCATCGACGAAGACGCTCGCAACATCATCGAGGGCGCCATGCAGGTCAGCGATATGCAGGCGCGTGACATCATGATTCCGCGCGCGCAGATGGTACTGATCAGGGCGGAATCCACGCTCGAGGAAATTCTGCCTCAGATTACCCGTTCCGCCCACTCGCGCTACCCCGTAGTCGGCGAGAGCTCTGACGATATTCTCGGCATCCTGCTGGCCAAAGACCTGCTGCCGCTGGTACTGAGCAAAGAACACAACGATTTCCGCCTGGAGCCGCTGTTGCGGCCCACAGTTGTCGTACCCGAGAGCAAGCGCCTCAATGTTCTGCTGCGGGAATTTCGTGAGAATCGCAACCACATGGCCATCGTGATCGATGAATACGGCGGTGTCGCCGGGTTGGTCACGATCGAGGATGTCCTCGAAGAAATCGTGGGCGAGATCGAGGATGAGACCGATGCAATGGCAGATCGCTTCATTCGCAAGATCAGTGACGACGACTACTTTATCAAGGCTCTCACCCCCATCGAAGATTTCAACGAACACTTCAAAACCAGTTTCAGCGACGAGGAATTCGACACCATCGGCGGCCTCGTCATCCAGGCGTTTGGCCACATGCCCACCCGCAATGAAGTGGCTGTGATCGACAACTTCGAATTTCAGGTAATCAACGCCGATCAACGCAAGGTTCACAGCCTGCGCATGCGGCCCGGCAAGAGCTGACCCCCGGACCATGCGCAGCGATCAGCCCGGCTTACACCCCCTGCTGGTTCTCCTGCTGAGCCCACTGGCGGGAGCCCTGGTGACCCTGTCATTGGCGCCCTACAACTTCTGGCCAGGCGGCATACTCAGCTGCGCCCTGTTCGCTTACTTACTCAGTACCTGCAACCCTCCTCGCGGGTTCTGGCGCGGATGGCTGTTCGGCCTGGGCCTGTTTGGCACTGGCGCATCGTGGGTCTACGTGAGCATCCACGAACACGGGAATGCCGGTGTACCGCTGGCAATTTTCCTGACAGGGCTGTTCTGTGCCGGCCTGGCTCTACTTCCCGCTGTCTTCGCCTGGCTCTATGTGCGCTTTGTGCGCCCCCTGCCCGGTGGCATGCTGGTGGGCTTCCCGATGCTGTGGGTGCTCTTTGAATGGCTGCGCAGCTGGTTCCTCACCGGCTTCCCCTGGCTGTTCCTCGGTTATGCCCACATCGATACGCCCATAGCGGGCTGGGCTCCGATTGTCGGCGTTTACGGCCTGTCCCTGATCTGCGCCCTGACCGGTACCTGCCTGTTCCTGGCCTGGCGCAGCCGCCAGGGTATTGCCCTGATGACCTACGCCGTGATCGTGGCCACCCTGTGGGCCGGCGGCGGGGTGCTCAAACCCATTCAGTGGGTCGCCCTGGCCAGCGAAAAACCGCTATCAGTGGCCATTTACCAGCCCAACATTCCCCAGGAACACAAATGGGAAAAAAGTTACTACCTACCCATCCTGCATCAGCTTCGCGGCGCCAGTATGCCGCTGATGGGCCACGACATCCTGGTGTGGCCCGAAGCTGCCATCCCCAACCTGTACGAGCGTGCCCGACCCTTCCTCGACCCGATCGCCGCGCGGGCGCGGGAAGCGGATACCACGCTGATCACCGGCATACCCAATCGCCCGGAGGGGGACGAGCGCTACTACAACAGCATTACTGCCCTGGGCCAGGGCAGAGGCGTATACCTCAAACAGCGCCTGGTGCCCTTCGGTGAATATGTCCCGCTGGAAAACTACCTGCGAGGCCTGATCGAATTCTTCAATCTGCCCATGTCGTTCCAGAGCCGCGGGCCGGCAGACCAGCCACCGCTGGAGGTCGGCACCTACCGCGTGGCACCCTCCATCTGCTACGAGGTCGTCTATCCCGACCTTGTCGCTGCCGGTGCCCGCGATGCCGACCTGCTCATCACCATCAGCAACGACAGTTGGTTTGGCGACTCTATCGGCCCCCTGCAACACCTGCAGATGGCGCAGATGCGCGCCCTGGAGAACGGGCGCTATATGATCCGCGGCACCAATAACGGAGTGTCGGCACTGATTGACCACCGCGGGCAGGTGATCAAACAGTCCGAGCAGTTTGTTGAAGCGGTATTGACGGGGGAAGTCCAGCCCATGTTGGGCAAGACGCCATTTGGCAGCTTCGGGTCCTTCCCTGTCATCATCATCTGCGCCATGGGTCTGCTGCTGATGTGGCTCATGTATCTGAGTTTCTGGCGGGAGTCGGAATAGCGTCCGATTACTGGTAGACTTCGCCCTCTTTTTTTCACTGAAATTACACGAGCACAGCGACCGCAATGGAGCAGCAATACAAGCCCGACATCCTGGAGCGTGATGCCCAGGCCCACTGGTTGGCAAACAGCAGTTTTGCCGTGGCACAGGACGACGATCGCGAGAAGTTCTACTGCCTCGCCATGTTCCCCTACCCCAGTGGCAAGCTACACATGGGCCACGTGCGCAATTACACGATTGCCGACGTTATCGCCCGCTACCAGCGCATGCAGGGCAAGAACGTGCTGCAGCCCATGGGCTGGGATGCATTCGGCCTGCCGGCGGAAAACGCGGCGATCAAGAACAACGTGCCCCCCGCTGCCTGGACCAAACAAAATATCGAGTACATGCGCGAACAGCTGCGCCAGCTCGGTTTTGCCTATGACTGGGACCGAGAGCTCGCCACCTGTGACCCGGACTACTACCGCTGGGAGCAGTGGTTCTTCACCCGCCTGTTTGAGAAAGGCCTGGCCTACAAGAAGAAGGCCGAGGTGAACTGGTGTGAAACCGACCAGACCGTGCTCGCCAACGAACAGGTTGTCGACGGCTGCTGCTGGCGCTGCGACAACCCGGTGGAGCGCCGTGAGATTGACCAGTGGTTTATCAAGATCACCGATTACGCCCAGCAACTGCTCGACGACCTGGACGGCCTGGACCAATGGCCGGAACAGGTTCGCACCATGCAGCGCAACTGGATCGGCCGCTCGGAAGGCGTCGAGCTGGACTTCGACTTCAACGGCAAGCCACTCTCCGTCTATACGACTCGCCCTGACACCCTGATGGGCGCCACCTATATGGCCGTTGCACCGCAACACCCGGTGGCCAAACAGGCGGCTGAAAACAATCCGGCACTGGCAAAATTCATCGAATCCCAGGCCAACGTCAAAGTGGCCGAGGCCGACATGGCCACCATGGAAAAACTGGGCATGGATACCGGGCTTACCGCCACCCATCCGCTCACTGGCGCGCCGGTACCCATCTGGGTCGCCAACTTTGTACTGATGAGTTACGGCTCAGGTGCGGTCATGTCTGTTCCCGCCCACGATGAGCGCGACCACGCATTCGCTACCAAGTACGGCCTTCCCATTGTGCAGGTGGTGAGCAAAGAAGGTGCTGACTACGATGCCGGCACCTGGCAGGACTGGTATTCGGAAAAGAGCAAAGACACTCGCACTGTGAATTCCGGCGAGTTCGATGGCCTCGACTTCGACGAGGCCTTTAAAGCAATTGCCGACAAACTGGCCGCTCAGAACCAGGGCCAACGCAAGGTGAACTTCCGCCTGCGCGACTGGGGCGTTTCCCGCCAGCGTTACTGGGGCGCACCCATCCCCATTATCAACTGCGACGACTGCGGCGCGGTACCTGTGCCAGCAGAAGACCTGCCCGTGGTGCTGCCCACTGAGGTCGCTTTCGAGGGCATCGGTTCACCGTTAAAGCAAATGCCCGAGTTCTATGAGACCAACTGCCCCAAATGTGGCGGCGCTGCAACGCGCGAAACCGATACCTTCGACACCTTCATGGAATCGTCCTGGTACTACGCTCGCTATGGCTGCGCCAATAATGACCAGGCTATGCTGGATGGCGAGGCCGACTACTGGGCCCCGGTAGACCAGTATGTAGGCGGTATTGAACACGCGATCCTGCACCTGCTCTACTCGCGCTTTTACCACAAGTTGCTGCGCGACGAGGGCCTGGTCACCTCCGACGAGCCGTTTATCCGCCTGCTTACCCAGGGCATGGTGCTGAAAGACGGCGCCAAGATGTCCAAATCGAAAGGCAACACCGTCGACCCACAATCACTGATCGACCGCTACGGCGCCGACACCGTCCGTCTGTTCTCCATGTTCGCTGCGCCTCCGGAACAGTCCCTGGAGTGGGCCGATTCCGGTGTAGAAGGCGCCAATCGTTTCCTCAAGCGTCTGTGGAAACTGGTGAACGGCCATATAGAGGCAGGCCCTGCACCCGCGCTCGATGTAAGCGCCTTGAACGAACAGCAGAAGAATACCCGCCGCAAAGCCCACGAGACGATTGCCAAAGTCAGCGACGATTTCGGTCGCCGCCAGACCTTCAACACCGCCATCGCCGCGGTGATGGAGTTGTGCAACGAACTGGGCAAACTGGGTGATGAAGACCAGAGCCGCGCCGTACTCGATGAGGCCCTGCGCGCTATCGTGCTGATGCTAAACCCGATCACCCCGCATATTTGTCATCAACTCTGGCCCGCTCTTGGCGGCACCGGCGATGTGCTCAACGCGCTCTGGCCCACCGTCGATGAGGCCGCCCTCACCCGCGACAGCATTGAGATGGTGGTACAGGTGAACGGCAAGGTGCGCGCCAAGATGGAATTGCCGGCCGACGCCGACAAAGCCGCTGCCGAGGCCGCCGCCCTTGCCCAGGACAATGTCCAGCGGTTCCTCGATGGGGTCACAGTACGCAAGGTGATTGTAGTGCCGGGTAAATTGGTTAATATTGTTGCCAACTGATATCTCACCGGTAATGACTATGCAGCGGCGCCTTGCCTCCACTCTCATCGTCCTGTGCGCTGCGGCGCTGCTGGCCGGATGCGGCTTCCAGCTGCGCGGCGCCGGTGGCACCAGCGTGCCCGAGGAGTGGCGCTCACTATTTCTGGTCACCAGCAACCCCAACAGCGAATTCAGCCGCGAGGTAAAGCTGCGCTTTGCCAACGCTGGTATCCAGTGGGCCGAAGCCCGCGATGAGGCCAACTTCCTGATGGTGCTTGGCCCCGAGCGGTTCAGTCAGCGCAACCTGTCTCTGGACGCAGATACTCGTGCCGCAGAGTTCGAGCTCACCATGCGCTCCACGTTTTCACTGAACAGCGTCAACGGCCAGAGCGTGATGCCCGACACCACGGCTACAGTGATCAAACAAATGGAGAACGACCCCCAGAACGTGGTGGGCAAGGCCGAAGAAGTCCGCATTCTCAAAGCCGAGATGCGCAGTGAACTGTCGCAGCAAATTTTGCGCCGCATCGCTTTCTTCGCCGCCAGCCAGGCGCCTGAGGCTTAACTTCTCTCGATGCGCCTCTACCCCGAGAAACTCGCCGGCCATCTCAAGCAACAACTTCTTCCTGTTTATCTGATCAGCGGCGACGAGACCTTACTGGTGCAGGAGTGCTGTGACATGGTGCGCAGGGCCGCACGCGACGCCGGTTGCGCCGACCGCGAGATCATCGACGTCGTGCCGCGCTTCAACTGGGATGAGATTCTGCACAGCGCTTCCAGCATGTCCCTCTTTGCTGAACGCAAACTGGTGGAGATCCGCTTGCCCAGCGGCAAGCCCGGCGCCGACGGCAGCAAGGCCCTGTGTGAATACCTGGAAATGGCCGCAGACAGCGAGGATATTCTGCTCATTGTCTCCGGCAAGATCGACAAGCAATCGACTAATAGCAAGTGGTACAAAGCCCTCGACAAGGCCGGTGCCACGCTGCAGATCTGGCCGGTAGAGGCCCGCGACCTGCCACGCTGGCTGCAACAACGCTTCAGCGGTGCCGGCATGACCATCGACAACGACGCCCTGCAGCTCCTCTGTGACCGGGTCGAAGGCAACCTGCTGGCCGCCGTACAGGAAGTGGAAAAACTCAAGCTTCTGGCCGCCGACGGCCACATCAGCGCTGAGACCATCACCGCGTCAGTGTCCAACAACGCCCGCTACAACTTGTTTGACATGACCGACCACGCGCTCAGGGGCAACGCCAGTGACAGCCTCAAAATGCTCCACGGCCTGCGCAGTGAAGGCACTGAGCCCGCCGTGGCCCTATGGGCCTTGCTGCGGGAAATACGCACCCTGTATCAAGCTCGCCAGCAGGTGGACGCAGGACAGTCGCCGCAGCAGGTACTGAGCGGGCTGCGCGTGTGGAAGAACCGCATGTCGCTCATGCAGGGGGCACTATCTCGCCACAGCAGTGTCTCCCTCACCTCGCTGCTGGAGCAGGCCTCCACTGTCGACGGTTCGATCAAGGGTTTTGCCAGCGGCAAACCCTGGGACAATCTGGAAAACCTCGTCCTGCGGCTGGCCATTAAGCCCTGAGACCCACCTGTCGTTTTTTACGACACACTCTCTTTTTGCCAACTAATTCCCCTGCCCAGGGCCTTGCATTCTGCCTGCAGCACAACTACTGTGAATACATACAGTGTATAAACATACAGTAGATTAGCGAATACAGCAGACAGCAAAGAGAAAGAGAGGCCCAATATGAACCAGGCACTGCAGCAAGTTATCAATCGCAACGACACCTGGCGCGGCAATTATGCCGCCCTTTCCGCCAATGGCGACCGCCATCTGGACGTAGAAGCCCTGAGCACCGGCTACAACACCCTGAATAGCGAATTGCGTGGCGGCGGCTGGCCTCTGGGCAACACCGTGGAAGTCCTGAGTGACGGCTGCGGTCTGGGCTCCATGGGCCTGTTCCTGCCGGCGATGGAAAAACTCAGTGCCGAGGGCCGCTGGCAGGTATTCATCGCCCCTCCGTTCACTCCTTACGCTCCCCTGCTCAAGGCCCGCGGCATCGACACCGACCAGATCTTGCTGGTACATCCAAAGAGCCGCGAAGACCTGCTCTGGGCAACCGAGCAGGCTCTGCGAAGCAGTACCAGCAGCGCCGTATTCAGCTGGCTGGGGGCTCACGAGTATAGCTACGGTGAGCTGCGCAAGTTGCAACTGGCAGCCGCCGACAGCGACAGCATGGCAGTATTGTTCCGCCCCCACAGTGCAGCGCGTAACCACGCCCCCGCCGGCCTGCGCCTGCAGATGCGTGAGTACCGCAAGGTGCACATCCTCAAACAGCGCGGCGGCAATCAGTATATTGATGTGGCCCTGCCTCCGGCGGAAGATATTCCTGAGCAACCCCAGTTGTGGGAAGTGCCCGTGTGGCAGGACAGCCCGCAACAACAGCCGGCCTTCTCCTTCGCCTGAACCTGATTTCACTCTGCTACAATCCTGCTCAACCAACCCATAGCAGGAGTAAACACCGTGCAGGATTTCCCCCACCACTACCAGGTCAGCGCTGCGGCAGAAGCAGACGGTAATATCGCCATCGACAGCGGCAATATGCCGCAACTGGTATCCGCTCCGCCGGCTGAATTTGGCGGACCCGGTGACCAGTGGTCGCCAGAGCACCTGCTGGTGGCCTCGGTAGCGGACTGTTTCATCCTCACCTTCCGCGCCATCGCCCGCGCTTCAAAGCTGGAATGGAACACGCTGGAAGCCAACGCCGATGGTGTTCTGGACCGGGTCGAGCGGATCACCAAGTTCACCGCCATTAACATAAACGCGACCCTCACCGTCCCCGCCGGGAC
Source organism: Halioglobus maricola (assembly GCF_009388985.1). NCBI lineage: Bacteria > Pseudomonadati > Pseudomonadota > Gammaproteobacteria > Cellvibrionales > Halieaceae > Halioglobus > Halioglobus maricola. The sequence goes on from NZ_CP036422.1 coordinate 3,532,575, forward strand.
CGATGAAGCCAAAGCCCTCAGGCTGCTGCAGAAAGCCGAGGACGCCTGTCTGATCACCAATTCAATGAGCGCTGAAACCCACCTGGAAGCTGCTATAATCGCCGCCCCCTGAACGTCGCCCCAGGAGTAGGTTGTGGACGAGTGGCTGACAGAATACGGCGTCACCCTTGGGGTCGGCGCCCTTATCCTGTTTATGATTTTCATCGTGTGGGACCTGGCCAAGCGCAGCAACGCCGGTAGGTTTGGCACGATCATCCTCTATATTGGCCTGGCCATGGGTATCTTTGGCTTTGTGATCAAGTTTGTTATCACCTACCTCCTGGAAAACGCCGGAGCCGCAGGCTAGGCACTCACCTGCTCGCCTGGGCGACAGGTACCTGCACCTGACGTGGACAAAATCCACCTCCTGATAAATACTGTATATATGTACAGCACTTATCGAATTCAATGACCCTGTGGCTATGCCTGCGCTTCCACCTGCTACCCCTCAAGTGCCTCGAACGCACCGAGGAGCGAGCCGTCGTGGTGCTGGAAAAGCAACGCGTACTGCGGGTCAACGACTGCGCTGCAGCGGCCGGCGTCCGCGAGGGCATGAAGCCCGCCACTGTACGCGCCCTGCTCGGCGAGGAGCCACTGCAGTTACTGGAACGCGACACTGCTGCGGAAGAGCGCTGCCTGCAACAGTTGTGCTGCTGGGCTTACAGTATTTCACCCAGCCTGCACAGTTGGCAAAGCGACTGCCTGCAACTGGAAATCGGTAGCTGCCTCGCCCTGTACCGTGGCCTGCCCCCCTTGCTGGACGAGGTCCGCAGCGGCCTGGCAGCTCGCGGCTTCAACGCCTGCTTCGCTCTGGGCCCCACCCCCAAGGCAGCCTGGCTTTTATCCTTCGCGGAAGACGAACAGGCACTGGCCATCGAGCAACCCCTGGAGCTGCGCCTGGCCGCCCTGCCCCTCACGCTGCTGCAGGCGCACACCGGCCCGGTGGACTCTCTGCGCCGGGCAGGCCTGCACACCCTCGGCGACATTCTGGCCTTGCCCCAGGCCGCCATAGGCCGGCGCTGCGGCAAAACATTCATCCACTTCCTGCGACAAGTATTGGGCCAACAGGAGGACATCCATCCGGATTACCAGCCCCCCTCGAACTTCAGTGACGAGTACTGGTTTGGCTACGAGGTGAAAGCCAACGATGAATTGCAGCCCGCCATCCAGTTGTTACTGCAATCCCTGTGCAAATTCCTGCGCAACACCCAGTTGCAGACGGCGGAGATTGTCTGGCAGCTGATCGGTATCGATCACTCCCTGCGCAAAATGCGGGTGCGCAGCACCAGTAGCCACAGCGATTGGCAGAGCTGGTTCAGTCTCACCCGCATCCACCTGGACCGGCTCGAATTGGCAACCGGGGTTGAAGGCATCGCCCTTGAGTGTGTTGAGCTGCGCGGAGGCCAGTTGGAGAACATCGACCTGTTCAACCCACGCAAGCAAAAGGAACCCCTGGCCAGCCTGCTGGATCGGCTGCGCAGCCGGCTGGGCCTGCAAGCGGTGGAACAGGTAGGCTGCCGCGACGAGCACCTTCCAGAGCACGCCCTGCATACTTGCAGTGAACGGCCTGCCGGAGGCAGTGCGAACAGCTTGCAACGCCCGTTCTGGCTGATGGCGCAGCCACAACAGCTATCATGCCGCCGCAATCATCTGCATTGGCAAGGGGAGTTGGACCTTGTCTACGGCCCCGAACGCATTGAAGACAACTGGTGGCAGCAACCGGTGAGCCGCGATTATTACATTGCCCGGGGCGACCAGGGCCAGCACTACTGGGTGTTTCGCGATCGGCTGGAACAGGCCTGGTATATGCACGGCATTTTCGCCTGAGCGGCCCAAGCCACGACAAATTTAGAGTGCCAATTCTAATAGTTTGCGAGAAAATGGCCCCATATCAGTGCAAAAGAGCAGCAGCACAATGGAATTGAACAGGTTTCTTGTCGTATACGACCCCACCAGGGAAGAGCAACCGGCTCTGGTGCGCGCTGCGGCGATCGCCGGTGAGATCGGTGCCAGCCTGCACTTGTTTGCCTGTATCCACGGCAACATCGCGGGGGCCGACCGCGAGTCCGAAGAAGTGAAGCGCCAACTGGCCGAGCAACAGGCTGTACTCGAGCAAAGCATGGCCCCCATCGCTGCTGCCGGTATAGACACGAGTTGTGAAGTTGAATGGGACAAGGACTGGCATCACGCCGCTGTGCGTGCGGCCTCCCGCAATCGCGCCGACATGGTGTTCAAATCATCCTTTAAACACTCCACCAGCCAGCGCATGCTGACTTCGACTTCAGACTGGACCCTGATTCGCGAATGCCTTTGCCCGGTCCTCTTGATCAAGGATATCGACCGCCCCCCGGTGCCGCGCATTCTTGCGGGCATTGATATCAGCGCCCGCACCGAGAACTACGAAAAGCTCAACGAACATATCCTCGAATTCAGCCGCCAGTTGCTGGAGAGCGAGATGGCCGAAGTACACGTGGTTAACGCTTTCCCGGATTTTCGAGTAAAACCCGATCGTCAAAAATTGATGGAAGTGGCCGGTGTCGACAGCGAGCACGTGCACATCAAACTTGGAGAGCCGGACAAGGTTATCGTGGATGTAGCGAAAAAACTGGATGCCAGCTTGGTGATCGTGGGGAACTCCCACCGCTCCGGCATCGCTGCGTTGATGCATGGCAACACCGCCGAGAAGATCCTCGACAAGCTGGATTGCAACGTACTGGCGATGCCCTAAAGGGTCGGCCTGGCTCGCCAGACACTCACGCTTTTTTCACAAACTGCGATTTGAGTTTCATCGGGCCAATACCATCGATCTTGCAGTCGATATCGTGATCGCCTTCCACCAAGCGAATGTTTTTCACCTTGGTGCCCACTTTCACGACCAGGGATGAACCCTTCACCTTGAGATCCTTGATGACGGTCACTGTATCGCCGTCGATCAGTGGATTGCCATTAGCGTCCTTGATCGCAGGCTCTTCACTCTCCTCTGCCTGTGCAGCCTGGGGCCACTCGTGGCCACACTCGGGGCAGACGTACTGATCCCTGTCTTCATAGGTGTAACCAGATCCGCACTCCGGACAGGGCGGTAAATCACTCATTGGCTTACTCCGTTATTCTGCTGGCGGCTTGTCGGGAATCAATCGTTTGCCCAGGCTGACCACTTCATCTTCGCCGTAACCCATGGCCCGATAGAACGCCAAAACCACTTCATTACTGCGCCGGACCTGTAGGTTCAGTTTGGGGCAGCCACGTTCCAGCAGTAGCCCCTCGATTCGACGCATCAGCACGACACCGAAACCCTTCCGCCGATGCTCATTGCTGACGGCAAGGTAATTCACCCAGCCGCGATGGCCCTCGTAACCGCCCATGACGGAAGCGATAATCTCACCGTCTACCTCGCCCACCAGAAACAGCTCACGGCCGACCTCAAGCTTGCGCGCGATATCCCGATGCGGATTATTCTGGGGCGCGAGCAAACCACAATCGCGCCAAAGGTCGATCACGGCGGATTCGTCCGCTTCACTAAATTGCCTGATATTCATGTCAGTAGTATACCGCCTGGGTCTGACTGACACTGCCAGCAGAACTCGAAAGCCTGATCATTTTCCTCGCCGCAGCGTTTACAGCGCCACGGAGCGGCGCCTGCGGGACTCAACGCCTGCTGAACGATCTGCTCGGCCCTTGGGAAATCCCGTTCTTTCACCACCCAGAGCTCAGGCCAGGTATCGAAAACCGGTATCTCACCCACGGCACTTGAGACATGCTCATTGCGCAGGACCACTTCAATACCCTGGGCCTCCAGCAAGTTGCGGATATTGCCCACGTAGAACCGATTTTCACTGGTGTAGACTTTTTTCATACCTGCGGGTCACCTTCACAACTTCCACCGAATAGGCACTGTACCAACGCTCCGCACCAAGCTGCTGCGCCTGCTTGTGTGCAGGGTCCCGCCTCCAGGCGAGGATATCTTCTTCACTGTTCCAATAGGAGATAGCCACCTCGCTATCGCCCTCAGTCCAGGCCGCGAATTCAACACAGCCAAACTCCGCCATAGCACGCTGGCGCATCGCTTCAGCTGTTGCCGCGTATTCCTCATCCAGCTGCTTAATCCTTGCGCGAAAAATGACGGCAAACACGGTTACTCACCCTCGTAGTAGTCAACCTGGCTGCTCTCGTGGGCAATAAAGGCCTTCCAGCTGCCATCGGGTTGTTGAGCGTAGGCAGCGTACTTGCCAGAATCAGGGTAATAGCACATGGCAGGGTCGGCATGTGTACTCATTGCCAGGTAGCGCAAAGGGGCACTGGAGTTGTTAATGATCTGATGCGCAGTTCCTTCGCCAGGGGGAGTGAACAGTACATCCCCGGGTCCGATACTGTGCTCGCCATCGCCATAGCGCATTAAGCCAGTGCCCTCTATCACGACAAAGAGCTCCTCCTCACCGTAGTGCAGATGGAACGGCCAACCTTTTTCGCCCGGGGCAAGCTCAACAATGCTGCACCCCATGCGCTCCATCCCGAGCAAGTCACCAAACCGCGCAGCGGAGGCCGAGAAGCCCTCGCCATTGCCGACCCGCCGCAACTCGATGTTGTTAAAGTTTGATCTGGGTAAGTCGCTCACTGTCATTCTCCTGGCTTTGATCTCGCTCAGCTGGCATAACCCGCCGCATCGACAAGTTTCACTTTACTGCGCACAAAAATACCGTTGCCGCGGCCAATTTCCCGCTCCTCTGAATCATAGACCACTGCCTCGGCGATGAACTGACTGCGGTTGAAGTTAACCACCTTACCTACCGCCCGCATCCTGCCATCGGCCACAGGTCGGGTGATATAGGTAGTGAATGAGGTCGTAAGCACAAAGACCTCGGGCTCCAGCGAATTGGCGGCGAAAAAGGCCGCGTCATCAAGCATCTTGAAATAAACTGAACCATGCACGCCACCACCGGAGTGGTGATGCTGCGGACCAGCTTCGATTTCAATCACGGCCTCGCCTTCAATCACGGTCATGATCGGCTTGTAAAACGAATTGATAGGTGCCGCTGCATACATGCATTCCAGTGCACGATAGTGCTCTGCGCTACTCATTTGGATTGTCGCTCCCTATTTCTATTGCCAGATCGGCAGTGTGAGTGAGCAGTTCGAGCCCGCCCGGTGCACCGTGGCCAGGCAGGACTGTCACAGCTTCGTGAAATTTCTCCTGCACCCGTAGGGCGGACCCGGCCCAGGCAGCAATGTCTGCATCCGCTGTATTGCCCATACTCCGGGCATCTGCAGCGCGAACGAGGCAACCCCCGACAAGAATCTTTTCCCGCGGCAACCACACAACAATGTTGTCTGCGGTGTGCCCACCTCCCGGATACCAGGCGTAGATCTCATCTTGCAGCAACCACACACCCTCACCGTCGAAAGTGTGAGCGGCAGTGGCACTACCCCCTGCCTGCAAAAATTCATTGGTCATCGCGAAGGCCCAGGTGGGAATATCGCGTTCGTTCAGCGTGGCAATACCGGAGGCACGATCCTCGTGATAATGCGTGGAGATACTCGCTTGCAGTTCCCAGCCCTGGGCCTCGACCCAGCGCAGCAGCTCGCCTGTGTCAGGAACGAGCCAGGGCGTGTCGATAAGATATGCCTGCTGATCGCGAACCACGACCAGGCCATTGGACGGATAGAAACCGATATTCGGCAGTGCCGCATAGGATGTATGGAGATACACACCCGACGCGAGTTTGCGAATCTCCATCTCCCCATCATCTGGCCCTGCTTCGGTTGCGATTGCCATACAAAGCAAAAAAAGGCCGACCAGACCGCGTCTTACATCAGCGCCTGCGTTGCTGCGATTCCAGCCTTGCACTCGGCTATTGCTTTGCACCCGGCTATATCTTCGCAACAGTGTCGCTCACTTTCACGAGGCCGGGCGTCACTACTTTCGCATTGATACCACGGAGATTGAGCGCCTTACCCTCGTCCGAATTAACAAACATAACAGCGTCGCGGCCATAGCGTTGCTTGAACTTGGCACAGCCCAGGTGCGGTTCAGCGGTAACCTCTATCACAGCCTGCCCGATTGCCAACTGGGTACCAGGCGGCAAGTTTTCATCACTGAGGTCCAGGTCGACGTAGAACTGGTCACCCGCCAGGGGCCAGCGCGTAGCATCGGGTTCAATAGCGGCGATGACACGAACATTCATCAGGTTTAGCTGCATCTCCCGGTTGGCCGGTTTACCGTGCTCGTCTTCATCCCCGCGCGCCTGCCAGTTATCACCAAGCAATCCCGCCTCCACACTCAGCTCACAGGCAGCAAGATTGCGGCGCTCGTTCACCGCTGGACGACACACAATCATCTCGACAACACCCTTTTCACGCGGGCTGTCCTTGATACCCGCAAGGCTTGCCTGCAGCTGTTCGGCTGTCTGAAACTCGGATTCAGCGTCCATCTGATTACTCCTCTGGCTCATCCTGATTCAAATATGACCGCACGGAATAGAACCGGTAAACACCGACTACCAGTACAACCGCTCCAAACACCAACAACAGCCATGCCATAGCGACATGAGTGTGCTGGCTGGAGAAAAATTGGAACAGCACCGCTGCGGCAGCTATGAGCGAAAGACCCGTTCGCACATAGGCCAGAAGCGTACGCTCATTGGCCAGCCGGGTCCGCTCAAGCGCCAGGCTGTCACGTATCGAATCCATTGCTTTCACTTCCTTTCACAAGGTCAGGCAACAAGCCTAGCATCTCTGCCAGGGTTCACATATCGACGCGCCCGGATTTTCTGATTCTGCCTGAAATAATACGATAGCCTGCATCCAGGTCTGTCTGATTCATCAATTCCCGATTACGTTTTAGCCACCTTCCGGAATCGAGATCATCACGCAACCGCCGAAAGCGATCGGATGATCCATCGACATTCGCAAACGAGGATATCGACTGCCTCACCTGAGAATCGAGATACGCCGCCGGGCGCTTCCAGTAAGCCGCAAGGAAGCCGTCGATGCAGTCCTCTGGAATAAGCACTGGCTCACTCTGAACATCATCAAAAAAAGAAGCGAACAATTGCGAGCCTGGAAAAACCTTGGCGTCTGATGCATAGAATTCAGGAAAGTAGTCTCGGGTGAGCCAGAAAGCCCCTGCATCGGGCAGCCAGGTCAACGCCACAAATGCGTCAGTGGCTACGCGGGCAATCTCGGCAAAAGCAGCCTCACGGTCCCGCCAGTGGTGCATCGAGAGCACAGTCATTACATGCGTGAAGCTGTTGTCAGCGAAGGGCAATGCTTCCGCTACACCCTGGACCACCACAGGCGCAGTGTCCGTGCGCTGGGCGATCATTTCTGCGGAGGGTTCCAGTGCCACCAGCGGCAGGTGGTCAGGCTCATACGATCCTGCACCTGCGCCTATATTCAATACCGAAGTAGCGGCTGTCAGGTGGCTGTAGATCTGCGCGGCAATACGAGAGTCTGTCGCCCTTCGATCAGAGTACCCAATACCAATCCTGTCGTAGATTTCCATAACGTCACTGCTAACGCTTAGTCGACAGCTTGCTCCAACTCCTGCACCAAATAACCTATTTCTTCTGACTTCTCTGTAAACAGCGCGTGAGCGTCATGCAGACCGCTGTTATAGAACGACGGACCAATTTCCTGCGCAAAAAAATCGATCAGAAACTCAGCTTCAAAATTGCCGATTTCCTGCCCGAGCTCGTCATCGAAATAGCGCTTTATCTTGGCCACAATTCTGTCTTTTTCGTCTTGGGAAAACTTAATTTCACGCATTCGTTAACTCAACCTTGTTGTCAGGCTCCGCACCCACGCATCCAGCTGCTATTGAGGGATACTAATATCGAGAGTACTAAGCAGTTCGTAATAAGCGACCACGGTGAGAATACCCAAGCCAAGAACCAACAACAGGCGGTAGTTGAAACCATGCCTATGGTGCTTCTCCCGCTGCTGATGGCTGGTCACATCCATCATTTCATCACCAAAATAAATGGATAAAAAAGTACCCGCCGCGCTAATCAGCAAGATCGCCCAGTAAGGATATATCTGCGTCAATATTTGGTGTAGGAGTTGAGTGAGGAATGTTAGCTCATACGTTTCTGGAGATTCGTAGAGCATGTATAGATTCACGGCTACAGCAACAAACCAGACAACACCCTGGGTAATCGCCATTTTCACACCAAACAGGAGGCGTATGGGAAATGCGACGATAAAACCACCGTCCGCCACCGGTGTGCACAGTACAAAAAAACTCCAAGCGAGTACCGCGAGACCGAACCCCGTAGAAGCATCATACTTCCAGCTCATGTAGCCAAAGTAGGAAACGAGAATCGCAGCCAGCGCCAGAAACTTCAGCAGGGTTTCCTTATGAGTGGCGTGCTTCTGGTTGAACGCTATGGGGGTGTTGCTCATTCTTGCCCTACTCCTGATGATCTGGCACGAGACAAAGCCTAGCACGAGTGATGCATGGCATGCTCAGCACACAAAGTTCGCGCAAGGTAGCCTCGCCACCCAGACTTCTGGCACCATGAGTCATCCCAATAATAATGAGCATTTTCATGAGCCTGAGCACACCGTCCGTCAGCATGCGAGCAAAACCACTGGCCTGCATCGTGGCAGCCCTTCACGCCTTCACTGCCCCTTCCACCCTGGCCCAGCAAGCGACTCTTGAAGAAGTCATTGTGACCGCGCAGAAGCGCGAGCAGAATATGATGGATGTACCGGTGGCTCTCACGGCCGTCTCCACCAGGGACCTGCAGGTTTACGGTGTTCGAGACACCGCCGACCTGACCAAGCTCAGCCCTTCGCTAACCTACGACCAGACTACGCTGGCGCAGAACTCGGGCTTCCGAATTCGCGGCATCGGCACCGTGGTGTACTCAGTGAGTGCCGAGAGTGCCGTGGCGGTGGTGATCGACGATGTCGCGACATCCCAGGCCGGCCAGGCCCTGGCTGACCTCACCGATATCGAGCGTGTCGAAATCCTGCGCGGCCCTCAGTCAACGCTATTCGGCCGCAATGCCTCCGCTGGGGTGATTAACGTGGTTACCCGGGGGCCTACCAGTGAATTTGAGGCAAATGCTGAGCTGACCTTCACCGACGACAATCAGGAGAAGATCAGCGCCTCGATCTCCGGCCCCATCAGCAACGCGCTCGCCTACAGGCTGAGCGGCTATCACGATGAAATCGATGGCTGGGTGAACAACCTGCATGACGGCGACGAACTCGACGGATCCAGGCGCTGGGGCGTTAACGGCCGTCTGGACTGGGATCTTAGCGACACTTTCAGCTTGGACTTTCAGGCCAAGTACGACGACAGCTACAGCGAATGCTGCTCCCCTGCGTTCACCTACATCGAAGATGTTGAGCAGGCAAAAGTGCTCACGGTGGTTCCACTGACCGAGGCAGCGCCTGAGATCATCCCCTACGTCGACGATGAATCTACTACCGTCGTCATTGACGACCGGCCGGAGGCGGACTCAGAAAATCTACAACTTTCTATGAAGGCGAGTTGGGACATACAGGACCACAGCCTGCTCTCTATCACCGCCTACAACAACTGGGATCACAGTGAGTTTAATGAACTCGATACCACAGCCTATCCGGTCATGAGCTATCCCTTTGGCAACGGCACCCTGGGCGACCCCCTCGGCACGGGAATCGAACCCTACAACCCCGCGGTAAATGGCGGCGTCGTACAACTGAACCTACTGGACGTAGACTCCGTCTCGCAGGAATTCCGCTTGCTGTCTCCCGATGCTGCCTGGGGGAACTACATTGCCGGGCTCTACTACTCCAATATGGATGCAGACCGCCAGTTCGATCGCTGGGCACCCGGTCTGGGCGTGGCTGCGGGCCTGGACGCCCACAACCTGTCAAACAATGTCGTATCGTCGCTATCTGCTTTCGGCCAGGTCACCTGGAATATCGGCGAGCGTTCCAGGCTAACGCTAGGCGGCCGCTATCAGTACGAGGAAATCGAGTTTGACCTGACCAATGTCGATTTCTATGGGGGCGGCCCCGACACGGATGTTTCCTACGAGGATGACGACAACATTGCCCTGGGCAGTGTTGCCTACCAGTACGATGTGTCTGAAGACGGAATGCTCTTTTTCCGCTACGCACAGGGCCACAAGGGCCAGTTCTTCGATGCCGCGGCGTCCACTGCGTTCACCGGCGAACTTGAACCCGTGGAGAAGGAATCCTCAGATGCATTCGAGCTCGGTTACAAGGCTGAGCTTTTCGATAACACCATGCGCCTCGAGCTGGTGGGCTTCTACACACTCTACGATGATTACCAGGCGCAGCAGACAACAGTCACTGATGCCGGCGCCATCACCTTCTCCACTGAAAACGTGGGAGAACTGGAAACCTATGGTATTGAAATCGACAGCACGACGTTAATTGGCGACAACTTCACACTGCAGTTGGCTGCCGCCTGGGTCGATGCCACGATCAAGGAGTATCCGGACGCAGAGTGCTACTTCGGCCAAACTCTCGAGGAAGGCTGCGTGCCCGGCGACAACGGCATCAGCACCCAGGACCTCGCAGGCGAAGATCTGCAAAACTCCCCGGACTTCAAGTACAACATCGCCGGCACTTATGTCTGGCCCGCCAACAATAAACTGCCCGGCGATGTATTCGCCAATCTCTCCTACAGCTGGACGGACAAGGTCAATCACGACTTACAACTTGCGCCCTGGATGGAGGCGGACAGCTACGGCGTGCTCAACCTGTCACTGGGAATGGATGTCGAGGGCGACATCAACTACGCGGTCACCCTGTTCGCCAACAACCTGTTGGACGACAATTACGACAGCGGCCTACTGGACAGCTCGCAGGCCGCGTCGGTGGAGGCCACCAGCCGCTTTGTCCCACGGGATTATGAGCGTTACTTCGGCGTGAGATTGAAGGTGGGGCTGTAGACCACTGGGGCTGCTCACACTATGTAATCAAATACATAGCGGTGCTCGCCGCCTTCCTGAATAATTGTCATATGGCCTCCAATACCTTCAAGGTCACCGCGCCCGGATCCCGCGACAACGGTTACTTCAAGCGATTGACCAGCGCTGGACATCCGGCCGACATGAAACAAGCTAAAGCCCCCCGTCTTGCCATCGAGGGCGCCGTCAAACTCTTCAACGGCTGAATATACTGACTCCCCCGCCTCAGTGCGCTTGCTAATCATTTGGCCCAACGCAGTGCCCACCAGACCACCCGAATACACTTTGCGCATGCTCATCCTGCCAGCCGGCGCCGCCACATCCTGCTGCGGTTCCAGCGTTACTTCAAATTTTCCCTCTGTTGCCATTGTGCACTCCTATCGACTAATAGAATCTCATTTATACGCTTTCCAAATTGGGGCCCTTTGGGCCCCGAAACTCGCGGCACCCCAAGCTGCCGTAGTAGAGAGCCAGCACCATCAGGATAGCAGGAACGGCAATTCCAAACTCACCCAGAAACCATGCCGAGCCAGCATATTCAGATGTCATTGGACCGAAAAATTTCTGCAAGAAAACATTGTGACTCATGTGCAAGACGACGGCCGGCCAAAGACTACCCGTCTTGAACCTGAAGTAGGTGATTACGACAGACATGCACATAATACATAGCGTGAAGCACGCCAACTGATAGAAAATTGGCGTGGCGTCCGAGGCACCGTACAACCCCATAAATATTAACGGCCAGTGCCATATGGCCCAGAGCAAACCCGAGACCAGCGATACGCCGGCAAAAGACATCAGCCTGGACAACTCAGGCACAAGCAAGCCTCGCCAGCCAATTTCTTCACCCAGAACGGAAGGCAATAGTAGAAGAAAGCTGACTGTCGCAGTGAGCAGAAAGCGCAACAAGATAACCGCCGTATCAGACCAGGCGGTCAGGTTGTAGTCTTCCTTCAACGCGCTGACGAAATCGACTTCGTACCAGCCACCTATTCCAAACACCCAGATGAAACCATACGCCAGCGCCGAGTAGCACAACGGCAGGAGATAACTCTGCCACTGTATCCTCCAACTCCCCCAGTGCCAGCCCAGGGTGCGCAGATCTTTCCGGACCACAAGACAAGTAACGATGGCAGCGAGCCCCACTGATAGCATCAATGGTGTCGCGCTGCCCAGGCGAAAGATCAGCCATACCCCTGCAGCATACAAGATTGCCGTCAACACCAGGAAGACAGTGATGACTCGAACAGGGCTTTGAGACGCTCTAATACTAACGCTCACCTACCAAAAGCCTTTCGCCGAACAATGAGCTTGCTTCCATATCTCATGGACGCAAAGCCAATAGCACAAAACAGCAACAATGCGCCCAGGAACGTCAGCAGCTCGCCACCGGCCTCATTGCCATCTGTGCCGATGAATCCTTTGAAGGCGACAAGAGCAAAACTCCCCCAGACCAGAACGCCCCAAGCAATACAAAGACAACCTGCAAGCTGTAACATATATCCAATTATACGAGACATATCCCCATCACCTTATGTACCAACACCATTGTGCGAAACGCACCCTGAAACCATGTTAAGGCCTCCCCATTGGCGGAATAGATTTAGGCAAACCCACCTCATCAACCCGCGCGCGAATCAGGGCCATAGCCTCTGGATTGTCACCGTAAGCATCTTCAAACCGTTGCATGTCTCGATCAAAATCAGTGCTCAGGTTCATACAGGTGTTGAACAGCGCGATATCGCGGCGCAACCTGTCATCAGGAATCGTCACCGTGTCACACATGACGGTTCGCGCATACCAGCTGTCCACCCAGACATGCAGTCCGGTAGGATTCTCAGTCGCGATTCTAGCCACCTTCATATGAGTGGTCTCTCTGCCCTCGAAGCAGTCATACAAACCTTCATAAATGCTCCGAGATTTATCTTCTTCGTAACTACATACGGTCGCAATGGTATTGCTGCTATCTATCTCGCCATACTTGCCCCACTTGAGAAGCTGCATACTGTTTGTAAAAACAATCGCTTCATGCTCAGTGTTGGCATTCATCCAGGGGACGCCGAGTGAGCTTTTCTCGCGCAGCCAACCCAGCAGCAACTCTTCGTCATATTCTGCTGAGGTGAAGATGAACTGGGTTTCCTGGCCACGGTTGTCTCCAGGCGCCACCCCACCAATCGAAAATTCAGGGCCAGACACTTTATTGGCCACATGCTGAGCCGCTAACACAGCGAGGGGCGCGAGAACCGCGATCGTGACATTTGTTCTATCGAATCGCGCTCCTTTGATCATTGCATAAATCCAAACCCAGAACGCATCGCAAATAGTGAACAGAAAGAGCATGTTGCTCTCAAAGCGAATGGGAGACCCGGCGGGTTGGTAATCGGTAGTCAGCCAATTGTAGAAGCGCTCGAAATCGAGATGCAGCGTGAGCATGACAACAAACAGGGCGAAGGCACCATAAGCAATAGCGTGCTTTATGCCCTCTTCTCCAGTGTTAATGGCTTTAAACGCCAAAAAACTCAGTACCAGCCCTGGAATGTGAAAAGCGCCGCCGGCAACAGGGAGCGGAATCAGGTATTCGGCAAACGCACTACCCGTGCCCCAGATTCCTGACCAGCCGAGCATGCCGGCGATAACTGCCGGCGTAATCCAGATCAATAACAAAAACAGATAGTGCATAAGAAGAATTACCCGCCGACTCGTTCAGCCTTTTATTACAACCGGATGACACCAATTTTGGCGCCAGCGCTCGCATTTTTGCTCGGCCGTTTGATCGCTGAAATTGCGCTTCACTGCGACCGAAAAACCAAACTTGTTATCGAGATGATTTGCGTTCAGAGCGCCAAATAGCGCGCCATCAATTTCGGATGTGACAAAAACCATCTGGTCACAGTTAGCACACTCGTGAAATACCGCACTGTTACTCCCGTGCCGAACTTTCGTATGTAGATTTTCGTTGCGAATGGTGACCTCGAAACTCGTTCCCGACTTCGCGACGTACGCAGCTCTTTTCGATAAGCAGTAGTCGCATTGGCAAGCCCTGGGCACTAGACTCAAATCAATGGTATGCCACTTGATTTCAATATTTTTGCAATTGCAGCCACCGCTAACACTCATTTAAGTTACTCATAGCCAGTTCCAGGTTGCGACCAATGCTAGCTGCCCTCACTAATATCGTAATGCCTCTCAGCGTTAGCAGTAATGCTACCCCACAGCGATCCTTCAACACGGCTTTGGTGTGCCTCAAAGGCAGACCTGTTGGAAAACTTTTCATACACCCGAAATATTCGCGCATCGCCAGAATCTTGTGTAACTTCGAAAGCCTTGCAACCGCTTTCTTGCAACGTTAGCGCAATATGCATGGGCAACTCTGCCACGACGGCCGCCAGATCCTCTTCTGGAACCAGGATATATCCCTGTAGCGTTATCTCACTCAAACCTGACTCTCAACGGACAAATAGCCGGCCCGGGTAAGCTGTCGATCTCGATTGCTTCTCTAACTGTCTCATACGACAACGGCGCTACTCTTGATTGACGAAAATCAATTCGTCGGTTTTATATCCGGCATCTCCAACTCTATTGAGAAATCTCTCCTTAATTTGCTCGCTAACTGTAGGTGTCCTGGAAAGAAGCCAAAGAGTGTTTTCGCCTCCAGTGATAAAGGCATATCGATAGTTCTCTTTATCTAACTCGAAGATCACATAGGATCCGTAGAATGGCCCGAAAAACGACACTTTCAGATGCCCGACACTTTCATCTCCCGCAAATTTTGCCTTCCCTACAGCATCTTCCCATTCGTTACTGCTCGTTGAAAAACCTCGATTCTCAACACGCACAGTACCATCATCATTTATCAGGTAAGTGGCCGTGACTTTCTCAAGGCCTCTTTCAAAGCGATGGTCTAGCCTGGCAACCTCATACCACTTACCGGAGTACTTTTCTAAATCAAAGCCAGATACAGGCTCGATTCCTTCAGGAATACCCCCACAGGCAGACAAGAGAAAGAGTAACGCTATAAGGCCTATGCTTTTAATGGGAACTCCTTGATATCATCACCAATGTCAGAGGACTACTTGCACACCACGCCAGAATGCAATCATGCCCTTGATATGCGCTGCCTTCTCCTTCGTTTCAGGATAGTACCAGGCAGCCTCCCTGTTCACTTCACCATCCACTTCCAGGTCGTAATAGCTTGCTTCACCTTTCCAGGGACAAACAGATTTAGCAGCACTATCTTTGAAATATTCGCGAACAATCGAACTTGCCGGGAAATAATGGTTTGATTCAACGATCACTGTGTCGTCGCTTTCCGCCAGGACCTTGCCATTCCATATAGCTTTCATTCACTGCTACCTCTCTTTCTGGATACAACACTCGTTCTATCATTGAATAAATGCCATCACCTCAGCTTCAAACTGCCCCGGATCTTGCATGCTCATCGCGTGACCGACACCCGGCAAAACCACTCTCCTGGCATCTTCAATTTTTTCTTGCAAAAGTACAGCCTCGGCCAGGTAGTGCGTGTCGTTTTCGCCTACCAGAATCAATGTAGGGCACGTTATGGCATCAAGCTTGTGCACCAAACTTGGTCGATCAATAGTGACTCGAAAACAGCCTTTGAATCCTTGCTCCGTCGCTCTTACCCGGGCCTGTGCAATGCGATCGCGAAATTCTTCCTGTTCCATCAGCCCTTCGAACAACGCGCCCGAAAAATAGAAGTCGTAGGTTTCTCCGATCCCTTTTCTGTCCAACATATCTTCGACTAATCTTGCTCGCTCTATAATCGGCTGGGGCAACCGAGAGGCCATCGCTGACGCCAGAATCAGACGACTCACCCGGCCTGGAGAACGGATAGAAAATGACAGGGCCGGAATAGCGCCCATAGAAAACCCCAGCACAATGGCGCTCTCAACACCAAGCTCGTCCAGCACTGCTGTCAGGTCATCGCCAAATTTCTCAACTGTGTATGGACTCCCGGGGCCCTCCTCAAAAGCCGGATGATCAGATGCGCCCGAACCCCGCTGATCAAACGTGATAAACGTATTAGCTTGAGAAAACCGATCTCGATGGCTGTCATACATCGTGTGATCGCTTCCCATGGCATGACAACAGACCAGTGCCGGGCCGCGACCGGAAACCTGGTAGGCAATGCGGACCCCATCAGGCGTTCTTGCAAATCCTTGCCTGACATTTACGCTGTAGATACTCATATTCAGAACCCGAGACTTGGGGCGGAGCACTGCTCACATCTTCCCGAAGTGAAACGCTCTTGCTGGAACGTGATCATCTGAACCGCGCTTTCCAATTGCCATCATTCTCGATATCACAGTCTTCTTCGGTGTCAAAGCTTACTTGCCGCCCTATGTCTTTGATCTGAACACCCAAGGCTCTAAGCTTTTCACCAATCAATGATCTTATAAATTCATCGTGGTGGTTCACTAGTGCCAATGATAAATCGCTTTGTTTGTCGAACACACAAACAACCGACAATGAATCAGGGAAGGCATTGTAGTTCACAAAATGCGTTAACCACTTGAATCCTTCAACGTCTTTAAGGGCGACATCACAAACCTCAGTAAGCGCCTCTCTGATACCGTTTTCAATTTTTCTGTCCGTTTTACGCATTAACTATGGAGCCTACTGTTGCTCATATGTATTTCAGAAAAATCGCAAAGCCAAGCTGAAATTCTGATACCGCCCATCCTGGATGAACGGCTGTCGGTTTAAACTGAACTACCAATACATAGCCTAATTGCCCCGTAACAGGCATAGACTTCCCCCCTCGTGATGTCCGCCTCTGGCGCTCCATACTCTGGGCCATCCTGTTGATACTGGGCCTGCTCATTGAAATGGAATAGATTCAATGCGCCTACTGGCTCGTCAGCAGGCATTGATTGCAATTTCGCTATCTGTTCTTCTGTGGGTACCGGTGCAGACATAGAAATCTCCACATTGTTTGTACCAGTGATAACGCAAACACCCACCGAGGCGCAGCCGTTTGCGCGCCCGGCCCCATAGGGACGAACTACCAGTGCTTGTTATGTGCAGACTTCATTGCCCGTAAACACCGTTTTCTTGCCCGAAAACCGCTCGAGCAGGCCCTGGTGTGCTGAACGCGAAAATGTGTCATTACGGCTTTCGTATTGCGATATCCATTCTATAAGCATAGGCAAATTCTCGTCTTGCGCCTTCTTTGATTCATACTTATGCGATTCCCAAGGCCGTCTCTTTGCGTTTGCGATGCAGGCCTCTATAGGTAGATCCATATAGACTAATTCTGCGGCCTCAGATAGAACGAACTCTATCAGATCAGAGTAACAACCTTCGATTACCCAATTTGAATTGGATGCGACAAAGCCATCGATTTCCATTCGAGACTCTGCGAGTGATCTTCGTTCTGGCGGCGAAACAGGCTTCCACGCAACAGTATCCAGATCAAAGTGCGCCAATTTTTCTGATCTACAGAGATTCTTAGCGAGAGTCGATTTCCCAGAAGAGGAATTTCCAAAAATGACTATTTTCGTCAACTTGAGAACCTCTGGTGCACATAACGCTTCAAGCAGGGACGCCGATTACTGCGCCCCCTTGGCATCGACTTGTTAGGTGCAAGATCCAATTTCTCGGGTCTATTTCCAACCATGCAGCCACCTACTATCATCTTCCAGCTCATGCCAGTCTATTCGAATAGATCGCTTTGACATCACTGCTTCAATGGAACACAGAACGACAACGTCCTCTTCGTCGAATTCAACTTCAGATACTATGAAGTGCTTTTCTTTCTTGGTCGGTTCTATGGCCGTCCATTTGCTATTGAGTAGCTTCTTCGGATTGATTCTATTCATTAGACACGTAACGCCTCAAACAGCGGTGAGCCAGCTTGCTGGCGATTCGATGCTTTGACTTGTTGAATGTGGTTTGTCGGTTTGAAGCCGACCTCATTGGTCTAAAGCCTGCCTAACTTTGCTAAATCTTCTTTAATGGCTTCCAAGGATTCTCCTTGATTCTCATACTGGAACTCTTTTAGAGGTGCTGCCTGAATCCACTCTGGCATATCACGCGTCCAAACTGCCATTTCAGGCGCATCGAATTCCGGGTCAAAAAAGCATCCAACAGCTATTTGGATAACATCTACGTCGAAAAGCGCTAACCCCATAGGCGGCTCGACAAATAACGTAGTACCACAATTCGGGCAAAAGCCAGATCGTAAGTTGTTACCACTAAGTGCGGCTCGTTCAAATATCTTGTATTTTCCTGAGAGTTGCACTTCGCTTGCTTTGTACCAGACTTGGAAGCTTGAAGGTGTACCCGTACGCCGCTGACAATCTACACAAGAACACTGAACATGCATCAAGTATCCGTCTGGGCAAGAGGCTGTTAACTGACCGCATTGGCAGGATGCCTTTTTCATCTAGATCTCCGATATATTCGCAGGATAGACATTTAGCGCCGCAAGCACCGACGGCAAAACCGCGCAGCGGTTTTGACCTCCGAGTGCCTTACCTTGTTATGCAGCACCCATATCTTAGAAAGCAAACTCTAATGAAGCATGTGCCACCAATTTTTCGGAGGATACGTACGTCACTTTGGTTTCCAAGAATGCCGTAGTCTTGCCGAACCGTAAAACCTGCGCCTCCACCCGTAGATTGTCTGAAAGTGCGGGGCGTAAGAAGTGAGTGTGCTGATAAACGGTGCCTTTTGACAAGCGATCGGTTGTTGCCACCGCTATTGATGCCACGGTGTCGATGGCAGACATAATGATTTGGCCACAAATTGCGCCGTTAGAGAACTGCAACTTCTCGTTCTGGGGAAGTATTGCAACGGCTTGACCATGAGATACGTTAATATCTTGAAGCCCCATTTCTTTAACCCAGGGAGCAAATAACCAGTCATAGAACTCTAGTACATTTTCATTTGTTACAGGCAGTGCCACTTCACTCACTCGGAACCTCCTCGTGAAGCGCCTTCGTTGCCTTGACTTGTTATGTGTCGAAGGACATTCATCCGATAGGCTCTGTTATCAGGGGTCTTGTTACCAACACTTCAGTTGCCTCTAGACCAGATTCTCGATGAACCAGAGCCGCCTGATACTCTGGATCCATGAGCATGTCGGTGAATGCTTCAATATTTCGATACTCCATTGTTGCGATTCGATGCCAATCTCTGGAATCTCCTACTACTTTTTTCTCAATGTTGTTCAGGGTTATAAGGCGTCCACCCCTTTTGGTAACTTGCGACAACGCTACCGCTCCGTACTTATCATATGCGTCGGCACCGCTTAGTTGATGACTAGCCAGCTCATGGTCGGAGGGATAATCAGCAACCTCCTTAAAAACTAGCAGATTCACAAAATGAAAGGGGCCCTGCAGATTACCGCTCAACAGGTTACGAATTTGCTCCGCGCTAGGATCGATAGTGCCATGAGAAAGCTCAATTAGCTCGGTAATCAGGCTCTCGGTTTCCACTTCATTCATTTACTCTCTCCAAATTGCCTTCAAGCATGTACGTGGAACAGCACATAACTCTTCAGGCTGAGGCCGCTGTAAGCGGTCCTTAGCCCTGACTTGTTATGTGGCCCGATCGGTACATTCATGATCGAACCTTAGGACGAACCAGAAAAGCGAAAGGTATAGAGAATGGACCAAACACTTGGCCGATAACTGCCCAAAGTGGACCATTACCTTGCCGGTTGGTTGCCACCTTCCAGGCAATTCCTCCGCAGACAATCCAGAACAGAACAAATACGTATGGAGTGATCATAGAATTACGTCCTGACTTTGAATGAGGGCCACATAACGCCGCTGGCACAGGCGAAGGACGCAGTGCTGAGTCCAGCCCGCTTGCGGGCGATTGTGCCCCGCCTTGTTATGTTTCTTTACCTCTGGCCTCATAGTAGGAAATACTCATCTTTGAAATTTTCGACCATACCCATAGTGAGAACGCGCAAGGCAGCCAGAGCATAGCGGTAAAGAATGCTCCAAAAGCGACTATGAGTGGGTAAGACACTAACACAAACTTTGCTAGAGAAATCTGCTGTGCCACTGCATCTTCACCTTTTCCCTGATTGTAGTTCACCACAAAATCGCCGCTAAACAGATGAAAAAGAATGACAACTGTATCGATCAGAATCCAAGGAAAAACGGATGTGATCAACATGATCTTTAGTAGAGTGATCGATGACAGGCGCTCGATTCTAATCGTTTTCTTCATAGTCCAGGAAACATAACGCCTTTAGCAGTCGCTGTTTTGGAGCGGCGAAGCCGCGGAAAAACTGTCCAGCCACGAAGTGGCGTCGCTGGCTAAACTTGTTATATTTTTTGCTGGGTAAAAACGACATTTTCAGACACGGCGTTAGGCTCTAACCTTGTGGAATGCATTTGTAAAATTAGCCACATACCATTCACTTTCTTGATAACCGCACTTTCCAGCCAAATCACATCTTCGCTGCTCTTCTTGTTGTCAAAGTTTGCTTTATTCCAGTAATTAACTAGAGCAATATCATTCATTGTTTCGATGTTGATAATGCTGAAAAAATTTGTTCTGGCGTATTCAGACGGGGAAACAACACTAATTAGATCTTCAATAGTCCATACCTCACCATCCTCCAACAGAACAAAGGATTCCGTAACAGTGGCCCTCATATCCTGGTGCTTCACATTCGATATAGCTGCGAACAATTTGTCAATCGGCTCGAATACTTCAACCTCCGTGCTCGCTTGACTATTGATTGAAACGACAAACTGTAAAAGTAGCGTAAGAAAAATCCTATACATAGACATATCCCTGATCGAAATATAACAGCTACTTCTGTGGGCTTTGGCTGTGCGCGTGTATTGGTGTGATCGGGGCATTCACTTGCTCCTTACCTGGGAAAATCCATTTAAACCATCGCGTTGGGGAAGATGGTGTTGCGCTAAAAGCTTACACAATGAAAAGGGCATTGTGCACTGACTAATTTTTCGCCCTTTGTTCAGGGAAAGCAGGCGTAGAAAATCCAACAGTATCAACAGTCTGGCGCTGGATTGTCAGGCATACGCGATCATCTCCCATGAACAACGGCCAACGCATTGTAGCCGGGGTTATGCCTACCCTACCGAGCGCACCTATCTGCACTGGATCAGGCGCTACATCCACTTTCACAACAAGCGCCACCCGACAAAAATGGGGAAGGCGGACATCTAGGCATTTCTCAATCACCTGGCGGCACATGCGCGCGTCTCGCCCGCTACCCAGCGCACCGCGTTCAATGCCCTGATGTACCTGTACACCAAGTTACTGGGGCACGAGGATGTGACCACCACCCAGATCTATACCCATGCTGTGGGGCGCGGTGCTCTCGGGGTAGTCAGCCGGCGGATAGCTGAACGTCAGGATTGACGAATCTCTTAATACTGTATAAATATACAGTATATGTCAATCTACGCCGAACTCCACTGCCTGTCCTGTTACAGCTTCCTGCGCGGCGCCTCCCATCCCCATGAACTGGTGGAGCGGGCGGCGCAGCTGGGCTACAGGGCGATAGCCGTTACCGATGAATGCTCGCTCGCAGGTATAGTGAAGGCTCACGTGGCGGCAAAAGAGGCGGGCATCCAACTGATTGTAGGCAGCGAATTCCGGCTGGAAGAAGGCTTCCGGCTGGTGGCGCTGGCACCAAGCCGGGCGGCCTACTCTGAACTCTCCGGGCTGATCAGCACCGCCCGCCGGCGCAGCCCCAAGGGGGAATACCAGGCCTCTCTGCGCGATGTGATCTTTCATCTCAAGCGCTGCCTGCTGATCTGGCTGCCGGAAGAAGACAGCGAACAGAGCCGGGCCTGGGGCAAGCAACTGGCGCGGCTGTGCAAAGAGCGGGTGTGGCTGGGTATCAGCCATCTGCTGGGCAACAACGAGGTGGGCCGCCAGCAACAGCTGCTGGCTATGGCCCGGGCGCTGAACATACCCCCTGTGGCCTGCGGCGATGTGCGTATGCACGCGGCAGCACGCAAGCCACTGCACGATGTCTTCACCGCACTGCATCACAACACCAGTATCGCCCAGTTAGGCATGCGCCGTCTGGGCAACAGCCAACAGCACCTGCGCTCAATGAAAAAAATCGCCCGGCTATACCACCCGCAACTGCTTGCGGAGACTGTTGCCATCGCCCGCCGCTGTCAGT
This sequence comes from Halioglobus maricola, assembly GCF_009388985.1. NCBI lineage: Bacteria > Pseudomonadati > Pseudomonadota > Gammaproteobacteria > Cellvibrionales > Halieaceae > Halioglobus > Halioglobus maricola. Next base: position 3,554,691 of record NZ_CP036422.1, read on the forward strand.
TCACCCTGGAGGAGCTGCGCTACGAGTACCCGGAGGAAGTGGTGCCTGAGGGCCACAGTGCCAACAGCCACCTGCGTGCACTGGTCGCCGAGGGTAGTAAACGCCGCTGGCCCGCGGGCGTACCGGCTAAAGTCCAACAGCGTATCGAGCGGGAGCTGGCGCTGATTGAGGAGCTTGAGTACGAATACTACTTCCTCACGGTTTACGACATCGTCGACTTCGCCCGCACCAGGGGCATCCTGTGCCAGGGCCGGGGCTCTGCCGCCAACTCGGTGGTCTGTTACTGCCTGGGCATCACCGAGATATCACCGGAACAGATCTCACTGCTGTTTGAGCGCTTCATTTCCAAGGAGCGGGACGAGCCGCCAGACATCGATGTGGACTTCGAGCACGAGCGTCGCGAAGAGGTCATCCAATATATCTACCGTAAGTACAGCCGCAAGCGTGCAGCGCTGGCCGCCACTCTCATCACTTACCGCGCCCGCAGTGCCGTGCGCGATGTGGGCAAGGCACTGGGACTGGACCCAGCCTTCGTCGACGATCTGGCCCGCTCCATGGCCTGGTGGGACCGCACCGGGGATCTCAAACAGCGCTTCGAGGAACAGGGCGTGGCTGGCCACAATCACCAGGCGGAGCTGTTCTATTCGCTGGTCCAACAAATTCTCGGCTTCCCGCGCCACTTGTCGCAACACGTGGGCGGCTTTGTGATTACCCGCAGTCCCATCTCCACACTGGTGCCCGTGGAAAACGCGAGCATGGCCGAGCGCACGGTAATTCAGTGGGACAAACAAGATATCGAGGCGCTGGGGCTGCTCAAGGTAGATGTACTGGCCCTGGGCATGCTTTCAGCTATTCGTAAAAGCTTGCAAATGCTGCACCGCTACAACCCCGCCATCAAAACCGTGAGCGATATACCCAAGGAAGACAAAGCCACGTATCAGATGCTGCAGCAAGCCGACACCGTGGGCGTGTTCCAGATCGAATCCCGCGCCCAGATGTCGATGCTACCCCGACTCAAGCCGGCCTGCTTTTACGACCTGGTGATCGAGATCGCCATCGTCCGGCCAGGACCTATCCAGGGCGACATGGTACACCCCTATCTGCGGCGCAAGCAGGGGCTGGAGCCTGTCACCTACCCCTCAGAGGCGATCAAAGAAGTCCTTGAGAGCACTCTGGGGGTGCCCATCTTTCAGGAACAGGTCATCAAATTGGCCATGGTGGCAGCGGGCTTCTCCGGCGGTGAGGCGGATCAACTGCGTCGGGCCATTGCCAACTGGGGCCGCGATAGCAGGCTCGGAGAATTTGAACAGAAGCTGACCAAGGGCATGATCGAGCGCGGCTACGATGCAGACTTCGCCCGCCGGCTGTTCAACCAGATCAAGGGCTTTGCCGGTTACGGCTTTCCCGAATCCCACTCCGCCAGCTTCGCCCTGCTGGCCTATGTCTCGTCCTGGCTGAAACGCCACCACCCGGCGGCGTTTTTCGCCGGCCTGCTCAACAGCCAGCCCATGGGTTTCTACTCACCTTCACAGCTGGTACAAGACGCCCGTCGCCACGGCGTGGCCATGCTCCCCATCGACGTCAACCAGAGCCTGTGGGACCACGAACTGCTGGATGACCCGACGCACCCCGTGCGCCTGGGCCTACGACTGGTCAAAGGCCTCAGCCGCGAGGGCGCACAGCGCCTGGTAGAGGCTCGCCAGCAAGCGCCTTTTCGCCAGGTCAGCGACCTGCGCCGCAGGGCACAGCTGAATAAACGCGATATGGAAGCCCTGGCGGACGCCGACGCTCTTAACAGCTTGAGCGGCCATCGTCACCAGAGTCAGTGGCAGATCATGGCACTGGAGGAGAGCCGCCCGTTGCTGCGCGACGAGGAATACCAGAGCGGCCGCTACTTCAATGACGAGGTGCTACTCCCAGCACCCGCAGTGGCCGAAGAAGTATTATCAGACTATCGCGCCACCGGCCTCACCTTGCGCGCCCACCCTATGAGCTTGCTGCGCGAGCGCGCGCCTTTCAATCGCTGCAAGCGTCACAGCGATCTTGCGACATTGGGCAATAAACGTTTTGTGCGGATTGCCGGCCTGGTCACCTGTCGCCAGCGCCCGGGGAGTGCCTCGGGTGTATTGTTTCTCACCCTGGAAGATGAAACCGGCAACAGCAATATCGTGGTGTGGCAGCGCACTCAGGAGCACTTTCGTCAGGCACTGATGTCCGGGCAGCTGCTACTGGTCACCGGCATATTGGAAACAGTGGACAGCGTGATTCACGTGATCGCTGGCAAACTGGAAGACTACACCCATGAACTGGAGAGCCTGCGGTTAAAATCCCGCAACTTTCACTAAGCCTGTACAAAAAGGGCCGGCAGAATTGCCGGCCCGCAGCATCAGCTTCTGGCACATACAAAGCACCTAGTACTCAATCAGCTCGATCTCATTGCCGTCCGGGTCGAAGAAATACAATCTGCTCCCTGGCTCATATTCCTCCACCTCGGTGGGCTCTACCCCCAGATCACCGAGCAGAGTGCGAAAGTGATCCAGACTATCTACCTCAAAGCCCAGGTGGTTAAAGCCCACTTTTTCATAGCCTGCCGGAGCGCGCCCTTCAGAGTCGGCTTCAAAGAGTGACAGGTAAGTGTCCTCAACGCCCACGTGGGCAGCCCGATTGCCAGCACTGGTGGTACCCTGCCAGCGAATGTGGGCCCCAAACAGCTTCTGGTAGAAGGCCACACTGGCATTCACATTGGTTACGGTAATATTGGCATGTTCAATTCGCATGATACTTACTCCTGTGTTGTGTCAGCGACAGTTGAAGCATATCCTTGCTGGGCATTATTTTGTCTTTTTGGCTGATATATTGCCAACATGCTAATAGAGGAGCCGCCCGTGAGTGAACTCGAGAACGTATCAGCCTACCTGGCCGACAACATCATCGCCCTGCGTAAGCGCAGCGAACTGAGCCAGGGAAAACTAGCCGAGAAAGCGGGTATTCCCCGCTCGACCCTTACCCATATGGAATCAGGTGCGGGCAACCCCTCACTCACCAATTTGTGCAAGCTGGCTGCCGCCCTGGGGGTAAATATCGAGGAACTGCTGTCGCGCCCGCGCAACGAGTGCAGCCTGCTGAAGGCAGATCAGGTGCCGATACTCAAGCGCAGCGGTGGTAAGGTCCAGGTTCACAAGCTGATGCCAGACAAGGTGCGGGGGATCGAAATCGACCGGATGCAGTTCGTCCCGGGAAGCTCGATGGCGGGCAAGCCCCATCTGCAGGGCACTAAGGAATACCTTGTGACCTTACTCGGTAGCGTCGGTGTCGCAGTGGGCGGGCAGAGCTGGGAGGTCGAGGCCGGTGATGTGCTTGCGTTTCCTGGCGACCAGAAGCACGGCTATCGCAATCTCGGCAAAGGGAATAGCGAAGCACTCAGTATCGTGCTGCCGCTACCCTACCCCGTGCCGTGAATAAGCGGGTCAAATAGAGGAGAAGAACGCCCAGATTAGTTCTGCGCCATCCGCCTGATGGCTGGTGGTACCCAGAATGCGCGGGCCGCTGTATACAGGATGCAAAAACTGGTGCCCCCCGCCGCGCACAGTCATCAGTTCCACAGGTGCTTTGTCCGCCTCATTCCATACCAGGCGCTCAAGGCTAGTGTCATCATCCGGATTACTCTGAGGCAAAGCCTCACGCACTCCAGCGCCGCTATATCCCGCCAGTTCGGCCCAGTAAGTCGCGCTGGCCTCTGCCGATAGCACTAGCGCCCGGCTGGCATCGCCGAACAGCTCCACCGTCCCGCCGCCATAGGGATTGATGCCGTCATCGGTACCATTGAGGATATACATCGGCACAGCCTCGCCACGCTGCTCACAATCCAGATTGTCCGGCACCGGCATATTCGCGACGACTGGCGCTGCGCCTGCAATCAGCTCTGGCGCTTCCATGGCCATGCGATAGGCCATATGGCCACCATTGGAAATGCCGGTGACATACACCCTTGTTTGGTCGATACCATGCCGCTCGGCCAAATCTGCCACCAGTTTCCGCAAGAAGCCAACATCATCAATATTGCGCTGGTTAGCGGCATAGTTGGCGTGCATCCGACAATCGTTCCAGTGCTGTTCAATTCCGTCTGGGTAGGCAACCACGAAACCCTCGCGCGCAGCCAGCACATCGAAGCTGTAGAACGTGCCCGAACGAGCGACAGTACCATCAGACATCGATCCGTGAAGCACGAGTACCAGCGGCGGGTTTTCGCCGGCAGCGTCAGGCACATAGGCCAACCAATTGCGCTCCAGACCCTCGTGCTCGAGCGACCCTCCCTGCACCTGGCCGGGCAATTGCGGCGGTTCAATTTCATCCCAGCGCAAATACCAGGAAGCCGTGAGCGCCAGACCAACGATCACGAGGACCAGAGCGAGCGCCAGATATTTAAAAAACAGTTTCATAGGCTTCCTTCCAACCGGAGCTGCTGTTCTAAAGCAAGTCCCGTCCCTTGTTCGCTGCGATCCGCATACGCAGAGCGTTAAGCTTGATGAAGCCTTCCGCATCTTTCTGGTCGTAAGCGCCGGCATCATCTTCGAAAGTAGCAATACTTTCATCGAACAGGCTGTCAGCAGATTTACGGCCGGCAACGATCACATTGCCTTTGTAGAGCCTGAGCTTAACCGTTCCGTTCACCACGTCCTGCGACTCGTCGATAGCCGCCTGCAGCATCTTGCGCTCCGGGCTCCACCAGTAGCCGTTATAAACCAGCTTGGCGTAACGCGGCATGAGCTCATCTTTCATGTGCGTCACTTCGCGGTCCAGGGTAATCGACTCTATAGCACGGTGCGCCTTGAGCAGAATGGTGCCTCCCGGAGTCTCATAGCAGCCGCGTGACTTCATACCCACGTAGCGGTTCTCGACGATATCGTCGCGGCCAATACCATTGGCACCGCCCACCTTGTTCAGGGTTTCGAGCACTGTGGCTGGGCTCATGGCCTCGCCGTCGATGGCCACCACGTCACCTTTCTCGAAGGTCAGCTCCATATAGGTGACTTCATCGGGGGCGTCTTCAGGGCTCACACTCCAGCGCCACATATCTTCCTCAGGCTCGGCCCAGGGGTCTTCAAGCAAGTCGCCCTCGTAGGAAATGTGCAGCAGGTTGGCATCCATCGAGTAAGGCGATTTTTTCTTGGCGTTGGCGAAATCGACCGGAATATCGCGCTCGGCGCAGTATTGCATCAGAGATTCGCGGGACCCGAGGTCCCATTCACGCCAGGGAGCAATCACTTGAATACCCGGCTTAAGTGCGTAGGCACCCAGCTCGAAACGCACCTGGTCGTTGCCCTTGCCGGTGGCGCCGTGCGAAATCGCTTCGGCCCCGGTTTCGTTGGCGATCTCGATCAGGCGTTTGGCAATCAGCGGCCGGGCAATTGATGTGCCCAGCAGATACTCGCCCTCGTAGACGGTATTGGCGCGAAACATGGGAAAAACGAAGTCGCGCACGAATTCCTCGCGCAGGTCATCGATATAGATTTCCTTGACCCCCATGGCTTCAGCCTTGGCGCGGGCCGGCTCGACCTCTTCGCCCTGGCCGATATCGGCGGTGAAGGTCACGACTTCACAGTTGTAGGTATCCTGCAGCCAGCGCACGATTACCGAGGTATCGAGGCCGCCAGAATAGGCCAGTACGACTTTCTTCACGTCTGACATGTCTTGCTCCATTGAAGATTGCTCAAAAAGGCCGCGTATTCTACTGGAACCGGCGCGGGAATTCATTGCCCTGACGCAAGCGAGCGCCCAGCTATGTTATTGGCGAATAGCGGGGGTGATATTCCTTTTGTGGTAGCATGCGCGTTTTCTCGCTATCTCGGCTGACAACGTGAACGAAATTACCATCACCCGCCCCGACGACTGGCACGTCCACCTGCGAGACGGTGCCGCTCTGGAACAGACCTGCGCTGATATGGCCCGCTATTTCGGCCGCGCCATCGTCATGCCAAACCTGACACCGCCGGTAACCAGTGTGGCCGAGGCCGCGACCTATCGCGACCGGATCCAGCGCGCCATGGCCGGCTTGCCGCGGCAATTCGATCCACTGATGACACTCTATCTGACAGACCAGACCGATGGAGCCGAGATTCAGCTGGCAGCCGCCTCGGATTTCGTCCACGCGGTGAAACTGTACCCCGCCGGCGCCACGACCAATTCCGATGCCGGTGTCGCCGAGTTGGACGGCCTGTTCCCGGTACTCGCTGCCATGGAAGAAGCGGACCTTCCACTACTGATTCACGGCGAAGTCACCGAGAGCGAGATCGATATTTTCGACCGTGAAAAAGTCTTTATCGACCGCCATCTGGCCCCCATCGCCGCGCGTTTCCCAGGCTTGCGCATCGTGCTGGAGCACATCACAACCCGCGACGCCGTGCAGTTTGTGCGCGAGGCAGGCAACAATGTGGCGGCGACGATCACCGCGCATCACCTCATGTTCAACCGCAATGACATGCTGGTGGGTGGCATCCGCCCCCATTACTACTGCCTGCCGATTCTCAAACGCAATATTCACCAGAATGAACTGATTGAGGCCGCCACCTCCGGCAACCCGAAGTTTTTCCTCGGTACTGATTCTGCACCTCACGCCCGCCATCGCAAAGAAACCGACTGCGGCTGCGCTGGGGTGTATACCGCCCACGCGGCCATCGAATTTTACGCGGCGGTGTTTGAGGAGTGCGACGCGCTGGACAAACTGGAGGGGTTCGCAAGCCACTTCGGCCCCGACTTCTATCGCCTGCCGCGCAACAGCGACACGATTACCCTGCGCAAACAGGCATGGCCGGTGCCCGCCGATATCCCACTCGGCGAAGACATCCTCAAACCCCTCTCCGCCGGCGAATCACTCAACTGGCAGGTGGCCTGATAACGTGGATAGTTCCCAACATCGTATCTGTGACCGCTTTCGCGGCTTTCTGCCGGTTGTCATCGACGTGGAAACTGGCGGCTTCAATGCCGGCACAGATGCCATTCTGGAGATAGCTGCCACACTCGTGCGTATGGACGAAGACGGCATGATGGCTGTTCACCGCACCCTGGAATTCAATGTAAAACCCTTCGAGGGCGCCAATATCGAGCAGGCGGCTCTGGATTTCACCGGCATTGACCCTTACCACCCCTTCCGCGAAGCGGTGGATGAGGAGGAAGCCATGGGCGATATTTTCCGTGCCGTGCGCAAGGAGATCAGGGAGCAGGGTTGCAGCCGGGCCATTCTGGTGGGCCACAACGCGCATTTTGACGCCGGGTTTATCAATGCGGCAGTAGAACGCTGCGCCATCAAGCGCAACCCTTTTCATCCGTTCTCCTTCTTCGACACCGCCACACTTTCAGGTCTTGCCTATGGCCAGACCGTACTCGCCAAGGCCTGTGGTGAAGCGGGGATCAGTTTCGACAACAGCGAAGCCCACTCAGCGGCGTATGACGCTGAACGAACCGCTGAATTGTTTTGCGATATTGTCAATCGCTGGAAGGAGTCCGGGGGCTGGCTCCCGGACTTCGGTTAAAACGAAAGGAGGTGGGGTTACCCCCGGCTGCTTACTGCAGCCGGAAGTTAACCGGGATCATCAGCACGTAGTTTGTGCCGTCATCCGAGATGAATTCTTCCTGGGCCACCAGGCTCAGAGGGGGGAATGGAGCGCCTTCTTCCACGGCGGTAACCGCGGCGCGATCCAGCAGACCATGGCCTGAAGACTCCAGCACTTCAACCGAAAGTAGCTTACCCTCGAGGCTGATTTCCGCCAACATCTCAACCTTGCCCTCGAGTTCACGATTCACCGCACGGCGCGGATAACGCACCTCACGGAATACCATGCCAAGTACAGTCGCCAGGTATTCATTCAGTTGACGCTGGTACTCCCGGTCATCCATCTCCGCCAGCGCGTAGGCTGGATCGTCGGTGGCGGGCTGCGCTGGTTCAGGCTGCGCTTGCGCAGGTTCAGGTAAAGGTTCGGGCTCCGGCTCAGGCTGGGGCGCAGCAGCGACCGCAACCGGCTGTGGTTCGGGCTGAGGCTCCGGCTGAGCTGCCGCTGGCGCTGGCGCAGAAACGGGTGATGAGGCAGGTGTAGCTGCAGCAACAGTGGCTGCAGCGGCGGCCGCAGCAGCTGCAGCGGTATCCACTTCAGGCTCGGGCTCGGGTTCAGGCGCTGCCGCCACCACAGGCTCCGGTTCGGGTTCGGGCTCGGGCTCTGGCTCTGGCGCCGCGGCCACCTGCTCGGGTTCTTCAGCACCGTCTGCCCAGCCGGCGACAGTCTCTACCCGGTCATTGAGCGGGATCAGGCTCTCAAAGCGGTTCATCACTGTCTCATCCAGGTTGCCGGAGCTCAATGGCTCGCGCAGCAACGCGGAAGCAGAGGAACCCAGCCAACCCTGCAGAAGGAATCCGAAAGTCTCGCTGCCATCGACATCAAACAGACGTGTACCGTCGAGGTTAAAGACGGTATTACCGTTCTCGGTCAGGCCAATCTCAAACTGGTCGCCCATCAACAATGAACCCTGCATGGTGCTTTTCAGTTCACTTAGAGCGTCGACAACCGCATCGGGAGCCCGCTGACCAGAGCCAAGCTCGGCCTGCAATAGCAAGGTACCGGAGAAACCCCGGGCACTGATTCGACGGGTAGTAATCCGATATTCCATGATCATGGGGCCCTGCAGGGCGCTCATATCGGGAACGGGTTGGCCATCGGAAGTACGCAAGCCCGCCACATAAATGTCGCGAGCGGTATCGGTGTAGATCGCCAGGCCAGCCAGATCCAGGCGACCCTGCGCCTGTGACTGGGCTACGACAGCCACCAGAAGAGTAATAACAGTCAGGTTGCGGATACCTGACCACATGGAATTCAGCATTTCTATGCCCCTAGGTCTTGAATAGTTCTTTTATAGACTGCTTATAAAGGTGCAATACCCTGCAGCGACTCTCAAGTGAAATACTGCAGAATTGTTAATCAAGTCGCGTTTTTTCTAGTCACTGCAAGTTATTTGCAGGCCACTGCAGCTTACTTGCAAAACGCGGAACTCGATCACAAAAACAACACTTTTTGGTTTGCACCTTCACTTTCGCCCCCAATACTCCCAATTGTTCGAACAAAGAAACGTCCCGGCGGCCTACAGGCCTCCATCGGATTGACAGGAGAAATAACAACCATGTCTCAGGAACAGAATAGCCAGAAGCGACGGGTACTTCTTGTCGATGATGACAAGATCATCAGGCTCAAGGCAACCAAGATGCTGGAACAGTGCGGCTGTGACGTAGCCACTGCGGAGAACGGCTGGGATGCCGTGACTCAGCTGGACGATGTCAAGCCAGACCTGATTCTACTCGATATCACCATGGAGCCGCTGGACGGTTTCAAGACCCTGACCCTGATCAGGGCCAGTAAAGGGGAGTTCAAGGACACCCCGGTGGTCATGCTGAGCTCCCACGACGACGTCTTCACCATGGGCAAATCCAAGGACCGCGGTTGCTCCGCCTACCTTGAGAAGCCTCTGGATATGGATGCGCTCAAGGCAGTGTTGCAGGAATTCCTGTCAATACAGGTAGCCGTGTAATGAGCGGGGACGCCTTCCAGACGCTGCGCATATTGTCGCAGCAGGTTATCGACTATGCAGCGCCGGTACCCGCTACCCAGGAACTGATCCAGAACTGGCACGGTGCCGCGTTCGATCTGCTGGGTACGCGCTGTGTGATCAGCGCCGACGAGACCCGCATGATCGTAGACCTCGGGGACACGATCCCACTCCCCGGTGTCAAGCACTGGGTACGTGGTCTCGCCAACGTTGGCGGTCGCGTTGTGGCTATATCGGACCTGACTTCTTTCCTCTCCGGTGGCGCCAAGTCGTCCGGGGGCAAGCAGGCATTGATCGTCAACGGCCGCGGTATTCATACCGGCTTGATGATTGAGCACAGTTACGGCGGCGTGAGGCTCTCCACCGAGCAGTTGCGCACAGACATCGAGGTTGCAGACGAGCTGCGGCCCTATATCAGTGGCGTTTTTGCCACTAACGACGGGGAATACGCCCTGTTCGACACATCCAAATTACTGATAGACGCAGACTTCACTGAAGCCAGCGTCATAACAACTAGCTAGGGCAGGAGAAGAGCAATGAGTTCTATTATTTCAAAACAAAGAGGGGCCACTGACTCCGTGCTGCTGCTTACCGGAGCGGCACTGGTAGCCACCGTCGCCGGCCTGGGCATCAATATGTATCAGATGTCAGCGGGCGCTGAGCAGGATGACCAGTATCGCAGCATCGCATCAGAACTGCGTGTACTGACTCAGGACATCAACGTGGAGTCCAGGGAAGCCTTCGGCGGCCTCGCGACTGCCTATGATGAGCTGGCATTCTCTCGCAGCCAGTTCCCGGGCCAGCTGGATTCACTCCAGAACGGCAACGAGGAAGTGGACGCACCCGGCGAATCAATGACGCCTTACACGAATGCAATTGCCGAGCAATGGGGCACAGTCAGTGCTGACATCGACGCAATTCTGGGCGCCAAAGACCGAATCCTCTTCGTACGTGAAGTGTCTTCGAACCTGAACGCCAACATCAAAACGATCCAGGCGAACTATAAGGATCTAGTGGACATTCTCGGCGACAGCAGCGTTTCCAACGAAACCTTGCTGGCCGCGCAAGAGCAGCTGTTCCTCATTGAGCGTATTGGCCGAAACATCGACCGGATTCTCGAAGGTGGCAGCGACGCAGCGACAGCTGCGGAAGAATTCAAACAAGACGCCCTGGCCTTCCAACGCACCATGGAAGGTCTGCGTGACGGCGACCGCGCTCGCGGCATCGACCGCCTGCGAGGCGCCGATGCACTGGACGTGTTGAACGAAGCGGAAACGCTCTACGCCCAGATCTCCGGTTCTGTAAACGACATTTACGACTCTCACCAGGAGCTGATCCGCGCGGCACAGGCCGCCAACTCCATCGCTGACACCACCCCCACCCTGAGTGTGGCGGCTGGTAACGCCATGGTTCACGTCGACCAACTGGCCGAGAATCGCACCTGGTCCGGGACTACCGCCACATGGCTGGTACTGCTGGGAATCGGTCTTATGGCCGCCATCGGTATTCGCTTCAACGGCTCGCGCGCTCAAGAGCGCCAGCAACAGGAGCAGGCCCAGGCCACTGAAGCCGAGGTAGCACAGAAGGTACGCGAGATTGAGCCGCTGGCTGCAGGTAACCTGAGCCGGGACCTGACCGTAACCAAGGGTATTACCCAGCCGATTGCGGTGGCTGTAAACCAGCTGCTCGACTGGATGCGCTCGGTGGTAACCTCCGTGAACAACTCTTCTGAGCAGGTTCGCGAAGCGGTAGAGGAATCTTCACAGGCATCCAGCGACGTAAAAGTGTCCCTGGGCGAAGTGGGTAGCATCGTGGCAGACACGGCCTCCACCTCTGTAGAACTGCGTGAAATCTCCGGCCACATGTCCGAGCTCGCGGAAACCACCTCAAAAGCTTCGGAAGAAGCGGTATCCGCGGCACGCGAAGGTGACGTTGGTATTGAAACCCTGATGGTATCGGTAGAAGACATTCGCGAATCGCAGCAGACCGTTGCGAAAACATCGAAACGTCTGGGTGACGATATCGAGATCGTAGCCGACCTGCTGTTCCGTATTCGAGAGGTTGCGAACGCGATTTCTACCCTCGCGATGAACACGCGTATTGAGGCTGCATCGCAGTCCGGTGAAGGTGGTCAGCGATTCGCGGGTATTGCCGACGAAACCGGTAAGCTGGCTAACCAGACCAACGAAATTGTACAGGAAGCTGACCGCGCGATTCGCTCGGTATCTAACCGTATGGCGGAATCTAACCGCAACATGGAAGGTGCCACGCAGTCACTCGTGAAGCTGACCGGTATTGCCGGCGATGTACGTAATCGCTTCGGCCACATTCTGTCCATGTCCGAGAACGCGCGGAACTACATGGTTGAGATGAGCGGCCAGATCGTTCAGTCAGGCGAATCTTCAAGCCGGGTGACCGAGTCGGTATCCGACATTTTGGAAAAGACCCTGCAAACGCAGCGTGCTGCGGACCGAATGGACTCCGCTACCAACGAACTGCGTCAGCTGTTCGACCGCCTCGCAGAAGACACCGCACGATTCAAGCTGGCTGAAGAAGCCGCTGCCAAATCGTCAGGTGCCGCTGTGACCAACGTTGCCGACGCTACTGGTAAGAAGTCAGTAGATATGGGCGACAGCTTGGCCAAGAAAGCAAGCTAGGCGTCACACGAGCAGCATCAGGGATTAAAGCTGGACTATAAGGTAAACGGACAACAGCTATGACTCAATTTGTAGATTTTGTCGCACTGGGGTGGGTTGAAAAAAACCTGCGGGACGAAATGGAAGCGGCGCGCACATGCCTGCACCGTTACCAGCGCGAGCCTGACACCACGGAGCACCTGCTTGAAGCAGAGCGCAACATCCATATGGCCGCAGGTGCACTCCGCCTGTGCGCCCTGGACCCCGCCGCCATCCTCGCTGAGGAGATAGAACGGGTACTGGGTGAACTGCGTGAAGGCAATATCGCAGGCGACAAGAGCAAGCTGGCCATGACTGAGCTGGTAGCCGCCATTGAGGCGCTACCCGCTTATCTGGCAAGCGTTCGCGCCAAACGCGAGGTCACACCTGGCAGCATCGCCACGGTGGTTAACGACCTGCGCGCCCTGGACCATCGCGCCAGCCTCCCTGAATCCCTGTTCTTCAATCCTCCTCTGCCCGATAGCGCCGGTATCAACCGCGATGTCCCTGTGGCGCTGGAAGACGAGATCAAATCCATGGCCAAACAGGCCATGAAATCAATGCATCAACACTCCGAGGCGGCGATCAAGAGCAGTAAAGAAGCTCTGTCGCAGCTGCGAACAGCAGGCGGCCTCGCCTGTCACGCGCTGGCGGGAACGCCCCTGGAGCCCTATTTCCGTTGCTTTACTGCGTATGCAGAAGCACTTGGCAAGGGAACAGCGCAGTCTGACGAAGTGACTCCGCAATTGTTCCAGCACTGTTTCGATACCCTGCGTCTTCTTGAAGAGCGAGGCTACGACGCGCTGGATCGCGCCGGTGCTGCTGCCAACATCAAGAAGATGCTGTACTACATCGGCAAGCAGAAGCGCCCCACCAAAGAACACAAGGCCCTGCTTAAAGCCTTCAGAATTGAAGACGTAGAACGCTACACCGCTGCAACCGAAGACCACATGATCCAGGAAGATGACCTCCTGGACGCGTTGCAACAGACCCAGCAGCAGCTGGTGGAAGTCATGGGCTTCCTCGCCGGCGAGAACAACAATATCTGCACCGCCAACACTACCCTGTCGGCGCAGACACTGCCCAGCCTGCAGCAGGTTGGCCTGCAGTTACACGTTGTCGGACTGCCCGAACAGGCATCCGTTATCAACGAACAATTCAAGGTCCTGCGCGGCTACGCAGAACAGGACCAGCCCGCCGATCCAGCAGACCTGGTGGACTTTGGCGGCGCGCTGAGCAATGTGCGCGATACTATCGAGTACAAGCTCAAGCACGGCCTGTCAGCAGAAGGCGACGCCGCTACCCTGGATCTGGAAGCGGCCATCACCGAGCAGGTCACACGCTGCCTGCGCGGCATGAAAGAACAAATTAACCGCGAGTTTTCCCGCCGTGACCTGATCGCACTGACCAGCACCGCACCGGAAGACCTGCAAGTGACTATCGGCGGCCTCCGCCCGCTGTTTCGCGCCGCGCGCCAGCTCGGCGAAACCGATCTGCTGGATGCGGTAGAACTGTGGGAACAGAATGGCTTCCCGACGGCGGTCACCCTGCTCACCATTGGCAGCAAGTTGCTACAGCAGTTTGGTGACGACGACTTCGTCGCCAGCGCCCGCTCCGAACTGGAGCAGGTTCTCTCTGTCTTGGGCATGCTGGCAGAGAAAGAACAGGAAACCGCTGTTCTCGCCAGCTGCGCAAACTACCTTGAGCGCGCGGTAGAGATGGGCGGACTCATCAACGACGATTCCATGCAGTGCTTTGCCTCAAGCATCGCCGCACTAGAGCAGTACATGGAGTCGCGCCTGATCGACCCCAAAGGCAACCCTGCGCAACATCTGCGCCGCGCCCAGTCACTGTCACAGGAACTCGAAGCTTATACCTCGCGCCGCGCCAACATGCAGAATCCCGAGGGCAACATTGTCGAGTTTGCGACCAAGCCTTCTCTGGAATCGGAAATACTCGACGGCACCGACGACGCCAGCATTGTAGACCTGATCTCAGGCGAAGCCGTTGTGGAAGATCCCGACGCGCTGGCAGAGGAACTCCTCGCAATGGAGGTCGAAGAGGCCGAAGAAGCGCCTGCCACAGCTGTGGCCTCTGCCGGCGGCGAAGCGCCCTGGCGCGACGGCATGGCCCACTGGGCCGGCGCCGCTATCGCACGCGCCCCGGAACCGCTCCAGGATGGTCCTGAAGGCGAAATAGACCAGGAACTGCGCGAGTGCTTTGTCGAAGAGTGCGAAGACTATGTCAAACGCCTGGATGCAGCCCTTCCGGGCTTCCAGGCCGATCCGACGGACAAGAAGGCCATCGGTGAAATCCGCGTTGTATTCCACACCATGAAGGGCAGCGCCAAGACTATTGAACTGCACGCCTATGGCGAGTTCATGCATGATCTGGAGATCATCTTTAACTCCCTGCGTGACGGCTACATCACCGGCACAGTGGAGATCGCTGAGTTTGTCGGCATCGTCGCAGGCAAACTGGCGACGTTCTCCGAACTGATTGCCCAGCGCATCCCGCTGGAAGAGGAAGACTTCGCCATACCGCACAGCATTGCGGCGGCCATGGCCGACAAGTCCTTCACTGACGCATTTACCGTCACCCTGCCGGAAACCGGTGCGGCAGACGACACGACTACCGACGCCGCCGAGGTGGAGGAAGTCGAAGAAGCAGTGGAAGAGGCAAGCCTGCCCTACGCCGCAGAGCTTTGGACAGACAATTCGTCGACCCAGTTGCTCACGTCGATCACAGCCGTGCTGGAAGAGGCCGCTGCCAGCGAGAACCGCGCCGCTATCGAACAGGCGGAAGAACTCATTGCCGCTGCGGTGCCCGCGCTGGTCGAATTGCGCGACGCTGCCGACCTGACCCTGAGCACCGAGAACGTGGCTTACCTGTTCGGCCTCAGTCGCCTTGAGCATATCGCCAGCGGTGCTGTATACGGTCTGGTAGAGTCCTCTGAAGGCCAGAGCCGCATTGAACTGTCGACCAGGGCCAGCGACAAGCTGTACGCCTACCTGGATCTGATCAACGATACCGAAGCGCTCATTCCGGTGCACAATGCGGCGATTCGCCTGCTCTGCACCCATCTGTCCCTCACCCCACCAGAGGAAGAGGACACGGCGCCAGCAGCACCAATGCAAGCGGCCCCGGACAACGTCGTGGTGCTGCGCAAGCAGGCCATCGAAACACAGCCAGCCGAAGAATCGGACATCGATACGGAACTGCTGGATCTGTTCATCGAGACGCTGGACGAGTACACCGAGTCCATCGATTCGGCCCTGACCGCGCTAACCGGGGGCGACGACGCTGCCCTGCGCGATTTGAAGAACACTTTGCACACAGTGAAAGGGGCTGCCAATTCCATTGGCCTGACCACGCTCGGTGCCATGGTGCACGACTTTGAAACCCAGCTGGGCGAACTCGAATACAAGGGTGAGATCAGCTCCAAGGAAGCTCGCGCAAGCATCGAAGGTCTGGCCTCAGAGTTCCACGATGCCACCCGCTTTGTGCGCGTCAACAAGACAGACTGGAACCCCAACCTCGCCAGTGGCGATGCCAGCGAGGAGGCACTGGAACAAGCTGCCATCGAGCAGGCAGCAGATCGCGGCGATGCCGACGAGCGCCGCACCGACACACTCCGTGTCGACACTCCGCGAATCGACAAGCTGCTGGATATGGGCCTCGAGATCAGCATGAGCAACGTGCGGACGCGCCAGGCGCTGGACGCGGCAGGTGCAGACCGCAACGAAGTACAGAGCCTCTCGCGCCGCGTACTGACGCTGGTGGATCAGCTGTCACTGCAACTGGACACCGAAATCCAGGCGAAGTCCGAACTGACCGAATCCGAGCACTTCGACCCGCTCGAGATGGATCGCCTGACGGAGAAACAAGGTCTCGCGGCGATTCTGCGCGAGGCAGCGTACGACTTGCAGGAAGAGTCCCGCGAAATGGGCATGCATCTGGACGACGCTCAGCGCGAAGCCCAGAGTTCCAGCCGCCTGCTCCAGACCAACCAGTCAGAATTGCGCCAGCTACGCCTGGTAGAATTCTCCCGTCTCGGCCCCGGCCTGCGCCGCCTGGTTCACCAGGTCAGCCGCCAGCTCGGCAAAGAGATCGACTTTATCTTTGACTGTGGCAAGGGTGGCCTCGACATTCGGGTCTTCGAACAGATCCGGGTTGCACTGGAGCATATGCTGCGCAACGCCATCGACCACGGTGTCGGCACGCCCAATGAGCGTCAGGCCCAGGGCAAGGTAGAGCACGGCAACGTCAAACTGAGCATCTCCCGCTCCGGTTCAGAATTCCTGATCCGCCTGGTAGACGACGGCAACGGTATTGACCCCGACGCCATGATCAAGAAAGCGATCGGCCTGGGCCTCATCAGCAAAGACGAGAATATTTCCGACGCTGATGCCCTGCGCCTGATTTTCCGCTCCGGCTTTACCACTGCCAAGCAGGTGACCGACGTCTCCGGCCGCGGTGTGGGCATGGACGCGGTATACCAGGCCATCAGCCAGGCCGGCGGCTCTGTCGACATCCAGTCCAAGCCAGGCTTCTACACCCAGTTCGATGTGCGCGTACCTGCCAGCATCATGGTAAACGAGGCACTCCTGGCAACTGTTGGCGAAGAAGAGATTGCGATCCCGCTGACGTCCCTCAAGGGCTCCGAGTTCCATCGCCGCGACGACATCCACAAGGTGGCTACCGAGACCGACGGCCGCATTTCCTTCCGCGGCGAGCAATACGAGGTACGCTATCTCGGCGTAGTGCGAGGCACTGCGCCTCAGCCCACGCTGGAGGCTATGCCCGACTTCGTGCCGGTGCTCTTCGCCCAGCACAACCGTCGCCGCGTGGCCTTCTACGCAGACGGCCTGAGCACTGCTGAGGACATGGTGATCCGGACCTTGGGCGTTCAGTACACCAACGTTCCCGGCATTGCGGGCGGTGCGGTGAAATCAGACGGCCAGCCGGTACTCGCACTGGACCTGAACGAATTCATCCTGCAGGTAGAACACGCCGACACAGTGTCTGCATCCGACAGCCACGAGCAGGAATCCAGCACCTTGGTACTCTGTGTGGACGACTCGGTAATGATGCGCCGCACTTACGAGAAACGTCTGGCCAGCCTGGGCTACAAAGTGGTCACAGCGGTAGACGGTGCAGACGCACTCGACTACCTGTCACAGGCCACCCAGATCCCGGACTTCATCTTCACTGACCTGGAGATGCCGAATATGAACGGATTCGACTTCATCGCTAACCTGCGCCGTGCGCCGGACCTGACGCACATCCCCTGCATCATGGTGTCTTCACGGGATGCCGACAAGCACCGGGCAGAAGCGGAACGTGTCGGTGCCAATGGCTTCCTGGCCAAGGGTGCCAACACCGCCGAGGGTATGCAGGCAGTGATCAACCGCCACCTGCAACAAGATACAGCGATGGTCAGCTGAGGAATTAGAGAATGTCTGAATATATCAACGAAACTCTGGATCTCGCGGCCCTGCCTCTGGCAGACGGCCGCCAGGTACTCCTGCCCCTGCTGACGCTCGCCGAGGTACAGCAGGTCAAGTTTGAGAAGGGAGATGCCGGCGACATGGGCACCCTGAGCTGGCGTGGACACGAGGTTGAAGTGACCTCACTCGAGGCATTTTGTGGCCTCGAAGCGGCGCCACGCGAGCAGCACACCACGGTAGGGATTTTCCGTGCGAACAAAGATGCCAAACAACCGTATCACGCACTCGCTTTCTGCGGACTGGCCGCTCACATGAACGTCAGTGCGGAAGATGTCCAGAGCGAGGAGCTACCTGAGGAAGGCTCTTTTGCTTCAGCTGCGACGATCGAGGGGGAAACGTACCTGGTAGCCAACCTGGAGGCGCTGGGCTACAAAGAAGGCACCGTGCACTAACCGGCGATATTGAACTCTGACTCGTCACCCGACCAGAGCTGCTGCTCATCGGCTGCGCCGGACTTCTCGCGAAGATCCTGAATATACGCGAAACGATTGGGGTAGAGCTTGCGCATCATTTCGACAACCTTGGGTAAATCCAGCACCCCGGTCTCGATAACGAAATAGCGCTTGGCATTGCGATCGTGGTTAAACACGACGCCGTCCTGGTCCCGGAGCCGATTTTTGACATAGTGAAGCGTGCGCTCACTGCAATCAGCAGCCTCGCAAAGCAAGTCAGGGTCATCCGAGTGCACCATATGAAGCGCGACCAACACCAGATATTTACGGTGTGGGCTCTTGGCAGGAACCGGTTCAAGGCTCGGTGCCTGCATTTCATGGTAAGTGACCGGATTGTCAGATATTTGTTTTTTGTTCTGTCTGGTCATGGCTATCAGCGGGTCCGTTTCTCTAGATACTCCCTACCCTTTTCCTACGATCGTCAATTCAGCTAGGCTTACTAACATATATTTGCACAGAAAATGTGCAAGCACTAACAACAATTTTCTCTACTTTTCTGCAGAAAATACGCGTTTTTGCCAACTTTTCATGCTTCCCCGCTGATCTCATTCAGAGTCTTATCCAGGGCGTTCATCAGCTCGTCGATGTCGCTAAAACCCAACATCTCGTACTTGGCGTACTCTTCTAACGGCAGAAGTTGTGCCAGGGCCCAACCGACCTGCCACGCGTCGTCAAAATCCGGTGTTAAATTCAGCCGCTGGACGTGAGGGTGCGCCTCGAGGCTCTTGAGCACGTCCAACAGGGACTGCCAGCGGGCCTCCATAGCGACGGGCTGCGGGTGCGAACGCGACGACACTTCCCCCACCACCAGCCCGTTGGCCCGGGTTTCAGTCGTGTGTAAATCGAAGCGCTCACCGCCCTCGATCGTGATACCGAGCAGGCCGTTGGGCAACTGGTCCCAATCGACAATATGCGCGCTGCACCCAACATCCCCAAGGTCTGGCGATGCCTTGCCCCGTTGTGACACCTCGGCGCCGCGCCGAATCCACACAACGCCAAATGGCTGCCCGGATTTCATACAATCCCGCACCAGGTCCAAATAGCGCTGTTCGAAAATCTGCAGCGGCACCCGCCCGCCCGGGAGCAAAACACCAGACAGGGGAAACAGCGACATCGTGCTAACTTCCATGGGGGTTACTCGCGTGTTCAAGGGCATAAATATTCACCAGTGCCTGATCGCGATCGCCGCCGCAGATACCAGGCTCAGCAGCAAACGCGTTGCACAGTGCCGGCCGGCTGGGGTCACCAAACAGTGCGCACCTGAACTCGCAGTCGAGGTGGATACAGCGCTCGCCTGCCGCCTTGCCTTGTGGCATTCCCGGCAGCGGCCCGGTAATGGAAGGCGCAATACAGCAGGCACCGCAAGCAACACGACACTCCACGCTCACTCGCCCTCGGGGCCGAGCGGCTTGAACATGATAATCAGCTGTGGCAACAGCAACAACGCTCCAAGCACGGCAGTAATCATGGCCAGCACAGTGAGCAGGCCAAAGTAGATGCTGGGATTGAAATTGGACAGGGTCAGCATGCTGAAACCCACCACTACTGTGAGCGTCGTATAGTACATCGCGCGCCCGATACTGCCGTGGCAGCGATGCATCGCTGCCCGGTAATCCCGGTCGACCCGGAATTCACGCATATAGCGGTGCACATAGTGAATACAGTCATCGACACCGATTCCCACCACGATCGCCGCAATAGTGATCGTCATGATATCCAGCGGAATTCCCAGCAGCCCCATCACCCCCAGGACCAATCCCGCGGCCAGGACATTGGGCGCAAGGGCAATCAAGGCCAGGCTCAGCGAGCGGAACAAGAGCAGGAACATAATCAGGATGGCCGTAAACACCGCCCCTAGGGTAAGGATCTGGGAGCGGAAAAGACTCTGCAGTACGTTGTTATACAGCACCAGCATGCCTGTGAACTGCACCTGCTCTTCGGCAATGCCCATGTCATTCACGAGGTGGCTGTGTAAGTTCTTCAGGAACTGATCCCGGCGCAAATTCTCACTCGTTTCCTTGACCCGTACCGACAACCGAGCCTGCTCGTTATCCACCGAGAAGTATGGGTCCACCATCATTCCCTTGATGTCCTCCGGCAGACTCTTCTGCACCAGCGCCAACTCGACGCTGCCGACATCCTCACCCAGCAAGCTTTTTACCACAGCAAAAACGGTGGACAGCGAAAGCACCTTGCCCGTCTCCGGCAGCGAGTCGACATAGGCGTGTACCGCGTCCAATTCCCGCATACCTTCCAGACTAAACCAGTAACTGGGCTGGAAATCGTCATCAGCAGTGGCAAAATCGTCGAAACCACTGTCGAAATCGTCACCCCATTCATCTTCGAACCCACCCTCGAATTCGTCGTCGACCGGCACTGACGGTGCCACGTCCGCAGCCGGTGTGCTCGCCGCGAGGCCTGGCAAATCTGCATTGAGGTCAGGTGCGTCGAGCAGGATGTCCAATGGGATCGTGCCGCCGAGCTTGGAGTCGAGCAATTCCATACCCTGATAAATTTCGGTCGATTTGGCGAAGTAATCAATAAAGCGGTTTTCCACTATCAGCCGACTGCACCCCACTCCGATGAGCACCATCAGCATCAGGGTTATGCCGATAATGGTCCCGCCACGCTTGTCGGTCAGCCGGGCAAACCAGGCCGTGAGTGCGGGATCAGCGCCGGTGTGCACGTGAGGTTTGCCCTCGGGCCAGACCAGCATGAGACAGGGTACGAGCACAAACGACATCAGCAAACCGACCGCGATGCCAACAGTCATCATCCAACCGAAATCAATCACCGGCTGGAGACCTGACACCACCAGCGAAACAAACGCCACGATGGTCGTGATGCCGGTATAAAAACAGGGCACTGCCATCAGGCGGACAGTCTCTGCCACGCGCGGTAGCAATTCGCCGTCGGGGTCCAGCGCATGTAGCTCGCGATACCGCACAATCAAATGAATACAGATGGCGAGGGTGATAATGAGCAGCACCGCCACAAAGTTGGAAGAGATGACCGTCATACGCCAGTCCAGCGCACCGAGCAATCCCAGCATCACGATCACCGTTGAACTGCAGGTAACGAGGGGAATCACGACCCAGCGCACGCGCCGGAAAACCAGCGCCAACACAACGAGCATGACACCGAGTATGGCACTGCCAAACGTGACCAGGTCGCTGCGAACAAAACTGACCATGTCCACCGCTATCATCGGCACACCGCCCACAAAGAGCGTGGCATCGCCGGTGTAACGGGCAGCTATATCGCGCACCGATTGCACCAACTCGCCGCCCTGTTCCAGGCTCTGTGCCGTATGCGCCTTGAACTCACGCTCAGCCTCTCGCAGGCGCTTGTGTCCAGCGTTATCGAGCGCGCCCTCTTCGCGTTCAGCGCGGAGGCGGTCACGAGCATTCAGCAACTCGAAGTATTTGTCATCCCGGGCCAGATTGATCTGCACCGCAGTGAGATCGCCATCGCGACTGGCCAACAGATCGGCATAGATGGGGCTCGTGGTGAGCTCTTGCAACACCAGATCCAGATCGATATCAGGATCAGTCAGGCTGGGCAGGGGATCGGCTGAGGTAATATCGGAAAGCGTGACTGGAGGGCTCTGTAACAGCGGCACATCCCACACCGTAACCACCGAGGACACGCCGCGAACCTGGCGCAACTCGTCCGCCATTGCACGCAGCGGCTGCAGTGATTCAGGAGCGAGTAGCGGCCCTTCCGGCTGCCAGGTAATAAGCACAAAGTCTTCTGATGAGTAACGCGCACCTACTTCACGGAACACTTCTAGCGACGGGTCACCATGCAGCATCAGGGAGTCCGCCGAGGCATCGAGCTTTATCTTCGGCATCTGCGATGCCGCAGCGCCCACCAGTACAGCCATCACCAGCAGCCACAACCACGGGCGACGCAGGACCAGTGTTTCATAGCTGCCGGCGAGGAAAGAACTCACGCCCGAACCTCCAGCGCCGCCAACAATTTGCCATGAATCCCGCCAAAACCACCGTTACTCATCACCACCACACTATCTCCAGGTTGACTCTGGGCAACCACCTCGGCCACCAGGTCATCAATATCCCGACTGAGACTGGCATTGCCAGAGGCGTCAATCACATCCTGCATATCCCAATCCACACCGGGCCCCTGATACCAGAACACACGATCTGCTTCTGCCGAACTCGGCGCCAATTTCGTGCGGTGTTCGCCCATACGCATGGTATTGGAACGCGGCTCGATAAGTGCTATCAGCCGTCCACTACCCGGCCTTGCGCGCATCCCGGCTAGCGTAGTCGCAATCGCTGTCGGATGATGGGCAAAATCATCATACACGGCAACATCGGCCACCGTACCCAGGTGCTCAAGGCGGCGCTTGATACCTTTGAACTGGGCGAGCGCGGCCGCTGCTATCTCGGGCAGTACGCCGACATGCTCTGCCGCTGCCATGGCAGCCATGGCATTTTCAACATTGTGCATTCCACAGTGTGTCCATCTCACTTCCACCTTGTCCGAGTGGGGGCTACTGACCAGGAACGCCGAGCCATCGGCCTCGAGCAACTCCGCTGACCAGTCTCCCGCGCCCGCCGCATTGAAGCTCACGCGCGGCGTCCAGCAGCCCATGTCCAGGGTACTGGCGACCGCGTCGCTATCGGCGGGGTGAACAATCCGGCCCAGGGCCGGGACGCAGCGCACCACGTGATGGAACTGGCGCTGGATAGCGGCCAGATCGGGAAAGATATCTGCATGGTCGAATTCGAGATTGTTGATCACCAGCGTCCGCGGGCGGTAGTGGATGAATTTCGAGCGCTTATCGAAGAAAGCGGTGTCATATTCGTCGGCTTCCACGACGAAAAAGTCGGTACCTCCCAGGCGGGCCGAAATACCGAAATCAGCCGGCACACCACCAATCAAAAAGCCCGGCGACATCCCTGCATACTCGAGAATCCACGCCAGCATACTACTGGTACTGGTCTTGCCATGGGTACCGGAGGCTGCCAGCACCCAGCGCCCCTGCAACAGGTTTTCGGCCAGCCACTGTGGCCCCGAGGTATAGGCAAGGCCCTGATCGAGCATGTATTCCACCGCAGGATTACCGCGGCTCATGGCGTTGCCCACTACGACACAATCCGGTGCCGGCTGCAGGTGCTCCGCTTCATAGCCTGTCATCAGATCTATGCCGGCAGCTTCCAACTGGGTGCTCATAGGAGGGTAGACATTGGCGTCGGAACCGGTGACCCGGTAGCCAAGCTCCCGGGCAAGCAGTGCGATGCCGCCCATGAACGTTCCGCAAATGCCCAGAATATGAATATGGCCTTTCAAAAAGCTTCTCCTTAAATCAGCGCGCAATGGTATCACGGAGTGCCCTACATTGACCCAAATCAGCGCCTGAACGTGCAAGCATACGGGTATTTGCCGTATCATTGCCTGACACCCAAAACCCGTTGGCGCAATGGCCGCGTCACCACCAGGGACACCCCACAAGGGATACCGCTCCATGCCAAAGAAAAACGCTTTCTACGCCCAGTCGGGCGGGGTGACTGCTGTCATCAACGCCTCAGCCTGCGGCACCATCGAAACCGCGCGCAAACACAAAGACAAGATCGGCAAAGTCTACGCCGGCCGCAACGGCATCATCGGCGCCTTGCGAGAAGAGCTCATCGACACCAGCAAAGAGAGCCGCGCTGCCATTCACGGCCTGCTGACAACACCGTCCGGCGCATTCGGCTCCTGTCGTCACAAAATGAAGAGCATCGAAGAGAATCGTGCTGAGTACGAGCGGCTGATCGAGGTATTCAAGGCGCACAATATCGGCTACTTCTTCTACAACGGCGGCGGCGATTCTGCCGACACCTGCCTCAAGGTTTCCCAGCTGAGCGAGGCCATGGGTTACCCACTGCAGGCGATCCACATACCCAAGACCATCGACAACGATCTGCCCCTCACAGACAACTGCCCCGGCTTCGGCTCGGTGGCCAAGTACATCGCCATCTCCACCCGGGAGGCCGCCCTGGACGTGGCCTCCATGTGTGAATCCTCAACCAAGGTTTTCATCCTCGAGGTCATGGGCCGTCACGCCGGCTGGATTGCCGCGGCCGGCGGTCTGGCCGCAGAACAGGAAGGCGACGCGCCACACATCATCCTGTTCCCGGAAATTGCCTTCAACCGGGAAAAATTCCTGGCCAAAGTAAAACGCACGGTGAAGAAACACGGTTTCTGCGTCATCGTGGCGTCAGAGGGAGCCCAGTACAAGGACGGCACCTTCCTGGCCGAATCGGGCCTCAAGGACGCCTTCGGCCATAGCCAACTGGGCGGTCTGGCCCCCAATCTGGCGCAAATGGTCAAGGACGAGCTGGGCTATAAGTACCACTGGGCCGTGGCCGACTACTTACAGCGTAGCGCCCGCCACATCGCTTCCCAAACCGATGTCGACCAGGCCTATGCTGTTGGCGAAGCGGCCGTCGAGATGGCTCTCGCTGGCAAAAACGCGGTGATGCCCGCGATCGTCCGCGGCAAAGGCAAGCGCTATCGCTGGTCCATTGGCGAGGTGCCCCTCGCCGACGTCGCCAACGTTGAAAAAATGATGCCGCGAAATTTCATCACTCGCGACGGGTTCAATATCACCGACGCCGCCCGCGACTACCTGGAACCCCTGATTCAGGGCGAAGCCTACCCCGACTACAAGCGCGGCATGCCCAAATACGTTCGCCTCAAGAATGAGATGGTGCCCAAGAAACTCAAGAAGTCGTTCAAGATTTAGGACACGCTGACCCGGCAGGTCCGGGAGCAGGCACAGGGGCCTCGGCAGGCCCTGAGCCTGGTTCACAGGCAGCAACCTGAGAAATCGACCAAGGTAGAGCGGATTTTACCGGTCAATCCCTGTACAATTCGCGCCGTCCATATTGAAGCAACCCATTAAAGGAAACGATTATGTACAGCAATCGCGATTTCAACCGCTGGCGCCGGCACCCCTGGCACGGCCTCCACATCAAGGCCGATGATGCTCCTGAAGATATCTACCAGGTGTACATCGAGATGACCGCTGACGACGTGGTCAAGTATGAACTGGACAAGGCTTCCGGCTTCCTGATGGTCGACCGCCCCCAGCGCACCACTTCCAGCCCCCCCGCCCTTTACGGCTTCCTCCCTCGCACACACTGCGCCGAGGAAGTGGCCAACCTGTGCCCCGATGTCGACGTTGCCGACGGTGACCCGCTGGACGTTTGCGTATTCTCCGAACGTCACATCACCCGCGCTGACATTATTCTGAATGCGCGCGTCATTGGCGGCATCCAGATGATTGACGGCGGCGAAGCCGACGACAAAATCATCGCAGTACTGGAAGGTGACAACATCTGGGGTGACGTGCACGACATCGCTGACCTGCCCAAGATCAAGGTCGAGCGCCTGCAGCACTACTTCTCCACCTATAAGCTGGTGCCGGGGAAGGATGTGAACATCAAAGTGGACCATGTCTACGGTCGCGACGAGGCCCTGCGTGTCATTGCAGCTGCCGAGAAAGACTACTGGAATCACTTTGGTCACCTGCACGAAGCGGCCAAGCGAGAAGAGAACGCCTAAGCTGTGTTTGCCCGGTGCGCCTCGCGCGCCGGGCACCCTACCCTAACCCGCTGATGCCGCAGGACACCAACCAATCGGCACGCTGACATAGCGGGCAAATATTGCCGCCAGCTCCCGCTCTACCTCTTCACGTAAACCGAGCTCTATACCTACCCAACTCGCTTGCAATACGGCCGGCGTAAGCGCGCCTTCACAGCCGCTGGCCAGCGGTGCATAGCTCAAATGCCAGCGCTCCGGCGCCACCCCTCCGCGGTCTTCGCCATAGGGCCGGAAGAAACCGTGAGACTCGCCTTGCTCCATGCGCGCATCCAACCAACAATGCATAGCGTCGAACATGCCGCCAGGGGCGACTTCCTCAGGGCTCAGATGCAGGTGATACCCCTGCGGCATTGCATTCGCATCGTAGACATCGAGATCCGTACCCCAGTGATGACGCGACGCGCCAGGCAAGGCCGAAAAACGCAGAATAGCGTGAAGCCGCTCCACGGGCGTGAGCGAAAGAGCATCCAGCACACGCCCCCCGTCATCGTGGACAGGCCGCTCACCGGCGGCCTTACCATTAAATATCGCCAACTGGCGCTCGAACGAGCGGAAACAACTGGCAGTTGCGAGCTCAAAGCCAGCTGCCCGCGCATCATCCTGCAGTCGAGCAAACGCAGCCACCACCTCCGGACAAAGCCTGACGCTGTCTCCGGCGGCCACCAGATGCGACTCATCGCGACCTAGCAATTGCTCAGTTGTTAAGCTCATAACGGATCCACGCTAAAACCGAGAGGGCGCTCAACGCGCATCTCTTCCGGGCTGATCTTTGCACCCCAGGCTAACACCTCTACACCTGCCGCCACGACCTCTGCCAGCGTGTCTCGGTACCGAGGGTCGATCTCGCCGGCGGCACTGACGTGATCAACACCCTCATGCAGAGCGCAGAAAAACATCACTGCTCTTGTATCGGGAGCCAGCACATTACGCAGTTCCCGCAGATGCTTACGGCCCCGGTCGCTGACCGCATCAGGGAACAGCCCCTGACCGCCAGCCGGGCACAACGTTACCGACTTGACCTCCACAAACACCTTGCCGGGATCGCCTTCGAGCACCAAGTCGGCCCGGCTGCCCTCGCCGTACTTCACCTCGGTGCGTATCTCGGGGTAGTCGCTGAAACCCGGAATCCTGCCCACTGCAAAGGCCTCTTTCACGAGCTTGTTCGCGCGCGCCGAATGGATACAGGCCATACCTGTGTCGGTCTCAACCAACTCCCATGTGTGGGGATACTTGCGGGTTTTCGAATCGGAGCGGCTCAGCCATACTTTCCAGCCCGGCTCCGCACAGCCAGTCATAGCACCGGTATTGGGGCAGTGGACGGTAATCACTTCACCGCTGGACAGCTGTACATCTGCGAGGAAGCGCTTGTAACGCTTGATTAACACGCCCTCGATCAGGCCACTCGCATCAGTGCTCACTTCAACACTCCTGCCAACCGCTCCACAGCCTGTTCGAGACGTTCCATGGATGTCGTGTAGGAAAATCGTAAATGCTCCGCGGCACGATGATGGCCGAAGTCCAGGCCCGGCGTCAGGGCAACGCCATGCTCCTCCAGCAACCGCATGCAGAACGCCTGGCTGTCGTCGGTAAACCGGGAGGCATTGGCGTAAATATAAAACGCGCCCTCCGGCTTGCAGCCCACGTCAAAGCCCAGGTCCTGCACCGCAGGGTAGAGAAAATCGCGGCGCTGGCGAAACGTATCCCGCCGCGCGTTCAGTTGCTCGCGGGCCGCTGGCTCAAAACCCGCGAGCGCAGCGTGCTGGGCCATGGTAGACATGGAAATAAACAGATTCTGGGCCAGCTTCTCCATCTCGGCCACCGCTGCTTCCGGGGCCACCAGCCAACCCAGGCGCCAGCCGGTCATGCCGAAATATTTTGAAAAACTATTGATGACAAAGGCGTCCTGATCCACCTCGAGAACACTGGGCGCCGGCGCGTCATATCCCAGGCCATGATAGATTTCATCCACCACAAGATGCCCCTGACGAGCTTTCACTGCCGCCGCCATGCCAGCGAGTTCCTCTCTTGATAAAGCAGTGCCGGTGGGATTGGCAGGCGAGGCAACCATGGCGCCCACGGTGTTCTCTCGCCAGTGTTCGGCCACTCGCTCAGGCGTCAACTGATAGCGCGAGGCCGCATCGACGGCCACCAACTGCCCCTCACCTTCCACCAGACGCAGGAAATGACGGTTACAGGGATAGCCCGGGTCTGCCATCAACATGCCCTCGCCCGGATTCACCAACAGAGCAGCGACCAGCAGCAGAGCACCGGAGGCGCCCGGTGTAATCATGATGCGCTGCGGCGCGATGTCCAGACCGTACTCCGATTCATAAAAGGCTGATAGTGCCTCGCGCAGCTGGGGAATTCCCGCAGCTTCAGAATAGTGCGTGGCGCCATCGGCCAGTGCCTTGCGACCCGCTTCAACGATAGGCGCAATGGTGGCGAAATCCGGCTCACCCGCGGCGAGATGAACAACATCCCTCCCCTGCGCCTCAAGCTCCCTGGCACGGGTCAATACTTCCACCACCCGAAAAGGCTCGATGTCCTGCAGACGCCGGGCAAAACCGCCGGCGCCGTAATGTTTGTTCATATATCCCCCGCATCAGTGCACGCCATTCTAACAACAGACTAAAAAGCTGGCACGCCGGCAATGAATCTGGTAGTTTCTCCGCCCTTGGTCGAGACGGGTTTGCCGAAACGACCATTCTGTGAGTATTGTGTCGTCAATGTTTTTAGTTATGGAAAGCAGCCATGCCTAGAGCAGCAGCTAAAAAGCCCGCCAAAAAAGCAGCCTCCGTCGAGTTCAAGAACTTCGTCCCGTATAAGCCAAAGCGCGGCGAAGAGTACATGAACGAGAAGCAGCGCGAGCACTTTAAATCCATTCTTCTCAGCTGGAAAGCCGAGCTGATGGAAGAAGTAGATCGCACTGTGACGCATATGAAAGATGAGGCCGCTAATTTTCCCGATCCGGCGGATCGTGCCACCCAGGAAGAAGAGTTCAGCCTCGAGCTGCGCACCCGCGATCGCGAGCGGAAGCTGATCAAGAAGATCGACTCCACTATGGAGCGTATCGAGCAGGATGACTACGGTTTCTGCGACGCCTGCGGCGTCGAGATCGGCATCAAGCGCCTCGAAGCGCGCCCCACCGCCAACCTCTGCATCGATTGCAAAACGCTCGATGAGATCAAGGAGAAGCAGGAGATGGGCTGAGCGACTTGTCGCCTGTCTCCACTGCCTATCGGGGGCGCTTCGCCCCCTCGCCCACCGGGCCACTCCACCTCGGCTCGCTAATCGCAGCACTCGCCAGCTACCTGGATGCCCGCGCTTGCAATGGCACCTGGCTGGTGCGTATGGAAGACCTCGACCCACCGCGAGAACAGCCCGGCGCAGCGACAGCGATCCTGCAAAGCCTCGAAGATCACGCCCTGACCTGGGACGAAAGCGTACTGTGGCAAAGTGACCGCCACACGGCCTACGCCGATGCGCTGGCGGATCTTGATCGCTCCGGACACCTGTTCAACTGCGACTGCACCCGCGCCATACTAGGTCCGAACGGCGCATGCGGCGATCGCTGCCCGCCACGACAGGGCGAACTCGAGCCTCCCGCCGCCACCCGTATTACAGTGCCCGCAACAACTGAAGTTAGCTTCATCGACGCCATTCAAGGTCAACAGCGTTGCCCTCTCGGCAGTGAGCTCCCTGATTTCACTCTCAGGCGCAAAGATAAACTCTATGCCTACCAGCTCGCCGTGGTCGTGGACGATGGATTCCAGGACATCAACCGCATTGTGCGCGGCTCCGACTTGCTTGACTCAACTCCCAGGCAGCACTATCTCCAGCAATGCCTCGGCTTACCTCATCCTGTGTATGCCCACTTTCCAGTAATTACCAATGCGCTAGGGCAAAAATTCAGCAAGCAGAATCACGCGCCAGCCATCACCTCGGCACAGGCAGCCAGCAATCTGCGCAACGCCCTGGCGTTCCTGCAGCAGGAAGCACCACCACAGGATATGGACCAGCCACCGGACATTCTCGCCTTCGCCACGGCCCACTGGGACTTGCAGCGAGTACCAGGGGGAACGGCTATTGCCGCCGAACCGCCAGGCGAGGGCTGAACTTTACCGCTCCGCCGCGCACGCGTAGTATCGCCGGAGACTCGCCCAGACCGTTATCACGGGGAATTGCCCACACCATGTACATCCAACGCACCCTGCTACTGACCCTGGTCGTTCTGCTCGTGTGCTTCCCGTTTATCGCCGACTGGCTAACCAGTGACTTTAGTGCCTGGCATCGCCCTTATCTGGTGTGGAGCTTCATTATTTTTATCGCCTGGCTCAGCCAGCGTTCTCGGCACAGCGATGAGCTTTAGTCTTACCCAGATCCTGCTGCTGGTCGCGTGCTACCTCTCGGTATTGTTCGCCATAGCACACCTGGCGGAACGCGAGATCATTCCTCGAGCCATCAGTAGCCACCCACTGACATATGTTCTCTCGCTCGGGGTTTTTGCCGGCGCCATGGCCAGCAACGCGGTCATCGATGTAGCCTATCGCTACGGCTACAACTTTTTACTCTACTACTGCGGCATTGGCCTGGTGTTCCTGCTCGGCGCCCTGATACTGATCCCGGTGCTACGCCTGTCCAGGGTCTACCAGCTGGCGTCGCTCGCCGACATGCTGGCTTTTCGCTTCCGCAGCCCCCGCGTCGGAGCAGCCATCACGATCACCATGTGCATTGCCCTGCTGCCACTGCTGGCCCTGCAGATTCAGGCCATCGGCGACAGTGTCCACTACCTCTCCGGGCACAACATCTCAGAGACTCACTCCGACGTTCACCACGACTCAGTAGCGCTGGTCGTATGCCTGGTGATCATTGTCTTCGCGATCCTGTTTGGCACCGGTCACGCCTCTTCGCGTAAGCGCAATACAGGCCTTGTGACTGCGATGGCTTTCGAATCACTGGTCAAGCTCGCCGCCCTGATTGGCCTGATGATCGCCGTGGTCTACCAGGTATTCGAGGGGCCCGAACACATGGCCCAGTGGCTGCGAGACTACCCGCCAGTAAGGCAACAACTGACCACCCAGCTAAGCTTCGAGAACGCCCATACCCTACTGCTGGTTTTCTTCGCCGGGGCGGTGTGCATGCCCCACATATTTCACATGATGTTTGCAGAGAACGCCGAGAGCGAGCACCTACATGCCGCGTCCTGGGGCATTCCTCTCTATCTGATGCTCCTGAGCCTGCCGATACTGCCACTGGCATGGGCAGGTATGGTGCTTGAACACCCCATGCCCATGGCTTACTCGGGGCTCGCGGTGGGCCAACACCTCAACTCGCCTCTCGTGTCGGTGATGGCTTTTGTCGCCACACTGTCCGCCGCCAGCGCCACTATTGTGGTCACCACCCTCGCACTCGCCAATATGTGCCTCAACCACCTGGTGTTGCCATCTGGCCTATTGAGGCTCGCCGAAGAAACCGACATCTACCGCCCGCTCCGGCACATTCGCAGGCTTCTGATTGCTGTCCTTATTCTCTCGGGCTACGCGTTCTACTTCACCCTGGCCGATAGCCAGAGCCTGACGGCACTGGCCCTGGTCGCATTTGCCGGTACCCTCCAGTTCTTACCCGGTGTGATCGCCACGCCCCACTGGCCACGCGCTAATCGCCGGGGCCTGCTCGCCGGTCTCACCGGCGGCCTGGCCACCTGGTTTACGCTAATCATGCTGCCGGCTACGCAGGGCCAGGCCCAGCTACTGGGCTATCTGTTTTCGTCTCTCGCGGCAGACCAGTTGAGTATTTGGGCCATGGCAACCATGCTGTCACTAGGCGTAAACGTGGCGCTCTTTGCATTGGTTTCACTGACCTCCGAGTCGACACCGGATGAGCGCATTGCCGCTGAGATCTGCTCGATGGACGAGCTCTCGCGGCCGACGCGACAAATCCTGCCACTCACCTCCGCCGCACAATTTGCCGAGCAACTCGCCCCTGCACTGGGCCATACCGCCGCCGCAGGCGAAGTTGAACGCGCACTCGACGAGCTGCGCTTTCAGCCAGATGAGAGCCGGCCGTATGCCCTGCGTCGCCTCCGCCGCAGGATCGAAGCCAATCTTTCGGGCTTGTTGGGCCCCGCGATTGCCCACAGCATCATTGAGCGGGCCATCCCGTTCCGCGATAGCGGCACTGAGGACATCAACCTGATTGAACGAAATCTGGATTCTGGCCAGGTGCAGTTTACCGGCCTGGCCGCGGATCTCGACAATCTGCGCCGCCGCTATAGAGAAACCCTGGAACAGCTCCCCATCGGCG
Source organism: Halioglobus maricola (assembly GCF_009388985.1). Taxonomy (NCBI): domain Bacteria; kingdom Pseudomonadati; phylum Pseudomonadota; class Gammaproteobacteria; order Cellvibrionales; family Halieaceae; genus Halioglobus; species Halioglobus maricola. The sequence continues at coordinate 3,586,836 of NZ_CP036422.1, forward strand.
TTTGCTCCATGGGTACCGACGGCGAGATGCTGATGTGGAATGACGCCATGGAAGCGATCACCGGTGTCGCCGCGAGCGAGGTACAAGGCTCACTCCTCTCCACACTGCCTGCCCCATGGCAGCAGTTGCTGGCCGACTTCCAACAAAGCAAAGACAACGCAGTGCTCAAAACCGACGTGACGACGGATCCCGCCGAGCCCAGCTGGGTCAGCCTGCATAAATCCGGTGCGGCAGGTGGCGACACCATCATTCTGGTGGAAGATATCACGGCCTACGAACTCCTCGAGGCGGAGCTGTTACACAACGAACGCCTCGCTTCAATAGGCCGCCTGGCCGCCGGGGTTGCACACGAGATCGGCAATCCCGTCACTGGTATCGCCTGCCTGGCGCAAAACCTGGAGTACGCCGACGACCCGGAAGAGATAGCCCTCACTGCGCAGGACATCCTTAAACAAACCGGCAGGGTAACCAAGATCGTCGAGTCCCTGGTGAACTTCTCCCACGCCGGCTCCAATAGTGAATCAATCGAGCTCGGACCCTGCAATCTCGCGGACTGTATCGACGAAGCCATTCATCTGCTGACGCTGGATCGGGACGCACAACTGGTGACTTACAGCAATCACTGCGACCGTGAACTGGTAGTGCTCGGTGACAGCCAGCGCCTGCTACAGGTGTTCGTAAACCTGATCGGCAACGCCCGGGATGCCTGTGATGATAGGGGACATGTGCAGATCCAGGCCTATCCCAAAGACGACGTGGTGCTCGTCGACGTAGATGACAATGGCAGCGGCATTCCAGTGGAATTACAACACCAGGTGTTTGAGCCGTTTTTTACGACCAAAGATCCCGGATCGGGTACCGGCCTCGGTCTGGCCCTGGTCTACAGCATCATGGACGACATGGGCGGCTCGGTGCAGCTAACCAGCCCACTGCAGGAGGGACCTCGCCCCGGCACCCGCTTCACCCTGACACTTGCTACCAGTAGTTACGGTATTGAGTTTGAAGTGTAACGAGGGTCTACACTTTCAACCCCCAAACTGGAAAGTTAACGTGTCTAGGAGTATGTTGTTTCAGTTGTACACAACAGGTAACAATCCATGCAGCAAATTCTCGTTGTTGAAGACGAAACCGTCATTCGCACTGCCCTGCGTCGTCTACTCGAGCGCAGCAGCTATGAAGTGAGTGAGGCCGGCTCCGTGCAACAAGCGGAAGCCGAATTCAGCTTTGGGGATTTCGACCTGATTATCAGTGACTTACGTCTACCTGGGGCACCGGGCACCGACCTGATCAAAAAGGCTGGCGACGTTCCTGTCCTGATCATGACCAGCTACGCAAGCCTACGCTCCGCCGTAGATTCAATGCGTATGGGCGCTGTAGATTACATCGCCAAGCCCTTCGACCACGCCGACATGCTCAGCGCGGTAGAACGCATTATCGCCGACCATCCGACCGCCCGCGCAGAACAGCAGAAAGAGAGCCAGCGCAAAGCGCTCGATGCTGGCAACGGCGCCGGCATCGTCGGCAAATGCCCCGCCATGCTGGACCTGTTTGAACATATCGGCCGTTTCGCGCCGACCGAGTCGACCGTTCTCGTGCTCGGCGAAACCGGCACCGGCAAGGAGTTAGTTGCCCGCAGTGTTCACCAGCGCAGCAGCAGGGCGGAGAAAACGCTTATATCCGTCAACTGCGCGGCGATTCCTGACACCCTGATCGAATCAGAACTGTTCGGCTACGAAAAAGGGGCCTTCACCGGCGCCAATACCAGCCGTATGGGCCTGATCGAGGCCGCCGACGGCGGCACGCTGTTCCTCGACGAAATTGGCGAACTGCCGATGGAAGCCCAGGCACGCTTGCTGCGCTTTATTCAGGAAGGCGAGATCCGTCGCATTGGGTCAGTTCACTCGCGCAAGGTCAACGTTCGCCTGATCTGCGCCACCCACAGGAACCTGCAACAACTCTCCGCCGAGGGCCAATTCCGCCAGGATCTGTACTACCGTATCAACGTGCTGCGCCTGTCTTTGCCGCCCCTGCGCGAACGCGGCAAGGACATCCTGCACCTGGCCGAGAAGATGGTGGAGTCCCAGTCCCATAAACTGGGACGCCAGGGAATGCAGTTGGCGCCCAAGGCCATCCAGGCCATCACTACCTACCAATGGCCCGGCAATGTCCGCGAGCTGGAACACGCGATCGAGCGCGCTGTGGTCCTGACCAGTGGCACTGAGATCGACAATGAAAGCCTGGGCATTGATCTGGAGCTGGTAAACATTAACCGCATCCGCGGCCAGGATGGTATCGCAGCCACACCCATGCAGCGCACAAGTACCGCCAGCGAGCCGCAGGAAGACCTCTCCCTGGAAGACTACTTCCAGCGTTTCGTGCTGGAACACCAGGACTCCATGAGCGAGACCGAACTGGCCCAGAAACTCGGTGTCAGCCGCAAGTGCCTGTGGGAGCGGCGCCAGCGCTTTGGCATCCCCCGCAGCAAGGGCGGCGGTACGACAAGGCGGCGAAAAACCGCAAACGAGGGCTGAAAGTAACGTTACCCTACCCCCGCGCAGTTACGAAACACGGGGTAGGATGGTAACAATACTGCTATTTCAGCATATTCTAGCAATCGCTAAAAACACTTATCTCATTGTTTTTTATAGATATTTCTAATATTGGCACAACACCTGCTATTCTACGCCCGCATCACAAATAAAAATAACAGATGCGCTAATAAAAATAATACTCTTCACTATGGACCTGGATGGGGAAGTACTGCTTCCCCCTCAATTTCATAACAATAATTTCCCCACAGGTAGGGTTTGGCTAACGATGATGTAGGCCATTGCCCTGTTTGTAACTTATTAACAGTTATGAGCAATAGGGCATTTAACAAAACTATGTTTTGATAAGTGTCTATAAAAATAATAGCACCTGAGAAATAATAATAACTCTCGATGTGAGACCTGGATGGGGAAAACTTTGTTTTCCCCATTATTCATTCCACTACCCTAAACCGCGCCGCCCAAGCTCAGCGCCAGACGTTTGTGTTAGACTGCGCGCCTGCTATTGCCCCGTGACACAGGCTGATCATTCCTTGAACGTAATCCCCCGGGACCAACATTGTATTTCGCGCAAAAACATCAGTGACAGTGCGCTGAAGGTTATGTCGCGTCTGCGCAGCGCTGGCCACCAGTCTTACCTGGTGGGAGGCGCCGTGCGCGACCTCTTGCTGGGAGGCCACCCCAAAGACTTTGACATTGCCACTGATGCCACGCCGGAAGAAGTCCACCAACTGTTTCGCAACTCACGCATCATCGGCCGCCGCTTCCGAATTGTGCACGTCCGCTTCGGCCGCGAGATCATCGAAGTCACGACGTTCCGCGGTCATCATGAGAACGGCGAGGACAGCGCCCGCGCCAACAGCGGCAATCACTCACGCCAGTCCGCCAGCGGGCTACTCCTGCGCGATAACGTATACGGGACCCTGGAAGAAGACGCGGTGCGCCGCGACCTGACAGTCAACGCCCTTTACTACGACTCTGGCACCTTCGAAGTGTACGACCATGTACACGGGCTTGAGGACCTCGAGAACAGGCAGATCTGCATCATCGGCGAACCAGATGTTCGTTTCCGCGAAGACCCCGTAAGAATGCTGCGTGTCGTGCGCTTCGCCGCCAAGCTGGACTTTGGCATCGATGACGCTACGGCACAGGCCATACCGGAGTGCGCCCACCTGCTGCGCGAAATACCTTCGGCGCGCCTGTTCGACGAGTTCCTCAAACTGTTTCTGTCGGGATACGCTGCCGCGACCCTGGAGCAGCTGTTGCGCCACGACCTGCTCAAGTACCTGTTCCCCGAGACCAGCGCACTATTACTGGAAGACGAACATTACCTCGCCCTGATGCGCGCAGCGATGGCCAACACTGACCAGCGCATTGCTGAAGACAAGCCAGTGACGCCGGCCTTTTTGCTCGCCGCCCTGCTCTGGCCTGTAGCCAGCCGGCTGGCCGCGCAACTAGAGGCCCAGGGCACACCCCCCATCCCCGCCATGCATGACGCCGCACAACAAACAATTGCTGAGGCGGTGCAATTCATCTCCATCCCGCGCCGCTTTAGCCAGCCCATGCGAGAGATCTGGGAATTTCAACTGCGCCTGAAGAAACGCCAGGGCAAGAAAGCCGCCGACCTGGTCGAGCAGCGCCGCTTCCGCGCGGCTTACGACTTTCTTCTGCTCCGTGAGCAGGCGGGCGAGGAAACTGATGGCCTGGGCGAATTCTGGACCCAGTTCCAACACCTCGCACCCAGCGACAGACAACAACAAACAGAAAGCGACGGCCCACGCCGCCGCCGGCGCCCGCGCAGGCGACGCAATAACAAGAGCACATGACTCGAGCCTATATCGCTCTGGGCAGCAATCTCGCTGAACCACTCACGCAGTTGCGCCGCGCAGCCATTGCCCTGGCCGACCTGGCCCAAACTCGCCTTGTCGCGATCTCACCCGCCTACCGCAGCGCTGCGGTGGGCCCCGGCGACCAACCCGACTACCTGAATGCCGCCGCCAGCCTTGAGACAACACTGGCACCAATAGTGTTGCTGGATGCCCTCCAGGCGATCGAAAACCAGCAGGGGCGCGAACGCGAGGTCCGCTGGGCTGCGCGAACGCTGGACCTGGACATCCTGCTCTATGGTGATCGGGACATCGATGAACCGCGTTTGCGCGTGCCTCACCCGCGGTTGACTGAGCGCGATTTCGTCCTGCTGCCGCTGGCAGATATCGCGTCGGAAAATTTGATGCTGCCGGACGGCCGCGATCTTGATACATTAGTAACCCGCTGCCCGAGAGGTGAGCTGGTTCGCACTGAACTGGACCTCGCTCCCATCGACCAAGGCCCTGACTGGGAGACCCGGCCATCAAGATCGACCTGAAAGGACGCACACCGCCCGCCTATATCGCCGTGGAAGGCCCCATCGGAGTCGGTAAGACGACCCTGACCAAGCGCCTCGCGACGACATTCAATTACCAGACTCTGCTCGAGGAAGCGGAACAGAACCCATTCCTCGACAAGTTCTACCGCAACCGCCAACAAGCCGCGCTCGCGACCCAACTGTTCTTTCTGTTCCAGCGCGCACAGAAAATTCAGGACCTGCGTCAGGCAGACATCTTTGAACCCGTGCGCGTGGCCGATTTCCTGATAGAAAAAGATCCACTGTTCGCACGTATCAATCTCGACCGGGAAGAATTCCAGCTTTACGAAAAGGTCTATCAACAGCTCACCATCGATGCCCCACGACCCGATCTGGTGATCTATCTACAAGCCTCTACAGACGTCCTTCAGTCGCGCATCGATCAGCGCGGAATCGCCTCGGAGCAGGCCATAGACAGGGACTATTTGGAGCGCCTGAACGAAGTGTACAGTGAGTTCTTTCTATATTACGATGGCGCCCCTCTGCTGATCGTCAACGCCAGTGAAATTGATCTGGCCAGCGGCAACAGGGACTACGAACACCTGGTGGACTACTTGCTGGACATTCGCAGCGGCCGCCACTATTTCAACCCGACTTTTTTTGGATAGAGCGCGACCGCCATGGCCAAGGTAACCACCAGCACCCTGGACAAGATGAAGGCAGCTGGCGAAAAGTTTGTCTGCATCACTGCCTATGACGCCACCTTCGCTCGCCTTGTGAGCGAGGCGGGTGCCGAAACTATCCTCGTCGGCGACTCCCTGGGCATGGTCCTGCAGGGTCACGACAGTACGATTCCGGTCACGGTCGACGATATGGCCTACCACACTGAATGTGTGTGCCGGGCCCAGCCAGACTCCCTGGTCATCGCCGACATGCCGTTCATGAGCTACACCACAGCCGAACAGACCATGGCCAACGCCACTGCCCTGATGCAGGCTGGCGCCCAAATGGTCAAGATGGAAGGTGGCACCTGGCTGTCCGACAGCATCAGTATGCTGGTTGAACGCGGCATTCCCGTGTGCGCACACCTCGGTCTTACCCCGCAATCAGTCAACCAGTTCGGTGGTTTCAAGGTGCAGGGGCGCACCCCGAAGGAAGCAAAGTCGATTCTCGCCGATGCCGTTGAAATTCAGGACGCCGGCGCCAGCCTGCTGGTACTGGAATGTATCCCCTCACACCTGGCCACGGACATCAGCGCCAAACTCGACATTCCCGTCATCGGGATCGGCGCAGGTGCGGGCACAGACGCCCAGGTTCTGGTTATGCACGACTTACTCGGACTGTCTGAACACACCGCCCGTTTCGTGGAAAATTTCATGGACGGCCAGGCGACTATCCAGAGTGCACTCAAGGCTTTTGTGGAAGCCGTCAAGGCCGGCACCTACCCCCGCGAAGAGCACAGTTACCGCTAGTTTGGAACCTCTTGTTGCACCACATTGGTGCAACCCCCTCTCTTCACGCAAGCCATTGATTTGTAGAAGATATTCCCATTTGTTACGAAACACCGCTTCCTAAGGTAACAAACAGCGTGAATTTTTCATAAATCCCCATTGCCCGACTCTGGGGCATGGGGCATACTTGCCTGCCCTGAAAAGCCGCACGGTCATTCAGGGATCCAACGAGTGTCATTTGCTGGTTTAGCGTCACCACCCACCGCGTGGGAAAGGGGTAGATATGCGAACTTACAACAACGCCGCACAGTTGCAGGCCGCCCTGGGCAAGTTCCGCCTCGAGGGCCTTTCGATTGCCTTCGTGCCCACCATGGGCAACTTGCATGAAGGTCATCTCGATCTCGTGCGCAAGGCGCATACCCTCTGCGATATCGTCGTTGTCAGTATTTTTGTCAACCCGCTCCAGTTCGGCGCCAACGAAGACCTCGATGCCTACCCCCGCACCATGGCCGCAGACAAGGAAAAGCTGTTTAGCGAAGGCGTAGACGCACTCTATGCACCCGGTGCCGAAGATATTTACCCCGAAGGCATGGCCGCCCAAACTGCGGTACAGGTACCCGATCTCGGTGACACGCTCTGTGGTAGCAGCCGCCCCGGTCACTTCGATGGGGTCACCACGGTCGTCAACAAACTGTTCAATATCGTCCAGCCTGACGTGGCCGCGTTTGGCGAGAAAGATTTCCAGCAACTATCGATCGTGCGCAAAATGGTGCGCGATCTGTGCATGCCGGTCAAAGTCATTGGCGTGCGCACCCGCCGCGATGAAGACGGCCTGGCCATGAGTTCGCGCAACGGCTACCTCAATGCCGAGGAGCGCGAGATCGCTCCCCTCCTGCACGAAACACTGAATAATTGCCGCGAGGCGATCGCCTGCGGGTTCGACAATTTCCTACAGCTGGAATCTCACGCCCGCATGAAGTTGTTGCAGGCCGGGTTCGAACCGGATTACTTCGCGATTCGTGACGCCCGCACGCTGCGAGCGGTGACTGAAAACAGCGAAGAGATCGCCATTCTGGCGGCGGCCCGCCTGGGCAATACCCGCCTGATCGACAACGTGAGACTCTCACTGAACCCGGTATCTGACTGGGGCATGCTGGCGGACGGCTAGGCAGCCAATCGGATCAGGCGATAACCAGGTTATCGCGATGAACCAGCTCTTCGTCACCGACATAACCGAGAATACCTTCTATTTCACTGGATGCTGAACCCATGATCCGGCGGGTTTCGGCTGCGCTGTAGTTCACCAGCCCACGGGCAACTTCCCGGCCCTCGCTATCTCGGCATGACACCATGTCGCCACGCTGAAACTCGCCATGAACACCGCGGACCCCGACGGCCAGCAAGCTGCGGCCCGAGTCGCGCAGCACCCGCACGGCGCCGTCATCCAACTCGAGACTCCCGCGTATCTGGACCATGGAAGCCAACCATTGCTTACGCGCATTCTGTGGCTGCTTGCCGGTGCGCAGCCAGGTGCCAATGTTCTCGCCCGCGGTTACCCGTGCGATGACATCGTCCACTCGCCCTCCGGCAATAACGGTCTCGCTGCCAGAACGGGCTGCCACACGAGCTGCCCGCAGCTTGGTCACCATGCCGCCACGACCCAGGGCACCGCCCTCACCCGCCATAGCGTCCAGCTCGGGCGCGTTTACTTCACTGCTCTGGACGAGTTCGGCGTCAGGATTCTGGCGCGGATCTTCGCGATACAGACCCTGTTGATCGGTGAGCAGGAGCAGCGCATCCGCATCGATCAGATTTGCTACAAGAGCACCTAGCGTGTCGTTGTCACCGAAGCGAATTTCATCAGTCACCACCGTGTCATTTTCATTTACGACCGGCACCACCCCCAGGCCCAATAGCGTATTCAGCGTGCCTCTGGCATTGAGATAGCGGTCACGGGCAATAATATCGTCGTGGCCCAGCAACACCTGGGCGGAAATAAGATTGTGAGCGGCGAAGGCATTTTCATAAGCCTGCACCAGCACCGACTGCCCCGCCGCTGCCGCTGCCTGCAGTTCGTGTAACAGGTGCGGCCGGGCGCTCATCCCGAGGCGCACAACGCCTGCCGCAACCGCGCCACTGGACACCAGCACCACTTCACAGCCACGGGCACGCAGCCGCGCGAGCTGTTCAACCAGCGTGCTGATCATCTTCTGGTCCAGGCCGCGCCCATCATCCGTCAGCAGTGCACTGCCAACTTTGACCACCCAGCGTTTGCCGGCGGCAATTTCAGCTCGCTTAGTCATTCAGGGCACGTACTCTACATCCACGTCGTATTCGTCTTCATCCCAATCGTCGTCATCTTCGGTGTCGGCATCCGGGTCACGACGGCGCTGGGTGCGCAGCTCGGCGATTCGCTGGCGCGCTTCGTCCTGCATCTGATGCTGCAGCTCTACATCTGCCTGAGCCAACTCCGGGTCGGCCGCCTCGCGCTCGCGCAACTCTTCCAGGTAGACCATGAGGTCACCGCACAGCCTGTCCGTGCCTTCACCTTTAATGGCAGATATCTCGTAAACCGGACCCTGCCAGTCGAGCGCCTGCAGCACTGCCGCCTTGCGCTCGGCGAAGGTGTCAGCGTCTACCAGATCGGTCTTGTTCAGCACCAACCAGCGCTCCCGCTCTGCCAGCGTGGGGCTGAAGCGGCCCAACTCGGCAGCAATCGCTACGGCAGCATCGGCTGGCTCGACGCCGTCATAGGGCGCCATATCCACAATGTGCAACAGAATACGATTTCGGGTGAGGTGCTTGAGGAAACGAATACCGAGGCCCGCCCCTTCGGACGCACCTTCGATAAGACCCGGGATATCGGCCACCACAAAACTGCGGTGAGCCTCTACTTTCACGACACCGAGATTGGGAACCAGCGTGGTGAAGGGGTAGTCGGCAACCTTGGGCTTGGCCGAAGACACAGCGCGAATAAAAGTCGACTTGCCCGCATTGGGCAGCCCCAGCAATCCGACATCAGCCAACACTTTCAGCTCGAGCTTGAGCGAACGAACCTCGCCGTCACTGCCCGGAGTTGTCTGGCGCGGAGCGCGGTTAGTACTGGATTTAAAGCGAGTATTGCCCAGCCCATGGTAACCGCCCTGGGCTACTTTCAGCTGCTCTCCATCCGCCTGGATGTCGCCGAGGATTTCACCGGTGTCCTCGTCGAGCACGGTCGTTCCTACCGGCACCTTGAGGATCAAGTCGTCGCCGCCTGGGCCGGTGCAATTGCGGCCTTTGCCGCCCTCGCCACTCTCTGCTTTGTAGGTGCGCACAAACCGGTAGTCGACCATGGTATTGAGGTTGTTGTCGCCCTCCAGGATGACGCTGCCGCCATCGCCACCGTCACCGCCGTCCGGGCCGCCTCTGGCGACATATTTCTCGCGACGAAAACTGAGGGCACCGTTGCCACCCTTACCGGCGTGTACGGTGATACTTGCCTCATCTACAAATTTCATAACTTTATCTACCTGTTAGAGATACCGCAGACTCTACCTCATAGTAGGAGATGATTCCCAACCACGCCCGGTGCATCCAAAGACATAAAAAAAGCCCCGTCCGTTATGGACGAGGCTTTTCGATACGAATCGCTGTCAGTGCGATCAGGCGCCCACCACCTGAACGAACTTGCGGTTCTTTGGACCGCGGGTAACAAACTCTACCTTGCCGCCGGCGAGGGCGAACAGAGTGTGGTCTTTGCCCATGCCTACGTTGTCACCTGCGTGGAACTTGGTTCCGCGCTGACGAACGAGGATATTGCCTGCCAGAACTTCCTGACCGCCGTAGCGCTTGACGCCAAGGCGTTTACTCTCGGAATCGCGTCCGTTACGGGTACTACCACCAGCTTTTTTATGAGCCATTCTTCAAACCCTCCTGTTTACGCCGAAATTCCAGTGATCTTCACTTCGGTAAACCACTGGCGATGGCCAGTTTCTTTCCGATGGTGCTTACGACGGTTGAACTTAACAATTTTGACTTTCTTGTGGCGGCCATGGGCAACCACTTCTGCGGTGACTTTGGCGCCGTCAACAACGGGGGTGCCAATCTTTACTTCTTCACCGGCGCCTGCCAGCAGGACCTTGTCAAACTCGACGGTCTCACCAGTAGCGGCTTCAATTTTTTCCAGCTTGAGGGTCTCGCCCTCAACTACGCGGTGTTGCTTACCACCGGCTTCGATTACTGCGTACATGTTGTACTCCGTTTAATTAGCCTGCTCGCATTCTCAAAAAACCCTTATAAATCAAGGGGGCAGAGCCAGGCACAAACAGTTGATTGATTCTTCCGCCACTGCCGCGACGGGCGCAGCAGGGGTCAGAGGGCGGCGATTTTACTGAAATACCTCGACCCTCGCAAGCGTTAATTGTTCGCTAAAAACAATAACTTGCGCAGGCCACGGACAGGGGGCCGGGCGCGCTTGACAGGGGGTAGGGCTGGCCATAGCATGCGGGGCACTTTCTTGCTCCCTCTTCTATATGCACAACATACGCGCCACCGTGGCCTCCGAATTCGAGCAGGTCAACGAACTGATTGTCGACCAGCTCCATTCTGACGTTGATATGGTCGAAAACATCGGCCACTACATTGTTGACGCCGGCGGCAAACGCCTGCGTCCGCTCCTGGTACTGCTCAGCGCAGCCGCCCTTGGCAAGTGCGGGCCAACCCACATCAAGTTCGCCGCAGTGATCGAATTCATCCACACGGCAACGCTGCTGCACGACGACGTGGTCGACATCTCCAGCCTGCGCCGCGGCCGCCCCACTGCAAACGCGGAGTTTGGCAACGCGCCCTCGGTGCTGGTGGGCGACTTTCTGTACACCCGCGCCTTTCAGCTGATGGTGCAGTTGGCAGATATGGATATTCTGCGCCACATGGCCGACACCACCAATACCATTGCCGAAGGCGAAGTGCTGCAATTGGTGCGCGCCGGCAATGCCGAGACCACAGAGCAGGAATATCTGGACGTTATCACCCGCAAAACAGCCATCCTGTTCGCGGCAGGCTGCCGCGGAGCCGCGGTATTAAGCGGTTGCGATGAAGCCCGAAGTCAGGCCATGCACGACTTTGGCCTCAATCTCGGCATCGCGTTCCAGATGATCGATGACGTACTCGACTACGAGGGCGATCCAGCCACAATGGGCAAAAACGTCGGCGACGACCTCACCGAAGGCAAACCGACGCTACCCCTGATTTACACTCTGGCCAACGGCACAGCCGACGAGCAGGCGCTTGTGCGCAAGGCTATCGTGGAGAAAACCGCCGAGGATATCGATCAAGTACTGGCTGCAGTGCAGCGCAGCGGCGCCCTGGCCTATACTCGGGCACAAGCGCAGCACTACCACGACCTGGCACTGGCCAACCTCGAAGGCCTGGACGCCAGCCCCGCCCGCAGCGCTCTGGAGGCGGTCACGGCGCTTTCAATTGATCGCGACCACTGATTAGCGATTGCGCCGTCAGGCGGCTGTTTCTATACTCAACCGAACTAACGGCGCTTCAACAATGGGGCGCCACTCTGCAGCATTCCTAAAATCACAAAGCTGCCAAACCCCACCGCCGCATAAACTACAAGGACGACGGCAATGGCTGCTACTTCTCTTCTCTCCCAACTTCACGGTTTCGGGACACTTTCTGATATGGCCCTGGCAATGAGCGAAAGCTCGGTCCCGGCCCTGTTTGAAGACGACCCCGCGCGAGCTGAGGATTTCACCCTGGAGGCCGCCGGCCTCAAACTCGACTACAGCAAGCAATTGCTGGATCGTGAAGCACTGGCTGCACTTATGGCGCTCGCTCGGGATGCCAAGCTGGATAAGGCAGCGACCGCACTGCTCAGCGGCACCGAAGTCAACAACACGGAGGGCCGCCCCGCCCTGCACAGCCTGCTGCGCGCCACCAACGCACCCGGACTGGAAGACAAACTGGCGGAAGTAGAAAGCAGCCGCGCCAGAATGCGCGAATGGGCCGACCGCCTGAACACTGGCAAGCACCTCGGCTTCAGTGATGCCGTCATCACTGACGTGGTCAACATCGGCATCGGCGGCTCTGATCTCGGGCCACGCCTGGTGACCGAGGCGCTACGCCCTTTTCAAGGTAGCGTTGCCTGCCACTATGTCGCCAACGTCGACCCGGCGGATATACAGGACACGCTACTGGGACTGAACCCGGAAACCACACTGTTTATTGTCTGCTCCAAGTCCTTCCGCACTGAAGAGACGCTGACCAACAGCCTGGTCGCAAGGGAATGGATGCTCAATGCCGGCGCCACCGAAGCCGACCTGGCCAAACATTTTCTGGCCATCACTACCAACCTGGAAGCAGCCACCGAATTCGGCATCGACGCCGCAAACTGCCTGCCGATGTGGGACTGGGTGGGTGGCCGCTACTCCGTGTGGTCAGCTGTGGGCCTGTCCTGCGCTATCGCAGTGGGCTGGGACAATTTCGAGCAGTTCCTGGCCGGTGGCGCGGCCATGGATCAACACTTTGCCGAGGCCCCGCTGGAACAGAACATGCCAGTACTGCTGAGCCTGCTGGAAGTGTGGTACTGCAACTTTTTCGGCGCCGGAAATCACGTCATTCTACCCTACGACAATGCGCTGCAGCGTTTCCCGGATTTCCTGCAGCAACTGACCATGGAGAGCAATGGCAAGGGGGTTGGCAAATCGGGCCAGCCAGTAGACTACGCCACCGGCCCGGTCCTGTGGGGCTCCGCCGGCACCATGGGCCAACACTCCTTCCACCAACTCCTCCACCAGGGCACCGAACTCTGCCCCACCGACTTCATCCTGCCGCTCACCACGCACACCGGCATGACGGAGCAACACCGCCGCCTGGTGGCCAACTGCCTGGCCCAGAGCCGGACAATGCTGGTTGGCCGCACTCTGGAAGACGCTCACGCGTCTCTGCTAAACCGGGGTGTGGATGAAGCCAGAGCCGAGGAACTGGCCCCTCACCTGGCAATGCCGGGCAACCGGCCCAACAGTGTTATCACCATGCAGGCGCTCACGCCTGCCACCCTCGGCGCACTGATCGCCCTCTACGAGCACCGCACATACTGCAGTGGCGTTATGTGGGGTATCAACCCGTTCGATCAGTGGGGCGTGGAACTGGGCAAGGAAATTGGCGTGCAGATTCTCGGCATTATGTCGGGGGAGGATACCGATAGCGCTACCGATCCGGCCACGGATCGGCTCATTCGCGAATGGGCGCTAGCTCAGGAGTAGCGTCATATTTGTCAAGCGGATCAGGCGCGGCTCAAACCGTTCCTGATCCTCTTTTCCAGTGCTACTTTGAGTGGTCTAACTCTCGATCAAAGCCAACAGCTCTGCCGTCTTCGCTTCCATCAAGGAAGCATCACCCTTGGACTCCACATTGAGCCTGACAACCGGCTCGGTATTGGACATCCGCAGATTAAATCGCCAGCTACCACAATCAACGCTCACACCGTCGGTGTGATCGATTTCGCCCTGGTCGGCATAGGCCGCTTCGGCTTTCGCCAGCACCGCTCCAGCGTCATCGACTGAGCGGTTGATCTCACCGGAACAAGGATATGCCGCCATACGCTCTGCCACCATGGCGCTCAGTGGTTTGCCGGAGGCGATGATCAGGTCGGCCACCAGCAGCCAGGGAATCATGCCGCTGTCGCAGTAGGCAAAGTCGCGAAAATAGTGATGGGCACTCATCTCGCCGCCGTAAGCGGCATTCTCAGAGCGCATGCGCTCCTTGATGAAAGCGTGGCCACATTTGGTGAGCACGGGCTGGCCGCCCGAGGCTTCGACCTGATCGATGGTGTTCCAGGTGAGGCGCGGGTCGTGGACGATCTTGGCGCCGGGCTCCAGCTTGAGAAACGCCTCTGCCAGCAGGCCAACCACATAGTAGCCCTCGATGAATTCCGCATTCTCATCGTAGAAGAAGCAGCGGTCGAAATCACCGTCCCAGCCTATACCCAGATCGGCATTGTGCGCTCGCACGGCTTCTATCGTGGCCGCGCGGTTCTCCGGCAGCAGGGGGTTGGGAATGCCGTTAGGGAAATGACCATCGGGTTCGTGGTGCAACTTGATAAATTCGAAAGGGAGATGCGGTTCCAGCAAGTCAACGACTCGGCCTGCGCCACCGTTGCCAGCGTCGACCACGATCTTCAGCGGCTTGAGCTTGCTAACGTCAACGTAGGACAGGAGATGCTCAATGTAAGCAGCAGCGGTGTCCAGTGCTTTCATCTGGCCACGCTCGGCCGCTGGGCTGAAAGTGTTTCGCTCTGCCAGGGCCCTGATCTCTCCGAGACCACTATCCGCAGAAATCGGCTTGGATTCTTCGCGCACGAACTTGATGCCGTTGTAATCCTTGGGGTTGTGACTGGCCGTCACTACAATGCCACCGTCCATATTGGCATGGGAGGTCGCGAAATAGATTTCTTCGGTACCACACATACCGATGTCGTAGACATCGACTCCCTGCTCCATCAAACCCTCACTGAGGGCAGCCTTGATGGATTCACTGGAGAGACGAATATCGTGACCGACTACTACTTTCTTCGGCTTGATGACCTCCGCATAGGCGCGGCCTATGCGACGGGCGATATCTTCATTTAACTGATCGGGAACGCGCCCGCGTACATCATAGGCCTTGAAACAGGTTATCTCACTCACAGTGCCAGCCTCAGTCTTTACCGTAATAATTTTCATACACGTGGTTGGTCGCCTCGACAAAACCAGGCACTGAGCCACAGTCGAAACGTTTGCCTTCAAACTTGTAAGCCATAACGCAACCGCGCTTGGCCTGGGTCTGGAGTGCATCCGTAAGTTGTATCTCGCCATTGGCACCCGGCTCGGTCTCTTCAATAATTTCGAAGATATCCGGGGTCAGGATGTAGCGGCCAATGATGGCCAAATTGGAAGGAGCGTCCTCCTGAGAGGGTTTCTCAACCATATCATCGACACGATAGATGCCATCTTTCAGGCTCTCACCCTTGATCACACCGTACTTGTGGACCTCCTCCATGGGGACTTCCTGAATGGCGACAATAGAGCAGCGAAACTGGTTGTACAGCTCGGCCATCTGGGCCAAGACACTCGCACCCTCAGCATTGAGGCAGAGGTCGTCCGACAGAAGCACGCCGAAAGGCTCGTTACCAATCAGCGAACGACCGGTGAGAATCGCGTGCCCCAGGCCTTTCATTTCACGCTGACGCACCATAGTGAACACGCCTTCTTCCAGCACACCGCGGATACTATCGAGATAGGCCTCCTTGCCGGTGCCGGAAATCTGGTGCTCGAGTTCGTAGCTGATATCAAAGTGATCGGCGATGGATCGCTTGCCGCGGCCCGTCACGAATGCACAGGTGGTCATACCTGCTTCTATAGCCTCCTCAACCCCATATTGCACCAGCGGCTTGTTCACGATGGGCAGCATTTCCTTCGGCATGCTCTTGGTCGCAGGCAGGAAGCGAGTGCCGTATCCCGCCACGGGGAAAAGACATTTCTTAATCATGAGTACTCTCCTTGTACCGGCCTACTTACTGCGGCCGTATTGGTCGTCAAATCGGATGATGTCGTCCTCGCCCAGATAGGATCCGGACTGCACCTCTATCAATTCCAGTGGAATGCGCCCCGGGTTGGCCAAGCGATGCTTGTGGCCCAGGGGAATGTAGGTAGATTCATCCTCCCCCAGCATGAAGACCTTGTCTTCACAGGTAACTTCCGCCGTGCCGCTCACAACAATCCAATGCTCCGCGCGATGATGGTGAAGCTGCAAGGACAGTCGCTCCCCGGGATTTACAGTAATGCGCTTAACCTGAAAGCGATCGGCAACAATCAGGCTCTCGTAGCAGCCCCAGGGGCGGTATACGCAGCTGTGCAGGCTGTGCTCGGGGCGGTCGGCAGCCTTGAGCATGGCCACGATATTCTTAACGTCCTGAACTTTATCCCGCTCAGCAACGAGCACAGCGTCAGCGGTTTCAACCACCACCAGGTTATCTACACCGGTGGCGGCGAGCAGCCGCGATTCGCTGCGGAAATAACTGTTGTCGCAGTTGTCGAGGATAACGTCACCCTTTACAACATTGCCCCGGTCATCGCGGGGATGCACGTCCCACAGAGCAGACCAGGCACCAACATCACTCCAGCCACAATCGAGCGAGACCACAGCGCCGAGTTCCGTTTTTTCCATCACTGCGTAGTCGATACTGTCGCTTGGGCAGGCATCAAACGCGACCGCGTCAGGGCGCACAAAATCCATATCTGCCTGAGCACCCGCCATGGCTGCTTCACACGCTGACAACATCTCGGCATGGTGCCGGCCCAGTTCGGTGAGATAGCTATCGGCGCGTAGCAGGAACATCCCGCTGTTCCACAAAAAATTGCCGCTCTCGACATAGGCCTGGGCAGTATCCAGGTCGGGCTTTTCAACAAAACGCTCGAGATCGTACTGCTCGTCACCCAGTGCCGCGCCGCACTTGATATAACCGTAGCCCGTCTCAGGGCTGACGGGCACAACACCGAACGTCACGAGCCGGCCCTGCTGGGCCAGCGGGATCGCTCTGGACACCGCCTCGGTAAAGGCCGCCACATCCTGAATAACGTGATCTGCGGGCAGCACCAGAAGCAGGGCCTCCGGGTCGTCCTGCTGCGCCTGTAATGCAGCGAGAGCTACCGCAGGCGCGGTGTTGCGGCCGGCAGGTTCGAGGATCAGGGCGCTGGCCTTGAGCTCAACCTGGCGCAGTTGCTCGGCCACCATGAAGCGGTGCTCCTCGTTACACACAACCAGCGGAGCGGACTCCTCAATACCGGAAGTGCGCCTCAGGGTTTCCTGGAGCATCGAAAGTTCTCCAGCCAGCGGCTGGAATTGTTTGGGATGAGCCTCTCGCGACACGGGCCATAAACGGCTGCCCACGCCACCTGAGAGGAGAACAGGTGTCAACATTTTAGTCCTTGAGTATCAGACGAAGATTCAGGCCTATCTTTGTAAGCTTAAGTGCTATCTGGCGGGAAAAACAATGATTCATCTTAACCAAAGGTGCTCCTATAGGCTACTGCCCGCAACAGCCGCGCTGGACTTGTGCCCTGCAACTATTAGAATGGGCACGCTTCATCGCTCCCTAAGGGCTACTGACCTAATTATCTGGAAAGAAAATGACAGGAAAAAGCGCGTATACCAAGGAAGAACTGATTGCTTGCGGCCACGGCGAACTCTTCGGCGAGGGCAATGCCCGCCTGCCCGTGGACAATATGCTCATGCTAGACCGCATCGCCAACATCAGCTCTGAGGGCGGCGAGCACGGCAAGGGCGAGATTGTCGCCGAACTGGACATCCACCCCGACCTCTGGTTTTTCGACTGCCACTTCCCCTCAGACCCGGTGATGCCTGGCTGCTTGGGGCTGGACGCCATGTGGCAACTGGTAGGCTTCTTTCTCGGCTGGCGCGGAAACCCCGGTCGCGGCCGTGCACTGGGCTGCGGCGAGGTGAAGTTCACAGGCCAGATTCTCCCCAGCGCTAAGAAAGTGGTCTATAACATCAATATGAAGCGTGTCATCGAGCGCAAACTCGTAATGGGCATTGCCGACGGCAGTGTGTCCGTCGATGGACGCGAAATTTATACAGCCTCCGACCTGCGGGTCGGCCTGTTCCAATCCACGGAGTCTTTCTGAACCGATGAGCAGACGCGTAGTAGTCACCGGCCTGGGAATCGTTTCCTGCCTGGGCAATGATGCCGAGACAGTCGCGCAAGCGCTGTATGAGGGCAAGTCAGGCATTAGTACCCGCCAGGAACACATTGACATGGGCATGCGCTCACATGTGGCCGGTACACCCGAGATCGATTTCAAGGAACTGATCGACCGCAAGCAACTTCGCTTTATGGGCGATGCCGCCGCCTATTCCTTCATTGCCATGCAACAGGCCATCGAAGACGCCGGCCTGGAGGAGCAGCATGTCTCCAATGTCCGCACTGGCATTATTGCAGGCTCAGGTGGCGCCTCTGCCTCCAGCCAGACCGAGGCGGCAGATATCCTGCGCGAGCGCGGTCTGCGTCGTGTCGGCCCCTATCGCGTTACCCAGACCATGGGCAGCACGGTATCCGCCTGCCTGGCAACGCCGTTCAAAATCAAGGGCGTAAACTATTCCATCTCCTCCGCATGCTCTACCAGTGCCCACTGTATCGGTAACGCAATGGAGCAGATCCAGCTGAACAAGCAAGACATTGTCTTTGCCGGCGGCGGCGAGGAGCTGCACTGGACCCAGAGCAGCCTGTTTGACGCGATGGGCGCACTTTCGACCAAGTACAACGACACGCCGGCAAAGGCGTCCCGTGCCTATGATGCCGATCGCGATGGCTTCGTGATTGCTGGTGGTGGCGGCATGCTGGTACTGGAAGAACTGGAACACGCCCTGGCGCGCGGCGCGAAGATTTACGCCGAGCTGGTGGGTTACGGCGCCACCTCCGACGGCTACGACATGGTAGCTCCCTCCGGGGAAGGCGCAGTTCGCTGCATGCAGCAGGCGCTATCCACTGTTGAAGGGCCCGTGGATTACATCAACGCTCACGGCACTTCCACGCCGGCAGGCGATATTCAGGAACTCAAGGCGGTTAAGGAAGCTTATGCGGACGCCGACAGCATTCCCATTGTAGGTTCTACCAAATCGCTCTCTGGCCACTCGCTAGGCGCGGCCGGCGTGCAGGAAGCCATCTACAGTCTGTTGATGCAGCAGCGCGGCTTTGTCGCTGCGTCCGCCAATATTGATAACCTGGACCCTGAAGCAGAAGGGTTGCCCATCGCCACCGAACGCCGCGATAACGTCGATCTGGTTCGGGTGATGTCCAATAGCTTCGGTTTTGGCGGCACTAACGCGTCACTGGTTTTCCAGAAATACGCCGACTAACATTTCGCTCAGGCCTGGCTCGATCAGGCCTGACGCCTAGTGGCCTCTGGCAGCGGTATGTCAGGCAGATTGTCACTCTGGCTCATTTGCAGGCCTTCGCGGTGGTACGCTGCGGCGACTTTGGGTTCACCGAGTGCTAGCAACAGGCGGCCCAGTTCTGCACAGACTTCCGGCGTGCGCTCCAGCCGATAACTGCTTTCAAAATAGTCCCTGGCCTTACCCCAGAGCTTATCTCGGGCGCTGAGCCTGCCCAGGCAGAGCAAGAGCTGCGCATCCTCGGGATAACTCGCCAACCAACTCTCCGCTTGTGTCAGTTGCCGAGCGGGCTGCTCGCTATTTATGTAACCATAGTGACGCACCAGTGAGGAATCCCACTGCTGCTTCAGCGCACGCACAATGACCTTCTCCGCCGCAGCGGTGTGCCCACCGCTCACCAGCACTGATACATAACCGTCGAGTATTTCCGCATCCTGCTTGAGTGGTGCCGGCATCTTTTGCCACAGCTGACGCAGCTGGTCGCCACCGTTCTCTCCGTTGGCGCTGACTTTCAGCAGCTCGCTGTAGACCTGGCGCTCCAGCGCAGTGACAGCGGTATCGTCCAGCACTTTGTACTTGCGCAGTTCCGGCAGCAGTTCGGCCAACTGGCCCCAATCTTTCAGGCCAAAGTAGGCGCGATGGAGAAGGTCGAGCACATAGGGATGACGGCTGGCGTTGCGTCGTGCACGCACCAGAGTCGCCAGAGCCTGCTCGTATTGACCGGCGTCCAGCTTCATCTCAGCCTGGGTCAGCTCAACCGCGATACCGGCTTCGGCTTCAGCCTCTTCCGCCGCCCCCAGATACTCGCGCATCTGATCCGGCTCATTCAGACGATAGCTCGCCCGGGCCGCCATCAGGTAGTTGATCAGTGGCGCTTCACTATTTTTCGCTCCGCGCAGCAGCTGCCGTCGAGCTCGCTGCCAGTTGCCCTCGATATAACTGATCATACCCTTGGTGGTAAACCGGGAAGATGCACGCGAGCGGCGCCCGCCCAGCCAGGTCGACAGTGAGTTCTGTCCGCCAACCAGGCGGCGAAACAGGCGCACAATGAGATAGATTACCAGCGTAAAGAGGGCCAGGATCAGCAAGCCTACCCAGAGACTCGTCTCCACGGTGTAGTTGCCGTAGGCCACCAGGACGTATCCCGGGTCGGTCTCGATAACGGCAACAATGCCAACACCGAGCAAAAGCGCTATCAACGCCAACAGGAAGAGCTTGCGCATGACTTACTCCAAGCCCCCTTGCTGTATTGCCGTTTTCATCGCTTTATCCAGAGCCTTCAGTGAGCGAGTCAGGTCCGGCATAATCACCTGCACGGTGCGCCGTTCCAGCTGGCGAATTTCCCGCGCCATGGCGCTAGCGCCTACTTCATCAGAGTCGGAAAACTGCTCGACCCAGTGCAGCGAGCGCTGCAGGCTCTCGGTGTACAGCGTCTGGTTACCCGACAGCAGAGCTACCTGCGCCTGCTCCAGCAACATCCTGAGATTCTGGCGAACCAAGCCCTCCCACTGGGGGTCCATCAGGGCGCGCATGGGCACGTCACGACGGCGAATAACAATGTAGTCCGAGAGTTTCTGGGTTGCTTCTTCATAGCCACGCTCCAGTCGGTTCTGCCAGTCGTCAGCGGGCGCCTGCTCAGGCTGTGCTTCCGGCTCCAGCATCTGGAATATCACCAGGGCGTCGGCCTGCTCGATCAGCGCCGAGAGGCTGAGGTAGATACCCTCCACATCCACCTTGGGCACCGCTCGCAGGGCTGCCTGCTCAGAGGCGACAGCCGCTCGCACCTCATACAGCGAGGGGTCACCCAATTCTTCGAGAATACTGTCGGCGCTGCCAAGCAGAGCCTGCGCAGAGACCACGTCGCGCGCCATAATCAGGCGCTGGTTAGCCAGACGCAGCAAATATTGCGCCTCTGCCCGCAGCCAGGCTTCATGGTCGTTGGCACTGAAACTGGCGAGGCGCTCCTGCTGATCGCGGATCTGGCCGCGTAGCTCAGCCAGTTCGGCGTTCTGCTGGGTAATCGCGGCGCTCGATGCTTCCATACCCCGATCAATCTGCTGGCGCAGCTTGCGCTCGAAGCCATCCAGATCGATATCTTCACCGGCCAGTTCCTCGCTCATTGCATCCATGCGCTGTTGCAGCGCCGCTTCTCGCTGCATGCCCTGCTGCACCGTCCAGGCGGCGGCGGCACCGAGAATCAACACCAGCAGCAAGGCCAGCCAGGCGATAAAGGATGAACCCTTGCGCGGTGTGGCAGAAGATGTTGTAGAAGGCGCAACTGGAGCTACCGGCGCGTCGGTTTTGCTCGACCCCTTATCCACCAGGGGGCTCCCCGATCGTGGCGGCGACTCGGCAGACTTGCCCTGATCAGGCTTGGACTCTTCGGTGACGGCCGGCTTTTCTTTTTCTTCACCGACCTGCTTTTGCTCTTCGTCGCTCACTCGCTTTTCTCCGGATTAGCGCTGTTACAGGGCAGCCAGCATGGCCTCATCTGAGGCGTTAGCGGCTGTTTTCACCTGCGTAAAACCTGCCTCGCGCGCCTGCTTCTCCACCCGGGGAGACGGCACAACGAGGCGAATATCCCTAAACTTAGTGCTTTCTTCCTCGCTAAGCAATGTCAGCATATTCTGCAGACCTTCGCCGCTGGATATCAGCACTGTTTCAATCTGCTCTCGGCTTAACAGTTCGCCAAGCTCACCCGCCGGCAGGACTGGGCAGCGCCGGGTATAACAGGCCAATTCATCGACTCTGGCACCGCGCGCATCCAGCTCCCTGCGCAAGGTATCGCGACCGCCCTGACCTTTTACGATTAGCACCCTGGCCCCCGCGACATCCTGCAAGGATTCGACCGCCAACAAGCCTTCACTGCTCATCTCGGCGCCTGGCTCTATAACATCCAGGCCGCGCTCGGCCAGTAGCCCAGCGGTGATGCCGCCAATGGCGTACCAACCAAGCCCCGCTGGCAGCTGTGGCCAGTAGTCGTCGATAAGGGAGAATCCAAAGCGCACGGCATTGGCGCTGATAAAGATAACGTGCTCATAGAGGTCCAGATCCAACAGGAGCTGGCGCTGCTGTGGAGAAACTTCCTCCAGCGCTGTGAGCTCCAGCATCGGCTGGTGTAGAGGCCGATAACCCAATTGCCGCAGCCGTCCCTTCAGGCTGTCGCCCTGCCCGGATGGCCGCGTCACCAGCACCGCGGGCAACTCAGTTGCCATAGACCTCGGCGAGGATTTCGCCCGCACCCTGACCCAACAAATCCTGGGCCACAGCCTGCCCCAGCGCGTCCGCTTCTGCGGCGGGCGCCTGTGCCTCTGCACGCAGAATTTCGCTGCCATCTGGCCGGCCCACCAGGCCACGCAGCCATAACTCCCCGTCACGATAGTCCGCGTAACAAGCGATCGGCACCTGGCAGCCGCCCTGCAGCGCCCGGTTCACAGCGCGCTCGGCGATCACCCTGCGAGCAGTGGGCTCGTGGTGAACCGCCTGTAGCAGTTCCAGGGTATCGCTGTCATCTGTGCGCAGCTCAATGCCTACCGCACCCTGTCCGCCCGCGGGCAGTGAATCCTCCACGCTGATGGTAGCTGCGATTCGCTCGCCAAAACCCAGCCGGATCAATCCGGCGCTGGCGAGAATAATGGCATCGTATTCACCGTCGTCGAGTTTGCGCAGGCGGGTGTTCACATTGCCACGCAGGAATTTGACCTCAAGATCGGGCCGCTGCGCACGCAGTTGGCACTCGCGACGAAGGCTGGACGTACCGACAACACTGCCCGCAGGTAACGCATCGAGGCTTGGATAGCTGTTGCTGACAAATGCGTCGGTAGGATCTTCACGCTCACAGATCACCCCCAGGGCCAGTCCGTCGGGAAACTCCATCGGCACATCTTTCATGGAGTGCACCGCGATATCGGCACTGCCGTCGAGCAGCGCAGTTTCCAACTCCTTCACGAACAGGCCCTTGCCCCCCACCTTCGCCAGCGGCACGTCGAGCAACTGGTCACCGCGCGACGTCATTCCCAGCAATTCAACCTCGAGCCCTGGATGGGCCTCCTCGAGGGCGCTGCGAACGTACTCGGCCTGCCACAGGGCGAGCGGACTCTCGCGGGTGGCGATGGTCAATTTGCGGGACATCTGTCTTTCCTTGGCTCTTGCATCGGGTGATAACGGAAGTGCGCATGATACCACTGTACAGGCGCCGAAGCTGGTATACTTCGCGGCCTCAAAAACAGCAAAAATTGATTTAAACCCAGTGGGAGAGGGCAATGAGCAAGGATAAAGACACCAGTAAACTGTGGGGTGGCAGGTTCAATGAACCCACCGACAGCTTCGTGCAGCGCTATACCGCATCGGTCACATTTGACCAGCGCATGGCCGCCGAGGACATCGCTGGATCGCGCGCTCACGCAAGCATGCTCGCCAGCGTGGGTGTCCTGACCCAGGCTGAGCTAGAGCAGATTCTGGACGGCCTCGACCAGGTTGCCGCTGAGATTGAAGCCGGCGAGTTCAACTGGTCGATCGAACTGGAAGACGTGCACATGAATATTGAAGCGCGCCTGACCGAACTCATTGGCATTACTGGCAAGAAGCTGCACACCGGCCGCTCGCGCAACGACCAGGTTGCGACCGACATCCGCTTGTACCTGCGCAGCGCGATTGATCGCATCGCCGAGGAACTCACTCGCCTGCAGCGCGGCACCATCGGTCTCGCGGCAGACAACACCGCCACCATCATGCCGGGATTCACCCACTTGCAGACTGCACAGCCCGTCTCCTTCGGCCATCACCTGCTCGCCTGGAACGAGATGCTCGAGCGTGACCACGGCCGCCTGATGGACTGCCGTACGCGCATGAACCAGTCGCCACTGGGCGCTGCAGCACTCGCAGGAACGACCTACCCGATCGAGCGGGAACACACCGCGGCAGCACTCGGTTTCGACAAACCCACCGAAAACTCACTGGATTCCGTATCCGATCGCGATTTCGCGATTGAATTCTGCTCCTTCGCCTCGCTGCTGATGACCCATCTGTCGCGCATGTCAGAGGAACTGGTGATCTGGGCATCGGCCCAGTTCAACTTCATCGAACTCCCCGACCGTTTCTGCACGGGTTCTTCCATCATGCCGCAGAAGAAAAACCCGGACGTACCGGAATTGGTTCGCGGCAAGGTTGGCAGGGTTAACGGCCACCTGATCTCCCTACTGACCCTGATGAAGAGCCAACCGTTGGCCTACAACAAGGACAACCAGGAAGATAAGGAGCCGCTGTTCGATACCGTCGACACAGTGCTGGACTCGCTGCGCGCGTTCGCCGACATGGTTCCCGCAATCAAACCCCGCGTGGAAAACATGCGCGAAGCTGCTCGCTCAGGTTTCTCGACTGCTACCGATCTCGCCGACTACCTGGTCGGGCTCGGGCTGCCGTTTCGGGATGCACATGAAGTTGTGGGCACCGCGGTAGCGCACGGCGTTGAGACCGGCCTCGATCTGGCTGAGATGGAACTGGCAACCCTGCAGGGGTTCTGCGCGGACATCCGCGAAGACGTATTCGATGTTCTGACACTTGAGGGATCCATCGGTGCTCGCGATCATCTTGGCGGCACAGCTCCCAATCAGGTGGCGGCGGCCGCCGGGCGGGCATTGGCGTTGGTTGAGTCTCGGTAGCTTCTTTCCGGGGATGCAGTTTCGAGAGCGGCGGAGATCCGCTTTCCAGCTGTTCCCCCATGGTGCTATGGGCGATATCTCAGGCTTCCCTGGAAAATCACATCCGGTGCAGTTTCGACTTGAATGTCTTCGACGAT
Organism: Halioglobus maricola; assembly: GCF_009388985.1. Lineage (NCBI taxonomy): Bacteria > Pseudomonadati > Pseudomonadota > Gammaproteobacteria > Cellvibrionales > Halieaceae > Halioglobus > Halioglobus maricola. Next base: position 3,611,919 of record NZ_CP036422.1, read on the forward strand.
GGACAAGTCCACGGCCCACCCCGGGCTGAATCGCCATCTTGCACCTGCGGTTAGCATCACCGCCTCATCACCCAGCGCCGTGACTTCGCTACTCATCGGCGCAGCGTGAGCGTCAATCTGGCCGATCAACGACCAGCGCTCGCTCAGGACCCAATCCATACTGAGCCCAGCGAACCACAAGTCCTGCTCCTGGGCTGCTCCCAATAAATCGGATTCACCCGCGTAGAGATAGCCCAGCTGGCCGTGCCAGCGCAGAGGGATTTCGTCGTTGCGATGGTCTCCGGAGAAACGGGCTACAAGATAGGCATCGTCTTCGCCGCTGCCCAGGAAGTCATTCTCGTTACCGGTGCCGAACTTGTAGCCCGCCGAGACACTGGCTGCAAAAATCTCATCGCGCGCAAACTGCCAGGTGAGAGAAAGGCTTGTGTCGCCGATGCCGGAAGCGTCGTCATCAAAGCCAAACTCTGCGCTGGGGCCAGCGTAGCTGAAGTCCAGCAGATCCTGGTCCACGGCCGAACGACCGCCATCCGACATGCCCCACAAGTCGTGCCAGTTATCGATCAGCGAATCGAGATTGCCGCCGGAGTGATCCAGCCAGGGGACTTCGAGCTGCAGGTCCCAGTTGTCGGCGATGGCATAGCGCAACTCCAGCGCCAACCGCAGGGTCTCACCATCGAGATTGACCTGCTCATCGCCACGGGCTTCGTTGATGTAGTTATTAGCGACACTGGTGTGCAGGCTGAAATCCAACGCGCCAGCCGGGCCGGTGCCCGCGAAACGCTGCGAAGGCAGGCCGAACAGGCCACTGACGGGACTCAGGTTTTTCGCGTAGAGAGGCTCATTGTCCTGACTGGCGGCAGGCAGTGCCGCGGTGGCCAGGACCAGCGCCACAAGCCGCCTTACAGCCACTCGAACTCCAGCCCAGCCTGGGTGCGCATCTGCTCTACCACGAACGGCCGGAATAACTGCCCGTCGCGCGTATTGCGCCAGTCATCGGCCTCGTGGTCATACTCGAAATGGAATCCGCCGGAGCGCGCGGCCAACCAGAGTTGGCGCACCGGGGGTTGACGGCTGAACACCATGGTGGTGCCGTTCTCGAAGTCTACGGTCAACACGCCACCGCCGGCCTCATAGTCGAGATCGCTGTCGATCTCGTCCAGAGCCAATTCAACAGCCTCGAAGGTAGCGTCAACACGCTCACCAAATTCATTCTCAGATATCACGATAATCTCATCACGCCAAAGTTAGCCACAATAATAAGGGCTGCTCGCACGGCTTACTACCGGCAGGTATACTTGCCGCTTTTGAATTTTCAGGAAAGTATCATGCGATCTCCAGTCGTTCGGATAGCGGCTCTGGTCATGCCGGCCCTGCTTGTGGCTTGCGGCCAGACCGGGCCACTCTACCTGCCCGGCGAGGCGCCACAGCCTCGCAGCTCGCAGCCGGCCCCAGCCGAGACAACGGCTGACACCGCCGAGATCGCCGACTCTCCTGCACAATCGGAATAGACCATGGAACCGTTCAACTACCGCGACAACCAGCTCTGCGCTGAAGAACTACAGATAGCCGCCATCGCGCAGCGTTTCGGCACGCCCTGCTATATCTATTCCCGCGCAGCGCTGGAGGCCCGTTTCAAGGAATACCAGGATGCGCTGTCAGGTGCAGAACACCTGATTTGCTACGCCGTGAAAGCCAACTCCAATCTGGCTGTGCTCGACATTCTGGCCCGCCTTGGCGCGGGCTTTGACATTGTGTCCGGCGGCGAAATGGAACGCGTGATCACCGCCGGCGGTGACCCCGCAAAGATCGTTTTCTCGGGGGTCGGCAAAACACCTGCCGAGATGGCCCGCGCGCTGGACCTGGACATCGCCTGCTTCAACCTGGAATCCGCACCCGAATTAGAGCTACTGGCCCGGGTCGCGGCGGAAAAGAACATGGTGGCCCGCGTCTCCGTGCGTGTTAACCCCGATGTCGATGCACAGACCCACCCCTACATTTCCACCGGCCTGCGCGAAAATAAATTCGGCGTTACTGTCGAGGAGGCCATGGCAGTCTATCGCCGGGCGGCGGAACTCCCGTCGATCGAGGTGGTGGGTATCGACTGCCATATCGGCTCCCAACTGACCCAGATCAGCCCCTTCATCGACGCCCTGAAGCGCCTGCTGGCGCTGGTAGACGAGCTCGCCTCGGAGGGCATCACACTGCACCATTTGGACCTCGGGGGCGGCCTCGGTGTCTGCTACAAAGACGAACAACCCCCCTCGGTAGCCGAATATATCGCCGCGGTGCGCGCCGAGCTCGGCGATCGGCCGCTCAAATTGGTGTTCGAGCCCGGCCGTTCCATTGCCGCCAACGCCGGCCTGTTGGTAACCCGGGTGAACTACCTCAAGCCCACCGCCGAACACAACTTCGCGCTGGTCGACGCCGCCATGAACGACATGATCCGGCCAGCGCTTTACCAGGCCTGGCTGGACATCCGCCAGGTTGACCTCGCTTCCGAGGGCCAGACGGCGACCTGGGACGTGGTAGGGCCAGTCTGTGAGACCGGCGATTTCCTCGGCAAGAACCGCGAGCTCACGGTCGCCCCGGGCGATCTGTTAGCGCTGTCCGGCGCCGGTGCCTACGGCTTTACCATGAGCTCCAATTACAATTCGCGCCCGCGCGCGGCCGAAATCATGGTCGACGGCGACCAGGCCCACATTGTGCGAGCCCGGGAAGAGTTTGAGGACCTGATCCGCGGCGAAGCCCGCCTCCCCGATTAGCGGGCATTGAGAGTACACTAAGGGCATGATCCTGAAATTCACCAAAATGCACGGTGCAGGCAATGACTTCGTGGTTATTGACCTTGTCAGCCAGCGCTGCAAACTTCGCCCCCGGGACTTTCGCAACATCGCGGACCGGCGCTTTGGCGTGGGCTGCGACCAGATCCTGCTGGTAGAACCTCCGGGCAGCCCCGAAGTGGACTTCCGCTACCGGATATTCAATGCCGATGGCGGCGAGGTAGAGCAATGTGGCAACGGCGCCCGTTGCTTTGCCCGCTTTGTGCGTGAAAAGAAACTGACCGCCAAGCGTGTGCTGAAGGTGGAAACTGCGGGGGGCGTCATCACCCTGCGTGCCCATGAACAGCACCAGGTCGAGGTCGACATGGGCGTCCCTGAATTCGCTCCCGCCAATATTCCCTTTGCGGCGGAGCAACAGGCCGACAGTTACCGCCTCGCTGTGGCCGACCAGACTTTCGAAATTGGCGCCGTGTCGATGGGTAATCCCCATGCTGTTACCCGGGTTGATGATGTGGACGCCATGGACCTGGAAGACCTTGGCCCCCAGATCGAGAATCATCCGGACTTTCCCCAGCGCGTGAACGCCGGTTTCATGCAAATAGTCAGCGAAAATGAGATCAAGCTGCGGGTTTTCGAGCGCGGGGTCGGTGAGACCCTCGCCTGCGGTACCGGCGCATGCGCCGCGGTTGTCTACGGCCTGCAGCGAGGCTGGCTGCAGGATTCCGTGACAGTTCAGCTGCCCGGCGGTAAGCTGTCCATATCCTGGCCCGGGGACGGTCAGGGCGTGATTATGACAGGGCCCACTGCGGTGGTGTTCGAAGGCACAATAAAAATCTGAGGGGCCAGCGCCCCGACCAGCAGGGGAGCGACATTATGTCAGCAGGCAACGAACCAGCCCAGGCGGCAATAGCCGATATAGAACTGAGCGACGAACAGGTGCGCGCGTACCTCAAAGACAACAGCGATTTCCTGCAGCGCAATCCTGACATGCTGGACCACCTGCACATCTCACACGCCTCTGGCTCCGCGGTCTCGCTGGTGGAAAAACAGGTCAGCGTGCTGCGCGAGCGCAACATGGAGATGCGTCATCGCCTCAACAGCCTCACCGCCAACGCCCGTGCCAACGACAAACTCTACGACCAGACCCGCCAGTTGGTGCTCTCACTGTTAGACGCGAGAGACCAGGAACAACTCTACAAAAACTACATGCAGTCCATGGCCGAAGACTTCAAGGTAGAGCACGCCAGTATGATCCTCTTTGGAGAGCCTGACACAGCGGTCGAATGCCGTATCGAAAGCATCGAGTCTGCGAAAATTGAGATCGGCGGTCTGCTGCGGGGCAACAAACCTGTCTGCGGTGTGCTCCGCAAGGAAGAACTCAGCTACCTGTTCCCGGATGCCGGCGACGTGGGCTCCGCGGCTCTCGTACCTCTGGTAAAAAATGGCCAGGTTGGCATCCTCGCAGTAGGTAGCTCAGACGCCAACAAGTACAGCAGCAACATGGACACCCTGTTCCTGTCTCACATCGCCGAAGTTGTGGCGAGACTGTTGCCAAAACTGCAAGCGGCGGACTGATGTGAGCGAGTCCCTGGCCAAATCCTGCCAGCGTTTCATCACCTATTCGCGGGACGTCCGCCAACTTTCCCCGCACACTCTCAGCAATTACGAGCGTGACCTACAGTCACTACAGGCCTGGTCTGAAAGCAATAATCGACCCAGTGCCGACCAGTTGAACGAGGCTGATATTCGCGCCTGGGCGAGCCTGCTCCACCGGCGCGGCCTTGCGGGCAGCAGCATCCAGCGCAGCCTGTCGGCAGCCCGCTCCTTTTTCAACTTCCTCGGCAAGGAAAATGGCTACCCGCGCAACCCTGCTGCCAGCGTGCAAGCGCCGCGCAAACCACGGAAATTGCCCAAAACCATGGACGCAGACCAGATGGGCCGCTATCTGGAATTCGACGATACCAATCCCACAAGCCTTCGCGACCGGGCCATTGCCGAGCTCTTTTATTCCTCGGGACTGCGCCTCGCTGAGCTGGCAAGCATCGATATCGTTGATATCGACCGCGACTCCCGCCTGCTCACGGTCACCGGCAAGGGCAGCAAGACACGCACCGTACCGGTAGGCTCAACGGCGCTTGAGGCCATCGACGCCTGGCTGGCAGTGCGCCCGCCGGCAATGAACGGCGAAGACGATCAAGCGCTGTTCACCAGCAATCGCGGCACGCGAATCAGCGCTCGAAACATTCAGGCCCGCCTGAAACTGCAGGGCCGCAAAGCGGGCATGCACCAGGACGTTCACCCACATATGCTGCGCCACTCCTTTGCCAGCCACATGCTGGAATCCTCGGGTGATTTGCGCGCCGTACAGGAGCTGCTGGGGCATGCCAACATCTCCACCACCCAGATCTACACACACCTGGATTTTCAACATCTGGCCAAGGTCTACGACGCCGCTCACCCCCGCGCCAAGCGGCGCAAGCAGGACTAAGCCATGGCGATCAAGGTCATCACCTTCGATCTCGACAATACCCTCTGGGATGTGGAGCCTGCGCTGCTGCGAGCGGAAGACGCCCAGCGCGAATGGCTGCTGCAACACCGCCCCGGCACCATCGAGAATTACGGCCACGAAGAACTGTGGGCATTCAAAAAAGACCTGTGGCGTCGTCACCCAGAGCTGGCCCACAACGTCACCGCCATGCGCATGCAGATGCTGCGGGAACTTCAGCTGGCCGCCGGCTACAACCAGGCCCAGGCCGATGAGGGCGCTGACAGGGGCTTTGCTGAATTTCTGCGCGAACGCCACCGTGTAGAGCTCTACGAGGAGGCCCTGGGGGTGCTGGAAACCCTTGCCAGGGACTACAGCATCGGCGCTCTAACCAACGGCAACGCAGACATCTACAAGACCGACGCCGGCGAACACTTCGACTTCGCCTTCCTTGCCGAGGAATTTGGCGCCAGCAAACCGGCACCCGATATGTTTCACGCCGCGATGGAACGCTCGGGCGCGGCAGCTGCAGAAATCATTCACGTGGGTGATAACCCGGACCACGACATCCGCGGTGCTCTTGAAGTGGGCATTCACACTGTGTGGGTTAATTTGCGAGGAACAGAGTGGCCGGGCGGGACCCGGGCACACATGGAGATTACCGAGCTGGCCGAGTTACCCTCAGCCATCGCCCGGATAGCCGGCAATATCAGATAGCGTCTTCGCCGGTCTCGCCAGTACGAATCCGGATGACCTGCTCGAGCGAGGAGACAAAAATTTTGCCGTCGCCGATCTTACCGCTGTTGGCTGCGGAGATGATTGCTTCAATCGCTTTATCGACTTCCGCCTCCGCCACCGCGATCTCCAGCTTCACCTTTGGCAGGAAATCCACTACGTACTCCGCGCCACGATAAAGTTCAGTGTGACCTTTCTGCCGACCAAAGCCCTTAACTTCTGTAACAGTGACACCCTGAACACCAATCTGCGACAGCGCCATCCGCACGTCGTCCAGTTTGAAGGGCTTGATAATGGCAGTGACCAGTTTCATGGAGTGACTCCTGAGTGAAGAGCGACTAACTATAGGAGTTAATCCCTGAACTGTAAATTGAGCTGGGTCATCGATGCGGCATCCCGGGACCAACATCCAGGCAACACCCACAAAAAAGGGCGCCGAAGCGCCCTTTCGTGACAAACGTCGCTTTTACATGCTCTTGGAGACAGTAAATACCACGGTATCGTCAGCCCAATCGGTATCGAACACGTCTTTCTCGTCCAGTGTGGTACCCACGTAAGCGAGGGACCAATCAACTGCCAGCCATGAAGTGCTCAGGGCTACGGAGTAGTCGGTGTAGGAATCTTCTTCGTTAGAGAGGAAACCGCCGTCTTCATCCAGATCGTTGTAGCCAACGTGGAAATCCAGGGAGAAGTTCTCGCCCAGGCCCAGGCTGTAGTCAGCGTAGTAGTAGAAGAACGTGTCAGTTTCGCCGTAGTAGTCGTCGGAGTACGCCATGCCCACAGTGAAGTCGTGGAAGGAGAAGGAACCGTACAGCTCCTGGTAGTCACCTTCGTCACCGTCATCTCCGGGGTAATCGTAGTACAGGTAGCCCACGTCGATAGCAGAGTTTTCGCCAACGTCCATGCCCCAGCCTACGTAGTAGTCCAGCTCCAGGGAGCCGTCGAAACCGTCTGCGCTGTCAAAATCAACCGTAGAACCCCAGGTGCCGAGGTAAATGCCATTGTCGAAGGCGTAGTCAAAACCACCCTGCAGAGCGATGCTTTCGTCAGACTGTGAGATACCGCGGAAACGGTAGTCGCTGGTCAGGGCCACGTTCGCACTGATTTCACCAGCTTGTACAGTTGTCGCGGTGGCACCGGCCAGCACGGATGCTGCAATTGCAGCGGGGAGTAATTTTTTCAACATTTTCACTATCTCCATATAGGTGTGTGTTTTAGCTGTGCCCCCTTATCAGCTACCCCTACAGAGTGAGCTACCGCTTTATTGTCGGTACTACAGCGACGCCTAGTGTAGGAAGGGAAGGTGAAGTAATTAAGGACTTATTGCGGAGTGAGAGTGTGAATTTGTTGCAGACTATCAACAAAAAAGGGGGGCCAAAAGGCCCCCCAAGTACACGCATTATTACAATGCGCCCGCAAGATGGTTACGAGTTAGTGAACTCGGGGTATGCCTCCATACCACACTCGGAGATGTCCACACCTTCGTATTCTTCCTCTTCGCCAACCCGGATACCCATGATCATCTTGAGTACGAACCAGGTGATGAAGCTCGCGCCGAATACCCAGACGAAGATCACCAGAGTACCTACCAGCTGACCCATGAAGGTCGCGTCGGCGTCGGACAGCAGTACTGCGAAGATACCCCACAGGCCTACCACACCGTGCACGGAGATGGCGCCAACAGGATCGTCCAGCTTCAGCTTGTCGAGAGTAACGATGGAGAACACAACGATGATGCCACCGATTGCGCCGATGATAGTCGCCAACAGGGGAGACGGATCAGCAGGCTCAGCGGTGATCGCTACGAGGCCAGCCAGGGCACCGTTGAGGGCCATGGTCAGGTCGGCCTTGCCGAACATGATGCGCGCGACAACAAGAGCAGCAATCAGGCCGCCAGCGGCAGCTGCATTAGTGTTCAGGAACACGTTGGCCACTTCGTTGGCAACACCGATGCCACCCAGTTTCAGGGTAGAACCGCCGTTGAAGCCGAACCAGCCCATCCACAGGATGAAGGTACCAAGAGTCGCGAGGGGCAGGTTGGCACCGGGGATGGCGTTAACCTGGCCTTCAGGGCCGTATTTACCTTTACGGGCACCCAGCAGCAGAACGCCTGCGAGGGCAGCAGCAGCACCAGCCATGTGGACGATACCGGAGCCCGCGTAGTCGGAGTAGCTCAGCTCACCAATGAAGGGAACTGCCTTGCCACCCCAGGTCCAGCCGCCTTCGATCGGGTAGATGAAGCCAGTCATGACAACTGCGAAAGCCAGGAAGGCCCACAGCTTCATGCGCTCAGCTACAGCACCGGATACGATGGACATGGCAGTTGCTACGAAAACAACCTGGAAGAAAAAGTCAGAAGCGCCGGCGTATTCGCCCATGTCGCCAAAGCCAGATTCCTTGGAGGCTTCCAGTACAGCGGCAACGGCAGCGTCGTCCATCTGGGCAACGGTGGTTACACCTGACAGGAACATACCGCCGTCGTACATGAAGTGGTAACCACAGATCAGGTACATGGTGGATGCCACTGCAAACAGGGCGACGTTCTTCAAAAGAATTTCAGTTGTGTTTTTGGAACGGACCAGACCAGCCTCGAGCATTGCGAAGCCGGCTGCCATCCACATTACCAGTGCGCCACAGACAAGAAAGTAAAACGTGTCCATTGCGTACTGTAGTTCGAAAATATTGTTTTCCATGGGAATACTCTCTGCAGACAGTAAAAGGGTTTAGATGGCTTCTTCGCCGGTTTCACCGGTACGAATCCGGATAACCTGCTCAAGCGGTGAGACAAAGACTTTACCGTCGCCGATCTTGCCGGTGTTGGCCGCTTTGGTGATGGCTTCGATAGTCTGGTCGACCACGCTCTCAGCCACAGCCACTTCGATTTTCACCTTGGGCAGGAAGTCGACAACGTACTCAGCGCCACGGTACAGCTCGGTGTGGCCTTTCTGACGCCCAAAACCCTTTACTTCAGTCACGGTGATGCCCTGAACGCCGATTTCTGACAGCGCTTCGCGCACGTCGTCCAGCTTGAAGGGCTTCACGATAGCCGTGATTAATTTCATGTTTCTCTCCTGGAGTTCTTGTTATGGCGCCCCGCGGATGAGGCGCCACGTGTTACAGAGTCACGTATGTTTACATGCTCTTGGAGATGGTAAATACGACTGTGTCTTCACCCCAATCGGTGTCGAATACGTCTTTCTCATCCAGTGTGGTACCCACATAGGCGACAGAGAAATCAGCAGTCAGCCAGGAGGCACTCAGAGCCACCGAGTAGTCGGTGTAAGAGTCTTCTTCGTTAGACAGGAAACCGCCGTCTTCATCCAGGTCGTTGAAGCCAACGTGGAAATCGAGAGTGAATGTCTCGCCCAGGCCCAGGCTGTAGTCAGCGTAGTAGTAGAAGAACGTGTCAGTTTCGCCGTAGTAGTCGTCGGAGTACGCCATGCCCACAGTGAAGTCGTGGAAGGAGAAGGAACCGTACAGCTCCTGGTAGTCGCCTTCGTCACCGTCATCTCCGGGGTAGTCGTAGTACAGGTAGCCAACATCGATAGCGGAATTCTCGCCAATGTCCATGCCCCAGCCTACGTAGTAGTCCAGCTCCAGAGAGCCATCGAAGCCATCTGCGCTGTCAAAATCGACAGAGGAACCCCAGGTACCGACATAGATACCGTTGTCAAAGCCCAGATCGAAACCACCCTGCAGGGCGATACTTTCGTCAGACTGGGAAATACCGCGGAAGCGATAGTCACTTGTCAGGGCTACGTTAGCGCTGATTTCAGCGGCTTGTACTGAGGTCGCGGTTGCACCTGCGAGTACTGAAGCGGCGAGAGCAGCGGGGAGTACTTTCTTAAGCATGTTCCAAATCTCCATGATTCGTTTTAAGTGTCAGATCAGTATTGCTTCGTCTATTTCGGGCACACTGTGCGTGCTATACAAATCTGCCCATTAGATAGCAGATGGTGTGCCAGATTGCTTATTTCTCATTTATTTCAATCACATAGATGTATAGCCGTAATACCACCCCTCACCCTGCGCACCAAAAGAAGGCTCTCTTCGCACCAATTACGCACCACGCACCAAGTTAGTGCGCCAAAATGGAGCATCCCTGAAATATGAGGGGTTTTTACGCGAATGATCGCTTCTGATCTGTGTCCATCCCGTCAAATCCTCTAAACTCTGCACCCACAAAGAACTCTCAAGGCAGTAACAATGGCGATCAAACCCCCTCCACCCCCATGGGAAGTCCTGCAACAGGTAGGCGAAATGGTGGGCAACCCAGGCCTGCGCGACGAGGTCGACAAAGGCGTGCGCACACTCGCACAAGGCGCACTCACACGCCTGGATGTCGTCAGCCGCGAGGAATTTGACGTGCAGGCAGAAATTCTCAAGCGCACCCGCGAGCGTGTAGTGGCACTGGAAGCTGAACTCGAGAAACTCACTGCCGAACTGGAAACGCTGGCCAAAGAAAACTAAGTACGCCGGCTAACACATGAACCTGCCGCTCAAGGAAGAGCAATGGAACTTTCGATTATTCACAGCCGCGCGCTGGCGGGCCTGTCTGCACCGCCAGTACAAGTAGAAACCCACCTCTCCAACGGGCTGCCCGCTTTTCACATCGTGGGCATGCCAGAGACAGCAGTGCGCGAGAGCAAGGACAGGGTCCGCTCCGCCATCCTCAATTCACATTTCGACTTTCCCGACCGTCGCATCACGGTCAACCTCGCTCCGGCTGACCTGCCCAAAGGCGGCGGTCGCTTCGATCTGCCTATCGCCCTGGGCATCCTGGTGGCGTCTGGGCAGGTCCCCAGGGATCGCCTGGAAAATCATGAGTTTCTGGGAGAACTCGCGCTCAACGGCGGATTGCGTGCGGTATCCGGTGTTATATGTGCAGCGCTTGCCGCCAGCGCCAGCGGTAAACAATTGGTTGCGCCCGAGCAGTGTGCCGGAACGGCCGCCGCAGTACCCGAAGTGCGCCTCATCGGCCCACCCGACCTGCTCACACTCTGCGCCCACCTCAACGGCAGCGTGCCACTTCACCCGGTGAAAATCCCAGCTGTAACTGCCTCCGGCGAGACCGGCAGTGATCTCGCGGAAGTCGTCGGCCAGGATGCGGCCCGACGCGCGCTGGAAGTGGCTGCCAGCGGCGGACACAACCTGCTGCTCGCTGGACCTCCCGGGACAGGCAAGACACTCCTTGCCAGCCGGCTTCCGGGCATCCTGCCACCACCCGACCACGATGAGTCACTGGTCATTCTTGCTCTGCGTGACTTTGGTGGCGTTGCCAGGCCCGGCGAGGCACTTGTGCGCCCATTCCGCGCACCCCACCACAGTGCCAGCGCCGGCGCCCTGATCGGCGGCGGCAGCCCTCCACTGCCAGGCGAGGCTTCCCTCGCTCATGGTGGAGTACTGTTTCTGGATGAGTTGCCCGAGTTTTCCCGCCACTGCCTTGAAACCCTGCGAGAGCCCATGGAATCAGGCCATGTGACGCTGTCACGCGCCCGGCACAAAGCGAGCTACCCGGCGAGCTTCCAGCTGATCGCGGCCATGAACCCCTGCCCCTGCGGCTATCTGGGAGACCCTGAACGCGCTTGCCGTTGCTCGGCTGACCAGATTCAGCGCTATACCGCCAGGGTGTCGGGCCCCCTGCTGGATCGGATTGATCTCCACGTCCAGGTCTCGAGAGTGGCCCCGGCCCAGCTATTGCAGCGCGAACACGATGGCGAAGATTCCGCCACGGTCAGGCGCCGGGTCAGTCGTTGCCGGGCCCGCCAACTGGAGCGCCAGCACTGCGTCAATGCCAGGCTCCACAGTGACCGTCTACTGGACATCTGCACCCTGGGCAGGGGCGAGCGCAAGATACTGGAGCAGGCAGCACAGCGTCTGAAGCTCTCAGGCCGCGCCATCCATCGGACGCTCAGAGTCGCTCTTACGTTGGCCGACATGGCGGAGGTAGACCATATCCATGAACTTCATCTGGCAGAGGCCCTGGGCTACCGCGCGAGCTGAGCCAATTGCCGCGCGGTCCAATAGATAAGACCGACCCACCTTTACCTGCATGCCTCCCTGTGCCAGACTTTTCCGCAAACTAATGGTCATTAGTCTGGCGGTGCCCTCACTGCCAGAAGACAGGAGATACCAGTATGAGCCAGTGCCCTTTTTCCAATCTGCTCGACCCGGATACGTACCGGGACGGCATGCCTTACGACATGCTCAAAGACATCCGTAAAGCCGGGCCAGTCGTGAAGATGGAGGATCCCATCACCGGCATACCTTACTGGGTGGTCACCCGCATCAAGGACCTGGATGAGGTCTCCAAGCAACCCCTCGTCTTCTCGTCAGAACGACAAGGCGCATTCCCCATGGAAATGGAGGAAGCTGCGCTGGAAATGCAAAAGAACACCATCATCAACATGGACCCCCCGAGACACCAGAAAGTCCGCCGCATTGTGCGCAATGCGTTTACACCCAAACGCGTAGATTCCTACGAACCTCTGTTCCGCAAGCACGCAAAAGAGATCGTCGATGCGGTTGCCAACCGCGGGACCTGTGAGTTTGTGGAAGAAGTTGCAGCAGAACTCCCCCTCATCGCCATCCTGGAACTCCTCGGAGTACCGAAGGAGGACCGCAAGCAGTTCTTCGAGTGGACCAACACCATGATCTTCGCCGACGACCCGGATATGGCAACCTCTGAGGAAGACGCCCAGATCGCGGCAATGGAAGCAATAGGCTATGCCATGAGCCTGGTGGAAAAGCACCGGGAGCAGCCGATGGACAACATCACCGGGGCCCTCCTCGACGCAGAGCTGGAAGGAGACTCCGTCAGCGAGGACATGTATGCATGGATGTTCATTCTGATTCTGGTGGGCGGTAACGAGTCAACCCGCACCGTGATCGCCCAGGGCATGCGGCTGCTCATGGAAAACCCTGACCAGCTTCAATACCTGGTCGACAACCCCGATAAAATCAGCAATGCGGTAGAAGAAATTCTACGATTCAACACGGCCTTCATCTCCATGCGCCGCACAGCCACAGAAGATTGCGAACTCGGCGGGCAACAGGTGAAAGCGGGCGACAAAATCATCCTGCATTACCACACCGTCAACCACGACGAGGATGTGTTCGGCGAAGACGCCACGAATTTCGACGTAACCCGCGCCGAGCGTATGCCCGATCTCTACAATCAATTGCGCTCTTTCGGCATTGGCCAACACTTCTGTATCGGTACCCACCTGGCAAGACTGGAACTCAACGTGATGTTCGAAGAGATCATCCCGCGCCTGCGCAACCCCAGGTTCGCCGAAGAACCGAAGTTTGTGCGCTCCTTCTTTGTGAACGCCATGAAGGAAATGCAAATTTCCTTCGACCCTGAAGCTAGCGCCGACGCGGCATAAACCTGTGCTATTCTCCCGGGCCTTGTCCCGAGGGAATAGCAAATGACCGCCTACAAAAAACTCGAAGCCACCCATAAACGCCTGTCCGCCTTGCGCAACGCGGAGGGCATTCTGTTCTGGGACCACGAGACCATGATGCCGCCCGGGGCGGCAGCCGGCCGCGCCGAAGTTGAGGCTGAGCTCAGCCTGATCCAGCACGAGATCCAGACAGACCCCAGGATCGCCGACTACATCGCTGAAGCAGAAGACGAAAACCTCGATCAGTGGCAGAGTGCCAACCTGCGCGAGATCAAGCGCCTTTATCAGAACGCCAACGCGGTACCCGCCGATCTGGTAGAAAGAATGGTCATGGCGCGCTCCGAGTCCACCATGGCCTGGCGTGAAGCGAAGCCCGCGAATGATTTCAAACGCCTCGCGCCCAAGCTTGAGGCGCTGTTTGCCCTGAAACGGGAAGAGGCGCAGATCAAGGCCGAACTGTTCGGCATCACACCTTACGAAGCAATGATGCAACAGTACGATCCGGGCCGAAGTGAGGCCCAGGTCGATGCGATTTTTGATGACCTGGCGGCGTTTCTGCCGGAATTTCTGCAGCAAGTGCTGGCCAGGCAGGCAGCAGGCCCGGCACTTATCATGCCGCCAGGCCCCTTCCCGCTGGACAAGCAGGAAAAGCTCAGCCGCGCAGTGATGGAAACGCTCGACTTCCCCTTTGATCGCGGACGGCTGGATGTGGCGGCACACCCGTTCTCCGGTGGCGCCGACGGCGACAATCGAATCACCACACGCTACCTCGAAGAAGACTTCACCGCCAGCCTGATGGCCGTCATTCACGAGGTCGGCCATGCCCTGTATGAAGATGGCCGCCCGCAGGAGTGGCGCAGCCAACCGGTGGGCAACAGCCGCGACATGACCGTGCACGAGAGCCAGTCATTGTTGCTGGAGATGCAGGCAGGACGCTCGGAAGAGTTTATTCGCCATCTGGTTCCCATGGCGCGTGACATCCTGGGTGGCAATGGCCCGGCATGGGAGGTCGATAATATCGTGCGCTTGCAGCACAAGGTGGAGCCCGGACTCATCCGTGTCTATGCCGACGAGGTCACCTATCCTCTACATGTGATTCTGCGTTACAAACTCGAAAAAGCCATTGTCGCCGATGACATTGCCATCGCCGACCTGCCGCTGGCATGGAACGACATGATGGAACAGTACCTGGGCATACGTCCGGAGAGCGATACAGACGGCGTCATGCAAGACATCCACTGGCCGGAAGGCCTGTTCGGTTACTTCCCCACCTATTCACTGGGTGCCATGGCTGCCGCCCAGATCTTTACCGCCGCCAAACGCGACGAGCCCGGGATTATGCCCGGACTCGCTCAGGGAAATGTCAAACCACTGTTCGGCTGGCTCAATGAGAACATTCGCTCCCAGGGCTGCCTCTACCTCCCCGATGAATTGATCGAGCGAGCGACAGGCGAGCCGCTGGGAACGGCGGCTTATAAGGCAGCGATCGCCGCGCGATATCTTAACTAGGCGAAGGACTCTCCCTTCGCCGCCATATCGAGCAGTAACTGTGGCGGCTCGAAAGCATCACCATACTGAGCCGCCAGCGCCTTCGCCCGCTCAGTGAACGCACTGATCCCGTAGGCGTTCACACACTGGTAAACACCCCCCGTATGGGGCGGGAAACCGATCCCCATGATGGAGCCGATGTTGCCGTCACCAACTGAGGTCAGCGTACCCTCCTCCATGATCCGAATCGCTTCGAGCACCTGAGAGAACAGCAGGCGATCCTTAACATCCTCATAGGGGATATCGATGTAACCATCGCTGGCGAACAGGTCCTTCAGGCCTGCCCAGGTGCTTATCTTCTTGCCCTTGGCGTCGTAGTCATAGAATCCTGCGCCCTTGGCCTGGCCGACCCGCTGCGCCTCTTCCACCATGATGCGGATCACTTCGGATTCCGCCGAAGGCTCAACCGTCTCACCGCGAGCCTCGGCATCCTCTCGCTGCTGGTTGGCGGCGTGGTAGGCGGTCTCCAGTGAAATGGTATCGAGGGTTTCCAAGGGACCCATCGGCGAGCCATTAAAGGCTGCGCCGTTCTCAATCAGTGCAGGGTTCACACCCTCGGCGAGCATGCGCTGGCCCTGGGTAATGGTCTGGCCAATCACCCGCGTGGTGAAGAAGCCCGGAGCATCCTTCACCACGATGGGTTTCTTGCCAAGCTTCTGCGCCAGGTCAAAGGCCCGGGCCAGGCACTCATCCGAGGTCTTCTCGCCGGTAATGATTTCTACCAAGGGCATACGTTCAGCCGGAGAGAAGAAATGCATGCCGATGAAATTCTCGGGGCGCACCGAAGCCGCAGCCAGCTCAGTGATGGGCAGGGCCGACGTGTTGGTAGCAAATATGGTGGATTCGCCTAATACCGCCTCGGTTTCACGGGTTACGCTGGCTTTTACTTCACGGTTTTCAAAGACCGCCTCGATCACCAGGTCACAGCCAGCGAGATCCGCCAGCTCGGCCGTTGGCTGGATGCGCGCCAAAATTTCCCCGGCCTGCGTTTCATCGATGCGCCGGCTCTTTTCGCAAGCCGCTGCCGCGTAGGCCTTGCCCTTGTCCGCATTCTCCTGGGTGAGATCCTTGAGCACCACGTCTATCCCTACCTTGGCCGCATTGAATGCAATACCTGCACCCATAACACCCGCCCCGAGGATGCCGAGTTTTTTAACCTCGGTCTTTTCGACGCCCTTCGGGCGAGAGGCACCGGCGTCCAGTGCATTCATCTGCACAAAGAACGTGGTCATCATATTGCGCGACACCTGGTCCAGTAGCAGGCGTTGAAAGTAGCGCGACTCGATCTTCTGCGCGGTATCGTAGTCGACCCTCGCCGTGTCAATGACCGCAGCGATGATCACCTGAGGCGCGGTCATATTGCCCTTCGTCTGGTTCATCACGTTAACCGGGCCGAAATAGGTGAGGCCCTGTGTAGCCTCATCGTCTGGCGTACCGCCAGGCATCACGTAAGCGGGCTCTTCCCATGGCTGCTTCGCCTCCGGGTTGGCCTTGATCCAGGCCTTAGCCCTGGCGGCCATCTCGTCTTCGTCTGCGGCAAGTTCATGCAACAGACCTTTCTCCACCGCCTTGCTGGCAACGAGCTGCTTGCCCTGCGAGATCAGCGTCAGTGCCTCCTGCATCCCCAGCATACGAGTCATGCGCACAATTCCCCCGGCACCCGGCAACAGACCCAGCATGGCTTCCGGCAGACCAACCTTCACCTTGGGTGAATCCAGCGCAATACGGTGATGGCATGCCAGCGCAATCTCGTAACCACCGCCAAGAGCGGGACCATTGATACCCACAGCAACAGGAACGCCCAAGCGCTCAATTCTCGCCAGCGGCTCCTTGGCATCCAGCAGGCCCTGATACATTTCCTCCCGCTCTTGCTGTGACGGGTTCAGGTCCATCTCCAGCATCAGGGTGATATCACCACCGGCGAAGAACTGACCAGGCTTGCCAGAGCGGATGTACAAGCCCTTGAGCTCATCGCCCATAGCCTCCAATTCATCCAGTGCCCTGGGCATGGCCTCGGCGTACTCCTCGCCCATCACATTTACAGATTTCCCCTCCTGATCAAAGATCAGGTCGACAATGCCATCGGCGTCTTTTTCCAATCGGATATAGCTCATCTTATTTCTCCTTAAACGCGCTCGATGATGGTGGCAATGCCGATACCGCCGCCGGCACACAGCGTCACGAGCCCGGTATTCAGGTCTCGGCGCTCCATCTCGTCCAGCAAGGTGCCAAGCACGATGGCGCCGGTGGCGCCGATGGGATGACCCATGGCGATCGCGCCGCCATTGACATTGATCTTGTCCGCGGGAACATCCATCAGCTGTTGATAACGCAGTACGACAGAGGCAAAAGCCTCATTGAGCTCGAACAAATCAATATCGTCCGTGGTCATGCCTGCCAGCTTCAGCACCTTCTCCGATGCTGGCGCCGGGCCAGCTAGCATGATGGTTGGCTCAGAGCCAGTAACCGCCATTGCCTTGATGCGCGCGCGGGGCTTGAGGCCCTGATCATCTCCCGCCTGTTTATTACCCAACAACACCAGGGACGCCCCGTCCACCACGCCGGACGAATTCCCGGGCGTGTGCACGCAGTCGATTCTCTCCACCTGGGGATACTTGAACTTGAGGAAGTCACCGTGGCCAAAATCGTTGAACATGGCGAAGGAAGGGTTTAGCCCCGCCAGCACTTCCATGCTGGTCGGCCGGATTAACTCATCGTGAGCAAGGACGGTGACACCGTTGAGATCCTTGACCGGCACAATGGAATTGTCGAAATAGCCGTTGTCTCGGGCGTGGGCTGCGCGGCGCTGGGATTCGCAGGCGTAGCGATCCACATCCTCGCGGCTAAAGCCGTCGAGATGGGCCAGTAAATCGGCGCCCAGCCCCTGGGAGATGCCATAACTTTTCATAGCAACCCAGGCATCCCCCGCGGCGGCACCGGAGGCACCGATGCCAAGGCGCGACATACTCTCCACGCCACCGGCGATACCCATGGACTCCATACCGGACATGATTTTCATAGCGATATTGTTCACCGCGTCCAGGCCACCGGCACAGTAACGATGCAACTGGGCACCGACAGTCACGTCATCCCAACTGGAGTAGACCAGGGCAGTTTTGGCAATATTCTGCCCCTGTTCATTCACCGGCTCACCGGTCGCACAGATAAAGTCTTCCACCTGAGTGGTATCAAGCTTGTGCCGGGCTTTCATCTCTTCCAGAAGATTGGTGACCAGATCGATCGGCTTGACCTCATACAGGCCCCCACCGGGTTTTCCCTTTCCGCGTGGAGTGCGGATAGCATCGTAAATATAGGCGTCTTGGGGCATGGTGTGTTCCAGTGTGAGGTCATTCATTGGGCAGCCAACATACCCGAAGACGACGCGGCCACAAGCGATCGAACGTAATTAGGAAGCGGCGTTTATCCATTTGAACTACGGTTCGGAAGTAGCTGTGCCAATCGGCCACAGGCTGATGACAAATTCTGCCACCGACGCCAGCACCGCCACCAAACCATGCTAATCTTGGACGCTATATTGTCGACATCATTCAGCTGAGGACCGAATCAGTGATGGAAGAACTGCAACATCTCACAGGCCAGCTTGCCGGCTATGGTTCCGTCATCGCCACCATCCTGGCCGTCATGCTGGGAGGTATCGCCGCAGTGGTTATGCTGTACAAGCTCGCCACGTCTGTCATCAACCCTGCTGGCCACTACGCCCGGGCAATGAAAGTTGGCTTCGGCACTCTCTACGCCATGATCCTCGTGGTCACGTGCCTGCTGGCCGCAGAAAAAATTGGCCTGAATGTGGCTGGCCTTGGAGGCCCTGTCATCCTCCTGGTCATGGTGGCCTCGGTCATCGTCTTCTTCCTCCTTCCGTTTCTGCCCCGCCTCCCCTTCGTAGTGGGGGACATGGTGCAAATAAAGGATGTGATGGGCACCGTCGAGGCAATGACGGCCTACCAGGTTGTAATGCGCACATTCGATGGCCAAACCGTCTTCATTCCCACCGCAGTAGCGATGGCCTCCGCCATTCGCAATTTTTCAGCCATACCTCACCGCCGCATCGAAATGAAGATCGACATCTACGCCGCCGACGATATCGAACGGGCCCGATCCATGCTGCTGGAAAAGATGAACGACAACCCCAAGGTAATCGAAGATCCGGCCCCAGCAGTCTATATCGTCAACGTGACCGGTGAACGCGCCAGCATGGTCGCGTACTGCTGGGTGGAAAACGCCGACTGGTTCGCTACTCGCGATGCACTGTGGGTCGCTGTTTCCAGCACATTCGCCGCTGACGATAAAGTAAATCTGGCATTGCCACAGCTGGATGTAATATCAGCGCCATAGCGACACCGATAATCTGATAGACTTCTGGCCTCGAAGTACCTCCCGGTTGTAAAACTCAGTGACCCAACTCAATCCCCGGCAGCGCGAGGCTGTCCGCTATATCGACGGCCCCATACTGGTGCTGGCCGGTGCCGGCTCAGGCAAGACCAGCGTAATCACCCAGAAGATCGCCTACCTCGTCAAAACCTGTGGCTACCGCGCCAACCGCATTGCCGCGGTCACCTTTACCAACAAGGCCGCCCGCGAAATGAAAGAGCGCGTCGGCAAGTTGCTCGGCAACAATGCCGAAGGCCTCACGGTGAGCACCTTCCACCAGCTTGGCCTCAAGATCATTCGCCAGGAGCGCAAGCACCTGAGCCTCAAGAATGGCTTCTCGATCTTCGACGGCCAGGACACCCAGGCCCTGATCAAGGACCTGCTGATCCAGGAACACGGCTCCGATGGCGACCAGGCCCAGACTATCGCCAACCAGATCTCCAACTGGAAGAATGACCGACTGCTGCCAGAGCAGGCGGTGGCGAAAGCCAAGAGCCCTGCAGAAATACTCTGCGCCCAGGCCTACCTGCGCTATCAGCGCGCCCTGAAAGCCTACAACGCGCTGGACTTTGACGACCTTATCCTGCTGCCCACAGTGCTTTTCGACGAGCACCCGGACGTGCTGGAGAAATGGCAGAACCAGGTTCACTATCTTTTGGTCGACGAGTATCAGGACACCAACTCCAGCCAGTATCTGCTGGTCAAACAGCTCGTAGGCCTGCGTGGCGGCCTCACGGTGGTGGGCGATGACGATCAGTCAATCTACGCCTGGCGCGGTGCCAAGCCGGAGAATCTGGCGATGCTGCAGGAGGATTTCCCGGCCCTGAAACTGGTGAAGCTAGAGCAGAACTATCGTTCCACCTCACGGATTCTCAAGGCGGCCAACACCTTGATCGCCAACAATCCCCACGTCTTCGACAAGTCGCTGTGGAGTGAACTGGGCTATGGCGACCCGCTGCGAGTCATCCGCTGCGCCGATGAAAACCACGAAGCCGAGCAGGTTGTGGCGGAAATTATCGATCACAAACTGCGCAAGAAAACGCGCTACGGCGACTACGCCATTCTCTACCGCGGCAATCACCAGGCCCGGCTGATGGAACTCGCGCTGCAACAGCAGCAGGTGCCCTATCATCTGTCCGGTGGCACCAGTTTTTTCAGCCGCAATGAAGTCAAGGACATCATGGCCTACCTGCGCATGCTGGTGAATGAGAACGACGACAACGCCTTCCTGCGCATCGCCAACGTGCCCCGCCGCAAGCTTGGGGCGTCTACTCTGGAAGCACTGGGCAATGTTGCCAACGCCCGCCACTGCAGCCTGAGCCAGGCCTGCGGCCGCGCCGACAACGGCGACATCCCCGACGCAGGCCTCAATCGGCTGCGGGAATTCCGTAGCTGGGTCGACGGCTTCCGCCGCAAGGTGGAGGGCGGCGAAGGCATTTCGGCCGTGCGCCAGATGATTCGCGAAATGCGCTACGAGGATCACCTCAACCAATTGAGTTCCAGCGAGGATGTCGCCCAACGCCGTATGAGCAATGTGCATTTCCTGGTGGACTCCTTGCACAAGGTCATGAGTGACGAGGACGTTGCCCTGGAAGAGGCCATTTCGCGGCTGATCCTGCGCGACCTGCTGGAGCAACAGGAGGAAGAGGACGCCAGCCCCGACAATGTGCAGATGATGACCATGCACGCATCCAAGGGTCTCGAGTTCCCCCACGTGTTTATCATCGGGATGGAGGAAAACCTCCTGCCCCACCGCTCCAGCGTGGAAGATGGCAACGTGGAAGAAGAGCGCCGCCTGGCCTACGTGGGTATTACCCGGGCGCGTGAAACCCTGGCCATGACCATGGCTGCCAAACGTCGCCAGTTTGGGGAAACGATCAACTGTGAACCGAGCCGGTTCCTGGATGAACTACCGGCCGACGACCTGACCTGGCAGGGCGGAGTAGATGAAGAGGAAGGGGCGAACGAACAGCGCGGCCAGGAAACCCTGGCCGGGCTGATGAATATGTTTACTTAATAACGCGGAAGAACGGATCCAGAGGCTGGTCAGGGCAACTATCGGCGTAGACCGTGTACTTATAGTTGAAGCCTTCTTTTGCGCTTTTGGCCACCGGCGGCGAAGTCGCCACCCCATTACCCCCGGGCTTTATCGGAGTCCCTACAAAGGGGTCGTACCAGATACTAAAATCCTGCGCAGGCATGGGCGTTCCGGTCTCATCGTAGGCACGCCATTCAACTCTCGTCGGAGGATTAACCCCTGCGTTCAGATCGACCACAAGCGGCACCACCGAGATTGGGCAACCATTCTTGAAAACGATCGCCACCTCCTCGCGATTGTTGTTTGCCTCGGGCTCTTCAGACGCATTGACACTCGGGCCGGCACAGCCGGAAATTCCTGCAAATGCAGCGGCCATCACAATGGTCTTGATACTGCATAGCGGGGTGCCCGAAATGGGGCTGCTCTTTTGGTTCATGTATATCTCCTTGGTTTTTATCGCGCAGTTTTATTCCCTCTGCGCCATTGAAGCCTCATAGCGAGGCAATTCCTTCAGTCCGTTTAAATTAGCATCTGCCAGCGCCACGTGCATGGGAAAACCATTGTCCATAGCCGACTCCAGTGAACCCATGGCGTCGTCGTAGTCACCCAGAGAGGCCAGCGCTGTCGCGGTGGAATATTTAACGTAGACATCATTAGGGGCGAGGCCCAGGGCTCGACTGATGTAGTCACGCGCCATATCGGTATCACCAAGCGCCGCATGATAATGACCCATTAGTGCCAGAGTATGGGCATCGTTCTCATTGATCGCCAGATGCTGCTCTGCCAGCTTGATGGCATTTTCATACATCGGCCCAGCCATCTCACTGCCACCCGAAGCGTATCTATAGACATCGCCAAGATTGCCCCAGAGCTCATAGTCCTGCGGAGAGAGCTCTACCGCCTTGTGATAGAGAGGTAGGGCTTCATCGTAGCGCCTCATGAAATAAAGGCTGGTGGCGACATTGGCATAGGTCACACCCGAGGGACTGAGGTCCAGCGCTATTTCCCAGGCATCGACTGCTCGCTGGTACTCTCCCGTCATGAAATAGGCCGCCCCCAGATTGTTGAATGCACCTGCACCATCGGGCATCAGGTCGGCAATCCGCTGGTAATACGGTATGGCCTCTTCCGGCCTACCACTGTCAAACAGGAAATTTCCCATCTTCTTTTGGGCTCGCCAGTTATCAGGATTGAGGGCCAGGGCGCGGCGGTAATGCTCGCCTGCCTCCACCATCAACTGCTGTCCAAAATAGGCATCAGCACGCCCCAGCAATGCCTCGACATAGCCCGGCTTGAGCGCCAGAGCAGTGTCAAACTCAGTTAACGCTTGCTGATACTGGCCAGACACCAGATAGAGGTTGCCCAGCCCGATGTAGACCCCGGGCGAACGGCGGTCCAGGGTCAGTGCTTTCTGACACGCTACTTCCGCCTCGGAAAATAGTGCGGGCGCCCGCGCCTCCGAATAAAGCCCGAGCAGCGCTTCACACTTGCCCGCATAGGGGTCGGCGAACTCTGGATTGGCAGCAATAGCCTTGTCGAAAAGATTGATCGCATAGGTGAGATTTTCCGGATCGCCAACAGTGCGGAGATAGGCCCGCCCGCGGAGATAAAATTGATAGCCCTCACCATCCAGTTTTTCGCCCCGTGCCAGCACATCTCGAGACTCATCAGAAATAATAAGTTCGAGCTGCTTCACCACCTGGGCGGCGATTTCATCCTGAAAAACAAGCGCATCCTCCAGCGAGCTATCGTAGGTTTCAGACCAGACGTGGAATCCATCCTCGGTATTGATGAGCTGCGCCGTTACCCGCACCCGGTCGCCGGCAGGGCGCACACTACCCTCCAGTACATGCTCAACGCCGAGCCGGCGTCCCACTGTCTGAATATCGAGGTCCTTGTCCTTGAAGTAAAATGAGGAGGTGCGCGCTGCAACATTCAGTTCATTGATCCGCGCCAGCAGGTTCAGAATTTCCTCCGCCAGGCCATCCCCTAGATACTCAAGCCCCGTGTCCTCACTCAGATTTACGAACGGCATTACCGCGATGGAGGCTTCAGCAAGCGCTTGCTCAGCGGGCGCAGAGCTCGGAGGGCTGGCCAGACGGCCGACGTAGAGATAGCCGACCAGGCCGCACAAGATCAGAACGAGGGTGAGCTCGATAATACGTGCGGAAGAAAATTGGCCGTCGGCAGTTGCTTCACCGCCGCCATTTTCGGTTCCGCCCTTCCCCTCTGGTGAAATCTCAAACAACCAGGACAGAATCAGGGCAAGGGGAAATCCGAGCGCGGCGATCACCAGAACGGCGCTGACCGTCCAATCGGGGAGCCCGACTACCGGGAAAATCACGTCAGCGACTTGCAGCAGTGCCCATGCGCCGGCGCAATACACCGCCGCGGTGCGGTAAACCTTTCGGCTTCTCAGCTCACTGACAAACTGCCGTAACTCCATGTCGCTGCACAGCCAGGGAAAGAATCTCTAAGTGTATGTCATTTTCAGGATTCAGCAATGGGCGGGTTTCCCCGCCCATCCTAGTCTGGATCGCGCGGTGCGGCGGGAGGGAGCACAACCCCTTTCAGCCGCTCGCGCGTGCTCTGCACAATGGCGTAGAAACCGGGCACAAAATACACCCCGACCAGAAGCGCCGCCACCATGCCACCAAGCACGGTTACGCCCAGTGATTGCTGCCCTGCAGCACCGGCGCCTGTGGCCAGCGCCAACGGCAAAATGCCTAGAATAAATGAGATCGCAGTCATGCAAACAGCGCGGAAGCGCAAGCGGGCGGCATCCCGAGCCGCCTTGATAATGTCCACGCCATCTTGCTCGCGTTTCTGGCGCGCAAATTCGACCACCAGAATCGCGGTCTTCGCCGACATACCAATCAACAACACGATACCTATCTGGGCGTAGAGATTGAGCGCGATACCGCTAATCACGAGCGCGGCAACTGCGCCCCCCACGGCCATCGGCACTACCAATAGAATGGCAGCTGGAATCGACCAGCTTTCATATTGCGCTACCAGAAAGAGGTAGACGAAAATCAGCGCCAGAAGATAGGCAAAGATCGCTGCGCTACCAGCCTTACGCTCCTGATAAGACATTCCGGTCCAATCAACGGTATACCCCGCTGGCAGGCTGCTGCGGGCAATCTCTTCCATCGCCGCCATCGCCTGGCCACTGCTGTAGCCCGGCGCCGCGGTCGCCTGCACCGAGGCAGAGCGGAACAGGTTGTAACGGCTGGCGATATCCGGACCGAGAATAGGCTTGGTGTTAACAAACGTACTCAATGGCACCATGTCGCCCATACTGGATTTCACATAAAATCGATCGAGGTCTGACAGGTCGGATCGATAATTCGATTCCGCCTGCATGATCACGCGATAGGTCTGGCCGAACTTGTTAAAGTCATTGATATACAGCGATCCCATCTGCGCCTGCAGGGTCACGAACACTTCGTCGAGGCTCACCCCAAGGTTCTTGGCCTTGACCCTATCCACATCCACAAAGTACTGGGGTACGTTGGCGCGATAGGTGCTGAAGACACTGCGCAGCGCCGGCGACTGGTTCGCCTCAACAATAAAGTTATTGAGCGCCGTTGCCAGCTCCTGAGAGGACCGCGACAAACTGTCCTGCACTATTAATTCCAGACCACCTGAAGCCCCCATGCCGGGTACCGCTGGTGGCGTGAGCGCAAACACCTGAGCCTCCGGCACGAGCATAAAGCCCTGGGCATTAACACGCTCTGCTACACCAAAAGAACTCGACTCATAGTCCTGGCGCTCATCCCAGGGTTTAAGGCCGACGAACAAAGTACCGCCGTTACTGCTCATTGCTCCTGAAAGCAGTGAAAAGCCCGAAATCGCAGTGACGTTTTCAACCGCCGGGTCCAGAGAAATAAGGCCGTTAAGCTTGTCCATCACCTGCTTGGTGCGATGCAGGGAAGAACCATCGGGCAACTGCACGCTCACCATCATTGCGCCTTTGTCTTCGCCGGGCACAAAACCAGTTGGGGTAGAGACAAAGCCAAATGCAACCGCCGCTGTGAGCCCAATGAAAATCAGCGTAAGGGTGCGGAGTCGGGCCAACAACCAACCGACACCGCCATCGTAGACCGTCGTAAGCCGGCCAAAACCCGCCAGGAATTTATCGTACCAGCGGGCATTCACCTGCTTGCCCGGCTTTAGCACAAGACTGCAAAGCGCCGGGCTCAGCGTGAGCGCATTCAGCGAAGAGAAACAAACCGCGATACAAATTGTGACAGCAAACTGACGGTACATGACTCCGGTAATACCCGGCAGCAAAGCCACCGGTATAAACACCGCCAGCAGCACCAGGGTAGTGGCGATAATCGGGCTCCCAACTTCCTGCATGGTGACCTTGGCCGCCTCTGCCGGTGTCATATTGGGGTCTTCCCTGAGATGACGATCGCAGTTCTCTATCACCAGAATCGCATCGTCCACGACGATACCAATCGCCAGAATCAGGCCAAACAAGGTGATCGTATTAATGCTCATCCCTACAGTCAGCAGTACCGCGAAGGTAGCCACCAGCGACACGGGAATGGCCACTGCAGGCACCAGGGTGGCGCGGAACGAGCCGAGAAAAATATAGGTCACTGCAATAACCAGGAGTACCGCCTGGAACAGGGATACCACGACCTGGCTCACTGCGGTGCTAACGTAGCGCGTGGTGTCGTAGGGCAGCACGTAGTCCATACCCTCAGGAAAGTCGCGAGACAAGCGCTCCAGCAACTCGTCAACTTCTGCGCCTACCTCCAACGCATTGGCGTCCGCCAACTGGTATACGGCCAGGTTCACCGCTGGGATACCATTGGTTTCACCATAGAAATTATACGCCGACTGCCCCAACTCGACCCGGGCGATATCCTTGAGATAGATCGCAGAACCGTCTGCGGCTGCACGCAGCACAATATTCTCGAACTCACTAACCTCCTGCAGCCGACCCTTGGTTTGCAGGCTGAACTCTGCTTGTAACGGCCCCTCAAAAGGCGGCGCGCCGATCTTGCCCGCTGCGACCTGCACGTTCTGCTCGCGCAATGCCGAGTAGACCTCGCTCACGGACAGACTATAGATAGCCATCTTGTCCGGGTTCAGCCACAGACGCATAGAATAATCCGCCTCACCCAGGATTGACGCTTCAGACACACCGGGCAGGCGCGCCAGCGCGCTCTGCAGATTTATCTTCACGTAGTTGGAAACAAACTTGTAATCCAGTTTTCCACCCGGTGCGGTAAAACTGATCAGCTTGAGAATATCCGGCGATCGCTCAGAGATATTGAGCCCCATTGCAGTCACCTCGGCGGGGAGCGAAGGCTCAGCCAGCTTGACCCGGTTCTGCACCCGCACCAGGGCCATATCGGGGTCCGCCCCCACCTCAAAAGTCACAGTGAGTGAGTAGCTGCCGTCATTGGCGCTCTTGGAAGACATATAAATCATGTCCTCTACACCGTTTACAGCGTCTTCAATGGGGGTGCCCACAGTGGTTTCTACGATCTCGGCAGAGGCGCCGGGGTAAACACCGCTCACCACAATATTCGGTGGCGAGATGGCCGGGTATTCATTGACTGGCAGGGCGTAAATGGAAAGCCCACCAGCGAGGGTCAGCACAATGGCGATGACCATCGCAAACTTGGGCCGCTCGATAAAAAACGCACTGAACATGAGTTTACCCCGTTACTCAGAAACAGGCGCGGCAGGCGCGCTTGGCATGGGCGTTGCTTTGACAGTCATGCCCGGACGCACCTGCTGCAAGCCACGGACGACAATAATGTCGTCTTCTTCGAGCCCTTCAAGCACCAGGACATTGGTATCGAGGCGGAAGCCCAGCTCCACATTGCGCCGCACAATCTTGCTCTCTGCATCGACCATCAACGCGAAAGCGCCCTGCTGATCAGCCTGAACAGCGGCCTGGGGTATGAACAAGCCATGGAGCAGCTCGGTCTCGTGCAGGATTACCCGCACGTACTGGCCCGGCACCAGCAGCGACCGCGAATTGGGAATACGTGCGCGTGCCTCCAGCGTGCCGGTGGCCTGGTCCACACGATTGGCGAAGTAGTCGATTCGCCCCACTTCCGGGTAGGCGAGACCGTTTGTCAGCTCGAGAGTGACCTCTACTGACCGCAGCTTGTCCAGGTCCAGTTCTTCAGTAAACCGCTGTTTCATTGCCGCTACATAGGTGGACTCACTGATCCGGAACAGCGCTTCGATGGGATCAATGCTCACCAGGGTGGTGAGATTACCGGTGCTGGGCCCAACCAGGTCGCCGACACTGACCAGGCTACGACCAATACGACCGGTAATCGGTGCTTTGATCGTGGTGTAACCCAGATTGACCTGAGCGCTGGTCACCTCGGCCTGGGCGGATTCAAGCTGGGCATCGGCATCCA
Source organism: Halioglobus maricola (assembly GCF_009388985.1). Taxonomy (NCBI): domain Bacteria; kingdom Pseudomonadati; phylum Pseudomonadota; class Gammaproteobacteria; order Cellvibrionales; family Halieaceae; genus Halioglobus; species Halioglobus maricola. The sequence goes on from NZ_CP036422.1 coordinate 3,639,701, forward strand.
GGCTCTTGGCGGTAAGTTCATCCATCTCAGCCTGGGAAATCGAACCTGTGGGTATCAGACCCAGACCTCGCTTGTAGTTGCGTTCGACATTACTCTGATTTGCCACGGCTGCAGCATAACCTGCCTCTGCCCGCGCCAGAGCGGCATCGTATTCGGATGCATCCAGGGTGTAGAGCACATCTCCCGCCTGCACGAGCTCACCCTCGCGGAAATCCCGACTCGTGACATAGCCACCGACTTTAGCCTGGATTGCGACGTCGTCAATTGCTTCCAGGCGGCCCACAAATTCCTGTTCGGGTTGATAGGGCTCAGACACAACCTTGTCGACGATAACCTCGACCATGGGCATCTGCGGCGCCTCTTCGGAGCAAGCGCTTATGAGTGGTAATAGCAGGGCAGCGAGCAGGATACGCGGCATGAAAAAACCTCCGGGAAACATATACTTAAATGTAGCAAGATTTGACCGATCTGCCGCATGATAATTGCGAACACAAAAAAGGCCGCGATGCGTTTGCAGCGCGGCCTTCCTGGTCATCGCTGGGTTACTGGCTGCCGGCGACCATGTAGTCAACTGCAGCGGCAACTTCCTCATCGGAGCAGCTCATACAACCGCCCTTGGCGATCATGCCCGTGCCGGGCACACCGTTGACACCGCTGGCGTACAGCGCGTCGTTACCTTTGGCGATACGATCAGCCCAGGCCGCAACATCGCCCAACACAGGTGCGCCACCTGCACCCGTGGTGTGGCAGGCCATACAAGCAGCGTTGTATACGTCTTCACCAGAACGAGGGCCGCTTGAAGCAGCCACAGCTGCTCCGCCGCAATCGCTGTCGCCCTGCAGGCACACTTCGCCGATCGGCTTGAGGCGCTCTTCAATAGCAGCTCGCTGCTGTTCTGTAGGTTCGGCAGTGGCACCGAGTGCCAGAATCATGGCCACCAGGCCGAGGGCGTAACGAATAATCACAATGAGGTCCTCTATCAGTCCGGCGCGCATTATAGCCACTATTGGAGTGGGGGAAAACTCACTCTGGCCGGAATATTGGCACAGACGTCAATTCAACCTACCATGACTTGCGCCATATCAGGCCGGCATAACCACCAAGGAACCCTGCAGATGAAGCTCTACACCTACGATCCCGCTCCCAATCCCCAGCGTCTGGGCCTGTTTCTCAAGTACAAGGGGATCGAAATCGAGACCCAGCAAGTGGATCTGATGACGCAAGAGCAGCTGGGCGAGGCGTACAGTGCCATCGTCCCCGACCGGACCGTGCCGGCACTGGTGCTGGATGACGGTACGGTGCTGACCGAAGTGATAGGCCAATGTATCTATCTGGAGGGCCTCTACCCGCAGAAACCGCTGCTGGGCACCACAGACCTGGAGCGCGCCCAGATCATTAACTGGGACCACAAGTTATACCTGACCCTGCTCCAGGGTGTCGCCGAGATCCTGCGCAACACCAGCAAGGGTTTCGTCGACCGCGCCATACCTGGCCCGATGAACCTGCCACAGATTCCGGAGCTCGCCGAACGTGGACGCGCCCGGCTGGAATTTGGATGGAAAGAAATGAACGCTGAGCTTGAGAGCAAGACCTGGCTGGCTGGCGACTCATTTTCCTTCGCCGATATCGATATGGCTGTACTCTATGGATTCTCTGGCTGGGTAAAGGCTCAACCTCCAAAAGAGCTGGAAAACGTACATGCTTATCTGGCAAGGGTGCAGGCGGAGCTGGCCTGAGCCACAGGAACAGCGCTCAAAAATAGAAACCCACTTGCACAAACACGGCCGGGCCGGTCGCCAGGGTCAGCCCGTCCACGCCGGTTTCCAGGCCACCAAATTCAGTGCCGCTGGGCCCCACAGGCAAATTCAGAGCCCCCAGAATCTGCCAGTTCTGGGCCAGATCCCACTGCCCACTCACCTGGGCCAGGGCGGAGTTATCACCGAGGTTGTAGAACAGGGTTGGCGTCACATTCACCAGCGGCGTGACCTCCACCATCAATGAACTGGCCAGATAGTGCCGTCCAAGTGTGAACAGTTCGCCGCGGACAAGCCGCGCCACGAGGTCCTCCGCTGCCGCGATCTCTTCTGTCGAGTAGTTGTCCTCCCGCAGTCCGAAACCGTTAAAAAAGTACTCTGCAATGCCGCTGACGTTGTAACCAACCCACACCCATGAGTAGGACCAGTTAAGCACCAGACTGGCCTCCCACCCCGACTCCACATCGGTGGCAACAACATCGCCGCGTACCACGGCATCACCTACATTCATCACGGCGCCCAGCCCCATCAGCGTCTCGTCATAGTGCTGCGCCAATAACAAGTCAAACTCGCGATCCAGCGCGAAGCTATGGTATTTGAGCGCAGTTGAGCTGACCTCCGAGGTCACGTCGCCATCATCATCCCTGCGCTGAACATTCACCAGCTGCCAGTCATTGCCCGAATCCAGAAGGTATTGACCGTAAAACATGTCGTCCCCCACCTTGTATTCGGTGTCCACAGCCGCCGGGTCGAAAGGATTAAAGAAATCCATAGGGTTGTAGATCAGGCCGTTGCCCCAGCTCACAGCCTGGCGGCCGAAGCGCACTACCGTTTTCTCGCCGCGATAAGCGAGATGCAGGCGATCCAGGCGGTGAGTTAACACGTGGTCCTCGCCGCTGTTGATTTCACGGGTTAAATCCCACCAGCGATATTCGTCATCAATGGCACCCGAGCGCGGACCAAACAATCCGTCGAGTTCACCGGCGGCACTGACACTGTCACCGTGCTGCCCCACCAGCTGGTAATCCGCCTGCCACTGCCAGGCGCCGGAATCTGCGCCGAACTTGAGCCGCGTGCTCACGGCCTGATCATTGCTAACCGCCCCCAACTCACCCCTGAACAGACTGTCTTCCGGGTACGTGGAAGTAAGCCACCGACCTTTCACGTGGCCTGCATCAAATAGCGGTAGCTCAGCGAGGGCAGCACCACTTATCGCCGACAGAAACAGCACCGCCATGACAAAACGCATCAGCTGGCTTGCACTTCGTCCGCGACCAACTGGCCATCTCGCAGTTTTACCAGGCGCCGGGCATACCCCATAACCCGAGTGTCGTGGGTAGAAATCACGAACGTAATGCCCTGCTCGCGATTGAGCTCCACGAACAGCTCCATCAGCTGCTCAGCACTGTGGCTGTCCAGGTTAGCGGTAGGTTCATCCGCCAGTACCAGTGCCGGTTCACTCGCAATAGCTCTGGCAACAGCCACCCGCTGCTGCTGCCCGCCCGAAAGCTCCGCCGGCAGTCTTTCTTCCATTCCGGAAAGCCCCACCTGGGCAAGAACAGCATTCACCCGCTCTCGCCGCTGCGCCACGGCGACACCTTGCACCTCCATCACGAACTCGACATTTTCCCGGGCCGACAGTACCGGCACCAGGTTATAAGCCTGAAACACAAAGCCAATGCTATTCAGGCGAAGGTCAGCCAGCTCTCCCTTTGACAGGGTATCCAGCCGTTGTCCGCCCACTGTCACCTGCCCGCTATCGGGCGTATCCAGGCCACCAATCGCATTGAGAAGGGTCGTTTTGCCAGACCCAGAGGGCCCGGCGAGGCAGACGAACTCTCCCGCTTCGATGTCGAGACTGACCTTGTCCAACCCGGTAATTTCCTGGTCTCCCTGATGGAAGACCCGGCATAAATCCCGACACACAACCGTGCTCATAACATATTCCTTCAGGTTTTATTCAATGCGCGCACTGGGTCCAAGCGCGACGCGCGCCATGCGGGGAGCAGGCTTGCCGTGAGACCGAGAACAATAACAACCCCGGTCGACATCCACATATCCGAGGCCTGCAGCGCGGGGTAGAGGGTTGTCCCCATACCCATCATTTCCATGCCCTCGGCCACCATGGAGATATCTATCCCACTTTCGAGCGGCTTGATCGTCAGCCAGGCCAACAGGTTTCCTGCCCCCAGACCCAACAACAGCAGATACAGGCTTTCGAGCAGGAACTGCTGCAAAATCAATGTAGGGCGCACTCCAAGCGCCTGCTGCAAGCCGATCTCTCGTGTGCGCTCAAACACCGCCATGACCAGGGTATTGACCAGCCCAAAGGACAAGGCGAGAAAGATCACCACCATGAAGATCAGGGTGAAACCATCCTGCACCTCCAGCATGCTGTCGAGAAAAGGCTGCAACTCCATCCAGGATTGCACTTCCAGCTCGCTGCCTGCCGCGACCTGCAGCGCCGGCAACCATCGCGCCACAGCGCGATAATCTCCCCCGGTAACGGCCACCTCGGATACCTGGCCCGGCACCGATAGCATGGCCTGCAGCACCTCCCGGCCCGCATAGGCAAACTGCTCTTCGGTACCCTGCAACCGGGCTCGATAAATGCCGACGACCCGCGTTCCTCGGTCTGCCACGTTGTTGTCGGGGTCCTGTGACATGATCACCACACGTTTGCCAAGCTGGGTGTCCAGGCGCCGGGCCAGCGCAGCGCCTATGACAAGGCCGCGATCATCCACCCCCTCAAGGAAGCGGCCGGCAATGATTTCCTCCGGCAGCGCATCCACGCCCCCCTCTGTCGCCGGGTCAACACCGAGCAGCGTGACGCCGCGGCTCTCTCGCTCACTGGCGATCACCGCGGGCACGCGAACCCGCGCGGACCAGGCTGTGACAGGTGCCGCTTCAAGCGCCTCCAGCAGTTCACCCCCGGGCATGGGAAGGGAGTTCACAACGCTGGGATCAGCGCGATAATTGGGATGGTGAATCTGGGCCTCGCCAGGCAGGTTGTGCAGACCATTCACCAGCACCTGGTCGGTCATGCCACGCATCAGGGCGGACATAAATACCATTGCCCACACACCGGTACCAATGGCCAGTAACATAATCAGAGTGCGACGGTGGTTGCGCCAGAGATTGCGCCAGGCCAAGCGTGAAGATACCGCGATAGCGCCCGTCATCAGACAGCCCTCATCGCTTGCACTGGCTCCAGCCGATACAGGCGCAGCGACGGATATACCGCCGCCAGCATGGTGAACAAAAACACTGTGACGGGTCCCCACATCAGCGCCACAACACTCACCTGCGGATAAAACCGGCTGTCCATGTTGAACTGGGCCGCCATCTCCTCCATCCCCGGATAGCTAAACCCGGCGTAGGCTAACCACGCCACGACAAGGCCGCCTGCGACCAGGCCGAGCACAAGCCCCAACAGTGACATCAAAAATGTTTCTATCGCCACCAGGCGCGCAAGGCGCCCCGGCCCCATTCCGAGGGCGAGCATGACCCCGAACTCCCGGGTGCGTTCCAGCACCGACATTAACTGGGTGTTCAGTACGCTGAAAGCCACGAGAAGAATAAACACGGAGTACATCACCCAACCGGAAGCCAGGTCAGAGCGAATTGCCTGGCGCAGTCCAGGCTGCAGCGCATCCCAGTCGAGCACAGTGAGGCTGGACTCCGATGGCAGCAGTGTGGCGACACGCGCTACAGCACCATCCACCTGTTCAAGATCCGGCACCCGAGCGACAACCACATGGCCATGATCTCCCATACTGAAGACATCCTGGAACCAGTTGAGAGGTACCTGGGCAACACTGCGATCGATTTCGTCCATACCGGTTGCGACAATCCCGACCACCGTTGCCAGCCCCGCGGCAAAAGAACCGTCGCGACCGCTGCCAAGGAATGTGAGCTCATCGCCCAGACCGACCTTTAAGTTGCGGGCCAACACTGCCCCAATGACGATGGCATCGCTGTCGTCGGGCTGCAGATAACGCCCCTCGCTCACCAGGCCCGGCAGACTGGATACCAAGCGCTCGCGCTCCGGCTGCACGCCCGCCAACAGCACGCCGAACGACCGGTCGTCGCTGGAGGCGAGGGCAAAAGCCTGCCCTCGCGCCGCGACAGTATCCACACCCAGCTCAGCGGCCACTTTGTTCGCCAGAGCCTCCACCGCAGGCACGGTATCGCGCATACGCTGGTCTTCGTTGTAATCCGCGTGCTGAACCTGCATATGACCGGTGACCATCGCCAGGCTGTTGTTGATCATCATGTCGTAAGTACCCAGCTGCAGGGAGATCATGAAAATCAACAGGGTATTGCAGAAGACCATGGCTGCCACCGTAAGCCAGGTCCGCCGGCTGTGACGCCACAGATTACGCCAGGCCAACCGCCAGTTGACGCTCACTGGCGCGGGTTTCTCAGATTGGAGAGCGTGAACAGATTGCCCGGCAGCTCAAGGTCATACTCCACCGCCTCGGTGCGCACTTCGGTCCACTCATTGGGGGTGTCCACTTTCGCCATGCGCAGCCGCGTAGCCGTCATTCGGCCGCCCATCTCACGAATCTCGTGGGCTTTGAGAGTCTTGACCAGCTCACCGTCCTGGTCCCAGAACTGCTGCTCCAGCAACACCCAGTCCTCGCGAACGCTCAACACCTCGCGCCCCCACACTACCGCTGCTTCTTCGTGCGGAATTGATTCAATCACCCAGACCTGCAGCCCCTCGTGTTCGCGGGTTTCCAGCAAGGAGTGATCGTAGTCTTCGATGATGGCGGTATCTTTGCTGATGTCCTTGTTGGAAAAATCCGAGCCCATCCAGTTTTGGCTCATCATTGACGAGGGCACCTTGATCACGCGATTGATCTTGGGGGCGTAAGTCCACATGTTGCTGTCGACAGAGAGAGTGCCATTGCCAGCATCTTTCTTCGGCTCAGTAACACGCACCAGGGTCTTCTTATCTCCCTCACTCCAGCCGCGCATGGTCATGCTGCGTTCCCAATCGGGCCGATGGATGACCATCGTCATCTCTGAATAGGAGGTTTGCCCGCGATAGTGATCCATCGCCTTGCGGATAATGTCCTGGGCACTGATATCGTCAGCGGCGCTTGCGGTACCAAGGGCGAATGCCAACACTAGCGGAAGCCATTTCATGGATCACTTTCTCCTGTCGAGGTGGACACAGTGTAAACAATCACCCGACCGGCAGAAATAGATGTCCACAAATGCGCATCACTACGTTATATATCAAGCATGCGTTTTTTCCTGCTGCCACTGTTCTGCCTGCTTCCCTCTCTCATGCTAGCGGCCTGTGACGCATCCGATCACAACCAACCGTTCGCTACCTATCTGGCGAGGCTGGAGAGGACCCTGGATCGCCCTGCGACTCAGCCTCACCTGGCGGTGAGCACGCCCCGCCGCCCTCGAACAGGCCAGCTGCGTATCGCCGTGCCTGCTGACGATCTGGATGTCCTGGACTTTATGGACCTGCGCGGCTGCACGTTGCAAGAGACCATCGGCAAGCGCAACAGCGTCCTCGGACGGCACGCACGCGACTCACAGCGCCTGTTGCTGGAACTCGAATTCCTGCGCCGGGCGCCCGCCTGTATCGAAATGCTACGACGCGATGGTGACAATGCACTGGCGGAACAATTAACCAGAAACATGGCGACAAAGCACGAGCAGCTGCCGGCACGCATTTTCAACGCCACCCTGGGTAACGATGAGTACGCGCGTTTCTGGCGCCCTGCAACACTGTCGCGACAATACCCGGACAGCACCTCTTCCGCCCCGGTGGCAGCATTGGCCTCTGTTAATGCGCTGGCAAGCCGCTGGCTGGCAGGCGACTACGCAGCAGACAATCGTGAATTCGAGTTACTGCTCTATGATCTCTCCATTGGTGACGGAGGCACACTGTGGCTGGCTCTGGATCAACAGGCGGCATGGCTTGATGCCGCCAACAGCGTTCTGGCGACGTACGCTGCCAACGGGCCAATGTGCCGCGGACAAATCAGGCCAGAGGCCGCAGACATTCTTCCTGCGGTAGTTAAGCGATTTTTTATCCAGGATATACAGCCCCGAGCCGCCAAGCTGGGCCAGCGCTATCACCAACTGCTACCACCAGTACAGGCGCTGGAAACCTTGCTTGAGGACGCGCTCCCAGACAACTATCGCAGCTGGCAAAGACGGCGCGACCAAGATCTCGAGAACTACCGCGATGCCCCGAGATTTCACGTCAGGCAACTGCAGACATTGCTTGGAAGCTGCGGTGGCATCAACGGGAACTGACGACGGTGTCGCCGGTCCGATATTCCGTTACACTACTCGGCAAACTCATCCCGTTGGAGACACCAATGAAAAGCTGGAAGCGTATTTCCGCAACCTTCCTGACCCTCACTGCAGCCCTGTTGCTGGGTGCGTGCACGACCCCACCGAAGCCTGTATTTGACTACAAGCAGGACTACGACTTCACCAAGGTACGCAACATTGCTCTCTACAAGGGCTCCGGCCAGGTGAGCGGCGACAACCCCCTGCAGCTGAGTGATTTCCAGAAAGAGCGCATTGACGACGCCCTGATGGATACACTGCGCATGAAGGGCTTTAACGTCGTCGACGATGCCAGCCAGGCAGACATGCTACTCACCTGGCACCTGGGCACCCAGGACAAAACTGATGTCCGCACCTACGAGACGCCCGCCAGCATGAGCGCCGGCTACGGCCGCTACGGCGGTTACAACCGCTACAGTATGTACAACTGCTGGAACTGCACCAACACAGAGGTTCGGGTCAGCAACTACACCGAGGGCACTTTCATTATCGATATGATTGACCCGGAACTGAGGAAAAGTGTGTGGCGCTCTGTGACCCAGTCCAAACTCAAGGGCAAGAAAGACGAGGATGAGCCGGGTGAAATCAACGAAGCAGCCCAGCGCGTACTCGCTGAGTTCCCGCCTCTATAAGCTGACAGGCAAATGACCGGTGGGGGCCCTGGCCCCTGCCAGTACAGCTGCCAGAGCAATATAAGCCGGGCCAGGTATTCCCTCCAGGCCCACCGCAGCGCCGTCATAGCTGGCCAACACAGTGTCCGCCAAAGCGTAAAACTCTTTCGCGCGGTACGGCGAGTTAAGCATTACCACACCTCGATGACAGCCCTGGGCCTCGGCCAGCAGGGCTTTCAAAACCGTAGCAGGGCGCTGGTCGGCCAGCCCGGGTAAATCTTCCGCGCCACCGACAACCACCGCACTGATAGCCGGCTCACTGACGCCGACAACATAAGCATCACACGCCCTGACCTGCTCGCGCTCAAGCGCCAGATCGAGCGCCGTGAGTGACTGATATGTAATCTCCAATTCTGGCCGCATCTGGGTAAGCGCCATTGCCATCGCGCTCGCCGATTCTGCATTGGGCATCAACAGGTGCACGCTTGATACGCTTGCAGGCAAGCCGCCCTCACCTTGCAAGGCGGTGACACTACCGGCAGCTATCCGGGCCTCAAGTTCGCGATGCGCCTCGTTGGCCAATGCGCGCCCTGCCCTGGGCTTAGATGAGGTTTCAGCTGAGGGCTCGGGCAAGGCGTACTCTGCACGCATGGCAGCAACCCTCAACGCAGATGTCCGCAGTTCAGCTTCATCGAGCTCGCCGGCGCGAACGGCGGCAGCGAGATCATCGACCAGAGCGCGCAACGCAAGGAGGCTTGCGGTATCACGCAGAAGCAGTGGCATCAATGCGATATCCGCGCCCGCCCGGAAGCACTCCAGGGTCGCTTCCAGCGGTGACAGCATCTGGCTGATGGCACCCATATCCATAGCGTCGGTGATCACCACACCCTCAAAGCCCAGTTCACCGCGCAGCAGGTCGGTAAGAATCCTGCGCGACAGGGTGGCCGGGCGCACCACGCCATTACCCGACAGGGTGCTGCTATCCAACGATGGGTACTGAATATGTGCAGTCATCACCATTGCGGGATCAGAGCGAGCGATGACAGTCGCAAAAGGCTTCAAATCGATAGCGTGGGCCTCGGCCGCGCTTCTGCTCACCAGTGGCAGCCCAGTGTGACTGTCCTGGCTAGTATCTCCATGGCCCGGGAAGTGCTTCAGGGAGGCGGCAACACCACCGTCCTGAATGCCGTCAGTGACCGCACTTCCCAGCTCGGCCACCACCTCGGGATCATCGCCAAAGGCGCGTACATGAATGACGGGGTTCGCGGGATTGCTGTTCACATCCAGGCTGGGCACGAAATTCACATTGATTCCCAGTGCCAGTAGCTCCGCTGCCTGGGCCCGTGCCATGTCACCCGCCAGCGTCGCGCGATCGCCGGGAGAGCAGGCAGCCAGAGCCATATTGCCACTAAAACTGGTGCATTCACGGCGCGGCAAGCGGGTCACGCACCCCCCTTCCTGATCGACACCGACAAGCAGCTCGGGCGAGATACAGCGGCGCAGCTCGGCGGTCAACTCGCAGATCTGTGCGATATCGGCCAGATTTTCCCGAAACAAAATCACCCCGCCTGGCTGGATATCTCGCAGGGCCTGCACAAGATTGGCTGGCAGCTGCCGCACCGGCTCGGACCCAGTACCACTGTCGAACAGGCGGATATCCACCATCAGCTTGAGCGCAATACATTGCTCTATAGTCAGGGTGGCGGAGGATTTCATGGTCTGGCAATGTCTCAAAGGGAAGCAAAGGCCCACCATAACCGGTGCTACCCCAAGGGGTAAACCTGTTCGCGAGCTGTTCACTCACACTCCACTTGTTGGTACCCTAGCGGCCTTTCGCCTGTTGCGGCGCAAACCCCTTCGGGCCGATACACTCTTTCCTGTCACGGAGCACCAGTTTGGATTCCATCATCGTCAGAGGCGGCCGCCGCCTGGACGGCACCGTCTCTACCAGCGGCTCAAAAAACGCCGCACTGCCCATCCTGTTCGCCTCTCTGTTGGCCGACGGGCGGCACGAATTTGAGAACGTCCCTCATCTGAAAGACATCCAGTCAACCGAGCAATTGCTGGAGTCTCTGGGTGCCAGTTGCCACCGGGACGGCGAGAAGTTCATCGTCGACGTCCAGTCCGGCGGCGACCATGTCGCAGACTATGACATGGTGCGCAAGATGCGCGCGGGCATACTGTGTTTGGGCCCCCTGCTGGCCCGTTACGGTGAGGCCAGGGTTAGCCTGCCCGGTGGTTGCGCCATCGGCTCACGCCCGATCGACCTGCACATAGAAACCATGCGTCGCCTCGGCGCAGACATCAGCAGCGACGGTGGCTACGTGATCGCGCGGGCCCAGCGTCTCGTTGGCGGACGCATCCTGTTCGAGAAAGTCACTGTGGGTGGTACCGAGAATGCCCTGATGGCCGCCAGCCTCGCCAGCGGCACCACGGTGATCGAAAACGCGGCCAAGGAGCCGGAGGTTGTCGATCTCGCTCACTGCCTGATCGGCATGGGCGCCCGGATCGAAGGTGTGGGCACCAGTGTGATCACAGTCGAGGGGGTCGAATCTCTCAGCCCAGCAAGACACCGCATCATCCCGGATCGCATTGAGGCAGGAACCCTGTTGCTGGCCGGCGCCATCACCGGGGGCAATGTCACCGTGGACAAGTGCATCCCCGAGCACCTGTCATCGCTGGTAGACAAGCTGCGCGACGCGGGCTTCCGTATCGATGTCGCCGACGACGCCATCACCGTGAAAGCCGCCGAGGGATGTCGCGCCGTGGACATTTCCACCGCGCCCTACCCGGGCTTCCCGACTGATCTACAGGCCCAGCTAATGGCCCTGATGACCCAGGCAAAGGGCACGTCAGTCGTCACCGAGGGCATCTTCGAAAACCGCTTTATGCACGTACAGGAACTGGTGCGCCTGGGGGCCGATATCACCCCCATGACCCAGGTTGCCGTGGTCCGTGGCGAGCACGATGGACTCAGCGGCGCTCAGGTAATGGCTACCGACCTGCGCGCCAGTGCCAGCCTGGTTTTGGCGGGCCTGGTTGCTGAAGGTGAGACTGAGGTCAGCCGCATCTATCACCTGGATCGCGGCTACGAGCACCTTGAGAAAAAACTCGCCAGCCTCGGTGCAGACATTGAGCGCCGCACTGAAGAACAACCCCTGGCCGACGAACCGTAAATAGACCGGTCAGGGCTGATCAGTGAGCGGTAGCTTGCGCTTGGGATGCATACCCTCGACCATCCCCATGAAAGGCGGGTGAATGGAATACCCCAGCATGCGCCGCATGTTCTCCGAGACCTCAGCAGCGGTCTCCCTGGACACAGACAGGAAATAATTCTCCTGGGTTCTCAGCCACGGCTCGCAGTACTGGGCGGTGATCGCCAAACGGCTGGCACCGCTCTGATTTTCTCCACCGCCGTGCCACAGGTTGCCCAGGAACAGAATCGCTGACCCCGCGGGCATCACCGCTCTTATGCGCGGGTCGCTGTCCTGCGGAAAGCGGTCTTCAGCCCACAAATGACTCCCGGGAATGGCCACTGTAGCGCCGTTTTCCTCGGTAAAGTCATCCACAGCGAATACTGTAGCGACGGAGAGCGCTGGCCGTGGACGCGGCCAGGGATAGAAACCGTCGTCGATATGCAGGGGCTGGGCCGGCGAGCCGGTCAGTATATTGATCACCTGCGCCTGCGAGAGCAGGTAGTTCGGCATCAGCAGCCGGTCAAGATGGGCGAGAATATGAGGGTGCTCGATGAAACGATCCGCCGCGCGAAGCTTTTCCGGCACGCCGTATATCCGCTGGGTTCGCTCGCCTTCAAATGAATTGCGCCCCATCTTTTCGAGCAACGGCCGGGATTGCTCGCGCAGCTCTTCCAGCTCGGCCAGGCTGACCAGGTCCCGCAGAATAAGGTACCCATCGCGCATCAACTGCCCGTGCTCACAATCGATAATCTCCGAATCGACGGCATCGGCCTCATCCGGGCGGGTAAAGCCATGCGTGCCTGCCAGATCCTTGCCCACATACTGGTCAATGGAATCGATCTGCCTGAACCGCGGATCATCGCGTCCACTTTCTTCATTGCTCATGTTTTCTTCCAAATCTGCGACCGTCTCTTACCATAGATGTTATGGCGCCAAACAGCTATCCTGAGGGCCTGACAAGGCTCCTGCACAGAAGGCCAAGTAGTTCTGTGCAGCAGGGGAGGGATTCCATGGAGCAGATAGGTATCGCGTTCACCGGCCTGGTGGCCATCTGGTTAACGCAACACCGCGATTATAACTACCGCCGCTACGCCTGCCTGTTCGGCCTCGCCGGCCAGCCTTTCTGGTTCTACAGCGCGTATATGGCCCAGCAGTGGGGCATCTTCCTGCTCTGTATTTTTTATGCCGTCGCATGGGCCAGAGGCATCAGAACCTACTGGCTGAAGCCGGTACCGGCCGCCAGCCAATCTCCCTCCAACGCCAACGAATGAGCCGATAGCAGCAAACCCTATGCAATGTTCCTCATGCCAAGCCGACAACGACAACAGCCACAAATTTTGTGGCCAGTGCGGCACGCCGCTGCCCCGGCCTTGTGGTGCCTGCGGTTTTGAGAACCCGCCCACGGGACGTTTTTGTGGCGGCTGTGGCACGAACCTTGAAGGTGAAGCGGCAGCGACACCGGCACAGAAAGAGCAGCTCCAGGAAACCGCGAGTAGCGGACCGGAGCGACGCCATCTGACAGTCATGTTCTGTGACCTCGTGGGCTCCACCGATCTCTCGGTGAAGTTTGATCCCGAAGACCTGCGGGACATCATCACCAGCTTCCAGACCTGCTGTGAGCAGGTGATCCGCAAACACCAGGGCTATGTCGCTCGGTATATGGGCGATGGTCTGCTCAGCTACTTTGGCTACCCTTCCGCCAGCGAATACGACGCCGAATACGCAGTCCGTGCGGGGCTTGAAATTATCGAGGCTGTTTCGAAACTGGACCCCGGCCACGGCATCCGACTGCAGACACGGGTCGGCATTGCCAGTGGCAACGTAATTGTCGGCGATGTGATTGGCGACGGTCGCGGCTATCGCGAGGAAACCGTGGTAGGCGAGACGCCAAACCTTGCGGCACGCCTCCAGGGTCTCGCGCCTCCCGACGGGCTGGTAACGTCTTCGCACACCCAGCGCCTGGTCGGCGGCCTGTTCGAATACGAAGATATGGGCAGTCATCAACTGAAGGGCTTCGACAAGCCGGTACCCGTTTTCCGTATATCGGGTGAGTCCATGGTAGAAAGCCGCTTCGAGGCGGCCCGCAACAGCCAAGACAACGGCACCACCTACGGCCGCGAAGGCGAACTGGGCCTGCTACAACGCACCTGGCAGCAAGCGAAATCCGGCACGGGCCAGTTGGTCCTGGTATCCGGTGAGGCGGGCATCGGCAAATCACAACTGCTGGAAAACTTTCGCTCGGAGCTAAGCAAGGCAAAAGTTGATGTGCTGCGCATGTACGGCTCACCACATGCTCTATCTACACCGCTTCACCCCATTATCAACCTGCTCAGGCGCAAGGCCGGGATTCAACACTCCCAGACACCAGAAGAGCAGTTAGAGCTGCTCAAGGCTTTTGCCCTGCCGCGAGGTTTCCCGGACGAAGAGCTCCCACTACTGGCATCACTAGTGGGCATCTCGGCGGACGCTGGCTACGACTTGCCACCCATGCCACCCCCGGAACAGAAGTTCCGCACCATGCACGCGCTTACTCAGATGATCGCCCGGGCCGCCAATTCAACACCCGTTGTCGTTATCATGGAAGACCTGCATTGGCTGGATGCCAGCTCGTTGGATTTCATCGAGCAACTCACTTTCGTGATCGACAGACTACCGGTACTTATCCTGGCGACGGCGCGGCCTGAATTCAGCGCCCCGTGGCAAAGTGCAGCCCACGCCCACAGCCTCATTATCAATCGGCTGACGGAAGTCGCAGCGCGAGACATCATGAGCCAGGTCAGCGGCGGCAAAGATCTCCCGGAAGAGATCAGCGCTCACATTCTCAGCAAGGCGGAGGGGGTACCACTCTACGTCCAGGAACTGACGAGAGCAGTTTTGGAGGGCCCTTATGTAGAGGAACAGGACGACCGCTTTATCCTGACTGGCAATTTCCACCCTGAAGCCATACCCGAAACCCTACAAGACTCCTTGATGGCACGCCTTGACCGCATGGCACCGGTCAAGGAAGTGGCACAAATTGCTTCCGTGCTGGGCCGGGAATTCCAGCTCTCGGTCCTCCTGTCCATCACAGCACAACCTGAGAACATTGTGCAGGATGCCCTCACCCAATTGGTGGACGCTGATATCATCGTGCGCCGCGGCATGGAACCGCATGTGTCTTACCTGTTCAAGCACGCGCTGCTACAGGATTCTGCGTACAACGCCTTACTGCGCAGCCGCAGGCGTCAGATTCACGCCCAGATCGCGATGAGCCTGAAGGACAATTTCCCAACCCACATCGAAGAGCGCCCCGAACTTCTGGCACACCACTACACCGGTGCCGAGATGTGCGATGCCGGTTTCGACGCCTGGCACGACGCCAGCCAATACTCACTGCGTAAATTCGCCCACCGCGAGGTCTGCGACAACCTGCAGCGCGGCCTGGAACAGTGCGAAAAACTCGAAGATCGCAATGCGCGCCGACACACAGAATTCGAGATGAGATCACTGCTGGGTTCGGCATTGATGGTCAGCAAGGGACCGGGCGACAAAGAAGTGGGCGAGGCCTACGGCGAGGCGGTGAACTTCGCCGAGCAACACCCGGATCTGGCCAACACTTTCCCAGCGCAATTCGGGCTCTGTCGCTTTCTATGGGCGTCAGGTGAATTGAACAAGGCCGTGGATATGGCGCGCAAGCTGTCCGGTGCCGCCAGTGAGAAACGCGACCCGGGGCACTATATGGCGACCCATGTACTACTGGGCATCAGCCTCTGGCATGCGGGCCATAACGATCAAGCCCTGGAAAATCTGGACAGGGTCTGCAACTGCTATCAGATGCAGCGCGATGCGGGATTGTTCTTTACCTACATGATGGACTTTGGCGTATTCGGTAACTTCTATCGCTCCCTCGCACTTCAATCTCTGGGGCGCACTGAAGAAGCCATCGTCGCCGCCCAAACCTCGCTGGATTTCGCGCGCAAGCTCGATAACCCGCACGAGATCGGCTTCGGTCTTTTGGCCAACTTCATTGGCGCCACCTTGCGCCGTGAATGGCACCAGGTATTGGCACTCACTGGCGAGTGCATCGAATTTTCCAGCGCCCAGGGATTCCCTGAATTTGTCGCCCTGGCGCGGGCTTGCCAGGGTGTAGCGCAGGTTCAGTTACTGGATCCAACCATCACCAGTCAGGCCATAGAAAGCGCGATTGAGGATTGGAAAGGGACGGGGTTCAATGCCTGGCTACCCTGGCTCTACGGCCTGCTTGCAGAGTCGGCGCTCGAATTAGGAGACTACGATTGCGCCAGAAAGAGCCTTGCCAATGCTCAGATCTACATGGAACACCAGAACGAACGACAAGTCGAATCGATGCTCTCCGGGCTTGAGCAGAAACTTACGGGGAACACCTCTCCCGCCTGATACAGCTAGGCCAGCACTACGCGCAAAGTGGATGTAGTCAATTGCAGGCGCCGGGTTACCAGACGCAGCATGAAGCTGTGGAACTGCGAAGCGATATGAGGGTGATCTCGATTCAGACGCTCCCCCTCTTCCCGTGTGAACACATATAGCTCTCCACCGTCGTCGACTATGACACTCGCTGTACGCGGCGTCCCCAGGTAAAAACCCACTTCACCAAACACGGTACCCGACGAGGCGCGCCGGATCCGATGCATGGTTTCCAGGTCCGTGCCCAGGTAGACCGACGCACTGCAGGTTTCGAGCAGAAAGAGTTCATCAGAGGGCTCTCCCTCACGGGCGAGAATGTCTCCTGCTACTGCTCTGCGCTGCTCGAAATAGGAAAGAAGAATCTCGACGTTTTCCCACGAACCGAGCGCATCATAGAACTGGTTCAGCAGGCTGGCCTCCTGCTGCTCAACCACCTGCCCCGATAGCACTTGCTCTTCACACCATTCCAACCCTCGATCGAGATCCTGCATCACCTCCACACAGTCCATGCTTTCGTAGTCGAAACCGCTGGAACGCAGCTGCCCCATCATGCTGTCGCTCAGGCCCGTCATCACCAGCACGAAGCCTGTCTTCGCCGCTTCCTGGGCAATCCGCGTAAAACTGTTGGCCGCCGAGGCATCCATATCGTTCACTTCATTGAAATCAAACAGCAGGAATCGCAGCGGCTTCCGCTCTCTGGCCTGACGCCATTTATCCAGCCGCGCGACGAGATCAGCGGAGGTACCAAAGAAAAGATAACCCTGTAATTTGGCCACCAGAATCTGCTCACCGTGCTCACCCAGGAATGCGGCCTCCGCCTGGTTGCGGTCAACATTACTGCTCAGCTGGGCACCAGTGAGCGAGTAACGCACAACATTGATGCGACTGTAGTTCACGACAAAAAGTACAACGGCACAGAGCAGGCCGACGACCACGCCCTCGAGGAAGCCCACCAGCACCACCACGCCCACGATGATCCAGATGACGCCGTATTCCAGCGATGGCATCTGCGACCGAGACTCCAGCAGCCACTGCTGCAGGAAAGTCCAGCCCAGGTAGATCAGCAGGCCAGCCAACACCGGCTTAGGCAACCATGCCAACACATCGAGGCCGCCGTACAGAGTAGCCGCACACAGTGCCGCCGCAACGATTCCTACCCAGCGACTGGGCGGCGCCCCAACGTCCATGGCCAACTTCGATAGCGCCATGGAGGGTAGCGCCGTTAGCCCCCCGGTCAATCCGCTCAAGGTGTTTGCCCAGCCAGACACCCGCAACTCACGATTGATATCAACACCACGTTGCTGCAACAGCGAGAGCCCGCTGACAGTGAGCATTAACGAGACCGCACTCAACATGATAATGGTGAGAAAACTACCCGGATGCATGAACAGGGCGTTCCAATGAATATCGCTCGCTGATGTGAAGAGCACCGGATTTATCACCTTCGCCTCGCCCTCGGGGAAAGGACCGAGCAAGACGCCTTCTGCCATCAGCATCGACGGCGTATAGCCAACACCATAGGCTGCGGCAAAGAAGCTGAGGCACAAAGCTATAAAAATGGCTGGCATCACAATCGCCCCTGAGAAGCGGCGCAACGCCTGGTCGAATACCAGTGCCGCGACGCATGCGGGCACCCAGCGCATCAGGCTCTCATACTCGAGCAGGAGGCTAACCTCCACAACGCTCTCCAGCGACAAATCAGTCGCCACCTTGAACCCACCCAAAGTCATCAGCAGGCCGGCACCGGCAAAGTACCCGCCCATCACCGAATGAGGCAGGTAGCGCACCAAACCTCCGAGACGCAATAGTCCAATCGCTGTGAGTGCCAGACCGGTTAGCAGCGCAACCAGCGCTATAGAGGCAAGAGCTGTTGCAGCCAGATCGGAGGCGGGCAAATCTGCCGGGAGGGACGCGACAACCAGAGTGACCATCAAAGCCAGGATTGGCACCGTGTCGTCGTCAGGCAAAGCCAGCACAGGCCGACAAACACTGAGCATAGTAATGAAACTACCGGCAACAACCGCGGTGGAAACAGAGGCGTTGATACCGACAAATACGCTGTCGGCCAATTGGCCGTTAAAGATCAACGCGGCAAAACTCACGCATGAAATGAGCGCCACGAGGCCCGAGACGAGGCCGGCCAGTAGCGAAGATACCAGCTTCTCGGTAAAGGCCGGCGAGAGAGAGAAACCGGCTTTATTGCGATTAATGTACTGCTTCATTCAGGCCACATAGCCCTTGCCACCGCTCAGAATTGCCAGCGAACCTCCAGACTGTACTCCCGGCCGCGGTTGTAAACGCCGGTGTACGTTTGGAAAGCAAGGCCCCACACACCCGTAACGAGGTAATCCTCGTCGCTCAGATTCCTGCCAGACGCAATCACTGTCCAGTCTTCTGAGTCGCTAACCCATTGCAGCCTCGCATCCCACAACTGGTAGGAATCGGTTTTCATTATCTCGGTATTGTAGGCGTCGTTGTAGACCTCGTCTCGATAGCTCCAGTCCACGCGGGCGATCCACTGGCCATAGGACGAAAGCCACTCCTTGGACAGGCCAAGATTCGCCGCCCATTCAGGCACCCGCTCGAACGCATTCCCCTCGTCGATCAAGGTAGTGTTAGAGTCAATTTCATCATACTTGGCATCGAGCCAGGCACCCATAACGTCAATCAGCCAGCCCTCTCCCGGGGCCAACTGCATTTCCAGTTCAGCACCCTGTATAGAGGCCGCACCCACGTTCTTGGTCACCGGCGCTACACTATTAAACGCCTGGACCTGCATGTCCTCGTAATCGGAATAAAACAACGCGGCATTGAGACGTGCCCGGCCCTCGAGGAAGGTAGATTTAAGACCCAGCTCGTAAGCATCCACAAACTCCGGATCAAACGTGGGAATCAGATCGGTTCCGCTCAGGCCCGCGGGTACAGTTATGCCCGGCACTGCAGGGGGGAACACGCGCTGAGTGAAACCCCCTGACTTGAAACCCTCGGAGTAGCTACCATAAATCATGACATCGTCGCTGACGTCCCAACTCAGGCTCGCCATGGGCGTGAATTCACTGACGTCTATCTTTTTTTCGAGGTCCGGCAGAATACGATACCCCTCTTGCAAGAAGAAGGCGTCCAACGCCGCCAGTGGGTGATCTGGTGGCACCAACTCACTGAAGCCCTGGAAGTAGTTTTTGAGGATGTACTGGTCTGGGTGAAACTTCTTTTCTTCATCGGTGTAGCGCCCGCCTACCGTCAGGTGCAGGATGTCAGAGATATCCCACGTAGCCTGCGCAAATAGCGCCATGGATTCGTTGTCGAATGCCCCGCCAGACAGAAAGTTACTGACCGTAAAGTCCAGCGTGTTCCGGTCGGTGCCCTCCTCCTTGAAGTAGTACGCGCCGAGAATCCAGTTCCAGTCAGCGTGGCTGCCAAGCAACTGAAATTCCTGCGTGAACTGCTCCTGCTCCATCTCGACCGTCCAATGGGCGATGCGATGGGGCGAAATATCGCCGTCCTGACCCTCCAGGCTGTCCAGTTCGCGCCAACCTGTAATGGATTTGAAGGTCATGCTGTCACTGAAATCCCAGGCCACTGTGCCCGCTACGCCCCAGACGTCCAACTCTGGGTCTTCAATTTCGGTAGCGGCGCTCCTGCCACGATCCAGCAAATAGCGCTCGTCCATGCAATTGGGACTATCAGGGTTGGAAGTAATGCCATTGCCCGCGACATCTGTCACGGCACAGGGCACACCGGGAGCCGTGGCCGCAAAAGTCACGTTATGAATGAAGACCATTGGAGGCGGGACGGATGCTACCAGGCCATTGAACTGACTCAGGTCAGTAAAGTCGATGCCCAGCAATTCGAACGCAGCTGCATTCGTTTTCATCTGCGAGTAGTCGGCATTGATATCAACCGACAGGGACTCAGTCGGCATCCAGGCCAGCGCAAAACGGCCCGTCAGAGTGTCTTCATTCCCGAGATCGGCACCATCACTCTGACGCGTAACATAGCCATCCTGTTCCAACGATGCCAGAGAAGCGCGAATCGCCAGGCTGTCACCGAGTGGCACCTCCAGGGCGCCCTTGAGGTTAAGACGATCATCACTGCCTACTGCCAGCCCCAATTCACCCCCGAAATCGCCACCAATCTGCGGCCTCACTGTATTGACACTGATGGCGCCACCGATGGTATTGCGACCGAAGAGGGTACCCTGCGGGCCACGCAATACCTCAATTTGCTCGACATCGATCACGTCCAGCACCGCGCCGAGAGAACGGGCGATGTAAACACCATCGAGATACAGGCCTACACCCGGCTCTACCGTGGCGAGATGATCTTTCTGTCCGACACCGCGAATATAGATAGTGGAAACATTGGAGGAGGCTGTATAACCGGGATTGTTCTGCAAGGTGAGATTGGGCACATAACGCTCGATTTCATCGAGGCTGGTGACACCACGATATTCCAGCGCAAGCGCATTGAATGCTGACACGGCTATCGGCGTAGTCTGCATGATCTCTTCGCGCCGCCGCGCCGTTACCAGCACTTCTTCCAGAACGCCTTCAGCGCTGAGCTGGCGAGCTTTTTGTGCGGGTTCCTGAGCATGGCTATCAACCGCGCTAGCCAGCGCCAGCAAGGCCGATACCGCAACGGGTACTGCGCCGATCATTCCTTGACGCATAACATCTCCTCCCATGAGACGCATCTTACTAATTATTGCACCCAGCCTAGCACAGACGGTAACTAGTGATCATTACCATTCGAACTACAGGTCATTACACCGCCCGCGCTTTAATCCAGCCGCGTGAGGGCCTGTCTTGCATGTGTCCACGGTATTGACCGTACTGTGGATGACGCGAGAGAAACGCCTCCACATCCAGCGGCGCGCCACAGGCGCGACCCCAGCGAGCATCAAAATTTAGTGCCTTTGCCTGGCCGGCTGTCGCAACTTTTCCATCCAGTGAGCCCCAGGGATAGAAAGGCCCCTGCCCTGCACTATACTGGCCATTGTCATTGTCCAGATGGCCGCAGATCGTGCGCGATGAGGCACAGTCTTCGCCGGTATACATATCACCGTGATCGCCCAACATCTGCCGGGCGATGTCTTGATCAATGTTGCCCCTGTGAGCCGCCATCAACTGATCCCAGCGAATGCGCCGGCCAGCACTGCCCAACAGATTACTCCAAGCCGTGGCGCCGCTACCGGTTTGCGCTCGAATGGTTTCATCCAAAGGAATATTGCACCCGGCGTAGTAACCGGAAGTCAGCGGTGGCTGCAGCGCGGAGTGGTTCAGCGTTAATTCGTAGGCAGCGATTCGACCTGTATTTACCTCTGCCAGGAACCAGGTATTTACGTAACCGCCGTTATTGCCATCACTGAACAATGCGCACCAACTCTCAATAGAATCACCGTACTGGCAGGCACGACGGGTGCGCAACCACTCTGGCAGGCCATCGACCTCGAAGCCTGCCACGTCCAGCGAAGTCTCGGTGACGATCAGGCCGCCACCTGTCACGCTGAAATCAGTGCTGCTGTAGACGTAGCCTGGTACTGATTGCATAACCATATCGTGGCCGGACTCCGGCCGGATATGGAGCAGCACATTGTAGGCATCGCCATTGGCGAAACGCTGCCAGGTGGTGTGCACCGCTACAGGCCCGCCATCGGCGGTGTAGTCACCTGTGGCGACAAACGCGCTGCAACTGTGGTGAAAATGGTGTGCGCGTAGCGGGCCAGCGTGGGTGGCGTGCCGGTCCCAGGGCAGCGGTTCATTGGGCGTAATATGCCCGGACATCACCGCCGGGTACCACTGGCAGATCATTTCCGGGTAGCCATTCCATCCCAACAAATCTGCCAGGGTCAGCGCAGGATCATCCGGAGTCGCAGCGTTGACACCATCTACAATGCCCTGCAACTCTTCAAGCAGTTCCTCTCCAAACCCATCGGGTGCTTTTGGCAGAACCTTCATGTAGAGCGCTTCTGCGTTACGCGCAAACCAGTCAAATCCAATGCCCGTGTCGATACGCAAAAGGTAATCGATCTCGCGCAGGGCAGCGCGCAATTCATTGGCCAAAAGGTAGCCGTGCTGGTAGCCGCGCTGACGCGGACTACCCGCGATGTGCAGGCGAATCCAGCCCTCGCTGTTTTCTCGATAGGCGCCCTCCAGTGAGGGCGCTTCCAGTTCACTCATTCCCTGAGTCTCCCGCCAGCACTAGTGACCAAACTGATGATTGTTCAGGAACGCATCATCGCCCGCGCCACTCAACGCTGTCATCAAAGCCAGAGTTAGCATCATGTCATAGTCCAGGGAGACAAACGCACCGGCATGACCCTCGGCGCTCATGGGCACTTGGGGGGGGCGGTTCTGGAACCAATTGGCCCACTGTTCTGAACCGGGGTTGTAGAACAGGAACTCCTGACCATCGGCAGGAAACACCATGTTCGGCGAAGGATAGAGATTCGCGCCGAATGGGTACTGAGCAGAACCGTGACAACTCATGCAAGAACTGGCGGCAAACTGGTCATCCTCGGCGCCGCTATGACGCGAACCATCCAGAGTAATGACATTGTGTCGCTTCGCCACATCCATGGGCGCTGCCAGACGATGTCCCCAGCCGAGGCTGTCTTGAGTCCAACTGGGGGCATTGGTGTTGTACCAGGTTTCCTGCAGCGGTGCGCCGTTTGGACAGAAACCATCGGAGGTGCGAGCACAATCCGGGTCGTTGCCCCACATGGCCCCCACTGCGACGACCTTGTCCCAAACCTCGCAATTTGTGCAGATATCCTTGCCATAAGTGAAACCGATGAACACCCAGCCGGTCTCAGGTGAGGCCACTGAGTCACGTACTTTCACCGCCATTTGGGCGAAATACATTTTCACCATCTCGGCTTGCATCAGGCCTGTGGGGTGCACTGAATTCGCTTTGACGATTGCTTCTGCGGTCGGCCGGTAGACCCAGGACGGCGTAGACCCTTCCAGCGCATCCCAGCCCTCCACAGCCGCGCCCTCTACCTTGACCACAATGGAGCCTTCGGGGAAATTCACCGCGCTGGGGTCGGGCTGAAACGGATTCTGCCAAACCTGTCCGAGCATCGCGCCGGCCACGTCGTTGTAATAAACCACCGAGTGGTTTTCAAAATAGTCGCCGGGAGGAGGTGCGCTGTAAAAAGTATCACTTTGAATAATCTGGCCGGCATAGGATCCCTGAATGGGGTCGCGGCCTGTAAACGGATTGATGGTTCCATCAGCTTGAGGGGAACCTGCACCACCCCAGGGCATGTCGTACCAGCCGGCCACGACCGGGTTCCAGGCATGCGGATCATTCACCAGCCCGGTAATCCCATTGGCCGCCAGAAATTCTTTTACCTTGGCCACGTATTGAGGTGCGGTAGTCTGATCCAGTCCGGCTGCACCGATCGGGAGCCCAGCTCCCGCTACCCAGGTAGCAGCCACCGGTGCTTCAGGGTAGGCGTAATTACTGGTACGAAATGTCCCGACGGGCGCGATCGCACCGGGCCATTCATCCGCCGTAGGGTAAACCGTGTTATTGAAAGCGAACGGGTCGGCGGCTAGTGTGCCACCGGCCATCGCCATACCAAGAGCCAGGGCCGCGAAGCCGACAGGGATTGAACGGGACGGGTTACGCCCTCTACGCTGGATAATCATAATTGCTTCCTTTCTATTATTTTCAGTGGGCCAGACACCCACACCAATTCCTTCTTGCTGCCAGCGCAAGTCTCACCGAAACGGTGGCAGTAGCAATTTAAAAGTAGTTGCTACTAACCTGAGGTCAAGTACGGCAATCTGCTTCAACACAAATGCCGTATGTACTCCTGATTACCGAACAAGTGAGATATCGTGAATGATTCGCCAAACTTTTCTCTTCGCCACCATAATGGCGCTGGTCACACCAGTGGCTAGTGCACTGGAAGAACCTTCGTGGGAATTACTGGAAACGGTAGGCCCGGTCGAATTGCGTCGTTACGCCCCGAGCATAGAGGCCCGCACGGCCCTGGCCAGCAATGGCGAAAGTAGCGGGGGCTTCCAGCGTCTGGCCGGTTACATCTTTGGCGGCAATGAAAGCGGTGAGAAAATTGCCATGACCGCCCCTGTGGCTGAGACGCTAGAGGGTGACAACCCGGTGATGAGCTTCACCATGCCCAGCGCCTACGATATGACACAGTTACCCGAGCCAAACAGCTCGGATATAACACTGCACGAAACACCGGAGCGCATCGTCGCCGCTCTCTCGTTCTCCGGCTGGGCAACCAGCGGAAAGGTTGCCCGCTACCAGCGGCAATTACTGGCCACGCTCGATGACAACGGCATCAGTGCCAAAAGCGCGCCGATTCTCCATCAATACAACCCCCCCTGGACGCCCCCTTTTATGCGGCGTAACGAAGTTGTCGTGGAAGTGCGTCTCGACTAGCCCGGCCATCATCATCACGCACTGGCAAGCTCGACCAGCGCCTTCGCTCCTTTGCCAATACGATCCGCGTAGTCCCGCAGCTCGTTTTCAGGGGGACATACGCCCCCTTTCGCACGCACTTCCAGTTCCGCGAGCTCTCCGGCCAGCGCCACCAGGCCGAAACTGCCACAGGTACTGGACAGTGTATGGGCCTCGTGCGCTACTTCTTTCGCTGAAGCAGCGGCAGACAGAGCCTCCGAGCGTTTCGCACTCTCCTGCGCGAACTTCTCGAGTACCCTGCGCAAATTCTTCGTCCCAAGCTCCGCTAGGAGCGAATCGAACACGTCCCGGTCAACGTTTGCCACAGCCTGAACCGGTGCTGCGGGATCGGGCGACAACCACTTCGCCAGCGCGGACGTCAGCTGCCCCCGGTCCACGGGCTTGGTGAGATAATCATTCATGCCCGCCTCCGTTGCGGCAACACGCTCCAACGAACTCGCGTAGGCGGTCAGTGCCAGCACCGGCACATCAGCTACGTCGACGGATGCACGGATTCTTCGAGTCGCCTCCAGCCCATCTATACCCGGCATATTTATATCCATCAATATCAGATCATGGCCGGCGGCCCGCTCCACTGCCTCCTCTCCACTTGAGACAGTTGTCACGCTGAGCCCCAGGCCGCCCAAAATCATACTGCCCAGCATCAGGTTAGTTTCATTGTCATCAACTAACAGGACACGCCCGGACAACGACGCCTGGGGAACAGACTCCGTGCCTGCCGCCACATCCAGCTCCCTCGCTTCAAGCTGCTCAAGCGGCAACTCCAACCAGAAGGTTGAGCCCCGACCCTGCTGCGATGTCACCCCCAATATTCCGCCCATCGCTTCTACATTGCGACGCACGATATCCAAACCCAGGCCCGTGCCGGATTGGCCAATGGGCTGCTTGTCATCAACGCGACTCCAGTAAGGCTGAAAGACATTCTCCACATCGTCGGGGTGAATCCCCGCACCGCTATCGATCACTTCAATACGAACAGCCTGCCCCTCAACCGTACCTGGACAGGCACGCAAGGTAACGCCCCCTGTCTGCGTAAACTTCACGGCATTGACCAGCAGATTCAACAGCGCTTGCCGCAATCGTTCGGCATCGCCGCGAAAACCCAACGGCAGCTGGGGCACAAGATCAATTCTTGCTTCCAGCCCTTTCTCCTGAGCACTGGCGCGAACCGTATCCAGCGATTCTTCTAGCAACAGACCCAGCTCAAACTCAACCTCACCCTGCGACTCCGTCGCCTCTATCTTGGCAACATCCAGCACATAGTTGATAACCTGCATGAGATTTTTGGAAGACTTGTGGCCTAACTGCACAAGCTTATCGGCACTCTCGGAGAGCTGCTCGCCTTGAAGTAACGCCAAAGCACTCACGACTCCGTTCAGCGGCGTGCGCATTTCGTGACTCATTTGGGCAAAGAACGCGTTTCGCTCGACCTGCAAAGCCTCAAGCTTTTCCTTGGCTTCATTCAGTTCGCTGTTCAGTAGCTCCAGGTCGGCAACCATTTGCTTCTCAGTCGACATGTAAAACAACTGATCCAACTGGGCGTCCTGGGGTGCAAAGTCACCCAAACCGAGATTCAGTTCGGGCCGGTTGGTGGTTAACCATAACAACCAGGGTGAACCGCAAAAGCACAACAGGTCTCCACCGGGCGGGCGCAGTAGTATCACCTGGCCTCGTATAGCGAAACTGTCGTCGTTCGCTTGCATCATGAATAGCGAGTCCATGTGTTCACACATGGTGTCGAAGTCGTTTACGGATCGGGGACGCTGAAGCTTAAAAAGCTCAAACAGCGGCGCTTCTTTTTCGAGTGCGGGCACAAACCGCTGCAAGGTCTCACTGGCATGTACAATCCTGAGGTCACGATCGACACACATCACAATCGAGAACAATCGCTGCAGCTGCTCAAGCTCATTGACGCGACGGTCCCTCACTGCAAAGTCACTTCAAATACAGTGTGCTCGCCTCGATCAACGCCGACAGGTTCCTGCGATTGAATTTCGAGTTCACACGAAAAATGATCGGCCAGACCCTTGAAGAGACCGACAACGAAGGGAGTCAAACCCTCGCGCTGGCTGATGTAATGAACACGATGATGTTTTTCATCGATCGATTCGATCTGGAACTCAGGCGGCACATAGTTAAGAAAGGTGCCTGTGATCCTGTCATGGAGACCGTTGATATTCGCCAGAAAGCCCACCATGTCTTGCCCAGTGGCGTCCATCAACGAACCGTAAGCCTTGGCTGCAACCTCTTTCACCCAATACACGCCGAACATTTCAAGGCAGGCTTCAACCGGGGCGCCAAGAACCTCGGATGCAGCACCAGCCAACGCATAGGTCAACTGGTCGTCATAGCTGCGCATGGTCAGAAAGGAATCCTGCGGTATTCCAGAGGCCTCAAACACTGCCTGCCACTGTTCTTCGCCGAATTCACTCTGGATCATATCTTTCAGCGCTTTGTTGATTAATCCGTACATAAAAATTCCTCCAAAAAGGGGTTATCAGGCAATCTCTTGCTTCCAGGATTGCAACTTACGATAGAGCGTCGAAGGTGCAACTTCCAACAGCCCCGCCGCCCGGTTCACGTTGCCATCGCAAGCTTCAATAGCTGACTCAATAGTGTTTTTCTCAACTAGCCAGAGTGGCTCGATCTCGCGCCTGCGCTGCAGCCCATCATCGGCTGAGCGCGGTACCACAGGTGCCGCGGGACTTGCCGCTTGCATGCTACCCAGATCAAGGTGGCCTGCACTAACAGACTCGGGCAACATCGCTTCCGTCACCCGCTCACCATCATGAAGCACCGTTATCTGCTGTACCGTGTTCTGCAGCTGGCGAACATTGCCCGGCCAGGGATAACGACACATGATCTGCAAAGCCTTGTTATCGAAACCCGTAAAGGACTTGCCCTCGCGCGCCGCGAAGTCTGCAAGGAAATGCTCAGCCAACATTGCGATATCATTTTCACGCTCTCGCAGCGGCGGCATCCGCACGGGAACCACGTGTAGGCGATAGAATAGATCTTCCCTGAATCGCCCGGCGCGCACCTCTTCCAGGGGGTCACGGTTGGTGGCGCAAACGAAGCGCACATCGACCTTTTCGAGAGTATTACTGCCCACCTTGCGGAATGTTCCGGTCTGAATAAACCGCAATAATTTCTTTTGCAGCTCCAGACTCATTTCACAAATTTCGTCGAGGAAAAGGGTTCCTCCGTCTGCAACTCCGGCAGCACCTTCGCGCTGCGAACTGGCCCCGGTGAACGCCCCCTTCACATGGCCAAACAGCTCGCTCTCCATCAACTCCCCGGGAATGGCTCCGCAATTGATGGCGATGAACGCCTTGTCACGTCGCGGGCTGTGTTGATGGATTGCCTCGGCCGCCAGTTCCTTACCGGTTCCGCTTTCGCCGACGATAAACCCCGTAGCGTCACTGCCGGCAAGTGCGTCAACCGTCTTGTACACCGACTGCATGGCG
The DNA here is from genome assembly GCF_009388985.1 of Halioglobus maricola. Taxonomy (NCBI): domain Bacteria; kingdom Pseudomonadati; phylum Pseudomonadota; class Gammaproteobacteria; order Cellvibrionales; family Halieaceae; genus Halioglobus; species Halioglobus maricola. Next base: position 3,667,936 of record NZ_CP036422.1, read on the forward strand.
AGCGAGCTTCCAATGAAACTCCCAAACCGATCGCGCTGAAGTTGCGCCAGCTCACCTGCCTGCCGATCGAGGCCCAGCTGCGTGGCAGCGTTTTCCATAGTCACGCGAAGTCGCGCCGCGTCGAAGGGTTTGGTCAGGAAGTCAAAGGCACCGCGATCAATCGCTCGAACAGCCAGGTTGGAGGTGCCATGCGCCGTCATAACGATAACCTTTGGCGGCGTATCCAACTGCATACATTCATCGAGAAAGTCCATGCCGTTCCCGTCGGGCAACTCAATATCCAGCAACACGATATCGGGACAGAAGCCGGAAAGGCTCGCGTTGGCAGTGCCCAGGCGATCGACGGCTACCACATGATAATTTCCCTGCTCGAGATAGGCTTTGTAAACCTCGGTCAGCGACACGCTGTCCTCAACCATCAGCACCTTGAGTGGCGGTGTAGTCATCGTTCAATTCCTCACTATCGGTCCTGGTAGCACAGGGTTAATGAATTGGGGGCTACCAAGCTTTCTGTACTTAACAATCCATGGTTTATGCCAACTCTCGCACTTTGCAACTCAATCCAGAAATAAAATTATAATCCATTGTTTTTATTGACTAAATTCTCTTCAAGATAGAAGGAAAGCGGGTAGTTATTTCATTAGCATCTCAACCTTAAGTGATGAATTCGCAATATGCAATTCATTATGCGACGCATTTCGAGACCTAATTGATAGCGCTGCCAGCGCAATCGCGAACGAACCGAGGGTAATTCCCTGAGCATAGGCCAAACCTGGATTGAGCAGCAGATTAAAGCTCTGCGCCGTCATGAAGATAAGACAACCCCAGAGCAGCGGATCACCACCAGACCGGGACACTCTTGCACCCATGTTCGCGCGGTACAGTGCGAGCCAGATTTTGACATGCATAACCAGATACACACCCAGCCCCACCAATCCGTACTTGTATGTCACACCCACGAGACCGAGGTCGGAAGGGTAAAAATACGGCGCCACAATATCCTGATAGGAATCGCCATAAGCGCTGTCTTCACCCGCTCCCAGGAGGAGGTGAGAGGGAATGTGCTCCAATGCAGCGGCGAAGGCCATCAAACGGATGGAGCCGCCGTCGGCGTTAAGGAAATGCTCGGCCGCAAGCAGCAAGATATAGGGCGCAGCGAGCAGTACCAGCGGCGCCAGCAAGACCAAACGGCGCAACTGGCCCGGATGTGCCAACAACAAGGGGTAGAGCAAGACAGAAACAAGAAGTGTGGCAAGCGTCGACCTGAACTGCACAATGCTCCAGATATAAGCCGCCAACAGCACCAGCAGCAGCGCACCGATCCGACTCAATCCTCTGCGACTCTGGGTCAGCACATACAAACCCCCAAGCAGAGCCAGCATGATGGCAAACAGTGGCGGCTTAAGACGAAAGCCTCGCCACTCATCGAAGGTCACCAGGTTGCTCACCGTGTGGTCGCTGGAAAAGAATGCCGCACTCAGGTCCATCGTGGCATAGAAAAACAGGTAGTTGACCATCAGCGCAAAAAGGGCCAACCAGACCGCACGTCGCACGCCCGCCAGGGGCAGCCCACAGCGCACCAACAGGTAAACAGCCGGGCCCAGAAAACCCAACAGAAACTCCCGGGCGGAGAACAGGCTATACAGCACATTGCCTCGATACTGCAGCGCAAAAACCACCGCGCTCACCAGCATGATACCGCCCAGCAGGAGCACCGGCCCCAGCACCCAACGCCGCCACTCTGCGAGAGGAAGGCGGAACAAACTCCGCCACGCACCCACGATGAACAGCAGCAGCGCACAGGCGATACCCACCTCCTGCAGACGATTAGCCATATAGTAGCGTCCACCCTGAAATCCGGCGAAGAGTCCCAGCCAGAGCAGCCACAGAAGCAGTCCCTGGATATCCACGCTGGTCTTGCCAGGACTCTTGGTACCGGTCAGTTCAGGTAAAAGTTTCGCGGCTGCAATCACGCCGGCGCTCCAGGCTGAGGCAGACCAAGCAGAACACGCACCACCGCTCGAGCATTCGCAAACTGGCGGCGCAGCAAGCACTTACCCACATCCAACCATGCGGCCAGATAGGCAACAGGTAGATAGCGACGGTAGTGACAGCGCATGAAGCGCAAGCGACTGCGATAGAGATGATAATCAGCGAACGCCGAAGCGCTGCGCTGCCAGCCCGGCGAACCAATACTACTGCCTTCCCGGTGGTAAATACGCGCTGCGGGCTCCACCAGCAGTTCAAAACGTCCATTCGCACGGGTGAACCAATCTATTTCTTCGTAGTAGAGAAAATACTGCTCTCCCATCAGACCCACATCCTCAAGAAATCGTCGAGGCAAGAGCATGGAGCAACCGCTTAAATAGGCCAGTGAAGCTCCCTGGGCATCCTGTGCGGTGATATCTTTCTCATGAACAAAGCGCCCTTCAGATCTGTGTGCCACACCGGTGAAGTGGTTGAAACGATTGCCGCCCAAGGCCTGCACAATCTCTGGCCGATCAAAGAAATGAATGACTGATCCACAAACCGCCAAACCCGGTGCAGCCGCGAGGCGATCGCGCATCCGCAGCAGACAGTCGGGCTCCACCATGGTGTCGTTATTGAGCAGCCAAACATTGCCCATATCGTTCTGGCTGAGCGCAAGTCGCAACCCGACATTGTTGCCCGCTGCAAAACCCAGATTGGCGCCATTGTCCACGAGCATCAGATCACCATCGAATACAACATCACCGCTTTCAGCCTGTTCTTTGGTGATGCGCCGCTGACGCAGCGGGCGAGGGGCGCGCCCCAACAGCCGCGCCAGGCGAGCCTGCTCTACCGACTCAACCTCAAGCTCTCCCGACGCCCAGGCACTGATCTTCTCGAGGCTGCCGTCACCGGATGCATTGTCACAGACGATCACCCGCAGTGGCGCACCTCCACCCGCGAAAACGCTCTCCAAACAAGCGATAGTATCGCTCCAACCGCGCCAGTTGAGCAGCACGACGTATGTGACATCACGCATCGCAAGGCTCCCCTGCGATCGCCGCCAGCAGCTCACTATCGTCGACAAAAGCCAGCATCTTACCCAGCCCGGCAACCTTGAACATTTGTCGCGTATTGGCGGACGCGCCACTGATAAACAAGTTTCCTTCGCCCGCTTCCAGCAGCGGCATAAGCGCACCGATTGCGGAACTCTCCAGCAGATTTACACCGCGAAGATCCAGCAGGCAGCGATTGCGCGCAACAACACTTAACAGGCTTTCCACGACACCCATCTTCGCAAGACCATCGGCGTCCATCAGCCCACGCAGAAATACCAGGGTCGTGTCGTCCAGTGCGTAGCTACTACACAACAACTCCTCCGAACCATCGGCGCGACGCGCACCCAGGCTTCCCAACGTCGACTCGTCGCCATCGTTGACGAGATCCAACACGCGACAGCTCGCCAGCTGACGTCTAAGTTGCGGCGTCATACCGATGAACTGCAAGCTGCCTTCGCTCATGCGCTGCAGCTCTGCCAGCGTGAAGAACGCCTCCTGGCCAGCCATCTCCACACACCGCACAGCCGAGAAGTCCAGGATACTCAGCGCGGCGGCAGAATCATCAACATCCAGTTCTTTAGCGACGACATGCAAATATTCGGCGGAGACGTATCGCGGCAGCGGCAGAACGCGCAAGGACTCCTGCCGAGAGGACCAAAGCCATCGCCAGACCGGCTGCTGCCGTTTAGCCGGCATAGCGAATACCAGCTGCTGCCTGAAGCGTGCATACAAAAGCGGAGTGCTGAGCAACGCCAGCTTCACCAATCCCTCAGCATAACGACGCCATAAGCGCACCGGATCCTGGGTTATCCGGTAAAGCCATTCAATATTCATGCGCTGCATCCAGCCCGGAGCCCGGCTCACACCGCCGGTAATAAATTCGAATGTGCCGCCAACACCGATCGCCACTGGAACCCTGAGATGGCGCCGGTTCCTGTTGAACCACAACTCCTGCTTGGGATTACCCAGACCGACAAGCAGTATGTCGGCACCAGAGCTATTTATCTGCGCCAGCAACTGCTGGTCATTATGCGCACTATCCTTCAGGCCAGGCCCGGCGGTGTGTATATACGGCGCAGATGTACCCGCGATGGCAAGACCGGGATACCGTTGTTGCAGACAATCCGCAGCGCGAGCTGCGACACCCTCGCCACCTCCCAGAAGGAACAGGGACAGACCATCCTGCGCAGCGCGCTCCGCCAGGGCGGGCACCAGATCAGAACCACATACCCGCTCTTTCAAGGGCTTACCCATGATCCGACTCAGCCAGACAATCGGGAAACCATCGGCTGTCACCAGATCCGAATTGCGCAGCACATTCAGCAACTCCGGATGGCGAGCACGACCGGAGCCGACCCCCAGCGCGTTTACCAGGAAATCCACATTCAGCGTTGACACCAGGCGGGCTCGACCTTCTTTGCATCGCGCCCAATCCATCATGCGATCCACGACCTGATCAAGAGAGAGGTTATCGACAGGGATACCCAGTGAGTTTACGCAGTCTCGAAGAGGTGCATGCAGCGTTGTAGTCATAGGGAGTTCTCCTCAGTTTTTTGCAGCGCCAGAACCTTATGTTCGCGGCGGTAGGCGAGAATAGTGTTTAACATTTGAATAATTGTCAGCCGGGCAAACACAAGGAATACCGAGACAAGAAGGCCGGCAATAGCGCCGAAAAGCACTTTGCGTTTGCGAGAAAGATTGAAGCTGCGATAAGGGAGAGCAGCAGGGTCAATGATCTCCAATGCATATTCTTCTCGTGCATTCGCCAGCATGGAGATGGCCGCTTGCGCTTCAATGAGCCGGTAGATCGACTGCTGAATGTCGACGACATCGGCGCGCTGCAGTTCGTTTTCAAGATATGCTTGCTTGCGCGCCACATCAGCGAGCGTACGACCACGAATAAACTCATTAAACGCAGCCACATATAGATTGGCCCAATCGCGTGCCAGCACAGGATCAGCCCAGACCATACCTACAGCAACAATGTCAGTTTCTTCATCGACATCAATTGTCCTGACCTCGTCTCGGAAGCGGGTAAAAACCGCGCCGCGATCAGGCTCAAAGCCGTTTATCCATGCGCCCGACTGCTCATCCCAGAATTCAGGATAGAAGTGTCGATCCAACTTGTGCTCTGCCAGAAAGCGCATGGTGAAGTCACGCGAAGACAGGCGTGCGAGCATGACGTCGTTGTAATTGTCATGCGTAGTGCCCATGACAAAACCGTGCTCCACTAGCGTAAGCACCTCAGAGGCGCGACGGTCGTCCGGAGAGACCCCACCCGGGTCCTCGATATCTACAATGCTCACCCGGGCAGAGGACTGGTACATATACGGACTTGAGTAGGCCCACCAAGCGGTGAGTGCCGCCGCACAGAGCACCCCTCCCAGCAGCCACCATCGCGCATCAATCAGCGCGTTGACATAGGGCATCAGGTCAATGTGCATCACTGCCGCATCTGCAGCGGCTGTGTCGTAATCACTGTTCATCGCTGAATTCCTCACAGCACGATACCGGCAAGAATGGCCGAGTTAACCAGCGTCTGAACCCAGGTCTGGGCGCGCTCTGTGCCATTCATGCGATCTACATTCAAGGGGACGTAAATTCTTGCGCCAGGCATCACTGACTTGCGCGCCATTCGCGAGGAGTTGCGACCGCCCTTGAGGTTAAGCACCTCACCGTTGGCCTGAATGACATAGGCGTGATCGAGTTTTCCCAACACCGTGCTGCCACCGCTCAGCTCCACGTAGTCTTTGATGTTGCGGTCGTCGCTGTAGAGATGTGAAGTCGGTACATATACCTGCCCCGCCACCTGCACATAGTCAGGCACGCGCGGAACGACCAGTGCGTCACCGTCTTCCAGTGCCAGCTCGTCGCGGCTGCGGCAGCGCTGCACCTTATCCATATCGACCACCATGCGGCCGTTAGCCTCCGCCTTCTCCAACTGCCGAATGGCCTTGAGATAATCCTGTTTGCCCGCCCACTCCGGCGCCGACTTACCATCGTTGTTGAAAGAGTGGGAAAGCGACAACTCAACCATCAGGTCGTCCAGCTGGCCATGCAACTCATCGATAGTTTCCTGCTGCATTTCCCGGACGGAATTGCGAGTGAAGTAAGCGCCATAGGCATAGGCGTCAACCGTCAGACCACCGGCGCGCTGCAGCACACTACAGAGACTTTCATGTCTGTCGATCGCATAGGTACCGGGGCGCTGAACTTCGCCACTCAGTACAACAGTTGCCTGCTCGACCCAACCGGGCTTCTCACTGAAGGCGAGTTGATCCAGGGGCTGTAGGCGCGGGTTACTCACTTCCGCCGTGTACGCGGCCAGGTATTGCTCGCGACTGATTTCGCCGCGCTCACTGCGCCGCTTGAGATCACAAATCGCCAATAACTCAACGCTGTCCAGCGCAGTGTGCGTGGTGATGCCACTGCCAGTATTGTCGGCACCGATGCGCGACAACTCTGCTGTTACGCCCCAGGCCTTGCGTGCCAGGCCGCCGGCACCACAAAGCAAGTCACTGGCACGCATATCCGGCACCATAGGGTAAGTACCAGGCAGGCGCGCTTCACCCAGTACGGTAACGATCGACTCCGGAGCACCGTACAGTGCCTGCTCACGGAGCAAGCTGATATCTTCAGCCAACAGTTCTGACCGCGCCTGCTGCTCACTAAAGAAGTACACCCGGTCACCGGGCTCGATCACCGGATTTTCGCTGCCCAGTGGATTTTCCCGTGCAGCCGCCAGGCTGAAGGCATGGGCCTCCACATAGCGGCCTGGAGAGCGGGTACGCACATAAATGCCGTAATGCATGTCAATCCGAGGGAGCAAGCCGCCACCGAGAGCGACCACATCAAGCAGCCGAGCACCCACCTGCAGCGGCAGATTTCCGGGTTGGCGCAGCGCACCGCGAACACTCACTACAGCGGCCGGGCGCGATTCCGTCGCCTGGACGCGCAACTGTTCAACAATATCCGCCAGCGTATTTTCACGCACCTCGGAAAGGTCAAAGATAAAGACCTGGTCACGCGGAGCCAGTGTCAGATCTGCGGAACCGCCGGGTTGCTCCAGCGCAGCAGTCAGGTCGCCGTAGAGGACCTCGCTGCGCAGCGATACCGGGTTTTCACGACGAATCAGGTAGAACGCCATATCCGCCCCGGGCAAGAGAGCCTCAGCGCTGCCAATAAGATCACTGAAGCGCATGGCATCGCGATACTGGTAACCGCCCGGACGATCGACGTGGCCGGACAGCAGCACCACCGACTCCAACTGATCCTCCAAGGGCAGCACTCTCAGGAAATCGCCGTTGCGCACAGCCTTGGCTCGAATCGCCTGATCGCCACCAGCCGCAGAAAAGTCCACCAGAGTGCGATAGCCCTGCGGCTGTATGCGCTCTATGTGTGAGTCTTCCAACGATGCCGTTGGCAGGAGCCCCCCCGCCATGGCCAGCACCTGGCCGATAGTGGTCTCCCCCAACAGCTCATAAATGCCCGGGCGCTGCACATCTCCGGTGACGTAGACAACCTCACCTAGCGGAGGAACAAAGATGGTGTCGTTGTGCCGCAGGTAATGCTCCGTCCCGCTGCCGCCACGCAACAAAAGATCGTATAAATCGAGAGTGGCAATACGCTGCCCATTGCGCAGTAACTGAATGCGCCGCAGAGACCCTGTCTCGCGAACACCACCTGTAGACAACAGTGCATCAACCAGTGTCGACAAGCCGCCTATGGTGTACACGCCTGGCTGCACTACGTCTCCGGCCAGGCGCAGCTGGATACTGCGCAAGCGCCCCATGGTCACGACAGCGCGAGCGCCGATCACCCTGCGCTCGAACCCCTCGGTGATCATGGCTTCAACTTCGTCGAAGGTCATGCCTGACACCTTGATGGGGCCATACTCCGGCACAAGAATATTGCCGTCGCGAGTCACCAGTAGCTTGTACTCAACATTCCGCTTGCCATAGAGCTGGACGATGAGATTATCACCTGGGCCAACGCGATAATTCGGCGGCACAGGGATACCGTCCACTGGCGCAAAGGTACTCGGGGCCCGGTTGAAAATGTCGTAGCCAAACTGCTTGAGCTGGCCCTCTCCCGCCTGCTGCTGTTGCGTTTCTGCCAGACTGAGAGGCCCTGCCCTGTCTTCTGCGACCTGCTCCACGCGCGATACTTCCGAAGATAGCCCCACGGTCAGGCCGGCGATCGGCATAACCACCTCAGGGCTCGCTTCCTCTAGCGACGCATCGTCTCCCTGGGGTGCAGCCGCCACATAGGTGCGCTGCTGAGCCACGTGCAACGGCTCTATGTAGGGAATGTAACGATCAGAAGCGGCCGCCGCACTTAAAGGCAAAAACAGTGCGACCCAGGGCAACAACCTGGACATACAGGAGAACGTTCTCGAAATAGCCTTGTGCATTGGTCTTTACCAGAAAACGGATAACGCCAGAACTATTGCAAGCGCAATGCCAGCCATGCCAATGCTTATTTATCTATATTTTTCAGCTAGTTAAGATACCGAACTGTTTTTTGAACTATGGTTTTCGCAATTTGCAACGCGTAGTGAGAAACGCATTTTTCGCAATTCGCGAGACTTTTTGCTCAACCAGCCCCATAAGACTGGCGCCAGGGCGGAGCGGGCAGCGGTAGCTCATCGAGGAGAGCGAGGTCACGCGCATAGTGGGCGCGCAGCCGCTCGAGATTGGCAGCCAACGCATCGGCCTCGCCCTGTGCTGGTCCGGCACGCACGTTCCAGCGCTCGTACAGGAAGCGCCAGCGGCCCCGAAGAGGATCAGGCATACGCTCCCAAAGTGCTGCGACCATACGCTGCCGCCGCAGCCAGACGCGCACACCGTGAGGAATGCGACTACGCGAGCCGCCCCGGTGCACGACCTCGCCGAGGCCTCGAGGCTCGAACCCCTGCGGCAAGCCGATGAAACTCAGCACACGATCCAGTGTTTCCCTCGGTGCAGACTGCAGATCTTCGGTATAGATCACCAACAGCTGCTCGGCCGGGAAATGTGCCCGGTAGCGTTGCAGGATTCGCCCATATTCGCTCCAGGCGACATAGAACTCCGATTCTGGCTCATACCCCTCGCCGTGGTCAGGCACTGGCAAACTGCGACTGCGCTCCAGGGTCGCGCTATCGAGCAGGCCGTCCAACACCTCGGAGAATTCGCGCTGCTCCGTATTGCGACGCCTGTCCATCTGGTAGTGCGACCAGGTACGTTGTGCCGGGTCGCGCAGGATTGCGATCAGTTTCACGCTGGGCATAAGCGTGGCTATGCGCGAAGCAGCCTCAGGGTCACACATATACTGCGGCGTAGCCTTGCCCCAGAGCTTTCCCTCACTGGTACCGAACTGCGCGCGGGCAAATTCGCGCCAGCCCTGCGCATCGACAACGGGCGCAGTAAAGAATGGAACCTCCTTCTCCAGCGGCATGCGGATATCCGGGTGCTGCCGGAGTAGCTCAAAGAGTGTCGTGGTTGCACATTTCTGTGCACCGATAATCAAAAAATCCAGTGGCTTCATGAGATAAACTCCTGTGACCGAATGTGCCGCAAAGCGGCCATGTATGAGAGCAAATTTTTGAGCGCCAAACCGGCACTGAAGAGGAAAGCCAGACCGACAAGACCCCAGCCTTCAGCCACCGGCCAGGCCAGCAGCAAAGTCAACGCCATTGCCACAACCTGCGCGCGCAACTCCCGCCGCGCTGCTCCCGTCATGTTCAACAGGACGCCCGACAGGCCCGTAGCCGCATTAATACACTGACCACCCAGCAGCAGCAGTAGCACCGCAACAAAATCTTCACCGGGCAATCCAAACACTGACGCCCAGATGCTAGAGCTGAGCCAGAGAAATGCAGCACCCGGCAAGAAAATCACACAGGATAGCTTCTGGGTCTTCCAGAGGAGGCCCTCAAGTGCGCCGCCATCTCCGGCTGCCGCCGAGCGGGCGAAGGCAGGGCCAAACACTGCCGCCTGAAGTAGCAGCAACAGCGTAACGATCGATACCAGCTTATAGGCCACGGCATACAAACCGATCGCTGGCGTATCTACGAACCACGGCAGCACGACAAAGGGCAACTGCAGAGAAAGGGCAGCAAACAATCCCCCTGCCCAGAGCGCACGGCGATCACTGCGCCCAGGTAACCGCAAATTTTCGCTTGATGAGGCAAGTGGTGGCTGTGTGATTCGAGATACCAACATCCGGCATACCGCCAACAAGGCCACCAGCAGACCGGCCAGGCCTGCTGCAATTGGCGAAAACGGAACTCCGAAGACACTACAAAAACCACAGAACAGAAGTATCAGCGCGGGTGGCGTTATGCTCTCTAGCGCAACCGCCAGCGCTGGTGCAGCACAGGCCTTGAGCATCTCTGAGGCGACACGCTGCAAGGCAAACAGGGGCGCCGCAATCGCCACAGCGACAGCCAACGCCATCAAGTCTGCACCGGCGAGCACAAAACGCTGAGCCACGAGCACAGGCGCGAATCCGGCGAGAAGTAGTAACAGTATCAACCACAAGAATCCGATACGCCGGGTAGCCGCATGCCAGTCTGTCGTGATTCCGCGCTTGTCTCCCTGGGAAAAACGCACTGCCGTCATGCGCATGGCGCTGGCGGGATACCCCTGAGCAAGCAACTCTCCCGCGATCACCACCCAGGACTGAAACAACTGCAGCACTCCCAGACCAGCCGGGCCCGCCACCGCACTCACAGCCAGCTGTGCCAGAAACTGCAAGCCCACCGCCACCGCCCGGCCACTCGCCAATTGCACGGGCACGACAAGCGCCGCCAACCGCGCGCGAGAGACAGGTAGAGTGCTCGCCCAGGTCTCAGCGCGCATGCAGCCCCCGGTAAGCGACAAGCTGCTCGCTGTGTCGAGGGCGCTCAAACAAACTCCCCAGCGCGCAATGCATGGCCGCAAACAGGCTGTCCCAGGTATAGCGATCGGATATCAGCCGCCGAGCGGCAACACTCATCTGTTCCCATGATGATTGATCGGTCAGAAGAAGATCCACAGCCGCGGCAAAATCCTCCGGGCTGTCGGCAACCGCAAGCTGTTCGCCCCGGGTTATGGCAATACCCTCGGCGCCGACGGCCGTTGTAACAGTGGGCATCCCGCGGGCCATAGCATCCAGTACCTTGACCTTCATTCCCGAGCCAAACCGCAAAGGAGCCACGGAGACACGACTGCGGCTATAGACATCCTCCAGGTTTTCCACAAAACCCAGCAGCTTGATTCGCGGCACATCTTTGACCGCCGCCAGCAGACGCTCGTCCGCTCCCTTACCCACAATCTCGAAAGTCAGGTCTGGATGACGCCGCGCCAACAAAGGCCAGACGCTGGCAATAAACCACAACAAACCCTCAGCATTGGCCTCCCAGCCCAGAAAGCCGACATACATCAGGCGCTTCCCTGTACTTCCCCAACGCAGCTCGGGCAGCGCAAGCTGACTGTCGTCGCCGAGGTGATAGGTATCGCGAATAAGACGCTCGTCCACACCACCAGCAATGAGTTCAGCCGCATCATTTGGCGCTGCGAACGTCAGCTGCGCGCAACGTGCGACCCGCGTTTCACAACGGCGCACACGGTAAGACTCCATGGCCGCAGCCAACCGCAAGATTGGATTGCCCGGCAGTTCGGCATAGCGCTGCCAGAGCCGGTAGTAGGCGTTGTGAGCGTGATAAACCACAGGGACCGAGGTGTTCGCTGGGATATAAGGATAGATTTCATAGTGATCGAGAACAGCGAGATCGTAGCTCTCAACAATTTCTGCTACCCGCTGTTGAAGCGCCGCACTGAATGACCGCTGCACATTCAGGGGCCAGCGGCGCAAATAACTGAGCAGCAAATTTTTCGCCGAGCGTGGCACATTCACCGCTTCATGCAGATGCTTACTGCAGGGCGAGACTGCGTGGAAGGCCTCCAGATGCTTAGAGTCCTCAAGCTTTAGTGGGCAAACAAGCGTAATCTCGTAGCGCTCTGCCAGTGAGGCCAGCAACCGGAAGGTCTTAACCTTGCCACCACTCTGCAAGGGGTAGGGAAGCTCAGGCGTGATGAACAACAAGGACTTTTTCATGCTGCAAGACCTCCCTCACCCAGAGCTAACTGCGCTCTCGCACTTTTCACTATGGCATTTTCTCGCGCGGCGCTAAGCCCGATATTTGACTGCAACAACAAGGCAATTGAGCCATCTGCAATGCGTGACTGCTGACTGGCAAGTGATTCCACATCTTCGGAAAACCAACAACAGTGACAGAGCTCGCCGGGCTCATAAAAATGACCGTGCCGCTCGCGCGCGACATGCTCCACGTACATGCCATACAAGGTGTACTCCGAACAGCGCAGACTGCGCGCGAACAACCTATGCCAGGGACGCCCGCCCAACTGTTCAATATGTGCCTTCATCGCAACCAGTTGGCTGCGCCGCCAGGTAACGAGTTGCCCGACGTAGTCGCTGCCGCCGTAACCCGGCGCAAGGCCGAGCAATTCAGCGCTGCGACAGTGCCAGGCAATGTGATCCCTGGACGGTGCAGAACCCGGCTCGCGGCGCAAGCGCAGCAAGTCTTCGCTGTAGACAAGAGCGATATCGAAGTCTCGAACAAACACCAGATCCGAGTCGGCGAACAGAATGAGTTCCGCCTCGGTTACCTTGTCAGCACTCAACTTGGCAAGTTGCTGCATCATCCAGCCCCGCACCGGCCAACCTCGGTTGTCCACCCACCAACGATCCGACCAGGGCAGTTGACGATAGCCCGATGGCAGAACCTCCTCCACTACACGCACACTGCGACGCTCGTTCGCCAGGCTGATGAAGTCCTTGTAGTCACGGGCCGGCACGACCAAGGCATGACGGATATCCCCGGACACATGACGATCGATGGATTCGCAGAGTCTCCGGCAGCGGTCCAGGTCCGGCCCATAAGAGCAGGTAATTATTTCAAGGCTGTTCTGCATGTGGTGTTCCTCATAGTGTTTAGCGGCCCATATCCGGCGCCAAAATGTGCAACCTGCCCTTGTCTGTGCAGGCCGCGTGCCAGATGCCTTGAAAGATGAGTAGAAAATATTTTATTCAGATAAAACAGACACTTACTGATAGCTATTGTGCGACCACAAGCGATCAAAGGGTCCAGACACCGGTTTGAGTGATCGCATTCGCGGATAGATTCGCAAAACGCAATTCATAACGCTCCATATCGCCTGCCAACACCTGAAGAATTCACACAATAATTGTAATTTTATATGTATATCAGTGACTTACATGTTTGGCACAACGATTGCGATGTAGTCCTCCAAGAACCGCCTTGAGGTTCACCAACTGGAGATCAGAACCATGTCAAACATCGCTATCGCAACAATCTCGTCATCACACAACCCCCGGCTCGCGAGCTACCAACTTTTCAAACGCAGCCTCGATGTATTCGCGGCAACTCTTGGTCTGCTGCTGCTCAGCCCGGTGTTACTAGCCACCCTTGTCATCATCAGGCTGGACTCTCCGGGCTCCGCACTGTTCTCGCAAACAAGGGTGGGTAAAAACGGCCGCCTCTTTCGCTGTTGGAAATTCCGCTCTATGCATGTCGATGCAGAGTCACGGAAAGCAGAACTGATGGATGTAAATGAAATGACAGGGGGCGTACTGTTCAAGATGAAACAAGATCCCAGAGTAACTCGCGTTGGGGGCTTCCTGCGCAAGGCATCGATCGACGAACTCCCCCAACTCTGGAACGTGCTCAACGGAGACATGTCCCTGGTGGGCCCACGCCCCCCGGTGCCCTCGGAATACAATCAGTACACGGCCTACGAGAAACAGCGTCTCCAGGTGAAGCCCGGCATCACCTGTTTCTGGCAGGTATCTGGACGCAGCGATTTACCTTTTCCCGAACAGGTAAAACTGGACCTGCACTACGCCGAGGTTCGGTCACTGTCAGTTGACCTGCAGATATTGCTGCGCACTGTGCCCGCGGTGCTGTTCGCCCGAGGCGCCTATTGAAAATGCAGCAGGCCAGCTACCACTGATTGATCTGCCCGTCGCTGCATGCGCCCGTAGACTATTCAATGCCGGACGGGTATCATCGCCACCCTGCAATTTCAGCCTGTTTTCCGCCCGTAGCTCAGCTGGATAGAGCGCTGCCCTCCGGAGGCAGAGGTCAGAGGTTCGAATCCTCTCGGGCGGGCCATATAAATCAATGCGTTACAACCCAGCCCGGCAAGCACAACCTGCCCTTCTCTTAGTTTAAGTCCAAGTTAAGTCCAAATGACTTACTGTGTCGCGCATTTCTCACTGGCACAGAGCGTCACCGCTATAAATCACCTCTTCTAGCGCGCACCAGAAACATTTGGGTCTCAATGCCAGATGTCCACTATCACCCCGTCAGGGACGGTATCGACGGGCGAATCGGGCTATTTTAGATGTCCGCTTTGGGGCCAAGAGCGGGCATTAGAATTACGCCATTTCCAACAGATCAATACCGGTCAATGCTCTCAAGAGTAGGGCTAACAGCAAAGGAACACTAACTATAAGAACGAATTTTCCAATCGCAAACCAGCACTTCTTCGCATGTATCCTCCCTTCTGGCTTCAGCCAACCGAATAAGACTAACCCATTGAATGGATTGAAGCCTGTACGCCAGCTCCATGGATCAATATCGTCTTTGTAATGCTTAGTGAGAGCAACCATGTGATAGAAGACCAGGCACCATTGAAAAAGACCATAGGCGATGATGCAAAACAAGAGAACGTCAACGACAGCAGAAATCATGAATTCCAGAAGGTTAGTCTATTGCCGAGGGCAGCTTTGGGGCCATTAGCTGTCATTGGACTACAGATGAAATCATAACCATCACACCAACCAACGCTTACTGATTCTGCGTCCTTGCCCTAGCCTGGCATTTGCAAGCAATCAGACTAGTTATTTTCCGCTTGCCATTTCTCGTAAGATTTAATCAGCTCTGTCTCGAAGTCAGAATAGTTTCCGGACTTATTAAACTCGGTGGGCAAGTGAGTTCTTCTAAATTCAGGATCGTCCCACTGCCAGTCCAATACTGCAAGCCAGTAATCCCACTCGCCTTCGAGTAACAGGCCATTGGATTCAAGCACATACGCACTCTTCACGAGCCCGTAGTCCCTCCCGTAATACCTGCGAAGCGCATACTTTTCTCGTTCATTCAGTTCTTCGCCGTCTCTACGCTTGGCAACTGCTTCGTGGTAGTACTTCCAATCAATTTCATCGGTAATAGAGTCGTGCTCGAGTGTATAAAGACTTAGCGTGAGCTCCGCCTCAGCGATGTCCCGGGATTGCTTTAGTTCATAAGCAACGAACAGCAGGGACAAGGCTACGCTTAGTCCGGCGAGAACTTGTGCTATCCACTTGTATCGATCTTCTTTCAATCCATGATCTCCTAATGCCTATCAATTTAAGGGGTCAGAGCCCTTAAATTCAATGGCAGCTAAGGGGCCAGGAGCTGCCGCTCACAACACTTCAAAGGCGAAATACTGTTTCAACTAGCGGGCTATATCTCTTTTGAGCTCGTTTTTACCAATATCGAAGTCAGCAACGTATGTCGCGGCATATATCTGTTTCGATTCTTCATCGACCTTTATGCAGTATTGTGCCGGCCGGATGAAGCTGAATGGCATCCCAATTTGATGATACTCACAGGTTTCTATGATTTGTCTCTCGAGTTCCTCAGCCGATATTTCAAACGGCCGCCCCACATCATTTAGCACGTAGAGCTGGTATTCGCCTAATTCACCTTTTAGTGATGCGTAGAACGCCTCTAACTCTGCCCCAGCGTTCGCTTTTGTTCTTTTGAGCTTGGAGCGCGACCATATTTCATACCATGCCCAAAATGCGAAGAATGCTGCCACTAACATGTATTTCAATGGAATCGTCCTTTACAACTTGTTATCGATGGTGAGCTATGGGACCAAAACCGGACACTAATCAACAGCCTTCAAGTTGTTAGCACCCACCACAAATGCAAGCACCGACATAATCAGAACGATAGCACCCGAAATATAATAATTGCCAGTGAAGTAGGAAAGACCACCGGCGAGAAACACTGGAGGTACCATAGCCATTCCAATGGAGTCAGCAACCTTTACTCGGCCCCCACAGCCAGCGCACTGAACGTGCTTTTTGATGAGCACCCACTGGGAGATTGGATTATTGCAACTTGGACAGAGGTAGTTCATGTCATTCCAAAAGTATTCTGGTCAGGGGCCATTAGATGCTGTCCAAAAGCGCCTCAAGCGGGGGCCACTGTAAAGCTGTCCCTGCGCGAAACACCATTGCTGCCTTGACTTATTGTGAGGCTTCACAGTAGCGAGCCAGTTTGTAGAAATAGGACTGTGATTCACCAGTACGAATACGACGGCTGTGTACAGTGAAATCGGCCCCTCTTAACTTGAGCACTTCAACGTCGTCACCTGCTTCAACCCAAGGTCTCTCGCTGTTTGTTAGCGTTAATGCGCCTCTACCAGTCTCTACCGAAATTTCTTGCACGCATCCGCCACCGGACATGCATAGAACCCTCTCCTTTATGACCTTCCCTTCAAAAGAACCAGCCACATCGCCGCAGGATAAGGCAGGGCTGCTGACCAAAATACCAAGTAATGGCAAGTGGCAAACTAATGCATAGCTATGCCGCATGGCCAGATTCATAACAGCTAGGTATATGGAAAAGCTCGTAATGCATCGAAAATCCTTTTCAATGTGAAGGGCAGCTTTGTGGACGAAAGCGGACGTTGGCAACAGCCTATCCTAAAGACTCCCACAATCAAATAGCGGGGTCCTGGAAATGGCCATAAATGAATCAACCTCTAAGCGTACAGCATGGAATCGGGGCCTAATCATCGGCCAGAAGAGGCCCCTGAAGTTGCGGGATATCTGGGAGATACGAATCCGTCTTAAGATCGCTCGGAGCACTCGTAATTTAGCCATGTTCAACCTGGCTCTAGATAGCAAGCTTCGAGGCTGTGACCTGGTAGGACTACTTGTAGGCGATATAGCGCAAGGGGGTAAGGTAGCCAGCAGGGCCACTGTCATGCAGCGCAAAACGCAAAGGCCGGTTCAGTTCGAGATAACTCCCTCAACCAGGGATAGTCTGACGAGTTGGATTCGAGAGAAGCAACTCAGAGATTGTGACTATCTCTTTCCAAGCCGCAACAACGCTGGGTCACATATCTCAATAAGGCAGTATGCTCGGCTAACTGACAACTGGTTTCGCTCTGCGGGACTAGATACAAAGGAATACGGTACTCATTCACTGCGGCGCACCAAGCCATCGATGATCTATAAGCGGACGGGGAACTTGAGAGCGATCCAGCTGCTACTTGGTCACACCAAGCTTGAGAGCACGATCCGTTACCTTGGAGTGGACATGGAGGATGCACTGGAGCTGTCTGAGCAAACAGAGATTTGACTATTAATTGATCAGCGTCACCAGCTTACAGCTGGGACGAACAGCATACATCTGTGATATTTTTGTCTCTAGAGTCCGCTTTCGTCCACAAAGCTGCCCTTCACATTGAAAAGGATTTTCGATGCACACTGACTCTTTCACCGACCCCACCTTTTACGCAAGCGACAGAGAGGCCTGCTTAGATGGATGAAACCAAACAGAAGATTGCACTGTTCATTGATGCAGACAACGCGCCTGCTAGCAAGTTTGAAGATGTTCTTAGTGAGGTTGCGAAGTACGGTGTCGTAACAATAAGAAAGGCGTATGGGAATTGGAAAAAATCATCGATCAAGGGCTGGGAAGATCTATTGCATGAGTACGCTATCCAACCTGTACAACAGTATGATCTTTCAAAAGGCAAGAATGCATCAGATATCGCACTCGTGATTGATGCGATGGATGTAATGTATACAAAGAATATTGACGTAATGTGCTTCGTCTCTTCTGATTGTGACTTCACCCCAATGGTCACTCGTGCATTAGCTGAGGGTAAGGTAGTTCTCGGTTTTGGTGAGAGAAAAGCCCCAGCACCATTTGTTAATGCGTGCTCCAAGTTTTTGTTCCTTGATCAGGAATCAAAAAGTGGCGAGACAAAGACCACGAAAACGAAAAGCATCAAATCCGACACGAAGCTAATAAATCTATTGCGCCAGGCAATTGAAGCGACGGAGGATGAGAACGGTTGGGCGGCCCTAGGTCCTGTCGGTTCACATATATCCAACAAGACCTCTTTCGATACTAGAAACTACGGTTACAAAAACTTGAGTACTCTAGTTAAGGCCATAGACCTGTTTGAGTTAAAGCGAGGCTCAGGTAACTCCTATCTGGTTAAATATGTACGGCGAAAGAAAACAACATAGTAAGTCCAGTCAAGGATTTCTCCGCACTCGGTGCCTCGGCGTTAACGTGCGTCCGCTTTTGGCCCCAATGAAGTCGCCCAGAGATTCTGTATTTCTGGACGAACTCTGTTCCGCTGATGATAGTTGGCCACATATTTCATCGGGCGACAGCTGTGGATGTACCTCGGTGAATATAGAGCTGAAGTAACAGGTGCCTAACCCAATGCTAGATTATGTGAAAAGAACTGTTCATTTTGGAAATGAGTGGGGAGTGGTTATTGAAAATAGGTCCATATAAGACGCTATCAGTTGGATTGGTTTTGATCGTAGCTCTGGGTCTTGCATTTAGTGCAGGTTTAGGAGTCGGCTGGAAAAAGCTACAGATTGAATCTGATGCACTTATCGGGGAGTGGGTACTCGACGTTGAGGAGACAAGGAACTTCATATCCGAGCATGTTCCGGAAGGCCAATTCGACCTCGAAACTTTACCATGTTACTCAACACGCCTCTCTATTACTGAAAATAGATTATTGGTGGAATCAGATAGTCAGACATGTATGTTTGGAGAATACTACAAACGATGAATTTGTGACCTCAGACAATCCTGTCGCTACCTTCAACCTTCTAATGCGAAATGAGAAAGTAACTGGTGTGTCCGGGACGATGAGCAAAGGGCTACTTCTCTTTCTGCCACTTGACCCCAGAAACTGTATCGTTCTCTATAACTACGACGTGTACCGGGTAGGAAGAGAAAGGTACCCGAATGCGTGGCTGCATATTATTGCTCGCAGGTTGGTCTTCAGGCTCAACTACACCGTGTCGAACCGGACACACGGATAGCACAGCGTAAGCCAAACGCAGCCTCGTCTGGAAGGCAGGCCACGTGGTGCGTCAGAATTACATGCCCCCAGCAGGTACCCTCCTCTCTCTATTTAGCCAGATTGACCTTCATCCTGGTTGCCATTATATTACTTAACGAACGTTCAACAGGCTTGCTATCTATGTCATCTACCAGTTCCCGCATGCTCGAGGTCGCCGCACAGCAGTTCGCGGAAAAAGGCTACTCCGGCACATCAATGCGCAGTATCGCCACCGCCACTGGCACCACCCAGGCGGCTATCTACCACCACTTTCCAAATAAGGAAGCGCTTTATTTATCGGTGCTATCCCTACAGTTGAAAGAGAAAACCGGCGCAGCTCTCGAAGGGCTTGATCAGATAAAGGACCCGGAGCAATGCCTGAGGGAGCTTATTTTTCGGTTGGTTAGGCTGGCTGAGGAAGATGAGCAATTCCGGCAGCTCTACTTTCGTGAACTGCTTGAAGGTAACGAGGAGCGCCTGGCGACTCTGGCCGAGAACGTATTTGGTGGCTTGTTGGACAGCGTGGGAGGGCTACTCAATAAGCTGGCACCGAGGTTCGACCTTAACCTGCTACTGCTATCTGTTGCTGGCCTGGTCTGTCATCACGTGGAGGCACGCAAGATCAGTCCTTTCATGCCGGGTAGCGAACCCGATCATCAAGAACTAGACACACTGTCTGAGCACATAACAAAGCTGTTGTTATACGGAGTACGCGGAGCATGAACAGACGTCTTGCGGTCTTGTTGAGTTGTATATTCATCGTGGCCTGTAGCGATTCTGGTTCGCAGATTGAGAAAACAAATGATGCACGACTGGTGCGAGTGAAGGCGAAATTACCGGAGCAGCGCGATATCCAATACGTACTCACCGCGTTGGGAAACGTGGAAAGCATCTATGATCCCACAGTCTCGGCTGAAACAGCGGGCCAGGTACAGCGCATCAGTGTCAGGGAAGGTGACGGCGTTACTGTCGGTCAACAGCTGGTAGCACTGGACAATACCCTGCACTCAATTGAAACCTCAAAAGCCGAGGCGGAATTGCGCCGGGCAGAGGTATTGCTAGACAACCAGGGCAAGGAAGTAAAACGCCTGGAAAAGCTGAGTGAATCCCAGTCGGTATCCCGCGACAATCTTGAAGATGAGCAGGCACAACAGGAAATATTGCGCGCGCAACGGGATGTCGCACGTAAGCAGTGGGAGCAAGCGCTATACCTACAATCCAAAACCGAAGTGATATCGCCAATTGCAGGCCTGGTGGCTCGTCGGCATGTATCTCCGGGAGACTTTGTCACCAGCGGGCAGCCCTTGTTTGACCTGCTTAGTATTGACCGTCTGCGAGCGCGGATTGCATTTCCTGAGCACGACGCATCACAGATAGCACTGGGAAAAGAGGTACAACTGACCACGCCTGCCGCCCCTGATGTCATTGCTATCGGCGAAGTAACTGCCATTAATCCACAGATAAAAATGCACAACCGTGCCGTAGAGATCACCGTTGAGTTCGACAACCCAGGGGGCTGGCTGCCCGGCGCCAGTGTTGATGCAACCCTTGTAGTGGAAGAGCGCCCCAGGGCCCTGACAGTGCCCATCACAGCGCTAAGCAACCGCGGTGGAAAGGATGTGGTTTTCAGAGTGTCGAACGGCGTGGCTGCGACGCTACCGGTCGAATTAGGTTGGCGGGAAGAAGACTGGGTCGAACTTGTCAGCGGAGTGACAGAGCACGACATAATTATTACCGAGGGTGCTGCGCTAATTAGCCAGGGAAGTGCGGTGGAAGTCTCGCCAGAAGAACAGAGAGCCACAGGCGCTGCGCTCGAGGAGGAAGCGCTTTGAACTTTGTCGCTCTATTCATTCAGCGCCGAGTACTGGCTTATATGCTCAGTGCAGCGCTGCTGCTATTTGGTTTCATCGGCTTGAGCGGTGTCGGACTGGATCGACTGCCCAATGTAGAGCCACCCATGATTGCCATCACTACAATAAATTCCGGCGCCAGCCCAGAAGTTATGGATGCCAGTGTCAGCTCAGTCATTGAGTCCGCAGTAAATTCCATTGCCGGTATTGAAAATATTGAATCGACATCAAGTCCGGGGGTTTCTCAGGTTTGGGTCCAGTTTATCTTCAGCAAAAATACGGACGTAGCCTTCAATGAGGTACAAGCCAAAATAAACCAGGTAATCAATGATTTGCCGCGCGAGGTGGAGACTCCGATAGTGGTAAAAATGGATCTGAATGCCGCTCCGATCGTCTGGCTAGTGCTCAAGGGTGATAGGCCGTTGAGCGAACTAAACCAATTAGCGAGAACGCGGATAAAGCGCCAGCTGGAAAATATCAACGGCGTCGGCGGAGTTTCCGTGGGCGGCGGGCGTGAACGCAAAATCAGGGTCGATCTGGATCTACAACGTCTGTCCTCACTGGGCATTTCCGCCCAGCAGGTGATAGCCGCTTTTTCACGGGAACACATTCAACTACCGGGCGGCTATCTGGTGGGAGATATGCAGGAAAAGATGCTGCATCTGGATCTTGAGTTTCACAGCACCGCCGAGCTTGCGCAGCTGGTCGTAGTCTGGCGCGAGCAGGTGCCGGTCACGCTCGGGGATATAGCCGACATAAGTGATGGTCTCGACGACAAGCGTGGCCTGGCACGTTTTAACGGTGACGATGTGCTGGCAATCGCAGTTCGTAAAGTGAGTAACGCCAACACAGTTAAAATTGTAGACGAGTTGAAGCGGCGCCTGGATGAAGTAATCGTGCCCGCTCTACCGGATGGAGTAGAGTTGTTAGTGGCCAAAGACGAATCCAGCATTATTTCAGGAACCGCCAATGCCTTGAAAAACCATATAGTGGAAGGAACTTTATTGGCAGCTTTCGTGGTATGGCTGTTCCTGTTGAATTTGCCCGCCACACTGATTATTACCGCCGCCATTCCCGTATCCCTTGCCGGGGCCGTCGTCGTTATGTTTTTTGGCGGCTACACATTCAACATCATGACCCTCAGTGGATTGTTACTGCTGATAGGTGTGGTAGTGGATGATGCCATCGTGGTGCTGGAAAATATTCATCGTCATCTTGAAGCTGGCGATACCGACCGTATTCGCGCGGCGACGAACGGCACGAGAGAAGTTGTCTTTGCAGTCCTGGCTGCTTCACTTACCCTTGTCTGCATTTTCGCCACCGTTATTTTCATGGAAGGTATGGTAGGCATATTTATGCGTTCCTTTGCGGTGGTGGTCTCAGGGGGTGTAATTACCTCGCTGTTTGTTTCCCTCAGCCTGACCCCGGCACTGTGCGCGCGATTTCTGAGTCACAGTGACGTTGAGTCACGCGCTATCGTGAAATGGATAAGCCGCCTGCACCAGCAGATGGATAAGGCCTACAGTCGTCTACTCGCTTTTTCTCTGAAGCACAGAATTACAGTGTTGGCAGCCACAGCTTTGCTGGTGGCCTCTACCGGTTGGTTTATGGGCCAGCTGGGAAGTGAGTTTTTCCCGGAGGATGACGAGTCCCGTTTCAGCCTTACGCTCAAGGCACCCTTGGGATCGTCAATTGACTATATTGAGCAAAAGATCGGCGATATGGAGATGATTCTCAATGATATACCTGAAGTGACTCGCGTACTCAGCACCGTGGGTTCCGGCCAAGGGTCAGAGGTAAACGAAGCTCAGCTCAATGTGATACTACTGGGCAAAGAGCAGAGGTCGCGATCCCAATCGGCAATAATGCAGCAGGTACGCACCGCGGCAGGTGACGTGATAGGTGTACAAGCCTATGTCAATGTCTACCCGATGTTTGGCGCAAATAGTGGCGAGCCGTTTAATGCCTATATCACCGGTCCA
This sequence comes from Halioglobus maricola, assembly GCF_009388985.1. NCBI lineage: Bacteria > Pseudomonadati > Pseudomonadota > Gammaproteobacteria > Cellvibrionales > Halieaceae > Halioglobus > Halioglobus maricola. The sequence continues at coordinate 3,690,954 of NZ_CP036422.1, forward strand.
GACTTATACCGGGTTGCAGAGCTGGCGGAACAATTCATGCAGCGTTTGAAGAATGATCCCCGCATGGGTGATGTTCGCATGGAGCTGAAACTGGATCGCCCCCAGCTCTACTTCGACGTTGACCGCAATCGCGCCCAGGCACTGGGGATCAGCACCCAGCAAATTGGCGATACTGTGCGGGTGCTGGCGGGCGGTGCTGATATAGCCAAGTACAATGCGCTGCCCGGCGACGGTGAACGTTATGACATACGCCTGGCAGCCAAACGGGAAGGCATGCGCGCCCAGCGAGATATTGAGAATGTCTACCTGCAAGGACCAGAAGGTGGGCTCATTCCACTGGACGCTGTCGTGCAGGTAGAAGAGTCTCTCGGGCCAGCCACGGTGGAAAGGCGTGATCTAAATTTTGGCGCAAACTTCAGTTCAACCCCTGCGGTCGACCTCGGCCAGGCCGTTGAAATTTTCCAGGGACTGGGTGATGAGTTACTTCCTCCTGGCTATCAGGTGGCGCTGGCCGGGCAAGCGCAGGAGTTAGGTAAATCTGCCAATGCCATTTTGTTTGTCTTTGCCACGGGGCTGATTCTCGTATACATGGTTCTGGCAAGCCAATTCAACTCTTTCCTACAACCAGTGCTGGTTATGCTGGCACAACCGCTGGCCATTGTCGGTGGCATCATAGCCTTATGGCTGGTGGGCCACACCCTCAATATCTACTCCATGATCGGCATGGTGTTGCTGGTGGGATTGGTGTCGAAAAATTCCATCCTGTTGGTAGATCTGATCAATCGCTACCGGGCCGAAGGAATGGATACCATGACCGCCATCTCGCAGGCTTGCCCGCGCCGCATGCGACCAGTAATGATGACTTCGCTGACGATTGTGCTGGCCATGTTGCCAGCCGCCATTGGTGTTGGCGAAGGTGCGGGCCAATACGGCCCTCTGGCTGTTGCTGTGGTCGGCGGCGTGATCTCCTCCACCCTACTCACCCTGATCGTTGTGCCGGTGGCCTATTCCATGCTGGAACGCTGGCTCGCGGTAAAGTAAGTGAACACCCTCCCCCTACTCACTGATCACTATCGGGACAAAAGATAAGCATATATCTCCGATAGACAGATTTTATTGCCGAGATATCCTCCTTAAGGCGAAGATTGATCCCAGAAACTACCGAATTCTCAATTGAGAATGTGTTCATCAGTCGAAAAAGGAAACATAGACTGCGAAACCCACGAGGAGTGGATGGAAATGATAAAAACTATACATCGCAACAGTAATGGTGCGTCCCAACCGCCAAAACCCAAAGCCCGCCGCGGCCACAAGCCCGGATTCACGCTGGGACTAATGGCTATTGGCCTGCTCAATGCAGGCGGTGTCGCCACTGTTTCCGCACAGAGTTCTGGTGCAACGCTCGAGGAAGTCATGGTGACGGCACAGCGACGGGAACAGTCCGTGCTTGATGTTCCAATCGCGATATCTGCTTTCAGCGGAAATTTCCTCAACGAGACGGGTATCAAAGACAGCATGGAACTGGAGATGGTAACGCCAGGACTAACCTACGGACGACAACTGAACGGTGCAGTCCCATTTATTCGCGGGGTCGGCACTCAAACTACCGCTGCTGGTCAGGATTCAAGCGTTGCCTCGTATATCGATGACGTGTATGTCTCCTCCAGCGTCGGCTCTGTGATGCGACTAGCCAATATAGAGCGGGTCGAAGTCCTGAAGGGCCCACAGGGCACCCTGTTTGGACGCAACGCCACAGGTGGCCTGATGCACCTGATCACCAAGACGCCAGATCACGAAACCCAGGGAACCGCGGAACTGTCTTACGGCAACTTTGACACGCTTGAGGCCAGGTTCTACGGAACAACAGGACTTTCAGACAATATCGCCGTCGACCTGTCGGTGCTCTACCACGATCAGGACGAAGGTTGGGGCGAAAACATTCCCACCGGGAACGACGTCAATCAAGGCAAAGAAACCAACATCAGGAACAAGTGGTTGATCACCCCTGGAGACAACACTGACATCGTTGTCTCCCTGAGCTACGCCGACATAGAGAGTTCATTCGGCACCAGTATGCGACTGGATGAAGGTGCGCTCGGCGTTGATGGTCAACTGGTCTTCGGGGGCCTGCTTGCGCAGGGCGTCGACCCAGCCACCGCGGCTGGTATAGCAGCCTCACAGGCCACAACCGCACCGGATGACTACTGGGACCTGACCGCCGATATCGATCCGGAGGCAAATATCGAGCAGACTGGAATCTCTATAAATATCAGACATCAATTCGATGACATTGAATTGGTCAGTATCACCGCTTACAACGACATTACAGCCGATCAGTCCTTCGCCCAGGACGGTACGCCGTTCCCCAATCTGCTACCCGTTCTGCTGGATCAGTTCACAGAAACCTGGACGCAGGAGTTCCGTATTTCCTCCGCGACAGACAATATGGACTGGATTGCTGGCGTCTACATACTTGATGAAGAAGCAGGCTATGATCCGACGATCGTGGGGGGAGAGTTTATTGCTTTAGGATCTGGCGGCTTACTCACCTCAACACAGGACAACAACCAACAAGACACGTTCTCCTGGGCCGTGTTTGCACAGGCTGACTACAGCTTTACAGAAAGGACCACATTGACCCTTGGCCTGCGTTACACCGAGGACGAGCGTGAAATTTCAGGTACTTCTTCAGGGTTCCAGGGGGATACTCCCCTGCTCGTAGCTCAACTCGATGACGAAGAGACCTGGGATGAGATCACCTGGCGTATCGCGCTGTCATACGATTTCAGCGATGACACTATGTCTTATATCTCATACAACCGCGGTTTCAAGAGCGGTGTTTTCGACATGAACGTGCTCGACCCGATTGGCGGGTCAGATAATCCTGTGGAGCCGGAAATTCTGGATGCCTACGAAGTCGGCATAAAGTCTGAATTTATGGAGAGCCGCATGCGACTGAGCGCATCTGCGTTCTACTATGAGTATGATGATCTGCAGGTATTAGTCTCTGTACCAGGCGGCACCCAGTTGTTCAACGCGGCAGAAGCGACAATGTATGGTGCAGAACTGGAGCTGAATGCTCTGGTAACTGACAACCTGACCATCAATGCGGGCTTGTCCTACCTGGACACCGAGTACGACAAGTTTCCAGAAGGGCCTACCTTAACACCGACTGGTTTCGGCGGTAATATTCAGTCAACGGCAGACCTGCAAGGTAACGAGCTTCCACGCTCACCCGAGTATACTTTCAATCTGAGTGCCATCTACGATGTGACAACCAGCATCGGGCGCATCAATGCCAGCGCACATTACTATCATAGCGATAGCTTCTACTGGGAGTCCGAAAACAGAACTGAACAGGACTCCTATGATCTACTTAACGCGCAGCTCACCTGGTATAGCAACGACGAAACTTACTACGTGGGTGCCTATGGCAACAACCTGGCTGATGAGGAATACGGTACCTTTGGTATTTCAAGTGAGTTAGGCGATTTTCTTAGCCCAGGATCGCCGCGTACCTATGGTGTGCGTTTAGGTATTAATTTTTAAGGACGAGGATTCGCCGCTCAATTCGGCGCTCGCCACTCACCCGGCTATCAGAATGTAGGCCGGGTGAGTGGCGATTACTGTTTCGGGTGATAGCTAATCCGGCCGAACTTCCAGACAGGCGTAGACCTTATTAGAGGTTACATACAAGCGACAAGCGATGATACTGAGCTGCGCAAGCATGTGCTCGAATTCTTCGGGTTTAATGGGAAGCCAATGGAACTTGTCAGTTCCTCTCCGTGCCTGATCATCACGCTGGTAAATAAGGAAAGACAGGCACCCGATCATCTGAACAATATGCACGCCCTGCTCAGCGCAGGGGCTGCGATGCAAAATATGAGGCTCACTGCCCGGGAACTGGGCATTGTAGTCCATGAGCAATCGCAGCTGTACGATGTACCGGCATCGCGGCAGGAATTGAAGAGAGTCCTGGGTTTGCCTGAAAACATCAAGGTAGTTGGGGCTATGCGAGTAGGATACAGGCCCGCCCGTAAGTCTGGTTCCAAGGTATTGTCTTTCGTGAAATCCAGCGTCCGGCGTCCTTTATCAAAGATCGCCCACCGCAATGGCTATGGCAACTATTGGGATTGAGGGCTAGCAGTAATGGCCTGCTAACTCTCGCTTAAAATGGGCTTTTCTTCGGCGAACCAGATTATCGAGCGCTGCAAATCTACGAACTGTGCTTCATCTTCAAGTATCGCCCTGGCGACCTCTTCCGGTGTGTCACCGCCGCCGGCAAGCATTTCATCAAAGCTGTTCCAGCAGGCTTCGGCGACACCATCGAAGTCGCCCATAACGCAACCGCGACTTTGCCGGCTCGATTCTGCGACCACATGATCGACCCTGTGGTTCTGCACATACCGTTTCATCTTCATACTGGCGGCATGTTCCAGAGCGAGCGGAGCGTGCTTGTTCTGCCAATACTCCACAAATTCTTCTCTGCTAAGGTGTGGAGCCCGGTACAGCATAAACAAACATTTGATCATAGGAATTCTTTTCGCGCACTACACAGGAGTCAGACCCTCAACCTATAAAGTATCCCCCATCGATACTCATGGTCTGGCCCAACATGAACGAGGATTCATCAGAAGCCAGATAAACAGCGGCGCCCACAAAATCGGCGGGAGTGCCAAGCCGCGCAGCTGGAGTGGCCGCTGTGATTGCATCATCGGGACTAACGCCATACATCCCCTGGAACTGCTCTCGCACGTGATTCCACATCGGTGTCTCGGTGGTGCCGGGTGCTATCGCATTTACTCGAATATTTTGTTGCGCATATTCCTGGGTTGCGCACTGAGTCAGACTAATGGCTGCAGCCTTGCTAAGGGAATAGACCGCAGCTCCCGGCGACGCCTTGCGACCAGCGCCCGAGACGATATTAATAATCGAACCGCCATTATTGGCCACCAGCATGGACTTGATCACAGCCTGGGTCATGAAGAGCAGGCCGCGAGTGTTAATACCCACAATACGATCAAATTCCTCTGCTGTTATCTCAATTATCGGCTGCATTCCAAATACCCCGGCACTGTTTACCAGGATGTCGATTTGACCAAACTGCTGTTCAACAAACGCTACTGCTGCATCGATAGAGGCCTGATCGGTCACATCCAGGGCACAGCCACACGCGTTATTGCCAACCTTTGCCGCCACCTGGTCGCAGGCTTCCAACGACAGATCGGCCACGCACACCCGGGCGCCTTCATTCGCCATGGCTTCTGCTATGGCAGCGCCGATCCCGCTAGCACCGCCGGTGACTATGGCTACTTTGTTTTCCAGTCGTTTCATATTAACCCTGGCTGGCTGGCAGTTTTATGCGCAACCCATCCATTTCATCGGTTACGTCCAATTGACAACTGAGTCTACTCTCGGGCTTCAGGTCTTCGACCAGGCCCAACATTTGCGACTCGATAGGGTCCGGGTCGGGAAATACACCGCCCTCAACATAGCAGTGACAAGTGGCACAACTACAGGCACCGCCGCAGTCAGCAAGAATCGCCTCCACATTGGCCTCAACTGCACAGAGCATGACACTATGCCCCACTGGCGCCTCTACAATTTGTTCACTTCCATCGATGTTTTCAAATACCAATTTTGGCATCACTTACTTCCTCTTACTGTCCTAATTGTTCCATCAGCGCCATGGCGGGCAGCGGATCAAAATACTCTGAATAGCCAACCAGGTTACCTTCAGAGAACTCCGCTCCTAATACGTAGATATTGCTATAGCTCGCGCCCGTAGAGGTAATCGCTTTGGAGCTGGCAGTAGCAAACACATGCCCCTCCTCCTTACATTCCTTAATGTCGAGATTACCCCACTCCCAGGAATCGAACATACCCAGGAAGCCCTGTAGCACCTCCATGCATGAATCCAGTCCGCGCACTTCGCGAGGAAGCGGCGAAGGTGCGTATGGAAATTGCATCACCACGTCACTTGAGAGCAGAGAGGGGTATTCATCAAATTTTTTCTCTGCCAACAGTTTTAACCAAGTCTGCATAAGCTGTTGAGACATGATCAGGCTCCTCGAAATCAGTCGTGTTTCTCGAATTCTACTGGAGTCTCTCCATAACCTTCACCCTTTTCGGCTGCATCCCAGGGCAGCGGCCGTGGCTTGTACTCGAAGTCCAGCTTCCAACTGGCTGGGTCCAGTTCTACCGGGTCACCGGCAAACGAAAGGTGTGTATGCATAATACGCCACTCACCATCCTGTTTTTCAACGACATCGGTCTGGCGCATCACCCAGAGGAACTTCTCACCACCGTGGTCACCCTGGTAAACCTGGTTCATATAGACAAAACCAGTATTTTCTCTGGCATAGATTCGCATGTTGCGAAGCCAAAGGTCACCGACGAACTGTGAGCCTATCCACTCCCACCAGTTGAGCACATCCTTGCCGAAATACTGCCCCGGAGACAGGATATCGACAAAACTTACATCGATATTTTTGCTGTAGTGGCGACGTACGATCTCACCCGGGTTGTTCAGGAATTCCTTGTTGAACATCGCCTCAACGTTTTTCTCCAGCTCGTAGATTTCCTGCACGAGTTTTGGGTCTGAACCGAAAACCGCTTGGGGCTCGTCGCTCCATTCGCGGTCTGAAAAATCACCTGTTGCATTAGCGTCTGTCATTTTTAGCCTCTTCAATTATTTGTTGTGTTCGGGTGTTCTGTGTAGAGCGGGTCATCTGGCCTGGGGCCGCCACGAGTCGTAATCTTCGCAAAATGACCAGCTTCCCAGTCCGATGTGCCGGGCGCCAGGGTGTAGGCATCCAGAGCGAGAATACGCCGCTTGATGCGCCACTCATCACCGCGCTTTTCGAAGGTGTCAAGATAGCGGCCTCTCAGTGCGAGATTCATACGTTGCGTTGAGCCCGGTTCAGGCGGCATATCGTGCCAGGCGACGTAATATGCCTCTGAGAACGCCTCTGTTTCAGACTGCAACTCGATCAAACGATTGCCTACAAAGTGATGCGTAGGCATGTTGTCAGTAAAACCAAAGGCCCACTCGACCAGGCCATCCACGTCGCCCTCATACAACAGGTGGTCGTCGTAGGCGTCGGGCCAGTAGACGGTCCTCAACAACGCCGGATCCTGTCGGTCGATAGCCCGGGCGTAACGCATCAGTTGCTCTTCGATGTCCTGCTTGTCCAGCAAGCCCTGGAGTTTTGCTTGATTGATAGACTCCATCTCTGCTGACCCCCTGGCTCAACTATCCCGGCGTGGACGCGCCGTAAACCGTGCCGGCAGCTCCAGGAAGCCCTGAGTCTCGGCACCATGGAAATCCCACTTCACCTTCTCTGGCGCCGTCAACTCGATGTCTGGCACGCGAGCGAGCAGTTCTTCCATTACCACCCGCTGTTCCATCAGGGCCGTCATGCGGCCGACGCAGGAATGCTTGCCCAACCCCCAAGCCAGGCTTTGGAAACCAGACCTGTCTATATTGAAGTCGAGCGGGTTTTCGGTGACAGCCGGGTCACGGTTAGCCGCTTCCCACGCCATATAGACAGATTCACCTTTCTTGATAGTTTTGCCGTGAACTTCAACGTCCTTGGTGGCCATCCTGTAAAGACCGAGGAATGGGTGGTGCAGGCGAAGTCCCTCATCTACTGCGAGTGGTATATCCTCAGGGTTGTCAATTAGGCGCTGCTTCAATTCAGGACGCCGCAACACCTCATAGAACAGATTAGTCAAGGCAGCGGTGGTGGTACCGTGACCCGCTGTCAGTAGAGAGATGACACAAGCCCCCACCTCTTCTGGCGTAAGAGGTCGACCGTCAATATCTGCGTCGGCAAGTACCGACAGGTAGTCATCCTGCGGATCTGCTTTCTTCTTCTCCACCGCCTTCCAGCCGAACTCGGCAAAGGGTACCCATAGTTCCATGAATTTTTCCGGCTCGCCAACGGCCGCCAGAAGTTCAACGTTCATTTTACGCAGAGTATCGTGAAGCTCCGGTTCTAGGCCCAGAACGTGAAAAATAGCCTTCATGGGTATGAGCTCAGCCAGATCGAGGTGAAGATCGCACTCGCCCTTTTCAACAAAGCTTTCGATCAGCTCGATGGTATCGGCGCGAACCAGCGGCTCGATTCGACCCGGCGTACGGACATTTACCCCACCGGTAAATATCTTGCGCCAGGGACCGTGCTCGGGAGGATCAAAAGAGCTTGGCGGAAACACCGGCATGTCTTCACTGTAGGGTCGAAGTACCGAGGGACCAGAAGCGTAGGTTTGAAAGTCGAGCAGACCATTGCGAACATCTTCATAATTCATGAAGACGTGGAAGCCCCCGAGCTCCCTGGAATACGGCACCGGACACTCTGTACGGGCTCGCTCAATCAGGTCATGAGCCTCGTCTGGCGTCATGCTATAGCTTGAAAACTTCTCGAATTCTTCCTCGAGAGAAAATGGGCATTTTCCGGTCATCTGTAACCTCCTCAAAATTCGCGTAGCATTGAATTTACAGGGCCCATGGATGGAGATGAACCCCTCGCTACTCTATAAGCCATATAGATTTTTCAAATACCTACAAATAATACGTGTTTAACGGCTTCACGCATTGATGCACTCACCATAGGAGTCAGCAACACATTCGAAAAAGAATTCAATATCAGGCAGCAATTCCGGCGTAGATTGAACGCCCAGGTACAACTCGTCACAGTAGCTCGTTACAGTGCACAGTAGCCCCATGCCATCTATCAGGAAACCCAGGCCATAGTTGCTCAACATCTTTGCACCCATAAAGTAGAGCGGTACCCGCGGCCCTGGTACATTGGTCAAAACCATCCCACTGAATGGAACTGGTATTTTTTCAACCAGCTTGAAATAATTGATCGCCTTGAACACCTTGCCCAAGGTATAAGTCGGGACCACATCGACGACGTCCAATGGGCTTCCGGATCGCGATGTAGCTTTCTCCTTCGCCTGTCTGGTGTTGTCCCGGATAAATCGGAGCCTGTCCAGCGGGTCGACGATATCGCTGCCTATGGCTGCGCGCATAGCTGAAGCCTGGTTTCCTGAGCTTTCAGTATTGCTTTCCTTATGCTCCGATCTCGGCATCGCGATAACCAAAGAAGTTTCAGGTAGTTCCCCATGATGCTCCATGTATTTCCTCACAGCCCCTGCGAAAATCGCCAGCGTGGCATCATTCACCGTGGCGCCTTCAACCTTGTTCTTGATGGACTTGATCTCCGCCAAGGGCCAGGTAATGGAATCATAGACCCGCTCGTTAGTCTGGATGCTGTTGGAAAACCTCGTCCTGGGAACTTCCGGACCTTCCTTCACCTTTGAGCGAGAGAGTATTCTTTTCGCTGCGCCCTTGACCAGACCTGGCATCATGCTTGCCGCAACCCGGGTAGACATATTCGTCCACCGGTATCGGTTACCGATTGCCTGCAACAGCATTTTTCCAGGGACATCCCTTCCTGGCTCCCGCGAGGTTCCCGCTGGACTCCAAGCAAAATCCGGACTGGCACTGTGCAACCTCGCCTGCAACTTCATTCCAGACGTACCGTCGAACTGGCTGTGATGTAGCTTGGAGACCAGCGCAAACGCGTCCTTTGGGAGTCCCGGGATGCGACCCAGACCCGTGACCAGTGTCATCTGCCATAAGGGCCTTGCCTGGTCCAGCGGCTGTTCAGCAATGCGCTCAAACAGGTTCATCATGTTGCGCTTGGTCGAACTACCCCTGAAGCTGACCTGCTGCACGTGATTGTCAATATTAAAGTTCCGGTCTTCTACCCAGAACGGGAAGTCGGGCTTTATTGGCGACGGCTGTAGTTTCTGGCACAGGGGGAGACCTGAGACCATGCTCGACATATAGCGTTTGACACTGTCGAGGGCAATCTTCCCTGACTCAACTGTAGATGGATCGTAGATACTCACCATCATCACATGCATCGGTGTGTTCTTCGTATCGATCGCAAACCAGATGTGGTTAGTGCCGCTTAGCTGTTTAATATGCATAGCTCCGCCTACCCGCTTCGAACTACACAAACAAAGCCAGTATTAACATGCAGAAAAAAGTGGCCCAAAGACGAATCTGGGGGCCACCAAGAGGGAGTGGACCTGAAAAAACCCTAGACTGCGAGCTCGTCCAGGACAGAGAGCTCTCTGCCCAACACATGGTCACCATAGGCTTCGAAGCTGATGTAGGGGTTGAACACCACATGCCTGGAGCCCACGTTGAAATCGAGCCAGTAGCGCTGAGCCATGTTTGATTCGCTGAAACCGGAGGAACCCGCCAGGTCCATCAAGGTCGTGGACGCCTCGGATAAAAGCTTTATCACCAGCGCGACTTCGGCCCTGATGTGTTGCGCCTCGTCAACCGAGAGATGACGAGCCTTCAGCGCAGATTGATCGTTTACATCATTAACACTGTCCATCATCGTTCTGGCGGTGCGAATCTTGGTTGCGGCCTCACCGATATACGCCCTGAATGCGCCGGAATCCTGCCTTGCGGTGTAATTCGTATAGACCACAGGTTTGTTGGCTCCAGCCGCGACTGCATCCAATAAACCTTCTACGGTGCCGACAAGAACGCCAAGCGCCTTGGCGCGCAGCAGAGGAAACACCACCCAGTAATCGGACGCTTCCATCTCGTAGCTGAAGCCCTCTGCACTAACAACAGCGGCCATCTTACAAGCATATTCCAAAGGTACGAATACCTTGTCAGCTACCAGGGTGTCTGACCCGGAGCCACGCATGCCTACAACGTCCCAGGTATCAAGACGCGTTACATCATTGATAGACACCAGACATTGAACCGGTTGGGTCTCTTCAAGTATGCCAGTTAATAACGCGTACTCAGCATGATGAGAATTGGAGCCATAAGACCATCGGCCGGTGAGAAGATACCCACCTTCCACCACTTCCAAAGTGCCAAATCCATTCTGGGGGCTGGTGAGCATGGGTGTACCGTTGGCAAAAACTGCCTCCTGCATGGAATCTTTCATCTGGGAAGCCATCCACGCACAGGAATTCGTTATCGAAACACTCCAGGCCGTCGAAGGGCAACCGCGGGCAATTTCAGCCGAAACACGTGCTAGTGCAACCGAAGAAAGTCGCTCCCCATCCCAGCGAGACGGTACAGCAAGATTGTGCAGACCCGCGTTGGTGATGGCATCTACAACCTCTTCTGTCATCTCACCAATCTGGTGATGTATCTGGGCATTTTTTTGCAACAGAGGCCGGAGCGCTTTCGCCGCGCGAATCGCTTTTGCCTCCCCCTCCGCACTGAAGGAAAGGGCCCTTCGTGCTATTTTCGTGTTTGCGCTTGCAGTCATAACTTTACATCCTTCGACGATTTTCCACTCCAGGTGACAGAAACATGCCAGCTGAGACACCTCCTTCAGGCTTGAGATAACGTTACGTCAGTCTTGCGAGAGGAAGAACCCACGTTTACCCAATAGGCAGTATAGAAGATTCAAATATCTCAATTATTACAATGAGTTATGCCTAACTAGCGATTCTTCCGATAAACACTATTCGACAACTTACATAGGCCCATTGGAAGAGATCAGCCATACTTGCCAAATGGGGAACGGCATACCGCCATTACCAGACGATCAAGGGTGCACCATGATGATGCAGCGCTATTGCTACGAGTGCGGTGGCCCACTTTCTCTTTCCTACCCTGAAGGCGATGAACGTCCACGAGAAACGTGTCGACGCTGCGGTTGGATAAACTATGTAAACCCAAAAGTGCAGGTAGCCATGGTCGCTACGCATCAAGACAGAATCCTGTGGATGCAACGTGCGGAGGAACCCAGGAAAGGTTACTGGTCTCTCCCCGGTGGTTTTATGGAAGTTGATGAGTCGCCACGCGAAGCGGCTGTTCGTGAAGCCAAGGAGGAAACCGGGATCGAGTTGGATCCTGAGTCCACAGAATTATACGTAGTCGGTAACATCCGATCGATCAATGAAGTACACCTATTGTTTCGTGCGGAGTGTAACTCTCACTTTACCAACCCTGGCCCGGAAGCCCAGGATGCCCAGTGGTTCACGGAGGAAAACGCTCCATGGCAAAAGCTCGCTTACGGAATAGCAGAGGAAGGGCTACGACGTTTTTACCGGGATATGCGGACAAACGATTTCGGTATCTATTACGCAGAAATTATCAGCGATGAACTTTATTTAACCAACTACCACAGGTCCCTTGATACGATTAGCTCGAAATACAATTTATAAGGGGCTGTCTACTCTGTAACGTGTGCAAGGTGAATTCACCGCGGATACATTTTCTTGAAAATGTTCCTGACAAACTCGTGAACGTTATCCGACTGGTAAACCCTGTCCCACATAATGCAATAGGCGAATGCGACACCGGGGTTCATCGAACCAATGATCTTGCAAGCAAACTTGTCTTGCAATTTCTTTGCGAGTCGCCGGGGAAGCAGGACAACGGAATCCGTCTCTTCGGCAATCAACGGCAACAATGACCACTGCTGAACTCTCAGGTCGATTTTTCTACCCTGCTCGAACTCGGAGATAACTTTTCTGGTAACACTTGAATACCGTTCGAGGCCAACTGAAAATGTAGCGAAAGAAATATCTGGCTGCTCCTCAATTTCTTCGGCACTGAGCTCAGCAAGTGGGTTGGAATTGCCGACAAGGTAGACCATTTCTTCTTCGAACAGCGGGAAATACTTAAAATCCTGAAACACCGGGGAGTGACATATCGAGTCTGGCACAAGGTAAAAATCCAGCTCGTTTTCCCGGTTTATCAACTCCTTCGTTTCCGCAACATCCACATACTGGACACTAATTCCAGGGGCGCTTCTATTCAGTTCATTTCGCAGGCCTGAAGCTGTCATAGCGGCACCGTAATCGGTGGTGCCTATTACAATACCACGGCTCGCGGTTTCAGGCGTCGCGGATTCCATTTGCCACAGCTTATCCACCGCATCAAAAATCTCATCCAGTGGTTCACAGAGAGTTCGGGCCTTGGTCGTCAGCTCCATCCGGTTGCCTACCCGCACCAAAAGCATATCGTCGAATTCTTCCCGCAGCTGCTTCAGGGCCGAGCTCAGGGTTGGCTGGGAGACTCCAAGAATTTCTGATGCGCGCGAAAGATTCGGTTCCTTCAGAAGAACCGTCAAAATCCGCAGCTGGTTCAGATTGGTTTTGCGACCTGCCATAGCATTACCACATAGTTATTATAATAAGCAGCGCCACCCGAGTTGCTTTCGCTACCCGCAGGCTAGCTATATCGAACTAATACATTATCAGATATGGGCTGAACTACGCGAATTTTCCAATAAGCGCATCGGCGCACTTCTTGCCCGAAACGACCGCGCCCTCGATTCCTGCTGCATTATATTCACCGGCGAACGTCACAATGTCGCGCGTGAACTGTGGCTGTGCCTGACGCAAAGATCTGTAAACGCCCACATGACGCTCGTGATCCACCCAATCCCAATGATGCAAATTGACCATTTCCACATGGTCCTTGAGATCTCCCAGAAATGGTTGGGCGGCGTCCAGGGCGTTGAATGCGACCTCTGTATCGCTGAGTCCTTCCTGGCTTTTGGCCCAATCACCGGTCATATGCAGGGCCAGCAGCCCCTTACCCTCTGGCACCCTCCCTGGACATTTGTTATGTTCGAGAGCGATACCAAGTATGTCCCTCGCCTCAGAGCTGGGCACCAGAAGCAGTGCAGCGGCACTGTCCGGCACCGAGCGTAATCCGACATGGACGGTCAGACTGGGAACAGCTCTGGCTGAACTGAACCATTCTCGCTGCCTACCATCCATCCATGGCGCCATCTCAAGTGCGTAGCCCGGCGGCGTGGCGATGACCGCGCCATCGAACTCAACACGCCGTCCATCAACAGTAACGAAAACCTGGTTTCCTTGCTTTTCAACGAGTTCGACTGTCGATCCACAATGAACCGAGGCGAGTTTACCGGCAATTTTTCTCGAGATGGCTCCCATGCCAGATTTCACCTGCAGAAGCTTGGCTCCACTGAATATTTTCATCAGCCAGACAATATCCGCTGCGGAAGAAATCTTACTGGAAGTGAACATATTGACGCGTATGATGGGGTCGACCAGATAATCATGTGTCTCTTGTCCAAGCACCCTCATGGCGAAAGACTCGGCAGTTTCAGAGTCCAATTCTTCGAGCTGCGTCATATCTTCAAAATCACATTTCGACCAATACTTGATCATGGTGGGCACCAGCTTCACCAGGCCTAATTTTGCCCAGAATGAAAGAAAGCTGGTTCGAAGACCAGAGAGGATTGCGTTTGACAGGTCAATACAATGGACCTTCCCGCCCCTGGCAACGCCGAGAACAGGCTTGACCTGAATGCACTCCTCCATTGCACCCACATCACGAATCAGTTTTATCGTTTCCTTATATGCGGGAGACAGGGTTATGGCGCCTAAATCCATGGTGTAGCCGTCTTTGATCAACGAGACAGTTCTTCCACCGACCTCAGGGTTTTTCTCGTATACCGTGATATCAAAGCCGGCTTCCTGCAAACGGTATGCAGCAGACAGCCCTGCCATACCGGCGCCAATTACCGCAATATGCTTTCTTTGGCTCATTAGGATTGCAGCAGTAACGCTGTGAGCAAGATAAACACCGCTACACACCAGATATCGGTAGCCGCTTTCAAAATAAAAGGCGCAGTTCGCACTTCCATGAACTCCTGGATGACGAAACGAACCTTGATCAGGGCAATAGCCAGAATTGCCGCCCCTCCGAATTGAAAAGTTTGCGACTGTCCCTGGTCGATCCCCCATGACAGAAGGGTTGCGGCTACCAGAATTAGCCATACCGCGGTGATACGAGTGAAGATAATAGTTTTCATTTTACAAGATACAGAAGCGCGAATATTACGATCCAGAGCAGATCGACCAGGTGCCAAAAAATTGCCCCACTTTCCAAATTCTGCAGATCGCTGGCAGTAAGGCCACTTTGCCTCGATCGCAAAAGCAGCGTCATATAGAGAAGGATTCCCAGCCCTATCAAAACGTGTATTCCATGTATTCCCGTATAGATGAAGTAGTACATGAAAAAGTCGTTAGTGCTTAAAGTAATGCCAGCGGTGATCTTCTCGCTGTACTCAAAAAACTTAATCACGATAAAGCCCGCGCCACAGACGAAGGCAAGGAGCAGTAACTTCCACGACGTTCGATACAAGCCAAGTCGCACACAGTGAACCGCTGTAGCGACAAACCAGGAACTACTCAACATCAAAAGCGTATTCAGAACACCTATGCCTTGATTAAGCTGAGCCTGCGAGGTGATAAATAGAACCACGTCCTCATTACGATAATAAAGAAACGTTGCGAAGAAGACGGTAAATACCAGCAGGTCTCCCAAGATGAAGAACCACACACCTTCTTCTCCCGGGAGACGCGACTTTGCCCGGGAGTGTGGCTGACCCGGCGTGGTCGCTGCTTGCGGTTGTACTGTCATTTCTGGTATCTGCTGCACTATATCGCAGCAGCTGCCTCACTCACTTGCCGACGAATCGCACTAACAGTAAACCACCACATCAGCACTATCCACAGGAAGAAGCAGAATACAGGGATATAGAATGAGAGAAGGCCATCCCATGCGAAAGGCCCCTCGTACAAAAATGGCACCAGGGCTGCGGGAAGAAACAGTATCGCTATCCAGAAGTTAACAAAAGCCAGCCAGCGTGGGAAAATTTTCTTGTCACTCTTATCGCCTAGAATACAAATACCAACAGATAGTGTCTGAATCAACAGCGGTGGAAAAGCAGCAACAATCATAAACCAACCGAAGTCGTGAAAGATCTGGATGACATTCGCCGGCATATCGTGCCGATAAGCCGCAGCCAGGATGAAGTAGGACGCGAAAAATGCAACCATAGTAGTGACAGTGGATCCGAGGGATTGACTGCGCGCCAGCAGTGGATCCTCATGCCCCTCAATTCGGCGCATCTGTCCACTGACCGCAGCACAAAACGGTACGAAAAAGACCATACCGGTTGCACAGAGTGTCATGCCTATCCTGATGCGCGTTCTGTCCTCGATAAACATAGCCTTTATCGCCTCCGCGTCCAGTGCGGGGTCAACAGGCGGCAGCCAGCCAGGAATAAAAAACCACCCTGCCCCCACCAAAAACATAACGACTATTGCGCTGTTCGCGCATATCATCTGATTCTTATAGTTCATTTATTTCCCGCTCTTGTATTCAGTAAGCCGCCCAATGTCCCTATCGCGCCCAAACTGGCGATCTACGCTGACGCTTCTCCGTGGACGCTCGGATTGTGTCTGATTCCAGATATGGCATGCAATAAGATCTGTCTATTGCCAGTATCAGGTTTTCCGCTTTATTGGCAACTATCCTCAAGTACTGACATCGCGTTCAGCACTATGGAATCCGCTTCGCGCAGATGCAAAAAGCACAAGACTGAGAAGCCCTGACGCCAGGGCAACCTGGCCAATAGCCTCTCCCAAAGCCCCTTCGCCAACATAATAATATTCGGCCGTCATCGGCACCAACACGGGGGCCAGTCCGAAAGCCAGCAGATAGATCAGGAAAAAAACAACCGCGGATAAACGGCCGCGGAGGTTAGATGGCGTGTAGAGCTGGACTATCAGGGTCGGCATAATACCCACGGCGCCCGCACAGAACATGAATATAAATATTAGGACCATCGCTACAATGATGTTACCAGAGTTACCGGCGAAATAAGCTGACCCGGCGGCCCCGACGATACACAACATGACTAAATTCACCATCGCATCTATGCGCTTCGAGCGAATTAGATAGCGGATAATTGCTGGTAATACGATAGTTCCGCTCACGCCACCAACAAGTGCGGCCAGGCCTACCCTGTAGCCCGCCTCAATCGCTGTAAGATCGAATGTCCTGGCGAAGAAAGTTGGCGCCCAAAGCGCGATGCTCGCCAGATTCATCAATAATAAAGCCAGGCCAAGGAATGCGCAGGTGTAGAACCAGCCGTAGCTCTTAAGGTGCGTAAGAGTTAGCGATTTTGAATCAGTATCAATGCGACCCAGATCCTCCCTAGGTGGTTCCTTGCTGGCGAGAACAAAAACCAGCGCGAGAACCAGGCCCGGCACTCCAACCCCGATCAGGGTCAAACGCCAGGGTTCGGCAGCACCGATCCAGGGCAGAATCACATGCAACCCGGACACCCATTGCAAGACCATTGCGCTCATCAGTGCCGAGCCAGTGCTGCCAACGGTTGATCCCGCAACATAGGCGGCGGTGGGCAGGGGGCGATCATTGCGCTCAAACATATCACCGATCATGGAAATCGCAGCTGGCCCAAGCAAGGCTTCGCCAAAGGCAACGCCTGCCCGCAGCCATAATAGTTGCTCGTAGCTCTGGGCAAACCCAGAGCCAACAGTAAGAACACTCCAGATCACAACACCGAGAGTAATCAGCCACTTGCGGTTCCATCGATCAACAACAAAAGCGGCCGGGATCAAGGTTACGTTGTATACGATGAAAAAAGCCGGACCCATCAACCAACCCAGCTGTACGTCAGTGATAAGCAGTTCGGAGCGAATATCCGAGACCAGCACAGCGAGCACCTGCCGGTCGAGAAAAGAAACTACCGAGAGGAGCGCCAGTACGATCGAAACTGCCCAGGCCCGACGATAAGAGCGCACGGTGTCGATGCCTTTACTGCTCTGTGAGTTCGGCGTAGCGGCCACTGTAGAAAAGCAATGGCTTCGCCTCATCTCCTGCACTGGCGGATAGCACGCGACCTATCAAAATCACATGGTCACCACCATTTACCCGTGTCTCGATTTCGCACTCAACGCTTGCCAGTGACTCTGCGAGTACCGGGCAGCCACTCTTCCCCTCCTCCCAGTCACCATCATGTAGGGCGTGCTCCGCCTTCTTTGAGTAGCGTGCGGACAGATACTGCTGGTCCTCGCGGAGAATATTGACTGCATAGCGACCTACTTTTTCAAAGTCCGAGAAACAGTCTGAGCTCTCGCCGATGGACCACATTACCAATGGCGGCGACAGAGATAATGAGCAAAAAGAATTTACCGTCATACCGAAGGCGGGCACCCCGTCGGCTGAGGTTGTGATTACACAAACACCGGTAGCGAACTTGCCGAGAATATCCCTGAAATCGCGATTATCCATCACTCATCTGGCCCCAGTCTCCATAAGATCGAATCTGGTCCAGGTTCTTTCGGGTGCGTGGCGCCCTTTCCATCTCGTGCAAGGATTCCGGAATAGCTTCTTCCTGCAACTGGTAGCCGATAGTGATTACTGACACCGGCCTGTAGACATCAGGGACGTCAAAAGCGCTCTGCACAGAGGCTGCATCAAACCCGGCCATCTGGTGCGCCATCAGGCCCATCTCAGTAGCCTGGAGGCAGATACTCAGTGCGGCCGCCCCAGTATCATAGATGGCCCAGGGGTTTTCCTGGTCCGGCTCAACAAACCGGGTACGGGCAACGGCAACGATAAACACCGGTACTACTGCGCACCACTTCTGGTTCAACTCCCACAGGGACTCGAACACGGCCTGCCTGGCATCCGGGCTTTCCTGCAGCGAACAAACCAGGAAACGCCAGGGCTGAGCATTATTGCAGGATGGCGCCCAACGGGCCGCCTCCATTAATGACTCCAGCTGATCGGGGGTGGGGTTGCGTTCAGGATCGTAAGCCCTGCCGCTCCACCGCCGGGTCAGTAAGCTGGCAACCTCTGTGGAAGTTTCAGTCTCTTTATCGAACACGGTACCCCCTACTGCTCACAAAACCTTTTCGCAAATCGCCAGGAACTGGGTATCGGACAAGAGCTTGCGCTGAATACGCCCCTCCGCCTTAACCCTGTCGGTGATCTCCCCCATCTGTTCCTTGGTAGCTTCAAGGCCGTGCTTTTCAAGGAAATGGGCAATTGTGGAGCGGCCGCTGTTCTTCCCCAGCACGGGCTGCCCGTCTGGCTGTCCCACCAGCGACGAAGCAAAGGCGCCGGTTACTTCGGGAACCTCAAAACCAATTGAGTCGAGTTTGCGCATGATATCCACACCAATGCCCGACTCGGAATTGAACAGGCCCCGGCCCACAATCGGCTTGTTGGGCCCAACGGCCTGGTTAGTGATATTTTCAAGCAGAATGGAGGTCTCCATAATTTTGTTGAGGTTCACCCCAGTGTCGACACCCGCCAGTACCTCCAGCATAACCACGACCTCTTCCGTCGAGGCGTTACCGGTGCGCTCTCCAAGCCCATTTACGGATGTGTGAACCACCTCTGCACCGGCGGCAACCGCCTCGAGCATACCGGCGTTAGCAACGCCGAATTCGTTGTGATTGTGGTATTCCAGCACAGTATCGGGCAACCACTCCTTGAACTGTTTCACCAGGTAACCCGCCGACCTGGGCAGGGCGCAACCAAGTGTATCCACAAGTACGATAGACTCTGGAGCACAGGCATTGAAAATCTGAGTGTAGACATCCTCGAGGTAGTCAAAATCATCAGCCCGGGTCAGGTCCCAACCCATAAAGGTGGTCTTCAGGCCCTTCTCCTGAGCGTAGCTCACCACGTCGATGCAGTTATCAATGACCTGCTGTTTATCGATTCCGTAGGCCTGCTGAATCAGATAGGGATTCATGATGTGCTCGACGATGACAGATTTCACACCGCACTGTTCAGCCAGGTCGACATCGATACGGTCGGTACGACAGAAGCCCACCACCTCGGAATCAAGGTTCATATCTACCATTTGCCGTATACCCTGGCGCACCTCCTCAGAGATGATTGGCATGCCGGCTTCGATCCTCGCTACCCCGAGTTCATTCAAGGCTTCTGCGATCCGCAGTCTGTCCGCCATGCTGAAGGCAAGGTTAGAGGTTTGCTCCCCATCGCGCAGGGTGACATCGTGTATCTTGATGCTGCGCCCGTCCAGGCCCATATTGTTGTCCCCCATAAAGTTCAGGGGGGAGGCCCAGTATTCGCCTTCCTTGAATGAGCGTTGCTTCTTCAACCTTTCAATATCGTACACGATGCTATTTCCTCAAATTACGTTCGTCTTCGGGGTCAAACCACGGGCAGCGCGCTTGGGTCCGCTGCGGCTTCTGCTTCCCTCAGGCATTGGGCATAGTCCTTGCCCGCCCTGAATTGCTGTAGCAAAGTGTCAGGGTCAAACGCGTTGCCGATGGGATTGGCGAGGTAGGCTTCGGAGGAGAAAACCGCCTTGGACTCTTCCGGCGTAGGGTGATTGTCCAGTTGCAGTTCTACTTCGGTGCCGTCCGGATCCGCATAGTAGAGCGAGGTAGTTATCCAGTGGTTGATGGCCCATCGCGGCACTATCCCCTCTCCCTTCAAGCGCTCGTATGTCGACAACAGGTCGTCAGCAGAACCATAGGTATAAGCATAGTGCGCCACGGCCGGACTCATCGGGTCCTTGTCAGGGCATTCGGGCGGCATATTCACGAAAGCAAAGCGGTGATGCTCATCGTCATAGGTCATAAATGTGAGCTTTTCGTTGGCAAACATGGGCTCCGCGTGGAATACCGTTGTGTACCAGTCAACCATCTCCTTATACCGCTTGGTCTGGAATACGATGTGTGCCATGTAGGCGGGAACGATCTTTTTCTTTTCTTCGCTCATAATTGATTCTCTTCGGAATTTTAAGGTGACTGAATAATCGCAGGCGTGACTTCTCGCCGGGAGAACTTCCAACCGCCAGGCGTTTTCACGAAATGGTCGTGAAACTCTGCC
The DNA here is from genome assembly GCF_009388985.1 of Halioglobus maricola. Classification (NCBI taxonomy): domain Bacteria; kingdom Pseudomonadati; phylum Pseudomonadota; class Gammaproteobacteria; order Cellvibrionales; family Halieaceae; genus Halioglobus; species Halioglobus maricola. Next base: position 3,711,688 of record NZ_CP036422.1, read on the forward strand.
ACGCCTATGGGGCCTTTGACTGCGGGCGGCGCCTTGCCATCACCCTCGGCCTGGTAGATCGTGCACTGCGTAACAGACTCTGCTTCAGTACCGGTGGCGCTCAGGAAAAACGGAGCGCCAACTAGGTGCCGGGTTACGACGGTTTCTGGTCTTCCCTCCCATAGCGAAGCGATTTCCGTATGCCCTTTTTTGACCCCATCCGGCCGAATAAAGCTGCCACCCTCACTGAACAGGGAAACCGCATCAGAAAATAGGCGGTGATCGACGTAGTAAGCAAAGGCATTGATCAGGTCTGTGCACTGCCTTCTATCCTCGTGAAACTCGTTAATCATACTGGGTCTGTCCTTTCCAAAGATGGAGCAAGCGAGATCGCGCACTTCTAACTGACTAATCTGATTGTTGATGCGTAGAGGGCTACAGGCAACAAAATATCCTGATGGGCGCCATGGAATTTTTTAGTCGTAGTGGGTCCAGAGTCGACACCAAGAATTCTGAATAGCCGCTATCAATGGGTTTTGTCGTAAGCCATCCGTTGCCGTGCTTACAATACACGCGCTGTGTTTAACCGGGAAAACGAAGACTGTGACGACTCAGGCCTGGAACATCAACGAAGTTTTGAGTGAAGACAAAAAGGAATGGATCGAGTCCATCGATTACATTCTTGATGCTTTTGGCGAGGAAGGCGTCAGGGAGATTCTGCGTGGCTTGCAGGATCATGTACTGTCACGTGGCGTTCCACTGAACGAGGCCACCCTGAACACGCCCTACATCAACACTATCCCCGTATCACAACAACCCAAGTATCCCGGCGATATAACGCTGGAAAAGAAAATCGAAAATATCATCCGCTGGAATGCCATGGCCATGGTGCTTCGGGGACAGGACCAGGGAACCGGTGTGGGTGGCCACATTGCCACCTATACCTCTGCCGCCACAATGCTGGAGGTGGGCTTCAACCACTTCTTCCGTGCCCGCTCTGAGTCCTATGGGGGTGACACGGTGTTGGTACAGCCCCACGCCGCTCCCGGTGTTTATGCCAGGGCATTCCTGGAAGGCAGGCTACCGGAAACCCAACTGAAAAACTTTCGTCGGGAGCTACAACCCGGGGGAGGCCTGTGTTCCTACCCGCACCCACGATCAATGCCGGACTTCTGGCAGATGCCCAACGCCTCAATGGGCCTCTCCACACCGTCTGCAATCTACCAGGCCCGTTTCGCCAAGTATCTCGAACGTCGTGGCCTCAAGCCGGATAACGGCGGCAAGATTTGGTGCTTTATCGGTGACGGGGAATCGGACGAACCGGAAGTACTGGGCACGATCAATATCGCAGCCCGTGAAGGTCTCGACAACCTGGTCCTGGTCATCAACTGCAACCTGCAGCGACTCGATGGCCCCGTAAGGGGCAATGGCAAGATTATCCAGGAACTGGAGAGAACCTTCCGCGGCGCGGACTGGAACGTCATCAAGACGATCTGGGGAAGCGGCTGGGACAGTCTGCTCGCCCGGGACACTAACGGCGTCCTGCGCAAACGCATGGAGGAATGCGTCGACGGGGACTACCAGTACCTGTCCATACTCCCTGGTAATGTCCAGCGCGAACACTGGGTTGAGGACAACCCAGACCTTTCCGCGATGATGAACTCTCTCACAGACGAGGAGATCAAGGAGATCAAACGGGGCGGACAGGACCCGAAGAAGGTATTCGCAGCCTTTGATCAGGCAGCAAAAAGCAAGGGGAAACCGACTGTCATCCTGGTTAAAACAGTTAAGGGAGACGGCATGGGGGCGGCAGCCCAAGGGCGCAATACAGCCCACCAGAAGAAAGATCTCAGTCCCGAAGAGCGGCTGGAGATAGCTCGCAATTATGAAATCCCCCTTAGTGACGAAGAGGCCCGTGATGCAGCGTTCTACCGGCCTTCCGATGACAGTCCGGAGATCGAATACCTTCAGCGACACAGGCAAGCACTGGGTGGCCACCTTCCTTCACGGCGGGTCGACTGTCCCACCCTGCAGCCACCGACAGACGAAGAACTGAAGACATTCGTCGCGGGTACGGGAGAGCGGCAAGTATCAACCACCATGATCGTGGTACGAATCCTCTCGAAATTACTGAAGAGTAAAACCCTGGGGGATTATGTTGTCCCCATTGTCCCTGATGAAGCGAGAACCTTCGGCATGGATGGACTTTTTAGCCAGGCGGGCATCTACTCACCACAGGGCCAGAACTATACGCCGGTGGACCATGAAAGCCTGACCTACTATCGGGAAGCCGAGGACGGCCAGATCATGCAGGAAGGCATTTGTGAGACTGGAGCCATTGCGTCATTCATGGCTGCCGGCACCGCGTATGCCGTAAACGGCGTGCCGACTATACCCTTCTATATTTTCTATTCGATGTTTGGCTTCCAGCGCGTGGCCGATATGATCTGGGCTTGCGGCGACATGATGTGCCGCGGCTTTTTGCTGGGGGGCACCGCCGGCCGAACCACGCTGAATGGCGAGGGGCTGCAGCACCAGGATGGCCACTCGCATGTTACCGCTGCCACCATTCCCAACCTGAAGTCCTATGATCCAGCCTTCGGTTATGAACTTGCGGTCATCATTAAGGACGGTATCAGGCGCATGTATACCGAGGGTGAGAACATTTTCTACTACCTCACGGTATACAACGAAAACTATGCCATGCCCGAGATGCAGGATGTGGGGGGTATCGAGGAGTCCATACTCGCTGGCGGCTATTGCTACAAAAGGTCGACGGGGGACGATCCTGCCGTCAACCTGCTTAGCAGCGGCCCGATCATACAGCAGGCCCTGCAGGCGGCGGACACGCTTGAATCCATGGGCTTCAGTGTGAATATCTGGAGCATTACCAGCTTTATCGAGCTTGCCCGGGAGGCCGAGGAATGTGAGCGGATTAATCGCCTTTCATCCCCAGGAGGTTCAATAACGCCATTCATTGAAAAACTGTTTGCTAACGAAGAAGGCATATTCGTAGCCGCAACAGACTACATGAAAGCGCTTCCCAACATGATCGCCAAGTGGGTCCCGGGACCGTATTTGGCTCTAGGAACGGATGGATATGGGGTGAGTGAATCCCGTCCGGCCTTGAGAGACTATTTTGAGATCAGCAGGGACTATATCGTTCACGCCTCTCTCACTGAGCTACTTCGCCAGGGGACCATCGACAGCGTTCGCTTTTCTGAACTATCGGCGGAACTGAGCATCGACCCGGGCAAACCCAATCCAACTGACAAGTAAGCGATTCGACAACGCCAATATGACTTCTATTCCTCTTATCCTCCCCGCTCTGGGCGATGACGCGAGCACCTCGGGTGAGATTATCAGCCTGTCTGAAGCCGGGTCTTCTCTCCGCCGCGGCGATATATACTTGGAAGTCGAAACTGACAAGGTGGTTGTAGAGGTGCCTGCGGAGTCCGACGGAATTATATCCAGACTTTCGGTCGACGTTGGCGATACCGTAGCGGGTGGAGATGAAATCGGCGAGATTACCCTGGGATCGACAGAGGAAACAGATAAAGCCTCCCCTAAGCCCGATGATAGTGAGGCACCTCAGGCAACAGAAGGCACACAACACAGTATAAAAGCAGATGTGGCCCACCCGGTGAACAATGCAGCAACTGATACAGCAGAGACGCCGACTACCGCCGCCGGTCCCGCAGCCCGCAGGCAGGCGCGGAAGCTCGGAATCAACATCGAGGACGTTAAAGGCACTGGGACCCGCGGTCGGGTAACCAAGGAGGACATCATTGAGTATGCTAAATATATTATTACCGCGAAAAACAGCGGCTCAAACCCTGGGGCGGCTGCCCGTGAACTTCCCGATATTTCCCAGTTTGGCCATGTTTCCAGAGAAAAGTTGAGCGGAATTGCCAAAGCTACCAGTCGCAATATGCAATTCGCCTGGAGCGAGATACCCCATGCCTGGGTGCAGGAAGAAATCGATATCACAGAGCTGGAGCAGCTACGCAAACAGGTCAAGGCCCAAACCAGGGAGCCCATCCCTCTCACCATAACAGCGATACTTTGTAAGGTAATGGCACTGGCACTCAAGAATTATCCACACTTCAATGCGGTGCTGGATCGCAATCACGAAGAATTAATTCTACGTGACTACATCAATATTGGTGTTGCCGTCGACACCCCCAGGGGCCTAGTCGTTCCGGGCATACGCAACGTGAACGAGATGAACGCCATACAGATAGGCCACGAGCTCAAGAACCTCAGTGAGAAAGCAAAGGCTTCAAAACTCGCAGAAAAAGACTTTCAGGGAACTGGTTTCACCATTTCAAATCTCGGCGGCGTGGGTGTAAGCGGCATGTTCCCCGTTGTGAACTGGCCGGAAGTAGCCATCCTGGGCGTATCCTCTAGCCGCGAACAGTGTCGCCTCAGTGACGGCCAGGTAGAAAACCGGCTGATGATGCCGCTTACTCTCGGATTTGATCACCGTGTCATTAACGGCGCAGACGCCGCGCGTTTCCTCGGATTCGTTAAACGAATTATCGAACAGCCGGCGACTCTGCTAATTGAAACCTGAAAAAAAACCAATAACGGACATATGCATTTCAAAATTGTTGGACCTGCATCAATCTGAAAGAATCAAGCTATCACCCTGTATGAAGTAGGCCAATTCACAAACAAGGAACCGGGCACATGACAGAAACAAACTTTGACGTACCAGTGTTGATAGCCGGTGGTGGGCCAGTCGGAATGGTGCTTGCGCTTGAATTGGCCAGGCACGAGATTCATTCCATCCTGTTAGAGCGCAATGACACAACCACCAGTCATCCGAAAATGGACCTGACCAACGGTCGTAGCATGGAGTTATTTCGTCGATTGGGCATCATTGATGAAGTACGCGCGGTGGGCGTTCCCGAAGACCAGACCATGGACATCATCTATGCAACCAGCGCCACCGGCTACTGCCTGCACACCTTCGACTACGGCACCCCGGAGGAGCATAAGCAGCGTTCGCGCGAGACTAACGACGGCACCATGACGCTTGAGCCCTACATGCGGGTTTCCCAGGTCGTACTGGAGCCCGTTCTTAAACAGGCCATTGACGATAGTCCGTTTGTCGACGTGAGGTTTGGCAACAAGTTCGAGGACTTTTCTCAGGACGCAGACGGCGTTACCAGTACTGTTTCAACTAAGTCAGGGTCCTACACAGTTCGTAGCCAATATCTCGCCGGGTGCGATGGCGGCGGTAGTCGGGTGCGCGATATCGCTGGAATCGAGCTGGAGGGTGATTTCGGAATCGTTCCGATCTACATGGTGCATTTGCGCTCCTCAGACAAAGATGTACTAGCGAAGTTCGGAGCGGCTTATCACTTGCAGACAGGGTTCGGTACCCTGATCGCACAGAATGGCAAGGACATCTGGACCTTGCATGTCGTTCTGAGCCCGGACACCGATCTAGACAGTATCGATCCGGCTGACCTTGTTAAACAATTTGCAGGGACTGACTTTGACTACGAAATCCTCGTGGCAAACCACTGGACACCGCACCTTGTGGTTGCTGAAACGTGTCGTAACGGCAGGGTTCTGCTCGCTGGCGATGCTGCACACCAGTTTATTCCCACCGGGGGCTACGGCATGAATACCGGCGTGTGGGACGCCGCTGACCTGGGCTGGAAGTTGGCTGCAGTGCTCAATGGATGGGGTGGTGAAGCTCTGCTCGACAGCGTTGAGGAGCGTCGCAAGATCGCCCTGCAGAATCGCGCAGCCGCTATCAGCAATATGACCGACCGCTTCGCAATTGAAGGCTTCATACAGGAACAACGCGCACAGACTGACATTGAATCCGCCGATGCAGAGATGATCCGCTCACAAATCTCCACTGAAATAGAGAGAATCGGCAATGCAGAAAATGAGAGCTGGGGTATCGAACATGGCTACAGGTATATTGATTCAAACGTCATAGCCTATCCACAGGACAGCAGCGAAGCGCCAGAGTTTGATCATCTGCGCGCACAGCCTAGCGCTTGGCCCGGATCTCGCTTACCTCACTTCTATCTGGGTGATGGGCAACCTATTTACGACAAACTAGGCAATGAATTTACCATCATCTGCCTTGATAGTGCTGATACAGCCCCTCTGGAAGAGGCCGCCAGCGAACTAGGTGTGCCAATGATTACACTAAGCATCTCGAATGATGAAAACCTGTCGAGTATGGGTAAATCACTCATTCTGGTGCGCCCTGATCAGCACATCGCCTGGAGCGGTAATTCAATGCCCTCAGACTGTTCATCACTCCTGAAGAAAGTGGTAGGGCAAGTCTGAGCCAGTCTAGGAAGAAGTTCGGAGTTCGGTTTGGAAAAGCTGTTACAAATCTTCGGCTTGCTGCATCCCGGTACCGAAACCGATCCACAACAGGTTCGGGATAGTCTCGGTTTCGCACGTGCAGCACCCTCCCCCAGCCTTTTCTTGCTATTTTACATCATCTTACAGACCACAACCCACCCTCTCCCAGCTACTCCTAAGCGGCAGGTCGGCCGTTCAAATCGGCCCAGGCGGGCCAATTCCTAGTCGGTGTATACCGGACACATGGTTTACATCTTATACCGGCGCTAAGTGTCAAGATAGTTGTCGCCCGGCCTCGCCGGCAGCCCCTTCTTCAACGGGCTCTGGGTTCAGTACAACCTCCTCAATCCTCGCCCCGTTACGACTCACACCACTCCAGCTTTCGAACTCAGGATGAAGAGGGTAGCTCTCAATGTGACTTAGCCGGGAAACAAATCAGGTTCCGCTGGTACAGGAATAAACATGCGACGATACTCTTGGAACATATCTCGAAATTCTCTCGCCTCCTTCTCACCTGCCAAACGAACGTTGCTCACCAGGTAATGAAGGGGAGGCTCTCCAACATCCGTCAAGGGTCTCCGGCACGCTATAAGCTCGACAAAGTAGATTTTGCCAGCGTGATTTTCAAATTCATGCAGTAGCTCCCTTGGAACACGACATGGGGCATCGATAAGGTTCTTGTTACGATAGTCTGGAAAGACCAAGTTTATCTTTGAACCACTGAGACTCCACCCAGCCCCTCGCTGTATCCGAAGTAGCCCCCGTGACTCCGTTCTTATTGAGGGCATCAAGGCCCAACCGGCCCGCGGTTTACAAGGTCAGGATTGCCCTGACACCGCCAACCAGCACGCTGCTTTGGCCAGGATTTTTTGCCGGATTGCGCACATACTGCAAATCCGGTGTCAGTGAAAAATTAGGCGATAGCTGAAACTTGTAGGACGTCTCAATCACGGTTTCGTTATCCAGCCCTGGGCCATGCGTTTTGCGCGACGGTTTCGCCCAGCCCAAACCAACACTCCAGACCTGATCCATGCGAGGCTTGATCTCAACGCCAATTGAGGCGGCATCCTCGGCAGCAACGCCTGCTCCACCATCTGAGTGACCCAGGCGAACAAACGGCTGCCATCGCTCGTTCCATTGGTAGGTGGCACTGGCCGTCCACCCCTGCCCGGCAGGGATGCCAGCTGCGCGGCGCGCATCTTTTTCCCACCAGGTAAACTGTATGCGCTCTCGGTTACGACTCTCCATGGACGGCGTCCAACCTATCTCGACAGACTTCAACCATTCGTGTTCGTCAAAGGTGTCGCTATCAAAATCACCGCTAACTGCATTGCCATCGTAGACCTGCCCGCCCAACCAGATATTCGAAGACACAAAGCCTTTGGCCACCATGCCAAGTGCACCAATGCCCGTGGTCGCGAGGGTCGGATTAACCAGGAAGGAACGGTTGATAAAGCCACGTGAGAATGTCTGGAAGGGAAAAGCGTCGAGATAAGCATCAAACGCCAACCGGCCCACCGCAACGGCAGATCGGCCATCGTTGAAGCGCTGGGTCCAGTTAAATACGGCTAGATCGGTATCAAAATTGTCCGAGTAGCCGAAACCTGTGTTGAGGGAAGTGGTGCCCAGTGCCGCGGCCAGCGACTGAGGGGCCAGCTGCGAGAAAGCCTCCGAGCGGTTCTCTATACGCCATTCAAGGCTACCTGCGTGACCCGTGCCTCGACCAAAAGCTGTCCAACTACCCTGCAGGCGATAAATTCCTCCAAAAGCGTCATCGTCATCGATCATGCTGCCGCTTGCTGCCTGGTACAACCAGTAGGCATTTACACCCAGAGTAAAACCGTGGTCTTCGTTCAGTTTTCGCTTCCAGTCGAACCAGGGGCCAAAGGTCCGTTGCAAGGAATCGAACTGGTAGAGGGAGCTTCGAGTTTCATTACTCTCCCGCAGCTCTTCCGATACGCTGGACGGCCCGCCGAATCCCGGCGCGTCGCCATAGCCCGACTGATAAGGGGCCTTTGCCTCATCGCTGGGGGGCTTAGGAGGGGCGTCTTCGGCCTGCGCTGCCGTGGCGACAATGGCTGCCATTGCAGGTATACACACTCGCCTGATTAGCTGTGCTTTGATCATCTTTCCCACCATGACAATTTGCGTATCGGCATAAGAGCCGCCCGGGGCCATTCGAACATCAACATGATCTCGCCATTTTCTGTAAGTTATAACAAGATACCCCTTCCCACTATTCCTGATGGTGGGCTGCAGAGCTGATGCGAGTTCAGGGATCCAGCGCCGCCATCGCGTATTCTTCACCTTTGACATATTCGTCTGGTGGGATATAAAGAAGGTACTGCTAGAAAAACCGAGAGATTTCCACTTGTTGTATCCCCATGTTCAGGTCGGCACCCGCAAGGCCGGCCTCTGTGCTGCCGTACTGGCCGCAGTTGTTTCAACAGCCCAGGCACAGTCTCCTGCTATCACTGTCACAGGAGTCCCCGCTGAGCCACTGATTGGCGAAGAATTCTGCACAATCGTCAGCTTCACCAATGCCGCGGCAGCCACCGGCTATGGCCCCTATCTGGTGAGCACAGTCGACGCGGGAGTATCCCGGATATCGATCGATTTCGTGGACATACAGCCCGTGCTGGAACCGATCGGCACCTTCGATGCCAGCGGTGTTCTGGTCGACCCTATCTCTGGCGAGATTATTAATGGCAATGAGGGCGGAACCGCGCTCAATGCACTGTACCCGATTGGCGCTGTTGAGCAGGGTACGCCGCCACTGGACATGGAATTCTGCGGTGTTGTGGATGTCGGTACAGAGCCCAATGTCCCACTGGATGTTGAATTCATTCCCGGTTTCGAATTTGGCGATACGGCCACCGGAGACAACGGCGCCATCCTCGGCTCTCAGTTTGACTCCACCATAACGCCTCGACTCGCTCGCGTCACCAAGACCAACAGCGCTCCGGAAAATGAACGCCCCCCCGGACCCAGCCACGCATTCAACTACCGCTACACCATGGACATCTCCGACGGGGTAACCCTAGATGATGTATTACTGGAAGATATCTTACCGCCGGAGATTCAATGGACCGGCGCAGCCATCACCATCAATGCTCCCATCAGTGTGGGCTGCATTACTGCAAGCCTGCCCACGTTCCCACCCGCGCCTGGCGGCACACTGATCGTCCAATGTGATGCCGTCACGGGCAGCACGTCAACGGAGGACCTCACGGTAGTAGTGCCGGTTTACATCACCGACATTCTCGACGAGACCATTGACGACAGCCAGTTGATCACCAACACAGTCAACGCGGAGTACAGCTACGACGGCGATGACTTCAATGACACGGACGACTCAAACGTAGTCGCTGTCCACGCTGCTGCGCAAAAGACAGTGACCGGCGGCAACTCTCCAGGGGACACTCTCACCTACACCATCAATTTCCAACTCACCGACTATCCTGACGATGTGCCCGGCGCTGGTGCCGAGAGTTTTATCATTACCGACCTGCTACCCGACGGCCTCGGATATACCACTACCCTTGACCTCGTCATCAATGGTGCCAATTACCCGATCGCCGCAGACGTAGACTATGACCCCACCACAGGCACCACGCTCCTCACCTGGGACATCGCTGCTGCGGTCGACAACCTCGACCCACTGCTACCCAATGCCGTTGCGGGCAGCCTGCGTTATGAGACCGAAATCCTGACCGAATACGTCAACCCTGCAGGCCCTGTACAAGCCGGTGACAGGTTCACTAACAATGTCACCCTGGGCTATGGACTGACCGAAGGCGGCAGCGGTGGAGATGGATCGGACAGTGAATCTGAGATTGTTCAAAACGACCCGACCAAGGCACTCACGACCCCAGCCCCGGGGTCATTCGACACCATCATGCCCGGCACAGCGGTCGTCTTTACCCTCGGCATGGAAATCCCGGCAGGCTCCAGCTCGGATGTCGTCATCAAGGATTTCCTGCCCAGCCCGGTTTTTGACGTAACCCAGGCACCACAGCCGACTATCAACGTCCTCCAGGGGCCGTTGGTCAGTCCGGTGATCAGCGGCGCAGACAACTCCGTCACCCTCGATTATGGTGATATTGTTTCCGACACTCCGACGACCATCCTGGTTGAACTGACGGCTACCGTCACCACCGACCCCTTCGCCGATGAACTGTTCCTGACCAACCTGATGCAGTCGGCCTATACCACCACCGATGGCCGCGTGATTACCGAGCAAGACGTGGCTGGCATCACCGTGGGCGCACCCAAGCTGACGCTGACCAAGGGCGTACTGTCTATCGCCAACAGCAATGCGACGCTCGACCCCAGCCCAGTAGAATCACCTGTAGATTCCAACGGCGCCAATGCCGATGCACGAGACGCGGTTACCTACGAAATTACCATCGAGAACCTGGGCACCCAGCCGGCTTACCGTGTCACGGTACTCGACCGGAATGTCGCCGGATTGAACTGCCAGCAGAACACCATTGATGTGGTCAATGGCGACGACCAGACGCTGACTTATAGCGGCGATCTCGAAAGCGGACTGATACTCGACGACCCGCTCGCCGCCAGCGACAACGACCCCGCGGAAGGTGGCCCGCCCTATGGCACCGACACCGCGATTATCAACATCACCTGCACACTGGCGGACGATGTTTATCCACGCCAGGTTGTCACCAACACCGCAGCTGTCACATGGACCTCGACGGACGATCCCGCCGATACTCCGTTCACCCCCGCGACGGATGACGCGCGGGTAACCATTGCAGAACCAACGATCACCAAAACAGTCATCGCTTCCGACCCCGGTTACACCGGCGACATTTTCCAGCTGCACATCGGTGAGATCGTCACCTATCGGGTTGAAGTGACAATTCCGGAGGGCGTATCGCCTAACGTTCGTTTCGAAGACCTGCTGGACTCCGGCCTGGTACATCTCGAAACCACCCAGATCGTATTCCCAGATGGTGTATCCAGCAGCCTTACTGACGTTGAACTGCAGGCTAACGAAGGGATTATTCCCGCGAACAACGATACCTCTGTCGAGGGAGTCGACCGCTGGAAAATCTTCGGCCCGGCAAAGGGGCAGGACGGATTCGGCACTGTCACCAACACCAATAACAGCAACGCCACGCCCGACGTGATTACCATCGAGTACCGCGCGCGCGTCATCAATTCAGTCCTGAACGTGAACAGCACCTCGCTGCGCAACCGCGCACGCTGGTACTGGAACCCCGATGATATCGACCGGCAAAACGTCCAGGCCAAGGCGGACCGGGTTGTAGTCGTAGAACCCGACATCCGCATGACAAAGACTTTTAGCCCTGAGATAGGTGACAACACTACGCCACCACTCGTCACTATCGAGTTCGAGCACAGTGATGCCTCTACCGCCAGCGCATTCGATCTGACCTTGTTCGACTTACTGCCCAAAGATATGGGCATCGTCGGCAACGAGGCCGGCGTGACCGTTGACGGGGCCTGTGATCCCCCCGAAAGCATCACAGTCCTCGACGCCGGCCTATCCGAAGAACTCGTCATAGAGTGGGATCAGTTCGATATCGGCGACGGTACCTGCACAATCAGTTTCCAGACAGAGTTCCTGATAGAGCAAGTCCCAGCAGGAACCCAACTTAATAACTGCGCGCCGCTGTTTTGGGAGAGCCTGTCAGACAATGATCCCGCTCTGCAGGATCCGCCTAATAATACAATTGCAGTAGAGCGGACGGGCGACACTGACGATGCCGGTGCCGACGCGAACACCTACAGAAGTGAAGCCTGTGACACATTCCAGATCTACGATGTCGGCATTATCAAAAATGTGGAGAGCTCCACCCAGAGCCACACTGACAACACACCAGGCACCCCGGCTGGCACTGAAGCGTTAACGATTGGCGAAATCGTTGTATTCGACCTGGTCGTCACCCTGCCCCTCGCACCAACCCTCGAACTGGAGGTCACCGACCTGCTGCCACGTACAGAGATGGTGCTGGAACTGCTAGATATCGAACACATCTCACTGGGTGCCGATCTATCTCCCTCTATATTCCCGCCCGACAAATCAATCATCGATTCCAATGGCGACGGCATCAATGACAAAGGCGAACTGGACTATGGCTCAGTGGGGCACATTATCGAACCCCCAGTGATAGACGACGATGACCGCATCCTGGTCCGCGTCACTGCAAAGGTACTGGACGTACCCCAGAATGCTAATGAAAGAGTCGATAGCAATTCCGCTGTCGTAGAATTTCTGCCAGACACTGCCGCGTCAGACACCTACCCGCTGGAGCTGGTAGAGCCCATTCTTCAACTAGAGAAAATTGGATCAACCAACACTGTTGAAGCGGGGGACTCTGTCGACTTCCGCCTCGTAGTCAGCCACGCAAATGGGTCGCGAACCGACGCTCAAAATCTCGAATTGGTAGACGCACTACCGCCGCAATTTGAGCTTGTTGGAGGCTCGGTGGTCGTGGGCGATGTCTGCTCCGTCCAACCAGACGCCCCACCCGATGTCAGTGGCCAGACTATCAGCGCCAGCTGGACTGAATTCCCCCTGGGAGCCTACTGCGAGATCGATTTCTCCGTCACCGTCAGTCTGGGCGCCGTGTCCGGTCAGACGATTACCAACGAGGGCGACATCAGCTGGACCACGCTAAACCGAAGCGAGCAGACCGACCTCGACGACGAGCGGGAATACATGTTGTCAGACGCATGGACTGTTGTCGTCAGTGTTCCCGGCCTCAACAAGACCATCACAGATACCAGCAATCCGGATACGCCATTCACTCTGGAAATACCGCTGCATCGCCTTACCATTGGCGAGGAAGCCACCTTCACACTGGTCACCTCTTTCCCGGACGGCACCACTCTGGACACGCGCATCTCAGACCTGCTCCCGACCAACGACGTCGCCCTGGAATTTGTAAGCTCTCGCATTGTTTCCGTGGGCTCGGATTTGTTTGTCTCAGGCGCATCAACCATAGGGGAGCCAGGCACAGACTGTTCACCACCGGCAGACGAATGCCTTAACTGGATACTGGGCACGGTAATCAATCAGCCGGACTTGAGGGATGAGCCTGACGAGGCGGATCAATTCGTCGTCGAACTGGTCGCCATCGTACTGGATGACCCTCTGAACTCCGGTGCACCCGGGGAAGACAAAAACCTCCTCAATACCGCTAATACGGTCACGTCAGAAGTGACATTAACCGACGCCGCGCAGTTCGACATCGTGGAGCCTCAACTGCGGCTTCAAAAACTCACTTCCAATGGCGGCATCGAGAAAACCACGGCCGCAGGAATTGAGGAAGAGTTCACACTGATTATTCAACACCGCGCTACCTCAACCGCAAACGCACGCACTATCCAAATCCTGGATACCTTGCACCCAGAAATGGAATGGGTTGATGACGCCACGGTGACCAGTACTTGCGCAGGCCTGGTGATTCAGTCTGCGCCCCTGCCCGGCACGTCCGGCAACGTGGCCTTCGTACTCGACAGACTGACGTTGGTGCAGGATCAATGTGAAATCAAGTACACCGTCATGATGAGCGATGAATTGCCGATACAGGGTGTATTCAGAAATGAAGCCCTGCTGTCATGGGAATCTTCGCCCGGCTCGCCAGAATCACGATTCTACAGCGACCTGGCAACCGCGGTACTGATCTCTCTGGAAGATGCCGATATCAGCAAACGGGTCTTCGCCACCTCAGTGCCCGACAGTGAAAGCGGCCAGGGTGACCCGGACATTACCGACGTGCTCATTGGCGAGCACATCGAGTACACTCTCAGCCTCCGCTTTGCTGAAGGCACCACTCCCGATGTTGTGCTGACGGACACCTTCCAACTCGACGGTGCAGGTGAACTAGAATATCTTGGCGGAGATCTCTTCTTTATCGGCGATAACATCACCGCGACCCCGCAGGACCCTGTGCTCAGCGGCGACACCATCACCATAGACATAGGCGATGTCATTAACACGCCTGATCGGGACACCAACCTCAACGACACCGTGGTCATACGTTTACAACTGCGCGCACCCGATGTGCCGGCTAACAGCGCCGGCGACATCCTGCTCAATGAGACAGAGTTGAGTTACAGCGGCGTAGGCGGTATCACCCTCACCCAGGAGTCAGAGGCAGAGGTCGAGATTATCGAACCAATACTCACTCACGTGAAAACCTTCACCTCACTCGTGAACGCAGTTGCCACTATCCAACTGGAGATCGGCAATACAGGGACCGGCCCCGCATATGACCTCGTCATCACCGATGAATTCGACGAGGCCATCTGGGTACCCGGCAGCCTGCTCGAAATCAGCGCACCCGAGGGCATGGCGATCACCGAGTCGTCCAGCGGCGGCGTGACTACCGTCACTATCCAGGCCGAGACCCCGACCACACCACCACCGCCCAACCAGGTTCTGTCACCGGGCGAGTCTGCCACCGTGATTTTCAGCATGACGCTGCAAAATGACGGCTATCCTGGCCCCACACGTATTCCCAATACGGCAGAGTTGGAAGGAAGTTCTCTGCCAGGGGACGACGACGCTGAACGCATCTATATAGAGGATGCGTCAGACGAGTTGCTGCTGCCCGCGCTGGACCTGCTCAAAGCATGGGCCGGGCCCACCAACCCCGCAGTCCCCGGAGATACACTGACATACACCTTAACCCTGCAAAACACAGGGGATGCACCCGCAACGGATATCGTCATCACCGACACCCCCGATGCCAACGGCAGCTTCCAGGTGGGTAGCGTGGTGGCACCCGGCGGCACAATCGTCAGCGGCAACACCTCGGGAGACACTGCCATTGAAGTGACCTTCCCCAGCGTAGACGCTGGCGCCGAAGTCACTGTGAGTTACAGCGTTCTGGTACCCCTGCCCTACCCCGCGGGCCTGATCGCCGAAGAGCAGCTGGTTAACCAGGCGCTGGCCACATCGGAGGAATTACCCGACATTCTCTCCGACGACCCCGCGACCCCTGACGTCGACGATGAAACCATCGTGCCGCTGGTAGCCGACCCTGTCATGACTGTCAGCAAGACTGATGGCACCGATCGGGCCAGCCCTGGAGATACGCTCACATATACAGTGACGTACGGCAATACCGGCGACCAGAACGCCACCGGCGTTCTTCTTACCGAGATCGTGCCGCTCTATACAAGCTTTGACGCTGGGCTGTCCGATCCAAACTGGGTCTGCGACGACGTGGTTGGCGGCAGCACCTGTGAGCTGGACATCGATACACTGCCGGGCGGTGGCGCAGGCTCAGCCCTGTTTGTGGTGACCATCGACAACACTGTACCGCCTGGTGTGTTTGAGATCATCAACGACGTAATGGTCGAGGAAGACGGGCTGGAGTTTGGCAACGTACCTTCCCCGCCCTCGGTAGACACCGACCAGGACATTGACTATCTGAGCGCACAGCCCAACCTGGTGATCGCCAAAAACGACGGCGGCATTTCGGTCATTCCAGGACAGGGCTACCGCTACGGCATCGTCTACGGCAACGTAGGTGACCAGGGCGCCAGCGGCGTGGTGCTGTCAGAAGTTGTGCCCGACTACACCGTCTTCAGCAGCAGCCTCAGCACACCGGGGTGGATTTGTGATGCTTCCACCCCGGGCTCCGTCTGTACCTTCGATGTAGGAATCCTCGACGCGCGGTCGGGTTCGCAGGCAGATTTCGGCCTGATCACCGACTTCCCGGCAGCGGCGGGGGTAGACCTGATCAACAACACCGCAGTGCTGGCCGATGACGGCTCCAGCCAGGTGGGCCCACTGGAAGTCGATTCCAGTGATATCACCCCGGTCATTGCCAACCCGGACATGGAGATCACCAAAACTACGGAGTCGCCTCCCCCGCGCGAGGGCGATGTCATTGTCTACGACATTACCTACCGTCAGGTAGGCAACCAGGACGCGACAGGTGTTGTCATCCGGGAGATTGTTCCCCCCGGCACCGAGTACCTGGCCTCCGCAAGCGACGCCTGGAGTTGTCCTGATGGGTCTGCGGGCGGCACCCTGTGCGCAATAGCCGTCGGCAATCTCGCCGCAGGAGCCGGTGGTACTGCGACCTTTGCGGTCACCATGGTGACGGAGTCCAAGGCTGGCAAAATTGTCAACGTGATTGAAACCAACGATGACGGCACCAATGGCAGCGATCCCACGCCCGGGAATAACATTGATGTGCTGATTATCGAGTTCTTCGACGGCCGCGGTATTCCGGTCATGCCCAGGCTATTCCTAGCGTCACTGCTGCTCGGCCTGCTTGCAGTCGCTGGCAGCTATCTGAGCAGACGACGACAAGCACATTGATAAAGCACCGATAAAAAAAGGCCACCTCTAGAGGTGGCCTTTTTTGTCGATTCGCCGAACAGTTACATATAGTCTGGACGCTTCATGGGGCCCACTGACCTGGAGCGTGCAGGGTACACAAACTCGGGTGGCTCCGTGTCCTCGTAGCCTTCGCCCCAGTTCACCGGGTCGCCCTTCATCTCAACGCTGGCGTTGTCCGTGTACCAGTCGACCAGTTGGCCGTCGCAGCGCAGAATCCATACAGTCCCGTCATCTCCGGAGGTGAAATCGCCATGGCGAATACCTTTCGGACGCCAGAAGTACTGACCTTCAACCATTTCGCCGAAGTTGTAGTCGAAGGAACCCTCAAGGCAGTACGCTTCCTCAAAACAGGGGTGGTGCGCTAGCGGGTGCTCGCGCCAGCCTGGCTTGGCCTTGATCAGGCGGGTATAAAAGCCGGTTTCCACATCGTGGTACAGCATCTTGATGAACAGGCCGGGCACCGGTGTGCCGCCACGTTCGAAATCCATCGGGCTGCCGTTCTCAGGGTCGGTCACATCGAACCAGTCCTGGCTGTCCGCGCTGCAAATGGTGAGCTCATCGAAGTCACGCGCCTCAGGGCCATTGCTGTCTGCAGGCGTGAAGGTCCAATCGCCGTATTCACGGAACAGCAAGATGATAGTGCCCGCCTTGGCTTTGATTTCAGGGGTCAGGATGCCCTTGGGGGCGGCCCAGTAGTCGTTCTTTACCAGCGTCTTGTCGCCGAGCTGGACTTCACCCTCGAGGATATACCACTCGGTAAACGCCTTGTGCAGACCAGCTGGACGAGACCAGTCGCTGTTAAAACGCACGCGCAGGGAGGCAGAGCCATCCTCTTCGTCGTAACAAAGGTTCTGCTGCTCCGCGTCGCCAGTGCCATGGGGCATTTCGGCGGGGTGCCAGAGCAGATCGCGTATATCCACCAATTCAACATGAGGTCTCATTTTTCTTACTCTCCTGAGTGTGCTCGAGGTCCGCAAAAGAATAGACCATGGTTTATATTTATAATAATTGTTATTTTGTTATTCTTGTATAGCTTAAAAGCTATATTCTAAAGGACCCCTGCCATGGCGAGACGCCCCGAGGCTCAACATCTGGCGAAGCAAGTCACCATGCGCCAGCTAGAGATATTTCTCACCGTCGCTGAACTGGGCGGTGTGGTGCAGGCAGCAGAAAAATTACACCTGTCGCAACCGAGTGTTTCCATCCAACTGCGTAAGCTGACCGAAACGCTGGGACTACCGCTGTACGAAATAGTCGGACGACAACTGACACTGACAGAGGCCGGCCACAGAATGCAGGACACCTGCCGCGAAGTGCTCGACACCTTCGATCGCCTGGACTGTGATATCAACGATCTCAAAGGATTGCGCGCCGGCCGCCTGCGCCTTGCGGTGGACCCCAGTGCCAAATATTTCCTGCCCCAATTGTTAGGCCCCTTTATGGCGCAGTATCCTGGAATAGACGTCGACTTTGTTGAAGGCAAACGCAGCGACCTGCTCGAGCGCCTGAACGAGGACCGGGACGACCTCTATATCTTCAATCACCTGCCTACCGGGCTCGACATAAACCACTTTCCTTTCCTCCCCAATCCGCTGGTTGTGGTCGCTAACAAGGAGCATGCCCTGGCCAAAAAGAAACAGCTGGGCTTGAGCCAACTGAGCGAAGAGCGAATGTTGCTGCGCGGACAGGGTTCAGGCTCGCGCCTGGCACTGGATGAATTTCTCACCGCGCAGAACATAAAGCTGAATCGCACGATGGAACTGGACAGCAGTGAGGCGATCAGGCTTTCGGTGAAGGCCGGCATCGGTGTAGGCGTGCTCTCCGCGTACGCTCTCGTCAATGCACACACCGAGGGTCTGGTGAAGCTGAACGTCAAAGGGTTTCCGCTGACCACACACTGGCACATTATCCACCGACGGCAGAAAAAGCTCAGTACCGTCGCCGCGTCATTCCTGCAATTTGTCCTGGATGAAGCTGAACAGCATTTGCCCATGGAGCAAATCCATGCGCGGATGCAACAGGCAGTGCACTAGCTACCCATAAGGCAGGAAATCAAAGGAGTAATTCACCCGGGTACTCAAAACGCTCTCTGCGCCAAAGCGGATCATCCTGATTCTCGCCAGGATTTTCTGGGTGAGCGCCTCGTCGTGCAGTTCGCTGGACACCAGCTCCAGGCCGGAGATTTCACCCGACGGCTCAATCACCATATTAAAGACGAGTTTACCTTCCAGCAGCGGGTCTTTACGCAAAGCCCGGTTGTACACCGCAAAGATCGCGCCCTTGTTTCTGTCCATCACCCGACGAATAGAGTCGTCGCTGCGGCCACCCAGTTGCTGTGAACTGTTCTTCGCTTCCTTAGTGCCTGTGCCGGCAGTGATATTGCTTTCGACCCTGGTCGCCTCCCGACCAGAGAGTGCGGGCCCGCCGGCATCACGACTCACACTGGACGTAGTAATACCGCCGCTACCACGATTATCTGCTGTAATCAGCTTGCGCTCGACTTTCGCGGCTGCGGATTCGCCTCGACTGGTCTGGCTCTGATTGAGGTCCTGCACATTGAGACTGTCACGCATGGCCATCAAGTCATCCTGGAAAGCCAGCACCCCGGCAACCTTGGCCTCGTCCCGTGCTTGCTCGATGCGATTAATCGGCTTGACCTCCTCCTTCACTGTTGTCGGCGGCACTACCTTCTCTGGCAGCGGCTCGGGTCTGGGCAACTCTTTCGGTTTTGGTTTCACCACCTCCGGTTTGGGCAGTTCCTTTTTCTCCAAAAGCACCCGGGCCAAATGCGGAGGCACTTCCTCCTCCTGTTCACGGGTGAGTTCCTCCAGCGGCAGCAGAGGTACCACAATCGCGAGCAATAGAAACAGGAATAGAGCCACACTTAACAGCCGAGCGAAAAAGCGATCCTCCTGTGCGCTGGACTCCCAGGGCAGCAAGAGCTCCGGCGTCTTTGCCATCACTGCCACCGTCATCGAGCCGCCACCTCGGGAGTGTTCTGTCCTGCATCAAGGGCAGGCTCGGGTAGAGTACTCACAGCCAGGGAAATATCGCGATAGTCCTCCGCCGCACACGTGCTCATAATTCGCTGTAGCAATTGGTAGGGCATTGTCTCGTCACCCATCACAATCACCGAACGGCCACGCGCCTCGTCTTCCTCGGATAATGGGCCAGCACGCTCGGCGTGGTGCTGCAGCTCCTGCTGCAGAGAGGGGATCAGCATTTCTTCCAGCGCCAATGCATCCTCTACGCGTTCTACCGCACGCCCCTGCACCAGTATGCTTTCCGGCGTTACTTTGATGGTGAGGCTCTCCTCCGGCCGCTGCTCGGAAACAGATTCCGGCAAGGTAATGTTCTTGTCGGACTGCAGGACTTCAACATCGCCGTTGTTCACCATCAGGAACAATACAAGAATGGTGAAGATATCCATCAACGCCACGAGGTTGAGCCTGGCCGGCCGCTGCATGCGACGGTGGTTGCGCGCCATACGGCGAGCCCTGAGGGAACTCATTGCATCACCCCCTCTTCTCCCAGCGACGCTTCCTGCTCAGGCGCGGCGCCGAATGAAATATCCGGGAACAAGGCCGCATCGACTGCCTCAGCAGCAACCAATGCCTTGAAGGAGCGCACGGTATCCATGGCCGATACAATTGTCTGGTAATCGACATCTGGTTCGGGCAACAGGGTGATGTCACGCTTTTCGATGCCCTTCTCCGAGAGCTGTCGCTTTACCTCCTGCAGTACGAGCGAGAGCATGGCGAAGTTCTGCTCGCCCTCTTCGGTCCGCGGTATCGCCCGCAGTTGAATACCACTCGGATAGTCGACCCGCATGCCGTCATCACGAATGATCACTTCCAGTATTTGCTGTTCAGGGTTGGGCTCCCCAAGAGCCGCTTCAGGCAAGGTGACATCGATAACTGTGATTCGCGAGAACACCATCCCCAGCAGCAGGATGGGCACCAGCACAATCATCAGATTAAGGAAAGCGGTGATATCCAACTCAGCTTCCTGAGCCGGTGGCCGCCTGTGTCGTCGCATCCTCATCGGTAGTTACTGATCAGCAGCGCGCGTTTTGTTGGGTAGTGCTCCGGCGTCTGCAAGCGTATTCACTACTTTGACGCTGGCCATCTCCAGGCTATCTACAATTTCGGTAGTCTTGGTCTGCAGTACCGCATGGAGCAACAACAGCGGAATCGCAGAGATCAAACCAAATGCAGTGGTGTTCATCGCCACGGAGATGGAGCTGGACAGCATGCTCGCTTTCTCCGTTGCCTCGGCGTTGGCCACTGCAGTAAATGCGGCAATCAAGCCAATGATGGTGCCGAGCAGGCCTAGCAGCGTCGCCACATTAGCGAGCGTTGCCAGGTACTGGGTGCGTTTCTCCAGCCGGGGTAGCGCCTCCATCACGCCTTCTTCCATCGCGGATTCGATATCCTCCCGCCGTCGACTGCCAGCGTAACGGGCTATACCGGCAGCGACGATACGAGCGATAGGCACCGTTGATTCAGTGCCGCTGTCTACTACCGCCTTGTAGTTCTTCTGTTTCAGTTGCCCCATGGCAGTGTCAAAGGCCCGGCGATTGCGCTGCCTTGCAACAGTGAGCACCAGGTAGCGCTCCACAGCGATGGCGAGGCCGATCACCAACACCACAGCGATCGGGTACATAAAAGGCCCTCCGTTCTGGAAGAACCTGACCACGATATCGTAGCTTTCCATTGTGATTACTCCGTTTACTCTGCTAATTCAGGATTGTCTTGTTCAGTGTGGTTTTGAGGGCCTGGCGAAGATGCTTGCCGATAGCGAAGCTCTCGCAGATATTCATCCCGCCGCAATGGCTGAAACAACTCACCGGCGATCCCCGGCTCGGGCTGCCAGTCAAACTCCACCTCGGCAGGTTGGCGCCAGGGCAGTATGTACATCACCCGGGGAAGCTCCTGGTTACCGGTAACCCGCGACTCCAACTGCACGCTGGGTTGCTGCGCCCAAACCATGCTGGGCCAGCTAGCGAAACACAGAGCCGCCCAGAGATAGAGAATGAATCTCCTCATGAACTCCCTCCCGCATGCAGCTGTCGCTGCAGATCAGCCATCCAGCCGGCCACCTGCCGATCTTCCTCGGTATTCAGCGCCTGATAACGACCAAAATGTTCCAGTGCTTGCGCTTTCTGACCGAGGTAAAGGTCGTAGAGAATACCGAGGTTATAGTGAGTCACAGCGCTATCCGGCTCAGCGGTAAGAGCCGCCAGATAGTGTTGCTCTGCGCGGTGAAAGTCGCCCTGGCTGCGCAGCATGATTGCGAACTGGTTGTGCGCGTCTGCATTGTCGGGGTTGGACTGCAGTGCTCTTTCGAACCAGACTTCCGCCTGCGCGAAATCGCCCTGTTGGCTATGAATCAGTGCGGCGTTCAGGGCGGGGCCAGAAAGAAAGGGATAGTCTTCGTACAGCGAAGCCATCGCGAGCGCAGCCTGCTCCCACGCTTGCTCATCCATCAGAACAAGTGCTTCGGCAAAGCGAGATTCAGCTGCAGGCGGCGCCGAGAAATCCGCCGCACCCGCCTTACCGGTTGAGGTACTCGGCTGCTGGGCACAGGCGGCCAGCAGCATCAGGCAAGCAATGGCAACGACGCGCTGCATCAGCGAATCTCCCTGCTCACGGCCACTCGAGCTTCCTGCTTGCCCCACCTCGCTGGCATCAAATCGCCAAGCGCACTGAAGCTGAGTGCAATCCATTCATCATACAGGCCGTCCCAGGCACGTTTGGCATTGGCCTCATGAATGGCGATAGCTTTCTCCTCGAAGGGCCACGCCTGTTCTTCCAGCAGCAGTTCGTATTGCTCCAGAGCGAGCGCATCAAGACCGTCGGGGCGCTCAGAATTCATCAGGTCGGCAGAGAACTGACGGTACACCTGGCCCAGGCGGTAAGTTGCGCGGGTACCGTATTCCTGCAGACCATAGCTGTTCACACGCTCATAGGCAGTCACCGTGTCATCGAGAGCGTCACGCTTGCGCGCCAGGCTTTTCTCCAGGGGATGGGCAAGGCGCAGTTCGACGAAAGTGGCGTAATGAGCATCGGCGATCTCGGTCATCGAACTCGCGGCAAGATATCGACTGCGATCAGTGGCATTGCCCCCGGCCTGCTCGTGGGCGGCTGCCATCGCCTCCAGCCAGTAGTGACGCTTACTGACGTCGCCCTGATCCTGGTACAGGCCCGCGAGTGTAAGCATGGCCTCCATTCTAGGACCCATAGGCTGAGGCCAGGCGTGAGCGTACGTCCTGTAACGTTCAATCGCAGTATCTATAGCACCTTCGCGCAGGTAGTAATCAGCCGCCAGATACTGGGCTTCACGCTTTTCATCGGCATCGACAGCAGTCTCTCCCAGGCGGTCGAGTTCTTCAGCTGCGCCCCGCCAGTCACCCAGCGTTTCGTAGTTTTGCACCAGCACCGCACCCACCCCGGCAGACAAGGCGTGCTGCGGATAGCGCCGACGGAAGTCCAACAACAGTTGATTTGCCTGGTTCAGGTCGCCGGCTATACGGTAGCTATTCGCCGCATCGTATTGTGCGTTCACCCGCACACTGGAGTTCGGCGCCACGGCCACAATACGCGCGTAGTGATCTGCCGCTGCGAGGTGATCTCCTGCAGTAGCCGCAATTTCGCCTTGGCGATAAATCGCAGCAGCGAGCTGCTCGGTAGTTTTAGCGCGGCGCACATCCTCGTCTGACATCAGCGCCAAGGCCCTGAAATACGCCGCTTCCGCCTCATCGTAATGCGCCAGTTCAAACCGAGCGTGCCCCAGCTGCAACCATGCGGGAACCAGCAGCTCGGAACCTGGAGCGGGCTGCCAGTTGATGAGCACGGTGGCATTGTCTGCCGCTAGCGCATACTCCTCCGCTTCCAGCAGACCGGACACGGCACGCGCAAGAACCGGGGCGGCGCGGTCATCGACAGGGAAGGTCTTTGCGAATTGCAATTGGCTCGCCACCAACGCAGCCGCATCGTCGTCTTCTACCGGGGTCAGCTGATCGAACGCAAGAATAGCTGCATAGGCCGCTTCAGAAGCCTGGGGATGCTCGGAGTAACGATAAGCCATCCATTGATAGTCCTCGATCGCCCTGCGGTAATCGCCACCCGCCTGGCGCGCCTCGGCCATCAGCAGGGCCAGATCGGGCACCTGCTCATCGCGAGGAAAACTGCGGATGTAGTCTCCGTAATAATCGGCGGCGGCGTGATAGAGGGGTGCGGCTGCCGCGTCATCTTCCTCGCCCTGAGCAAGGGCGTGATTGTGCCTCGCCAGTTCATCAATATATTGGCGCAAGCGATCACCCATAATGCTTCGTTGCTCATCTTCCGCCTTCTGCCAATAGGCACCTTCGGTATCGTAGCGGGCGGCGTAGCTTGCTTTCGCGGCAATCACTGCCTCTGGAAAACCACCACTCTCGTAGGCGCCGATCACCCGCCAGTCGAACTCATGCGCCACAGGCGAGAAGGGTTTGGCCGCTGCAAAGCCCGCGAATGTGTCAGCACTGTCCTGATAACGCTCCTGCTCCAGGTAAAGCTCACCAAGAGCGAGATAAACCCTGTGGTCATAGGAGCGCGGCCCGCGTTGCGCAAAGCTTTCGGCTACCGCGGTCGCGCCGCCACCGCCATCGAAGATCACGGCCATCACTCGAAAGCAGTCCGCGGCCATTTCCCGATCGCCGCGCGGCAGTGCCTCGAATTCGTCGCCGGAAGCTAACAAGGTGTCCAGTGATTCGGTAAAGGCGTCCACCGCTGCTTCCTTCCGGTCCAGTTTGAAACGCGACCATCCAAGCATATACAAGCTGCTGGCGCGGTAATCTTCAGCTCCTGCAGCGCCAGCCACTTGCGCATAAGCCTGCTCTGCGCGCCTATAATCACCGTCGCTGAAGTAGGCCTCGCCCTTGCGGAACTCTGCTTCGGCAAGATGCTCCGACCCCGGATGAGCGATACTGAGTCGCTCCATCAGCGCCACGGATTCAGGGTTGCTTCCATCCATGTCGTAGGCACGGGCCATCTGGTACATCAATTGATCCGAGCCCTCCGTATCCGGGTAGTCCTGTAGCAGTTCCTCGTAGGCCGCAATCACCTCGGCGTATGAGACAGGGGCCCCATCCTCTATATCCTCGGCCTCACGCGCCAGCAACTCGAGATCGGCCAGGCGTCGCCGCACCTGCAAGCGTTGCGCAGGGTCTTCGGCCACGGCGAGTACCTCACGGTAGCGGTCAGCAAGCTCAAGCAACGACAACGACGCTACTTCCCGCGCTGGGGCGGCGCGCACGACCGGTTCCAGTGTGGCTATCGTGGGCTCATACAGCTGCGGCTCGCTGCCTGGCAACGCGGGGAGATAACCACAACCTTGCGCAGCAAGCAGACACGTCACCAGCGTCAGGCGCTTCATCTTGGCACCTCCGCACTCGCCTGATCATAGAGCCTGGCCACCGCCAGTAGCGCATTGGCCTCGTTGCGAGCCAGTAGCTGACGCTGGGAATCGAGTTCAGAAAGCGCCGCCAGTCTGAGCCGGTGTTCAGCCCGCGCCAGTACCTGAACAACTTCGTCCTGCCGCTGGTCCACACGCAAAAGCATGCCGTCGATCCGAGCGGAGTAGACTGGCCGCTGGCGCAAAGACAGCGCATCGTTCAAGGCTGCCTCTGCAGCTATCGATTGTTCCGCGAGTCTCTCAAGCACCTGCATGTCACGCTGCAACTGCCAGCGGCGCGCAGCAAACTGCTCACTGTCCTGCCACTGCATAAGCCCACGCATCAAACGCAATTGCTGAAGCTGTTCGGGTTTGTTCAAACGCTGCGCTGAAGCCTCCGCCCGCTCAAGGCGGCCCCACAACGCCAGCTGCTGCGGTGTCGCCAACGCGCGCAGATCCTCATCCGCGAGCGCCTTATTCAGTCGAGCGCGAAGCTCGCTAGCCTCCAATGCCAGGTGTTGGCGCTTTGCCAGAAGCGCGTCGGCGCGGCCACCTGAAGCGGTGTCCTCCCAGACACGGCGCTGATCCTGGTCCACCTGTTGCAGCACGGCCAGTCGCTCCCGCGCTACATCCAGCTCGCGGTTCAACTGGGTAAGGTCGCGGTACTCACGCAGCGCCAGCTGTACATGATCTGCAGCGAGAAGCTCAGCGAGAAATGCCGCATGCTCACCCTGCGGCACCGGATCGGCGCCGCCCAGCCAGGCCAGGTCCGACAATTTCTCCAGACCAAACAAACTCGTGAGTTCAACCTCCTTCACCTCCCGGCTCAAAGATTCGACAGCAGTGCGCTGCGCCGCATAGCGTGACGCTGCCTGCTGATACTGCTCAAGTGCGCGCGCCGGTTGCTGCAACTGTTCATAGGCAAAGGAAATGGCAAGATGACTTTCGCGCGCACTGGCCGTGTACAGGTCGCGCTCAGCGAGTGTTTCCCACGGCCCCAGGGCGCTCACAAAATCGCCGGTGTTAGCGTAGCTCCAGCCGTAACCCAGCAGTGCGCGATCCGATTCAGGACCATTGAGCCTGACACCCTCGTAGGCGAGACGAGCGGACACAGTGTCATTGGCAGCGAGATAGCCAAAACCTGCGGCAACGCCTGCGCGGTCTCTCAGGTTGCGGCCCTCATCATCGGTGCAACCCAGCGCGCCTACCTGGGCATAGGCGTCAGCGGCTTCTTGCCAGCGACCGGATGCTGCACGCTGAGCGCCGAGGTTATAGAAGTAATAAGGCTTGAATGGACAGGGTAATTGCATCTGCTGCAATTCAGTCGCTGCTTTACTCTCCTCCCCAGCCATCAGTGCCTGCACAGCGCGCAAGTAGTGGCCCTCGTCAGCCACCGAGCCGTTATAGGCCGGCGCCATTCTCGCCAGGGCTTCAGCGCTGGCAGTGGTGTCACCCCGACGCCAGCTGAGCTTGCCGAGATAGAACCATGCTCGGTCGCGGTCAACCCCCTCGCGGGGCTGCTCCAGCAGTTGCTCGAAAACGCCGCGCGCCTGATTGTCCATGCCGTAGGAGAGACTGATGCCGCCGCGCAACAACTCCGCGTCAGCACCGTGATTAGGTAGGCGGTCCAGCGACTGCGCGGCGGTGAGCTCTGTTAGTGCCGAGAAATACTCTTGCTGATAGTAGTGATACAAGGTGACGCCGTAGGGCAGATCGCGCACGCTTTCGGATTGAGGCTCGCTGCCTTTCTCCTTTTCAGAGTCAGGCTCAACCGCCCAGGCACTGGCCGACAAAGTCGCAAGCAAGGCGGCTGTCAGCGAGCATCTTCGCATGCGCGTGTGGGCAGGGCTCACGCCTACCACTCCTTGATCCGGAACTCCGGCTGCTGCCGGCGCTCGGCATCGCTGATCTGCAGCTCCAGGTTCTTGGCACCGCTGCCCTTTTCAACCTTGAGTTGGGTCGCTCGGCGGTAGTCTCGCCCTTTGGGGCCCCGGCCGGTGAATACTGCGACCACTTCGTGTTCACCGGCTTTAAGATTGCCCATGTAGAGGCGGTGGACGCCACCACGCTCCAGAGCATCCACCTGGCGCTCGGTATAGAGATAGTTCGCCACGACTTCATCATCGATGCTGAGCTTCACTGCATCCAGTGCGAAGAAGGTACCAACATCCATGGACAGGTAGACCGCCATCTGGGTATTCGCCGGAAAAAGAAGTTCTTCCTCGAGGATAAACAGATCGCGATTGAGTTCGATAGTCTGTTGCTTGATGTCCTGAATCTGCGCCGACAAACCGGCGTCCTGTGCCTGAGCCTGCGTCTGGAAAAAAGCTGTCAACGAAAACAGAAACACCCAAGATGCGTAACGAACCACATTCATGCCAACACTCCACCGCTAATACTGGCCAGCGTCTGGAAGGCCACCAGATTGTCGCGGCTGGCAGCGCTGCCCAGGCCCTGCCCAGGGAAGAAGCCCGACTCACCAAAAAGGTTCTGTTCTCCATGCAGTGCCATGTAATTCAGAATCACTGTTTCTACATTGAGGTTCACGTTGTTGGCCGCGGGGCTGGACGATGTTTCCACTGAAGAGTCCGGACGCATCCAGCCTATCTGCTGGTGCAATAAGGGATCACCACGAGTGTCCATTAGCTGGGGAGCGCCCGCCGGATCATAGACAAGGAAGAAGGAAGCGGCGGTCGCAGACTGATCGCCCGTCCACACACCCTTCTCTACACCATTAACCATCTCGAGAGTGCCGTCGCTGAAGACAGACCCGTCACTAAAGACATAGATCATCAGCGGTGTAGCGGTGCGTCTGGCATAATCGAGGCAGGCACCAATACACTGACCGGCACGAAAGTCGCGGGCTTCGCCAGTGCGGCGATCGCCGGTGTGATAGTCGTAACCTCCCATCTCTACGGTGCCGGCGCCGGCGATACCGTCGATGACCAGTTTCATCACTGATGCGGCTTTCTGGAACTCCCGATCGGATTCAAATTCTGCACTTTCGAATATGCCTGCTGCACCGACAATATTCGCATCAATACGTGGATCCAGAGCATCGGGACTTGAAAACTTCTCCAGGGTGTCGGCACTTCGCAGATATTCGCAGCTGAGCCGTTCCTTCAAGCGCAGATCTTCGCCGGTCGGATTGGTCACTCGCGTGTTCACTAAGTCCAGTTTGTAATCCGTGATGCGCTTCATGGACTCCATCACTGCGACGATGTCTTCAGGATTATCCAGTAAGGAATTGAGATCTCCCACATCTACCAGGCCGCTGGCATCCGAGGGACGATCAACCTTGGTGGGTCGAATTTCCGGATCGATCAACATCGCCGGTGCCAGCGAATTACCGCCGGAATCGGAGTTGCGCGAGCCGATCAACTGCAGTATCTGCCCGCGCAAACCCGCTCGATAAATACCATACATCGGGTTGTGCGGATTATTGCCCGTATCATTCTCTGAGCGCCCCGGAATTACCGCCCCGTTGACGAAACCTGACACGCCGCTCGCCTTGTCCAGAATGCCGCGTAACATCGCGCTTTCGGAATGAAACAACAGGCCGAGGCTGTCATCGGTAAATTCACCACTGGCTGCCACCGGGTTATTGGCAAACGGCAGTATGTCCGGCGGCAAACCCAGGCGGCCGTATCCAGCAGTGCTCAGCGCGTCGCGCTGACCGCCAGGGCCGCCCACAAGTACATTCGACCCTGCGATATTGGCACCACCGGCCAGGTCAAAACAGATAAAGGGGATCTTGCGACCAGACACAGCCCCGAGATCGCAGGCTGTATAAGGCGTTACATTCGGATCCAGCAGATCCGGCGAGATCGCGTGGGCCCGCGAACCCAGCAGGCTGAGTACCGATGTACCCAACAGCGTCGCCCCGCCAGCGCGGAACCCCTGCGACAGCAGCTCCCGACGAGTGACCGGGCGATGGTGGTCCGGGTGGCGAAGTGCCTCGTCGGGGTGGAAAAACTTGTAGCGTCTGGCCATAGCGTTAACCTACTTGATCATTACCAGTGCGCTGCCAAACACGGCGGTGCACGCGGCCTTTACCACCTCGGCCGTCTTACCGGGGCCGCAGGGCGCATCGTTTTCACAGAACATCAGGCCGTCTCGCTTATTGTGAGCTGCCGGATTGGGGTCACTCACCCAACTGCCGTTGAGCAGCACATAGGGCTTCAGATCACGGCTATCGGAAATAAGCAGTTCGACCTCATCCAACATGGCATTGCGATAATCTACGTCCAATAGCCCCGCATTGGCGGCGCGATCTATCAGCGGCGCGGCGACAAGGCCGCGCCAGTCGATGCCACTGTCTACGGCAGCGGCAACATTCAGTCCGGGGAACACCGCGGCGCGGCGCGGTCCGTCCTGTACCAGCGCATCGCAGTAAGCCGCAGCAAGCTGGGTTGCCGCCATTTGATGGGACGACATAAATGCATTGAAGTCAGCAATGCCGGGAAGGGCCCGGCGCACAGCGCCAAAGGTTTCCGGCACTGTTTTGCCTGTCACCTGGCTCACAAGATTGCTTCCAGTGGGCACACCCGTAAGCGCCGACAAGGTGGCATTGATCTCATCAAACGTGCGGATTGCAACGTCCGGGGCTGGCTGTCCGTTATAGACAGGAAACCAGGATTCGACATCACCGTCATCGGCCACACCGCTGCGCCCAGCGAGCGCATCGAAGGCGAGAAAAAATTCATCCTGCTCGGCCCCGTATTCCAGAGCGAGAATGGTACCCATGGGCGAAAGCAACTCCGGTAGCGCGCCAAGGTTGCCGCCACTCACTCTTCCCGTCACATTGACGAAAGCCTGACCCACTCCCACGAGCCGGCCATTCAGACCAATACGAATACCACGCAGGTCGAAATTTACGTCGCCACCATCGGGATTGAGATGCGCAAAGAAGGGCTCGCTGAACAGGTAGGCGCTATCGTCGAACTGACTTACTTCAAAGACCACATAGCAGTAGTTCACCGGCTCGCGATTGCTGGATCTAGTGCAGGACGCCTCTCCGTCAAGCAGCTCGCTTACACTGAACAGCAGGTAGTATTTCTGGCCTACACCGACGTCAAAATTCTGGGCGACCTGAGCCGCGCTCAATGCGCGGTTGTGCACTGCCGCCAGGCGCAGGGCGCCGGCCCAGGGGTTGGCTCCGGATGTACTGTTACCCAGTGTGACAGCAAAGGATTCATTCCAGTTGTTGAGCAGGCCACCACCCACCGAATCAACATCACCTGTGTATACGCCGTTCACGTAGAGACGACGCCCCGCCACCGGATCATAGGTGAGCACCACATGCTGCAGTGTCGCCTGGGCAAGCTCGGCATTGTCGTCTGTAGCGAGCGCGGGTTCGCCTGAATTGGACTGTTCTGTCACCGAGCTACGGGTCAAGCCCTCGTAGTTGTAAAGGCTCTGGCGCAAGACCAGATTGCTGTTGTCCGGACCGCCCGAGTAGCCGAAGATCCACGCTTGTTCCTGACTGACATTAGCGGGAGCAACCCAGGCTTCGATACTGTACTCGCCAGTACCGACGAGCTGATCGAACAATTTGGCGCTGCCAGCGACGCCACCCTGCGCTCTTGCGTTAATCATCCGCAGGCCCCAGCTGGCCATCCAGCTGTACTCACCGGACAGCGCCAGCGGTATTTCAGGTAGCACGCCGCTGGTATCTGCGACGGTTGAACCGGCGCCTTCGCGGAACTCCCATTTCGCCACAAGGTCGGATTCGTGGCGACCTCCAGCGGTGGCGATAATGCCATCCTCCGCCAGCACCTGGGCACCGCTTATCAGCAGCCCTGGATCCACTTCCGTGGCATCAATGACTGCTGCAAAACGCTCTACCGCTGATAACAGCTCGGCGGCATTCTCTTCGCAATTGCTCCAGCAGTTATGCAGTTCTGGATAAAGACGCAGCACCACACGTGATGCTTGAGGCTGGCTCAGGTTAATACGGCTGCGCAAGGCCTCAAACGCGATACTGGCATCGGCACTGGCGAAGTAAGGCACCTGCGGTGTAGGCGCGGTATCGGAATGGCAATCAGCACAATACTCAGCCAGCAGACCCATAAGCTCGCCGCTACTTTCCAGCGCCGGATACAGCGCCACAGCGTCTGTAAGAGCAGCGGGCACGACGCGCGCGCCCCCCGGATCGAGTGCCCTGCGCGGCAACAGTTGTACCGTGGCGGCAGTGCGCACCGTTTCCGCGGCCCAGCGCTCCACATAGCCGGTAACCGTGGTGGCGCAGGCCTCCTCCTGACCAACACCCAGCCAACAGTTGTGTCCTTCTGCCACCCGGCGTACCACCGCCGACACTGCCGGGTCGTTGAGGCTGACCACCGTACGCGCAGCCTGCCAGGCGTCGTTCACATTATCCTGGTTGACGAAGAAGGTGGTACCGCTGCCGCCGGGTGTATGGCATTCCCCGCAGCGGTCATTCGCCGCCAGCGGGTCATAGAAACTTTGCTTGAACTGCTGGATCTCGTCCGACGCTGGCGCCGGCCCCGCATAAACAAATCCGCCGCTGCTAGGTCCGGAGCTGACGTCTACCTGGCGCTCGCTGCCCCCGCCCCCGCTACCGCCACTGCAGGCGCCCAGTGCCGATAAGGCAAGAACGAGAGAAAGCTTCCTGATCAACGTCATCGGCTCACCTTACAATTGCTCAACGCAGTAGCCCGCCACCTGGGCGAATACACGTTTGAGGTTGTGGTGATTATTGAAACCGCCAACGATGCTGCTCACAGCAGGCGCGTCGGCAGCCGCTGGATCGCGAGCACAAACGTGGCGAAATACTTTCTGTACCTGGCATTGCGCAAACGCATCACTGTTAGCCAGCTCCCGCCCCAGTGACGATGCGCCGTCACCTTCGGCGTAAGCCGCATTGACCGCGAGATCGACATTGCCACTGCCGCCGGCATCACCCTGCCAGCCGACCCGGCCACTGTTCACGCCCAGGCGCCAATAGTTTGTCCAGTGATCGTTGGGCGTTACGTAGCCAGTGCCGAAGGTCGCGCCATTGATCAGGTATTTTGGTTGCACGGCGCCCGGTGAATAGACGAGCTGCCCAAGGTCTTTACGCTGGTCCAACTCGAGGCCGGGGGCCTCCTCTTCACTCGGGTAGGGAAAATCATAGTAGGCGTAGGCCTGGGCCAGCGGATCCATACCTGCGTGGCACTCGACACAATTATTCAGAAACAGCCGGCTGTCACCACCGGGAGAGCGCGACACGTCCTGGCGTATACGATCAGCAGGCCGGGTCGCATCCTTCAGTTGCTCCAGGTCCATGCAAAGGTGATTGAGCACAGTGAACCGGAACATGGCGCGATTGGTGCCATCGACAAAATAGGCTCGGGCTGCGGCTCGCGTACTGACCACCCCTGCCACTGCTGCTGCCGGCAACCCAGTAACGCTGCTCTGGCTGCGTCGCACCAATACCTGCTCATCGCCGAGATTGGCGCCTGACGCTTCAAGCGCTTCATAGTGATCATTGTTGCCGCCGGCATAGGCCGGCAGCCCTCCACCCTCACCCACGTACAACACGTCGGCAGAGAGAATATCGCGGAAATCAGCCTCATCACGGACCAGGCCGATCACCGTCGCACTGTAATCGTTGAGCGGCGCAAAGGCATCCTGCTCTTCGTTGGTCCAGGGTGTGACCCAGTTCTTGAGCACCACCGTGTAGAAATCACCGGTGGCTGCGACCCCGGGAGCACCATCTATCGCGTACAGGCCCGCCTCCTCACTGCGGCCAGCCTCCAGCGCGGAGGCCATTGCGTCAAGCATGGCATCCGTAGGAGGCACGCCGGTGAGCCGGTCGTGCATTCGCCGCGCCTGGTCCTGGCTATCTGCCAGTGAATTGGAGGCACAGCAAAGCAGTGCCATCAACAGGGCGCAGCGGGATTTTAGCGTGGGAAACATAGTCATCAGGTTTTTTTGGGCATTGCATGCCTCTGCTTTAAAAATTGCAAAGCCCAGCCTGATGGACAAGTTTTTTTCCGAGAAAAGTGAAGTTTTCGCGAAACATGGTTTTGCACAAGATTGCAGAAAGTAAAACCTGCGCTTTTCTCTGGTTTTCCCTTGCCGCGCTCTACCACCGCTGCAAAGCTTTCCGCGATATCTACTGGGAGAAGCCAGCGGCGAGCGGCGAGTATGCGCGTAAACAAACACCTCCAAGGCCCTGCTACGGCGTTACTGCTGGCGGCGATTTCCGCCTGCGGTGGCGGGGGCGGCAGCGGTGCCGGCGGCGTCAGCCTGGTAGCGGGCGACCAAGGTGAAGACCCGGTCGTTGTGGAGATCCCTATCGCCTACATCCGCCGCCCAATTCCGCAAGAAATCAGTGATTTACGCGACCCGCTGGCATTCAACCCAGGCGCCGAGCTGCTGGTGCGAGAGCGCGCTTCAACCACCGCCGACGACATCGACATCACCGAACAATTGCGTGCCATCGCTGCCGAGGAACTGGGCGTCGACAGCAGCGCCCTGATGGTCGACATCAAAGATCTGGAGAGCTCTTACGACGGCTCTACACTGATTTTCGCTGCGCGCCTGGTGCCGGAACCCGTGGCCGCCAACCTCGAGCTCACCACCTGGAACCTGTGGCAGTTCGACCTGGAAACCGGCGAGGCGAGCTACGTAATTCCCTCACGCATCAAGCGCAATGAAGGCCTCGAAACCGGCGGTGCACAAGACATAGCGCCACACTTTCTGCCCGATGACCGCATCGTATTCAGCTCCACCCGACAGGCCACAAGCCAGGCACGCCAACTGGACGAGGGCCGCGCGCTGCTATTCGCTGCATTGGACGAAGATGGCGACGACCCGGCTGCGGTACTGCATATTTACGACCCCTTGTTGCGGGGGGAAGAGTTCCAGCAAATCTCCTTCAACCGCAGCCACGATCTGGACCCCACAGTAATGGCTGACGGTGAGATCCTGTTCAGTCGCTGGAACAACAGCACCGAAGACCATATCAGCCTCTATCGTATTCGCCCTTCTGGCGCCGGGCTGTCACCGCTCTACGGTGCCCACAGCCGCAGTAGCGGCACTGACGGCGCAAACATTGTGTTCTCGCGACCACGACAACTGGATGATGGCCGAATCGCGGCACTGACACACGACTATGCCCCGGTGAGCCTCGGCGGTGAAATCGTGCTCATAAACACCGCTGATTACAGCGACTACGAGCAGGGCCTTTGGCAAAACGCGGGGGCGAGCGGCCCCGGTCATGCCCCCCTCACCGATACCGAGGTTCGCAGCGACAACCTGCTGTCTCGGGGCGGCCAGTACGGCAGTATGTACCCGCTGCGAGATGGCACCGGACGGCTGCTCGTGACCTGGAGTGAATGTCGTGTCATCGACGAGGAAAGTGCCGGTGATCTCGCCCCCTGCACACTGCAGCCAGACAATGAAGACGCCGCACCTCCGCTGTATGGTGCATGGGTTTATGACCCCAGCGAAAACACCCAACGCCCAGTGGTCCTCGCAGAAGAGGATGTGTGGATCAGCGAAATTATCGCAGCGGAGAACCGGAACTTCCCGCAAGTGTTACCAAGGGCGGAAGCCGAAATCCCAGAGCTCGCCAGCGTCGGTATGGGTCAACTGCGTATCGACAGTGTCTACGCTGTCGACGGTGTAGACGAATCTCCCGCCGGCATTGCAAACCATGCCCGGCCTGGTAGTGCTGCATTTACCGAGCGTCCCGCACGATTCCTGAGGATTATCCAGCCGGTGCCGCTGCCAGACCCGGACGTATACGAGATCCCTCGCTACGCATTTGGGGTGAGCACTGGCTTTGGGTTCCGCGAAATTCTTGGCTATGTACCGATAGAACCTGATGGTTCTGTGAGAGTGAACGTGCCGGCGGACAGAACCTTCGCTTTTGAAGCGCTGGATGTTCGCGGCCGCAGGGTAGGACCTCGCCACGACTACTGGCTGCAGATCAGCGCCGGTGAAGTACTGCAATGCACAGGCTGCCATGCCCATGACACCGGCCTGCCCCACGGCGTACGCGATTCCCAACCGGACTCAGCCAACCCCGGAGCTCGCTCGCTCGGCAGCGGTGTTACCGGCTTCCCGGCCACCAATACAGACCTTCTTTTCGCCACCGAACCTGGCGCGACCATGGCCTCTACCTGGGACTTCCACATGCCCGAGGACAACCCGATCGCACCCGCCCGCGATATCCAGCTGGCTCCCGCCTACACCGATGCCTGGAGCTCACCGCAGCTCACACCCGAGAGCGCCATTAACGACCGGGAATACGACCCTGCCTGGCTGGACATTCCACCGGAGCTGGCGATTATTGCGCGCACTCCCGGCAGCGATCAGGCAGCGCGCGCGGTAATCAATTACCCGGATCACATTCAGCCTATCTGGGAGCGGATGCGCGCGCCCATTGCCGACCCGGAAGGGAATCTGCACGAGACGTGTATCTCCTGCCACAGCACGGCAGGAGACACACTGGTACCCGCCGCGCAACTCGACCTGAGTAGCCTGCCTTCAGACGTTGACCCGGATCACTACCGTTCCTATCGCGAATTGCTCAACGGCGACAATGAACAATGGCTGGACGGCACTGGCGTAGTCGCCGATCGCCTGCGCGAGTGCACCACGCTGGACGACGACGGCAACACCCTCGTTACGACAACCGGCATTGCTGTAGCAGCAGTGGCCCGTGCCGGTGCAGCAAACGGCAGCGACCCATTCTTTGCGTGTTTTGAAGGCGGCAGCTGCGGCCCGGACGATGCTCCACCGCTACCGGACAACTGCATTGAGGATGGAGAGCCAGTGCCCGCTACCCGCAATACCATCAACCATACAGGGACACTGTCAGAAGCTGAGCTCAACCTGATTTCAGAGTGGCTCGATATTGGCGCGCAGTACTTCAATAATCCCTTCGATGCGCGGCTGCAGGACTAGACAGTGCGCACTCTTGTATCAGCAATGTTGCCCTGCTGGTTTGCTCTGGCCCTCTCTGGCACCGCGCCTATCGCAACGGCGGAAGAGGAAGAGGCAGCTACCAGTACAGTCGCCGAAGCGTATCTTGAGATGCATACCCACCCGGGGCGCACTTACCCTGTGTTCTATGTGGCAGAGCGAGGTGAGACGATCGAGCTGCTCAAGCGACGCACCGACTGGATCAAGGTGCGCAACCAGCGCGGCGTGGAGGGTTGGGCCCACGTGGACGCGATTGGCCGCACGCTGGACGAAAGTGGTGCTGAGCTTGGACTGAGCAGCCCTGACATGGATGTCTTCGCCACACGCGCATGGGAAGTAGGCTTTATGCTGGGCGACCAGGAAAGCACCGACGCAGTGGGTCTTTACGGCGGCTGGCACTTCACCCGCAACCTGTCACTGGAAGCGGAGTACACAGAAAACTACGGCGACTTTTCCGATGGGCGCATGCTGACTGCTAGCGTCGTACACCAGATGTTTCCACACTGGCGCTACTCACCCTTTTTCACTATCGGCGGCGGCGCACGCGAAACCAGCCCGCGATCCAGTCTGGTCATGACAGAGGATCGCACTGACGGTGTGGCCAGCGTCGGTGCAGGCATGCGCATTTATCTCACAGGCCGGCTAATGCTGCGCCTGCAATACAAACACTATGTGGTCATGACAGATCGCGACGACGACGAGGAGGTAGGGGAATGGAAAGTTGGCATAAGCGCATTCTTCTAGGGGCAGCACTAGCAGCTGCAGCAGTGAGCGCTAGCGCTCAAGACCCGATAGAGGTAGTTGAACCAGACCTGGACCGCAGGGAAGTTCAGAGCCCGGCAATAGACACAGAGGATTTCGAAATTGGGATATTCGCCGGCGTCCTGAGCGTGACGGACTTTGCCAGTGAGCCAGTTTACGGACTGCGGGCGGCCTGGCACATCAGCGAAAGCTTCTTCTTTGAAGGTAACTACGGCACCTCTGAAGTGGATCTGACAAGCTACGAAAAACTCAGTGGCGGCGCCCCACTGTTCGAAGACGAAGAGCGAGATTACACCTTCTACAATCTCGCCGTAGGCTGGAACTTCCTGCCCGGAGAAATCTATTTTTCGGAGAGTCGCGCTTTCAAATCGGACATGTACCTGCTTGGCGGCGTAGGTGGCACCGACTTCCTGGGTGACAACTGGTTCACCGCCACCGTCGGTGTCGGCTACCGCCTGCTGTTTAACGACTCATTCGCCGCCCGGATGGATGTGCGCGACCACATCTTCGACCGTGACGTCTTCGGTGAGGACGAAACCACCCACAATATCGAGTGGACCCTCGGGGTCACCTACTTCTTCTAGGAGCTATGTCATGAGACTGCTAGTTACCCTCGCCCTGTCACTGAGTTGCAGCCTTGCACTGGCACTGACGGAGGACGGACCCGCCGCCAACTTCACCCTGAAAAGCGCGGACGGTAGCAATATGCGGCTGAGCGAGCACCGGGGCGAAGTGGTGCTGATCAATTTCTGGGCCTCATGGTGCGGGCCCTGCCGTCAGGAAATGCCGGAACTTGAACGCCTACAGCAGCAATATCATGACCTGGGTTTCACTGTGTTCGGTATCAACGTAGAGCAGGACAGGGAAGCTGCAGATCGGACCCTTAAGGACATCCCCGTCACCTTCCCCGTGCTTTTTGATGTGGAGAACACGGTCAGCGAAACTTATGGCGTGGACGCCATGCCCGCCACAGTCCTGGTGGATCGCAACGGCGTTATCCGCTTTGCCCATCGCGGCTACAAACCGGGCTACGAGCAGCTCTATGAAGAACAGATTCGCGCGCTGCTCAGGGAGTAGTAGTTAATGAAGGCACTCAAACTCGCAGGACTGTTTGCGCTGCTCGCATGCACCGGCTGCAGTGGCATTGAGCCCTGGGTGAAGCCCTACGAGCGCCAGTACCTGGCGGACCCGATCATGCGGTTTGAGCGAGACCCTGTCGCCGGCGCATATACCAAGCACGTTTACCAGGCCCGGGAAGGCGCCAGGGGCGCCGAAGGCGGCGCAGGAGTTGGCTGTGGCTGTAACTAGATACCTGACGCTTACCCTGTTGCTGGTGTTGCCGGGCCTCGCAAAAGCTGTCGTTCTGCCCGACGAGCGCGCCGACCTGATGTATCACCGCTACGATGGTGGCGGCGTCACCGTGGATGGCCCCTCGGTGCTGGTGCGCAAAAACTTCAAGGAAAGTGTCTCGATCAGTGGCAACTACTATGTGGATAATATCACCAGCGCCTCTATAGACGTGCTCGCCACCGGAGCCAGTGAATACACCGAGGAGCGCACCGAATACTCACTCGGGGGAGAATACCTCTACGGCAAAAGCCTGTTCAGTGCGGGCGCCACCTACAGTGACGAGAGCGACTACGAAGCGAGTACCTTCGCGCTGGGCGTCAGCCAGGACTTCTTTGGCGATCTCACGACCGTGAGCTTTGGCTACGCCCTGGGTCAGGACGATGTGTTCCAGAACGGCAATGATGATTTCGCCGGCGAGGTCGACAGGCACAGCTTCCGCATCGGGCTCTCGCAGATACTCACCCCCAAACTGATCGCCGACTTTAACTACGAACTGATTACCGACGAGGGGTATCTCAACAACCCTTACCGCAGTTACCGCTATGTCAGCGACCCTCTGGACCCTGCCGCGGGTTACACCTTTGCCACAGAGGTCTACCCGGAAACGCGCACCTCGGATGCGGCCTCACTGCAGTTTCGCTATCGCCTGCCCTGGCATGCCGCCGTGGGAGGCAGCTACCGCTACTTTACCGACGACTGGGGCATCGATGCCCATACAACGCAGCTTTCCTACACTCACGTTTTATTCGACAACTGGACGATCGATCTCAAGTACCGCTGGTACAGCCAGGGCAACGCCGATTTCTACCAGGACTTGTTTCTATTTCCCTCACAGGACGACAAAGACTACCGGGCGCGGGACAAGGAGCTAAGTGAATTCAGTGACCAGACGCTGTCGTTCTACGTGAACTACGAACACCCTCTCAACTGGCGTTTTGGCTACAAGGCGGGGCTCACTCTGCAGTACGATCGGATCAGCTTCGACTACGACAACTTCACCGACCTCACTGACGAACCGACGGTACCGGGCGAGGAGTCGCTCTACAGTTTTGATGCCGACGTGATCAAGCTGCTGATTACTCTGTGGTACTGAGCAAAAGTTCGTCTGAATAATGGAGCTTGCCGTCTGCGTCGATGAGAATCGCGTCCACGCCCTCAAGGCTGTTGACCAGCGCCAGCCCGCGCTCAATACCCAGCACGAATACCGTGGTAGAGAGCGCATCGCAATCCAGCGACAGAGGCGCAATCACAGTTGCACTTTGCAATCCATCAGCAGACTCGCCAGTGGCCGGATCCAGAATGTGATGATAGCGAACGCCCTCTTCCTCAAAAAAGCGCTCGTAGTCGCCAGAAGTAGAAACCGCGGTGTCTACCAGCGGAATAATCGCCGCGTACTCGCCCTCCTCGCGCGGGTGGCGAACACCAATCATGCGCGGCCGATCTCCCATGTCTCCGAGGATTCGGCTATCACCACCTGCTGAAACCACCGCCGAAGTAATGCCCGCCGCAACGAGGATACTGATGCCTCGGTCCACGGCATAGCCTTTGGCGATACCGCCCAGATCCAATGCCATACCAGGGCGCGCAAAGGCAATAGTCTGTCCCTGGGCGTCGAGCACAATGGATCGAAAATCGATCGCAGCCTGCGCTGCCTTCAGTGTCTCCCGCTCTGGCCGTTTACCCGAACGGTAATCGTAGTGCTGGCCTGCCGCAGCGAAACTGATATCAAAAGCGCCGTTACTTAATTGTGAGTAGTGTAGAGAACGTAGGACAACATTGAACATCTCAGCGGAAACTTTTTGCGGTGAACGCGCTGCCTCCCGGTTTA
Source organism: Halioglobus maricola (assembly GCF_009388985.1). Taxonomy (NCBI): domain Bacteria; kingdom Pseudomonadati; phylum Pseudomonadota; class Gammaproteobacteria; order Cellvibrionales; family Halieaceae; genus Halioglobus; species Halioglobus maricola. The sequence continues at coordinate 3,751,671 of NZ_CP036422.1, forward strand.
CCCGACTGATTTCGCTCGCCGGCTTCCATGGGCTCATCATCGTATCGAGGCGTTCAAATTCCGCGAACACCTGCGCCTGTAGGGCGCGGCCGACATCTGCATCGTCCGCCCACAACTCAACACGCACCTCGGTGCCCATTATGGCGCGACCCCCACTAAGCCATTCCCCGGCAGAGACTGCGGAGACCCGACACGCACACAGGATCAGCAACAGGACAATGTGCACGCGGCAATGTTGCCGACTGAAAACCATTAAACTATTTCCCAAAAAAGCTGTTGCGGCCACCATGCCTGCTTTGCCACCACCACACAAGCCGGGATACTCTTGACGCCCCAAACCTTGACGCTGAACACTATGACTCATTCCCCTTCGCGGCTGATATATGGCTGTATGCGACTTCCGACACACGACCTTGCCGCCTGCCGCCAGATCCTGCAGGCCTGTCTCGACGTGGGAATAAATCATTTCGATCAAGCCGACATCTACGGCGGGGGGCAATGCGAAAAAGCCTTCGGAGACACCTGGAAGCACATGGGCGTCCAGCGTCACGAAATCGTCCTCACGAGCAAGTGTGGCATCGTACTGAATGGACAACCACACCCCGCTTCGCCAAAGCGTTACGACTTCTCTCGCGCGCACATTGTCACGTCCGTGGAAAACTCACTGCGGAGACTGGACACAGACTATCTTGATCAACTCCTATTGCACCGACCGGATTTTCTGATGGATCCGCACGAAGTCGCTGAGGCTTTTTCCCAACTGCAGCAATCCGGCAAGGTTCGCAACTTTGGCGTCAGTAACTTCACACGCTCACAGGTCGACCTCCTCAACGGAGCGCTGCAGGAGACAGTGATCGCGCATCAGTCAGAATTCAGTTTACTGAACCTTAAATCACTCGAAGACGGCACGCTGGACCAATGCATGGCACAGGGCATCCAGTACCAGGCCTGGAGCCCATTGGCGGGCAGCTTTGGTGAGGCCACAGATAGTCAGCGCGCCCGTCTCCAGCAGGAACTCGTAATCCAGGCAGAGAAGTACCAGCTCGAAAGCTGGCTCGTCGCCCTGGCCTGGGTGCTGAAACACCCAGCCAGAATTCACCCTTTGCTTGGCACCACACGCCCCGAACGCATTCTGAGTTCGATCTCCGCACTGGAAATCGATTACCACCGAGAGGACTGGTACGCTCTACTGGAAGCAAGCCGAGGTGTGGAGGTTGCCTGAAACTGGCTATTTGCCGGTAAGATATTTTGTCAGCGGGTGGCGCAGGAAATTGGGCAAGAACTTATCCACCCAGTAGTAGGCCTTGGTGTCCAGCCCCATGGGGAACGATGTCCCGCTCCCCTCTGCTGCGCGCTGAATATGCTCCGCAACATCTTCCGGCCCAAATTTTACGCCAAGCTTTTGCGGCATCTCTGCATCCACCACCTGACCCATGGCGGTGTTAATAACGGGAGGTTTCACACAGGTCACACGGATATCGTGCTCACGCCATTCCAGGTCAAGCGCTTCAGTGATGCCGTCAATATAGAACTTGCTCGCGCTGTAAACTGCCAGCAGGGGAATACCGTGGATGCTTGAAGCCGAGCAGAGGTTAACAACCGTCGCGCCAGGTGTTTTTGACAGTAGCTCGAAAGCACATTGCAATACGAGGGTCGCGCCGCGGATATTCACATCAATCATCAGGTCGTGAGCACGAGCTTCAATGCTCTGGAACTTACCCGCTGACAAAACACCTGCATTGTTAATCAGCAAATCGAGTCGGCCCGAGGAGTGCTCAGCGAAATCCTCGATCATCGCCGCTACTGATGCCTGATCGGTAACATCGCAGTAGCCGCCACATGCCTGAGGAAAATCTGCGCTGCTTAGTAGCTCGCCCACCATCTCGCCATTGAGGTCATAGAGCCCGACGAACCAACCCTGGCTCGCATAACGCCGCGCTGTTTCCAGGCCAATGCCCTGGGCCGCACCTGTAATCAGTACTGTCTTCATAGCGAATTACTCCCTGGTCGCTTCAGCGACTACGTTTACGATTGCCCGGGCCACTGCTTCCGGCTCTTGTTCCTCGACGAAGTGTCCGCGCTCTGGAAATAGCTCATAATTACCTTCCAACTGCGGCAAGGCAAGCAACCATTGCTGTCGTACAGAGTCTTTGGCGCAGGGATCCCAGAGGCCCCAGACCGCCCGCGCAGGGATGCTGCGCCCCCCGGCGCCCCACACCTTGCTAATTTTGTTGTGAATATTGCGATAGAACTCGCTGTTATCCTGCCAGCCCAGCGTTTCATCGAAGTAACGATAGCCATGACCCCATACGCCCGTCTGCTTAACGTTGCGCATAGAACTCAATGCATTGGACCGGGTACGAAACATGTCACGGTACATCTGCTCTTTTGCTGACAGCTGCCGGGTAAGCGCTCGCCAAGCGAAACTCACCGAGTGCCGAAGGAATGCGAATCTACCCGCAGGCGAAAACATCACCATCGGGGGAATAAACCGCCACCAGCGAGCAGGCCACCAGTGGCCAAGTCGATTCCAGGCCATGAATCCCGGGAATGGGAAATTCCGGTAGTCAAAACCATCGGCAGGCATGGGAAAAACGGTGGTATTCATCAAGACCAGGGCATTCACTCGCTCTGGCATATCAATGAAGGCGCCAACGCCGATCGCTCCGCCCCAATCGTGAATCACGAGCGTTGCGTCTCTCAGGTCCAGATACTCGACCAACTCACGAAGATTGCGAGCATGATGAAAGTCGACCATTTCAAAGCTGGCCTGATCGGAGAGCCCAAAGCCAATGTGGTCCATGGCAACGACTCTCACGGCGCCATCAAACTGGCTGACCATCGCATCCATCGCCTGGCGATAGGTGTATGAACTTTCGGGATTACCATGCACGAAAACGACCGTGGCGAGAGGCTCGCCCTGGCCCAGCACGCTATCGTAGAAAAACAGTTTCTTGCCCGCATCGGGGCCCGCTTGCAGCACATACCAACGAGCTTCAGCGCCCGCCGGCAAATAGTCCGGGGGTACCGTGTCTAGCGGCGTATTACCCCGAACTGAAACGACGTGTGTCATATTGGTATCGCACGAATGAAAGCGCGGAGAGCGTATCAGCGGAAGCGCGCTGGCCGGGAGGTCATTTTCCGCCTGTAGGGAATACCTGACGCCACTCATTTTTCATATCGACAATCACCCAACCGCGATCAGGCCCTTCATCGAGCCCACGATCCAGTCGGCCGATATGCGAGTCACGATCGTATGCCCACTCGCGCTCGGCATCGGTATGATGAATGATCACGCCGAGGCTGGCGCCCTCTCGCGCGGTCACCCACTCCAACATCTGGAAATCACCGTCGGAATTTCCCACCGCCATAATCGGGCGTCGACCAATGTGGCTGTGAATGCCCACGGGCTTACCTTCCTTGTCGTCGATAAAGTCGATTTCCGGCGCACGTACCAGAGTGGGTACGCCGTCGCGAACCTCGTAAGTGGTTTTTACACTGGAACCCACGACCTGCTCGGGGGGAATGCCATACACCTCTTCTGTCCACGGTCGCATAAAGTCGATCCCACCCCCGGAGACGATATAGGTGGCGAAATCGTTCGCTCGCAGGTAGTCGAGTAGCTCGAGCATCGGCAGGTAGACCATCTCGTTATACTTGAGGCCCGTGCGTGGATGCCGTGCTGTCTCCAGCCAAGCGGTCGCAGCGGCATCGAATTCATCGGTCGTGATATTGCCATGCGTCGCCCCGACCAGTTCGAGAATCGCGGATGTACCACCGGCAAGGGCCTTGCCGATGTCGCCCTTGAGCACAGACGCGAAAGGCTCCTGAGCCTTCCACTCAGGATGCTCAGGCGCCATGGCCTTGACCCGGTCGACGGCAAAAATGAGCTGGAAATACATTGGCTGTTCAGCCCAGAGGGTGCCGTCATTGTCGAATACTGCAATGCGCTCCGCCGGGGGGACATAGGCGGGGGAGCCCTCAGTGCTGACCTTAGCCACAAATGCCTCGATGGCTTTGCGCGAAGAACCATCCTGCCAGGATGACAACGGTGCCTGCCCCGCCCACAAAGGCGTTGCCACAACCACCAGCAAAGCGGCCAGACAGGCCGCTAGCAAACGTGCCGGCATACTACTATTCGCCGATGTTCGGGCCGTACAGGCCTACGCCCAACTTACCCGAAATATAGCTGATCGCCTTTAGCCCTTTGACGCTGTTACCCGCAGGATTTAGTGGTGGCGCGAATGTGGCAATGGCAAACTTGCCTGGAACAACAGCGACAATGCCACCGCCCACACCTGTTTTGGCTGGCAGGCCTGCGCTGTACATCCACTCACCCGATTCATCATAAAAACCGGCGGTGGCCATGATGGCCAACAGCTCTGGAACATCTTCCTTATCCAACACTTTCTTCCCGGTCACCGGGTTCACACCTTCATTGGCAAGGGTGGCGCCCATCATCGCCAGGTCGTGAGTGTTGATGCCGATTGAGCACTGGCGTGTGTACACGCGCAGGGCTTCTTCGGGATCACTGTAGAGTCGGCCATAGTTGTACAGAAGGTTGGCGATACCGCGATTGGACCAGGCAGTTTCGTACTCGGAGTCGTAGACCTCCTCCAGAACGGTTAACTCACGGCCTGCATAAGCTTCGATATTTCCCAGGACCTTCTTCCAGCGCTCCTTCTCCGAATCGGCTTCCACCAGGCTGACAGCGGCGATTGCGCCGGCGTTGACCAGGGGATTGACCGAGCGGTCTTCATAGATTTCCAGGGCAATCTTGGAATTGAACGGTAACCCGGTAGGCTCGACACCAATTTTTTCGCGCAGGGTCTTCGGCCCCTGTTCCGCCATAATCAGCGACGCGGTGAAGGGCTTGGATACGGACTGGATGGAAAATTCGTACTTCTGCTCGCCCGCCGAGTACACCTCGCCATCGCGGGTGATTATCACCACCCCGAACATATCACTGGGCACCGACGCCAGAATCGGGATGTAGTCCGCGTTTGCACCTTCCTTGACGTTCTTGAATTTGGCGTACGCCTCATCCACGGCTTGCTGGTACTGATCCGGGCTGATACTTGCTGCCATGACCTGGGTCGTAGCAAAAACACCGGCGGCCACGAGGGCCAGGCCCTTTAGAGTTTTGTTCAACAACATAATGCTCTCCGATCTTGTTACAGATTTTTCAAAAATAATTTTGCGGGTCTATTAACGGGGGAAGTTCACTTTCAGGGACATCTGGATGCGCAGGTCATCGCCGCTGGCTCCATCGACATCCTCACGCTCACCCCAGATCAACTCACCACCCACCAGAACACCATCGGTGGGATAGTGCAGCAGGTTGATCTGGGCGATCTGGCCGGTCTCGAATTCATCGAAAGCCTGCCCATCGGTGGTATCCAGGGTGATAGAGCTCCAGCCAACGGACGTGGACCAGCGTTCATTCCAGTAGTGATCGTAGTAGGCGACGATCCCCAGCAAAGGTACGGTCTCTGCGCCGTTGTTCTCCGGGTCATCGCTCTTAGGTGCAATATCCAGGCCGCCATCATTCATATAGTTACCAATACCCTCGCCATACACCACCTGCAGCTTCAGGCGGTCCAGGTCGGTGGTCTGGATCACCGTACTTGCGTTGATACCCCAGCCGAATTCATGGTCGCTGGCGCCAGTGTCCTTGCGCTCGAAGCCCAGCTTGCGGCCAATACCTGCTACCTGCCAGTGGCCCCAGTCAGTGTTGTCGCGGTAGCGCAGTACGATGTCTGGCACATCGTTCTTGGCCTGGAATTCATCGCCAAGGGTAGAGTCACAGCTGTCGCCGATTTCGTTCGCGCAATCGTCGCGGAACTTGCCGATACTAAGCGCCGTACCCGGGTCCTCCAGGGATACCGCAAATTCGTCTTCGCCCATGGGGAAGGTGTAACGGGCCTGCTGGTTGCGATAGAACACCATGCCTGTGGGGCCCCAGTAGTCGATCGTATTGGGGAAAACATCGGCGTCCATGAAGTTAGACCAGGTCTGGCCCATACCGAAATTTTTCCAAGTGCCGTAGGCGTGACGCAAGCGCGGCGTGGTTTGACCGGCGTCGCCTCCCGTTCCATAAAGCTCCCACTCAAACAGAGCAGTGACCTTGCCCGCATCCGTATCCCAGTCGCCAGCAAAGCCCAAGCGGCTCTGACGCACGGAGAACACGAACTCACCATCGTCGCCGTACATGCCCTCTGTGGTGGGTATGGTGCTGACCCGAAGCGTATCGTTCCAGTCGGGATCAACGCGATTGAAATCATAAATGGCATCTGCCATCACAAAACCATAGATATCAAAGCCCAGCACCGTCTCGGCAGAAATATCCTTCGGTGCCGAGGCCACTGCTACCGGCTCATGCAAATCTTCAACCGGCACTGTCGCCATGGGTGCCTGGGCTGGATCGCTCGACTTTAGCCGCTGCAGCTCCTGCTGCATCATCTGTATGGCCTCTTGTTGTTGGACCAACTGGGCCTCCAGCTTTTGGATGCGTTCAGCGTCAGACTGTGCCAGCGCCAAAGGGGTTTGGATAGTGGCAGCCACAGCCGCCGCCATGACAAGATTTCTGCGCAAATTCATAGATATAGAGCCCCAAAAGGTAAATTCATCTACTAAAAGTAGCAGCTATCCACCACATGCCAAGTTCCGACGGGCTAGACTGGGCAAATATGGGCATTTTGTACTACTGTTGCCCATACCAGGCCAAGCACACCGAGGCATCGGCGACTGGCCATTACAGGAGAACTCAAATATGAAATTGCACCGCCTACTCGCCGCAGCAATGCTCAGCACTGTCGCCGCATCCATTCCGGCACACGCCGCCAAGGATATCTCCATTCTCGCCACAGGCGGCACCATCGCCGGTTCAGCAGACACCCAGACCCAGGCCGGCTATACCTCAGGTCAGGTCGGTGTAGAGACCCTGCTCGCAGCAGTGCCCCAACTCAAGGACCTGGCGGACATCAGCGGCGAGCAAGTTGCGAATGTCGGTAGCCAGGACATGAATGACGCTATCTGGTTAGACCTGGCCGAGCGGGTCAATACCCTGCTGGCCACCAAGAAAACTGAGGGCGTGGTGATTACCCATGGCACCGATACGATCGAGGAGACCGCCTACTTCCTCAACCTGGTGATCGACAGCGACAAACCGGTGGTACTCACTGCCGCAATGCGTCCCTCCACCGCACTCTCTGCTGACGGCCCGCTGAACATCTACAACGCGGTGGCGGTGGCTGCCGACATTCGCGCTGCAGGCCGCGGCGTGTTGGTCGTGGTGAACGACGATATTCACGGGGCCAGGGCTGTGACCAAAACCAACACAACCGATGTGCAAACATTCCTTTCGCCGGAACGCGGCCTGATCGGTACCACCCTGTACGGCAAGAATACCTTCTATCGCGGCCCCTACCGGGCTCACACTTCAGGTGCTGAGTTTTCTCTCAAGGGCGTAAAGGAGTTACCCCGGGTAGATATTCTTTATATGCACGCCAATTTCTCCGCCGACATCATTGACGCTGCAGTAGCCAATGGCGCCAAAGGGCTGGTTATCGCGGGGGTCGGCAATGGCAACATGACGACCGATTCGCAGGCAGCGGTCGCCCGTGCCACCAAGGCGGGTGTCGCGGTTGTTCGCTCCTCTCGTGTATTCAGTGGTGCTACCGGCCGCAATGTAGAGACCGACGACGACACCTTAGGCACTGTTGCCTCGGGGGAACTGAACCCCGCGAAGGCACGGGTACTGCTGCAACTGGCGCTGCTTAAGACAAAAGACGCCGGTAAAATTCAGGCAATGTTCGACAAGTACTAGGCACTGAGTTCGCGGTAGACTTCAGTCAAGCGAGTTGTTCGATAGGCGAGAGCCTCCTCATCGAGCAACTCGCGTTCCTGCGCCAGATACCACGCCAACTCCAGGTAGCGATAAACATAGCCGTGGCGCTGTAATCGCAACCACTCTTCCGCAGTAGCATCGCGCTGAAGGTAGTACTGCAGGACTTCTGTCGCTTGCGGCTCAGTCAGATCATCACCGTGAACCACAACCGCCAGCTCGTGCCAGGGGCTGGCGTTGGCAGCATACTCCCAATCCAGTGCGTAGAGTGTGCCACCACTGTACAGGCGATTGGCTTGCAACAGGTCGTTGTGACACAACACTGAAGGGCCCTCTTCAGCGGCACATACCTGAAATTGGCGAGCAACGGCCTCGCGATGCGGCTGCAGCAAAACCCAAGCTTGCAAATTTTCTCTTTGAATCTGCTTATCGTAGCTCGCCAGACGAGCAGCCAGATCCAGCCGATGGTGTCGCACTGGCAGCCGGTGAATTTCGCGTAGCAAACAGGCCAGTGCCTGCAGATCGACTCGCTGCTCAGGTTCCGGGGGCAGGTAGTCACATACCAGCACACCCAGATCCGGGTTGAAGTAGCGGGGCACAGGCGCCAGCGCCGCTTCTGCGGCTGACTGCAGGATGGTCCACTCATGCTGGCGGTTTATCCCGTTAGCTGCAGGATTCACCCCATCCACGCGCACAACAAACTGGCGACCCATCGTTCCAACGAGAACACTCCAGTTGCTGTGTCCTCCCGCCAGTATTCGCTCAATAAGAGGCGCACCATCCAATGCCGGCTCACACTGCCACTGGCGCCACTGCCCCAGGGCCTGCTCCAGCTTCAGCTGGATTGCATGCGGTAGTGATGTAGCCATTTGCGATAACCGAATACGACGATGACCAGGTAAACCATGAACAATAGCGCGGTCAGGTACAAGCCCCGGTCGAGATAGAGGTAGATAGACACGCTGTCGATAACCAGCCAATACAACCAATTCTCAAGCACCTTGCGCGCCACCATCCAGGTTGTGAGAATGCTACCCCATGTCGTAAATGAGTCGAGAAAGGGCAAGGCCGCTCCAGTGTACTTGGCAAGCAGCAGGCCGCTGATCGCCGCGGCCGACAACACCAGGCCGATGGCCAACACATGCCTGGTAGGATTCCAGCGGGTAATTTCCAATTCGCCGGCTTCACCACTGCCATGCTGCCACTGCCACCAACCGTAGACGGCCATGGCCAGATAATAGACCTGCAAGCCCGACTCCATCACCAAGCCCACATCCCAGAAAATGTAGAGGAAGATCGCCGTGCTACCGAAGGCCGCGTACCAGCACCAAAGACTCTCGCGCACAACCAATAGCAGGTAGGCGATGCCCAGCAGCACCGCCACGACTTCCCACACGGACATGGCCTGCAAGGCGTCGAGCAAGGAGTCGATGCTCATCCGGCGATATCGAGTTCGCCGGGGATAAACTTACACACCAGCACCTGCTTGCCGAATTCGATGGAACTGCGCCGCAAGACCTCCCGCACCAGATCGAAAACGTGGTCGTACTCCCCGCACAGCTGGGTGGCCATCGCGTTTTGCACCACTAGCACATCCCCACCGGCGCACAGCTCATCGATGAACGCCTTGATCACAGGAATGTAGTCTTCCTGCAAAGGGTACAGACTGAGTTCTGCAGTTAATTTCACGGCTCTATCCTCACTGAAAACTGTAGCTGGCGGACACGCCTACCATCCGCGGCTCGCCATACTGGTAATAGGGCTCGGTAACATACTCTTTGCGCGGGTCGTTGCCAAAGCTGCCAAAGCCTCGCACATAGTAATCTTCATCCGTGAGATTGCGACCCCACAAAGCCAACGACCAGTGATCGTTCGCCCAGCCCAGACGCGCGTGCAACAGCTCGTAAGAAGGTGCCTGCACATCGTGACGGTCGGAGAAATAGAAATCATCCTTGCCCTCCACGTCGAGGCGACCGTAGAAACCCGAGCCGAAATCAAAGCGGCCACCCACGGCGAACTGGTAACCCGGCGCGTGGGCCTGTTCACGCCCGGACAGGTCTTCACCATCGGCATTGATGTAGTCTTCGAACTCTGTTTCCAGTAAGCCGATATTGGCGTAGAGCGAGAGGCTGTCCAGCGCCTGCCAATTCGTCTCCAGTTCCAGTCCGTAGTTATTGCCCTCGGCCGCATTCGCGATATGGTCAATAAACTGGGTGCTGCCATCCTCGCGCGGTAACACGAGTGAGCCTTTCACCTGCTGATCTTCCCGATCCATGTAGAACAGCGCCGCGCGCACCAGCACAGTGCCGTCGGCAAAGCCGCCTTTAAAACCGAGTTCATAGTTGAGCAGGAATTCCTCGTCGTACTCCTGCAGGCTGCGCAGCTGTTCCAACTCATCCGGATCGTCAGTGGCGTCCATACTGGCCAGGATGTTGGCATTCACACCATGAGTGCGATAGCCGCGGGAGACACCGCCATAAATCATCTGCTGATCGCCGAGCGTGTATTCCAGAGTCAGCCTGCCACCCCACAGGCCTTTGCCCGGGTCACTGGCCACATCGTTGCTATCGCTGTAGTCCGTGTCGCGCTCCTCGTAGCGCAAGCCGGCAATCAGCGTCAGGGCATCGGAGAGGTCACTGTCCAGCTGCCCGAATACGGCTAGCGTATCGGTGTCATAAGTGCTGCTGAAGGGACCAGCCAGGTAAGTGTAGTTGCGTTCAAGGTCCTCGCGGTCAGCGAGGTAGTAGACACCGGCGACCCAGTCGCTGCTGTCATTAAACAAGCGGTTGGATTCGTCCGACACCAACCTCAACTCCAGACTGTAGCTGTCGCGATCACGCAGATACTGGTCGAACGAGGAGTACTCCCAGCCCGGCGCTATACCAACGAAGCTCCAGTCCTCATCGTAACTGTATTCGGTTTCACTGGTGGCGTAGCTTGCCAGTGTCTGTAACTGCGCGAAGCCTAGCTCGCTGCGCCAGTCCAGACCCAGCGCGGTAGACTCCTGCGCATCTCGGCCCGGCTCATCGGAAAGTGTCTGACGAGTATTGTCCAGTGAGAAAGTGTCGTAACCATTGTCGATATCGATGTACATGGCGGTGAGATCCACCGTGTTGTCATCCGACATCAGCCAGCGCAACTTGCCGCGGATGCTGGTTTCGTCGCGATTATTCGTGTCGTCAGTATCGAGAAAGTCGTTCTCTACAAAACCATCACTTTGATAGGTATTTACCGCCAGGCGATAAAGCAAGGTGTCGCTGATAAGAGGGCCAGTACCCACGATTCCGGCACTCCAGGTACCGTAATCAGCCGCCATGGCCTCCACACGCATGGAAGGCTCGTCCGCCGGTGCAGCACTGCGAATATTAATAAGGCCGGCGAGTGCGTTGGCGCCGTGCAACGTGCCCTGGGGCCCACGTAAGACCTCTACCTGGTCAACGTCAAACAAGGTGCCGGCATTGCCCAGACCACTGAAATCAATGCCATCGATAACGAGACCAATAGAGGGGTTGAGTGGTTCCTGAAACTGGCTCCGCTCGCCAATACCGCGGATCTGAAAGAAGCGCGCACGCGAAGCGCCACTGGCGTAGTTGACGTTGGGGGCAAGATTGAGGATGTCTTCCAAATGCTGGCCGGCGCGCTGGCTGATATCTTCGCCAGTGACGACACTGGTGCTGGCACTCTGATCCAGCAGCGGGGTGGAACGGAATTCGGCAGTGACGACCAATTCTTCCAGCGCTGGGGGCTGAGCAAACACCGGGGCAGCAGCGGCCAAGCTCGCAGCAATCAGGGTGTGACGGGTTTTCATGTGGTTCTCCTCGATACAGCTGAAGTAAGAGAACCGGTTGGACAAGCGGATTGGATCAGGGTGTGACGAGACGACCTGTCCCTACGCCGGTTCTAACCGGATCAGGTTCAAAGGGTTCGCCATTTGGCGTCTCAGGCTCGTCGCGCAATGCGCTCGCCACCCCCAGGTTTCGGCGCAAGTATAATGACGCCGACAAATTTATGCCATCGAGAATAACCTAAAGTTGATTCTCAATCGGCAACAGACGATAAACACCCACCTGGAAGCGCTGCCACCAGCTGGATTGGGGCTCCTTGTACACCACTTCCCGGTAACCGTCGTAATCGTATGTCCAGCGCAGCTGGCCCTTCTCGTCAAGATCCACTCTCCAGGTCGACCTGCTAAGTTCGCTCTTGATGTTCTTGGTAAAGGCCGCCCCGGCCTCCGCGGACTCAATAAAGACCCCCATCTCGGTATTAATCAGGACCGAACGCGGGTCGAAATTGAGAGAGCCGACGAAGATGGACTCCCGATCAACCACGGTTGCCTTGGAGTGCAGCGTCATTTTCTCCGGACGATGCCCCCAATCATTGTCTTCGTGCACTGCATCCGCGCGCATCTCATAGAACTCTACGCCCATCTCGAGCAATTCCTTGCGATAACGGGAGTAACCCGCATGCACTGGCACATGATTGGTGGAGGCGAGTGAATTGGTCAGAACAGCGACACGCACACCCCGGGAAATTAACTCCTCCATCAAATCGACCCCATAGTGCTGGGGAATAAAATAGGGGGTCACTATCAACAGCTCGCTCTGCGCGTTGCGGAATCGTCGGCTAACCTCAGATATGAGCACTGCCGTATCAGCATCACCGATTTCCGCTGCTAGTTTTTCGGGGGTATCGGTATAGACATGAGCCTCGGCGATCATGGGCACGCGCTCTTTGGTCTTGAGCGCCTGCAGCAGGCGGCTGTTCAATGCCTGGGCGTAGAGGCCATCTTGCTGTTCTTCCACCAGCTCGCGAATCTTAACCCGCCAACGGTCCAGTTCAGCAGGATCAGTCTTAACGCCAAACGCCTCCATCGGCACAGACAAATCACTGTTCCAGAACAGGTCGAAGCCTTGTTGTACCTCTTCTACCGGACTGCCGATCATCAATACTTCGAAGTCATCGAACTTGGTATCCTGATTGAGCTCAAAGTACTCCTCGCCGATGTTGCGCCCACCGACCACGCTGAACGCACCGTCCACTGTGAAAGACTTGTTATGCATGCGCCGATTGGCGCGCTTGAAATCGGTAACGTAACCCAGATAACGAATAGCCTGACGCGGCAGTGGGTTGAATAACCGGACCTCGATATTCGGGTGGCTGGCGATCAGTGTGAATGCCTCATCCACTCCAGGCGAAAAGATGTCGTCTACCAGTAACCGCACCCGGACTCCGCGATCTGCGGCGGCAATCACTCCAGCTACGAACAGGCCACCGGCCCGGTCAGTCTTGAGAATGAAGTACTGAGCATCAATGGTTTCTTCCGCCAGTTCCAGCATCCTCAGACGCATGCCGAGGGCATCGACCCCGGAGGGCATACCCACGAAGCCGCCCTTGTCGCCATGATCCGACTGCCAGTTGCGATAGAACTCACCTAGCGGGGTCTCAGCGGATGCGGGAACGGATTGAGTAGGCTCTCTGGGATAGTCAAACGGCACACTCGCGCATGAGGCGAGCCAAAGACATGCCAACACAAGCGCGAGCTGAGCCCGTACTTTACCTGCACGCTGCCGTTTAGAACCCATTCCAGTGATCATCGTCGTCAAATTCGCATCGCCTGTTGTAATAGTGGCAGTAAACTCATCCCATCAGAGTCCGTGCAGCCACCTTGGCCTCCAGACTGCCCGGCTCATAACTACAATGCAACGCTGTACGGTATTCCGTTCGTGAGCGGCTGACCTTCCACTGCCCGCTCTCCCGGCGATATTCATCGTGATACAGCGCAGAAATCAGGGTGACGGTCTGGTCTTCTGTATTGATATTGCGGTAGTTAAGCGACCAGACGCCCCGGGCATTATCCCTGTCGATAATTTCAATTTCAGGGTTCGCACAATGATGCATATCCAGAACGTGTTCATGGCAGCCACGGGGCACGAATATTCCGTCCACGAATTCGTCGCGGTTTTCGCAGCGCCCAAAGTAGGACATGTCGATAACAACCTCGCCTTGCGCGAAACAGGCCCGCACCGCCTCAGGATCCTGGCGATCACAGGCATTAAGGTAGCGCGCCTTCAACTGGCGAATGGCCTCTATGGCGCGCAGCTCAGCGAGTTCGCGCTCCAGCGACTCCACACGTTGCTCCAGTGTCATCGACAACTCCGTTTCCTGTTATTGGCGGTTATCTTACCGCAGCCTCGCCCTTACAGGGCTATACTCCGTCAGGACATCTTCAGGGTAAAAAAAGGTTCAGCTGGCTATGGCCAACATCCGAGAATGCATCATCCCCCGCATCGCCTGCATTGCGCTCATCGCGCTTGCTTCGGCCTGTGCCAGTTTACCCGACGAGGTTGACCGCACAGCAAGCGCGGCGATCGGAGACATCAGCGGTACCCGGCTCCATACCGACCTCACTCCCCTGCTCGATGCGAACCCGCAACAGAGTGGCTTTCACATACTCCCGGTCGGAGAAGACGCGTTCCTTACTCGCGTCGGCCTGATCAGGCAGGCAGACAGGACGCTGGATCTGCAGTACTACATGTGGCACGAGGATCTAACCGGCAGCGGCCTGTTCAACGCCGTGGTGAAAGCGGCCGATTCCGGCGTCAGGGTGAGGCTACTGCTGGACGACATGAACACAGCTGGCATGGACCCCACGCTACGCGCACTGGATACCATGAAAAATATTGAAGTGCGCCTGTTCAACCCCTTTGCCAATCGCAATAACCGGCTCGATGACATCGTGACCGACCCCCTTCGCATCAACCATCGAATGCACAACAAAACCCTGACTGTGGATGGCATCGCCACGATATTCGGCGGACGCAATATTGGCGACGAGTATTTTGCTGCCGATATGGAACTCGGGTTTGGCGACATGGACGCTCTCGCTATTGGCCCCATTGCCAAGGAAGTAGGCAGCCAGTTTGACCTCTACTGGAACAGTGAATACGCCTATCCCATTACCGCTTTCTATGACCAGGAACCAGACGCCGAAGCAATAGCCGCGTATCGAGCCGCGGCCGCAGTGAAGCTGGAAACAATAATGGATTCCCAGTACGCAGCGGGCTTGCGTGAGATGGATCTTGCTCAGGCAGAAAGCTTCTCTGACTTAAGTTACGCATGGTCAGAAGGGATCATCGCCTACGACCAGCCCGATAAGATCGTCAGCCGTGATATTGCACCGGAAACTCACCTGTTCCCGACGCTGCTGAAGGGCATGAACACGGCCGAGAGCGATCTCCTTATCATCTCTCCCTACTTCATTCCCGGTGACGAACTCACCGAATACCTGGTAGGGCGCGCCGAGGCAGGTGTCCGCGTCCGCATTCTGACCAATTCGCTGCTGTCCAACGACGTACCCGCGGTCCACGCTGGCTATATTCGCTATCGCAAGGCACTGGTAGAGGGCGGCGTGGAACTGTATGAACTACGCGCCGACCTCGGTCGCAGCGCAGGCGGCGGTGCCAAAGCCATCAAGCCGCAGAAAAGCAGCCTGCATGCCAAGTACATGGTGTTCGACGAGCACTGGCTTTGGGTAGGCTCCTACAATATGGACGGTCGTTCGACGATCTACAACACGGAGTTTGGTGCCTACTTTATCGATCCCGCTGAGGCGAAAAATCAGTCTGCTAAATTCGATGAAAGAATCATGGGCGTCGCGTTCAAGGTCGAGCTGGACGACGACGGCGACCTCGCCTGGGTGACCCAACGGGATGGCGAACTGGAGAGATTCGACAAAGAACCTGACACAAGTTGGTGGGAGCGCTTCACTACCGGAACGTTGCGCATGATCGTCCCTGAAGAACAGTTTTAGACGAGATTGAGCTCAGAGAAACGCTACAGGCGGTCCTCTGGATCGCCCATTTTGGACATCAGACGAATCAAGCGGCTGCGGCTCATCAACCGCGGCAACTGCGACAACAGACGATTGCTGCGACCGGTCACAACGACAGCGTCACGGCGCCGGTCCAATGCCTGCAAGGCCTCACTGACGACCTCTTCAGGTGACTGCACCATCGCATCCGGCAGAGATGAGAAGTCGGATTCGCCTTCGGTGGCGGCGGAGATAAACTCCGTTTCGGTCATGCCTGGGCAGAGAGCCATCACATAGACTCCGCGCTCCCGCTGCTGGGACCACAGACATTCAGAAAACGTGGTGATAAACGCCTTGCTCCCACTATAGGCCGCCATCGCAGGCGTGGGCAGATAGGACACCACTGAGCCGACATTCACCAGCGCATCACCCTCAGCACCGTGCGCCAGAAACGCATGCGCCAGAGCCACGACAGCATTGATATTCACGTTGAGGAGATTCTGTTCTGCGGCCAGCGGTGCCTCACCAAAGGGCTCCATCACGCTGAGGCCGGCGTTGTTGACCAACAGTTGGTATGCGCCAGTCGATAACTCCGCACCTACCGCTGCGAGGTCCTCATCGTTCGCCAGATCAGCGGCCAGATAACTGTGGCCGGCGCCAGGGAGATGGCCCACGAGCTGCTCTAACCTGTCTTCGCGGCGCGCCACGGCACAGACGGCATAGCCCTCTTCGGCCAATCGCGTGGCGAAAGCCCAGCCTATGCCCGAGCTAGCGCCCGTCACCATTGCCAGTGGCTTTCCACTCATGATTACTCTCCCTGCGCCGCGCTTATATCAGCAGCGCATCAGCCGCACTTGGAATCACCGCAGTTGAGGCAGGTCATGCAGCCGTCCATCATGATCGATGCTTTCACGCTGCATTTTTTGCACAGTTCGGCACTGGTGGGGAATTCGCTGCTACCGCTATCGTCGCCGGTCTTGGCCTCGTACTCAGCTTTTTTCTCGTCGAGGATTTTCTTTTGATGGTCCGATAGCCCGGGCTTTTCCAGCAAGCCAATGTTCTGCAGGTGATCTTCAATAGCCCAGCCAATTTCTGCGACCAGCGAGGGCATAAAACGCCCGCCCGATTTGAAGTAGCCGCCCTGTGGGTCAAATACCGCTTTTAACTCTTCCACCAGGAAAGTACAGTCACCGCCCTTGCGGAACACCGCCGAGATAACCCGGGTCAGTGCCACAATCCACTGGAAGTGGTCCATATTCTTGGAGTTAATAAAGACCTCAAAGGGGCGACGCAATTCATGATCGGTGCCCGGATTAAGGATGATGTCATTAATCGTCAGATAAAGGGCATGATCCGACAGCGGCGTCTTGATCTTGTAGGTAGCACCCTCCAGTTGCTCAGGCCGCGACACCTTCTCGTGCATCTGCACGATATTGCTCTCGATTTCCTGCTGCTTTTCTTCTTCGCTCTTCACTTGGAAGCCGACGATTTTCTTGTCTATTTTCTTGCTCATAATTCTTACCTTGCCACGGCCGCTTTAGAACTTGCCGTAATAGCCTTCTTTTAACGCGTCAAACAGATTGGCGGCAGTATGGGTCTCGCCGTCGTATTCAATTTCTTCGTTCCCTTTGAACTCTACCGTGGAGCCATCATCAAGGGTGAACTGGTAGTTGGTGTTCTCCAGATCTTCTTCCTTGACCAACACGCCCTGGAACGCTTCCGGGTTGAAGCGGAATGTGGTGCAGCCTTTCAGGCCCTGCGCCGCCGCGTACAGGTAGGTGTCCTTGAACTGATCGTAAGCGAAGTCCGTGGGCACATTAATGGTCTTGGAGATGGACGAATCCACCCATTTCTGGGCAGCGGCCTGCACATCCACGTGCTGGATTGGCGTGATATCGTCAGCTGCAATGAAGTAGTCAGGCAGCTTCTTGCTCTCGTCCTGAGCGAAGGGCATCGCCTCCATATTTACCATTTCACGGTAGGCCAGCAATTCGTATGAGAATACGTCGACCTTTTCCTTGCTCTTCTTGCCTTCGCGGATCACGTTGCGGCTGTAGTGATGGGCAAAGCTCGGCTCGATGCCGTTGCTTGCATTGTTTGCCAGCGACAGGGAGATTGTGCCTGTGGGGGCAATTGAGCTGTGGTGGGTAAAGCGCGCGCCTTCGGAGATGATGGAATTCACCAGCTCCGGCTCTTCCTGGGCCAGCGCCTGCATGTACCGGCTGTATTTGGAGTGCAGCACCTTACCGGCAATCTTGTCGCCTACCTTGATGCCATCGGCAGCCATCTCAGGGCGGCGGCACAACATATCGCCAGTCACCTCAAATTCCTGATCCATAATGGGGGCAGCGCCCTTCTCACGAGCCAGATCCAAGCCCACTTTCCAGCCAGAGATCGCCATTTCCTTGCTCACCTTCTCGGTAAACTCAAGCGAATCCTGCTCACCGTACCTCATGCACAGCATGGCCATGGTTGAGCCCAGGCCCAGGAAGCCCATACCGTGACGGCGCTTGCTGGTAATTTCGCGACGCTGCTCTTCCAGGGGCAGGCCATTGATCTCAACCACGTTGTCCAGCATGCGCGTAAACACAGCGACAACCTCACGGTACTCTTCCCAGTCGAAGTAGGCATTCTCGGTAAACGGCTCCCGGACAAACCGGGTAAGGTTCACGGAACCCAGCAGGCAGCTACCATAGGGCGGCAGTGGCTGCTCGCCACAGGGGTTGGTAGCGCGCACATTCTCACAGAACCAGTTGTTGTTCTTCTCATTTACCTCATCGATCAGGATAAATCCGGGTTCGGCGTAATCGTAGGTGGAAGACATAATCGCATTCCACAGCTTAAGCGCGCGGATACGCTGATAAACGCGGCAGGCAACCTGACCGGAATCATTGGCAACATAGCCTTCGGTGACCGGGAATGCGCGCCAGATAATCTCTGCTTCCGGGTCCTGTTTCAGGCTATCATATTCTGCCTGCGTCACCGGGAAGGACAACGCCCACTCGCCATCCTCGCGAACCGCCTTGACGAAATCCTCCGCAATCAGCAATGACAGGTTGAACTGGCGCAGGCGGCCGTCTTCGCGCTTGGCTTTTACAAAATCAAAGACATCAGGGTGGTGGACATCGAAGGTGGCCATCTGGGCCCCTCGCCGACCACCGGCCGACGACACGGTGAAACACATCTTGTCGAAGATATCCATGAAGGACATCGGGCCAGACGTGTAAGCGCCTGCGCCGGACACAAATGCGCCTTTGGGGCGCAGCGTGGAAAATTCATAACCGATACCGCAGCCAGCCTTGAGAGTAAGGCCCGCTTCCATATTCTTTTGCAGGATACCTTCCATGGAGTCGGGTACCGTGCCTGAAACGGTGCAGTTGATCGTGGATGTGGCAGGCTTGTGTTCCTGCGCGCCGGCGTTGGAGACAATGCGCCCCGCCGGAATAGCACCGCGCTGCAGCGCCCACACGAAGCGCTGCTCCCACTCCTGGCGAACGCCCTCGTCCTCAACTTCCGCAAGAGCGCGCGCTACCCGGGTGTAAGTACCGTCGATGTCGCCATCAACCGGGTTACCCTTTGCGTCCTTGAGTCGGTATTTTTTGTCCCAGATATCCAGGGACGCGCCCTGAAGCTCGATGCTGCTGATAGTGCCGCGGATGGCCTTGCCTTGCTTGGCTGCTGATTCCATGGTGCCCCTTGTACGCCAGAAAAATGCAACCGAAACACGGCTGCAAAGCTTTTTGTTAGAATCTGCAACGATACCCATATATCGGTGTGCGGACAATAGCCCCCACTAGATATTGTGAAAAAATCTCCTTACTGATCAATGATTAACCGACGAAAACCCAGACAAAAGCAGTACTTCCGGGCCGCTGGCGTTAGCAAGGGCTAACGTGTGGGCACGGCTATAAAAAAGTCACCGCTTATCTTCAAACTGGCACAGTTCATGCTCTACTTATTGCAACTTCGGCCCCATGGGCTCAGGTTATGAAATTGAAATCTCCATCCATGGTACTTGACGCCCCATTGCGGCCTACTGGCTGCAATGGGGCGTTTTTTTAGTTGCTCCAGTTTGGTGCACTTCGCCCCCAAACAGGTCACCTGTTCACACGAACAACAAGCCCAGCACGAGGAAGCCAACAACGCTCACGCCACCAGCGATCAGTGCGTATGGCAGCTGCGTGCGCACATGCTCGATATGCTCTGTCCCGGAGGCCATAGAGGAGACGATTGTTGTATCCGATATCGGCGAACCGTGATCGCCAAAAATGCCACCCGACAGCACTGCGGCCACAAACAGAGCCGGCTCGACCCCCATCGCCGCGGCGATGGGGATAGCGATGGGCAGCATGATGGAAAAAGTACCCCAACTCGAACCGACTGAAAAAGCAATGAAACCGGACACGAGAAACAGGCTCGCTGGCAGAATCCACGCCGGCAGTGTGTCGCCCACCATCCCCGCCACATAGACACCGGTACCCAGGGCTTTCGATACGCCGCCCAGCGCCAGCGCGAGCAACAACACGGTGGCAATCGGCAGCATCTCACCGGCGCCCTTCATCCAGGTGCGGCTGAGTTCTTCCAGCCCCATGCTGCGCTGCCAGAGCACCAGCACCGAGACGAGTGTCAGCGCCAACAGGCTGGCCCAGAGCACGCTGGTCGATCCCGAACCGGCGAACATATCTCCGTCGCCTGTGATCAGCAGGAATACCGGCATCGCTCCCACCAGGCACAGTACGGGTAGCAGCATATTCCAGGCATTGGGGGCTGCGGAGTCCTGCAGCACTCCGAGGTCTTGCTGGACGGCCTGCGACTCGCCCGCCTGGGCGCGGCGCTCGGCCTCAGCCATGGGCCCGGGATTGAAATTACGGGTCACGGTGTACGCCGCGAGCAACACCGCGGCAATAGCATAGATATTCATTGGAATGGCCGTGAGCAGCACCCGGAGCGGCTCCTCTACGCCAAGACCTTCGAGCAGGCCCAGGTTGAACGCCCCCCAGGCATTGAAAGGAATCAAAATACAGATTGGCGCAGAAGTTGAGTCGATCAGATAGGCGAGTTTCTCTCGCGCCACTTTGAAGCGATCAAACAGTGGCCGCGAGACGGTCCCTGCAACCAGTACAGTGATGTTGGATTCGATAAAAATGACGACGCCGATCAGCCAGGCCATCCACTGGGCACGACGGCCACTGTTCACCCAGCTACGCCGTTCGAGAAACTGTATAAACCCAGTGACACCGCCACTGCGTTCCAGCGTCAGGATAAAGGCACCTATCACCAGGGTGAACACAATCACCTTCGCATCGCCAGGGCTCGCCAGCACAGCGACAGACGCATCGATCGCGCCTGCAAGAGAATGCAACAGGCCGCCATCGAGCAGGAAATATCCCAACCAGATACCGGTGAACAACGCCAGGTATACCTGTCGCGTAAGCAGAGCCAGGCCAATCGCGAGCAGCGGCGGGAGGAGAACAGTCCAGTTGGGGTCACTCATCGAAGGTTCGCCTCCTCGGCAACACTAGAACAGGTATGTCAGCTGTAGGGTTGGCCCCCTGAACTGCATATCAAACGCCGTTTCCCTGCGCCCACGGTCCCGGGTCACGTCGACATCAGTGTACTGGTATCCCAGCGAAGAACCCCAGCGCTCAGTGAACGCATAGTGAAAACGAGCGTGGAGATAAGTGAAGGAACCACTCCATTCATCCACATCTGCGCTGAGCCAGCCGAGCGTGGCGAAGGTTGATAACCTGTCCGTAAAAGCATAAAACGCGGATGCTCGCAGATTTGGCAACGGCGCCAGCAACTCACCACTCGAACCACTGCCAGCGAACTCGCCCTCCCCGATAAACAACTTACCGCTGATATCCACTGCCGTATCAAACGCGTGCAGCCCACCGCCGATAGATACTTCAGCTCTGTCAGAGCTATAGGCGTGATACATCAGATCAATGAAATAGATATCGACGCTCAGCTCGGTATTAATATCGATTCCCGCAGGGAACTCGACACCGCCAAAGTTGAAATCGCGCTGCGCCACGATATCGCCATCGCTCTGGAAAGTCTGTGCAGCGGCCACCAGGCCCCACTTTTGGCTGAACCTGTGTCGCCACTCCAGATAATAGGAGGCATAGTCCGGATCGACCCCCAACTGTTCAAGATCGATACCCTGCTCGGGGAACGGATCAACGGTTGCGCGCACAACGGCATCGGCTTTTTGCCACGCTGCACCAACGATCACGACATTCTTTTCATGCAGGTAGCGATGTATGTGCTGGCTCATGGGTTCGTCCTCGGAGGACGCCGGCACAGCCTGCAGGGCGATGAACGCCAGCAGAAATAAAGAGAGGGGTTTCATGAATATCCTTATAGATTGTGACGGAAATTATAAAGATAAGCGCGACAATTGTCGCCACAATCCATCTGGCTCCGCTTAGAGCAACGCCAGCGCTATCAAGGCCACGCCGGTGAAGGCCTGCACCAGCAATATTCCGTAAGCGACATAGATAAACAAGCTTTTGCCAACAGCACCACGAAAACCCGAATCGTAGCTCCGACGCAGGGCCAGCGGCAGGTAAGCCACCAGCCATAATGCAAGCCAACCGCTAATATCCAAGCCGGCGAAGCCCTGCAGCTTATCCAGCATGTATAGCAAATAGACGAAACAATGATAGTGCAGCGCGAACACCAGGTGTTGCAGGTAATGGAAGGGAGAAAATAGATAAGCCAGCCAGATTAGCAGGGCAAACAGTGGCAACAAGATAAACATCATCTGCGGCAGGTAGCTGACCATGTCTTCAACAAAGGCGTTGGGATTTTCTACCACCGTTTCTGTATTGCCCTCGAGGCGACTCTGCAAATCCTGCATCCACTGGGGGCTGCCCTCATCCGCAATGCCAATATTTACCATCGGTTCGCCGCCCTCGGCCTCTTCGTCAAACGCATCCCGCAATTCATTCGGGTCGAGCGCCACGGTGATCCCGCCCTCTCCCGCAGCTTCAGCGTCTTCGCCAGTCACCAGTGCATTGGATGCGTCCATGGCCATAACGAGGAAGACAACAAAACTGAATATGAGATAGAGCCGCAACGGCGGAATGTAGCGAGCGCGCCTGCCGGCGATAAATTCCGCAGTTAGCTTGCCAGGACGAAACAGCAGGGAGGTAAGTGTTCGCCACAGACGGGAATCAACGTCGAAAACATCGCCCACAATCTCACCCGCCAGATCGAGGAAGCGTTTGTCGGCGTGACCTTCACGCTGGCCACAGTGACTGCAGTACTCGCCATCAACCGGAGTCTTACAGTTGCGACAGGTCTGTTGGTCCAAAGTTGTACTCATCAAATTGTAAAATAGTGAGCATATACACCTATCAAGACTGGGGCTACTATTGCCCTCTCTACCGAGTGGTACCGCGCGTGAAACTGTCAGTTTTTGGGGAAAAATTCACCGGAGAATCCGGCATCGTCGAGCTGATGGACGATCTGGGTTCTGCCTTGAATGAAAATCCGGAGATGATCTTCATGGGCGGTGGCAACCCCGGCCGCCTGCAATCAGTCGAAGCCGTCTTCCAGCAACGCCTGGAAGACATCATGGCCGACCCCGCTCAACGCCACAGTCTGTTTGGCATCTACCAGTCTCCCCAGGGAGACAGGGAATTTCGCCAGCAAATGGCTGCCTACCTGCATAAGCAGTTCGGCTGGCCGGTGCGCGAAGAGAATATCGCTGTCAGCAACGGCAGCCAGGCCGCTTTCTTCGTGTTGTTCAACATGCTCGCTGGCAAGATGCCCGACGGCAGCCAGCGGGCCATCCATTTGCCGCTTGCGCCGGAATACATTGGCTATGCCGACGCCGGGCTCAGTGACAATTTTTTCACCGCTACCCGTCCCAACATCGATTTGCTCGATAACAGGCAGTTCAAGTACCGGGTGGATTTCTCCCACTTGAACCCCGGGCCGGACACCGCGGCCTTATGCGTGTCTCGCCCCACCAACCCAACGGGCAATGTACTGACCGATGAAGAGATCGCCCACCTCGACGAAATCGCTAGCGAGAGAGACATACCGCTCATCATCGACGGCGCTTATGGCCTGCCCTTTCCCAATATCCTGTTTGAGGACGCCAGGCCGCACTGGAATGACAACACCATCCTCGCTCTGAGCCTGTCCAAACTGGGGCTGCCGGGTGTGCGTACTGGCATCATTGTGGCCCGTGAAGACATTGTGCAGGCATATACCAATGCCAACACCATCGTCAGCCTGGCCTGCGGCAATCTGGGCCCCGCCCTGGCCAAGCAGCTGTTTGCCAGTGGCGAGATCGAATCGATATCCAACCAACTGGTGCGCCCGTTCTACAAGGAAAGAGCCTCTGCTACTGTGGGCTGGTTCCGCAAAGCGCTTGGCGACCTCCCTTACCACATCCACAAACCCGAAGGCGCCATTTTCCTCTGGCTGTGGTTTGAGGGCCTACCCATTACAAGTCAGGCCCTGTACCAACGCCTGAAGCGCCGTGGCGTGCTGATAGTGCCCGGCAACAACTTCTTTGTGGGCATGGATGAGTACTGGCCCCACCAGCACGAGTGTATTCGAGTCTCCTATGCCCAGGATGCCGAAGTGATACAGAGAGGGATAGAAATCATCGCCGAAGAAGTGCACCAGGCATATTCTGCCGGCTGATTGATACCCAAATCCGGCGAACCTGTTCTATTATTCAAGGTCCAAGCAGTTATCCCACTTTTGAGGCCTTCCGATGTCACGCATTATCCTGATAATCATCGCCATTCCAATCGTACTCGTGTTGGCGGCCGCTATTCTGATCCCGGTACTACTGGACAAGGAACAGGTACTGGCAATGGCGACGCAGAAGATCCAGGAACAAACCGGCGCCACCCTGCGAGTCGCGGGCGAACTGGACCTCAGCATTTTCCCTACCCTCGGGGTCAAACTCGGAGATGTAACGCTGGAGATGCCCGGCGAAGATGAAACCAGCCTGGAGGCCCGCGAGCTGGAGATAGGCGTGCAATTCATGCCACTGCTGTCGAAGGAGGTTGCCGTGGACACGGTCTCTTTCGACGGGGTCGTCATAAAGATGGTGACTGCGCCGGCACCGGCGCCCGTTGACACCAGTGCTTACAGCACTGAAGAGCTCGAGGCGTTCTACGCGAAACGCAGCAAGGCCAAACAGGAGGCCGGCCAGGCTGCAAGTACTCAGTCAACCATCGCGGTTCCCCTCGCAATGAACGTAGCCAGCCTGGTCGTCACCGATTCCCGCATTGAGAGCACCGAAGCGGGCGGCGACACCAGTGTGATTGAAATAGTGGAATTGCGTGCCAGTGACCTGAATCTGGACAATCGCGACATTCCATTAAACCTGACCGTAAACATACCCGGTGAGAGCCCCATGACTATTGAAGCCGATGGCAAGGTCTCGATTTCCCAGGCCACCCAGATAGCCACACTAACTGATATGACGATCACAGTGCGCGGGGCACTCGCTGAAACAGTGGAACTCAAGACATCTGGAGAAGTGCATATCAACAACGAGGTCGCCGACCTCAAACTCGAACTTGCGATCGCGGAGACCCGGGCTAACGGCAACGTGCGCTACGCCAGCTACGAGAGCCCCCAAATCGATGCCAGATTACACCTCAACGAATTCACCCCGGCCTTGCTTGCACTCGCAGGCCCCGATGCCGCCGCCACACAATCAACCAATGGCGAGGATGCGGACAGCGGGGATACCGCGATTCCGGTAGAAGCCATTCGTGCCATGGATACTCGCGCCAAACTGACCATCGACAAGGTGGTATGGGATCCGCACGTGGTCAGCAATCTCAAGGCCAATCTGCGCGTCATGAACGGCATGGCCTACTTGTCGTCGGTCACTGGTGAGGTCCACGGCGGCAAGCTCGAGATGAAAGCCAACCTCAATGCCAAACACCCCCAAGCCCGGGTTAACACCGAAGGCTCACTCAGCAAAATCGATATCGCAGATGTGCTTGAATCGGTGGAGTCGCAGCCTATCGCGACGGGCAAGGTGGACCTGAACTGGAAACTCAACGGCCAGGGCAATACCAGTTCATCCATCACCAACACGCTCAAGGGGCCCATCAAAATCGCAGCCTCCGATGCCGTGCTCAAGGATATGGGCGTGGAGCAGATGATGTGCGAAGCCATCGCCCTGATAAACCAGGAGAGCCTGAGCACAACCTTCCCCGCAGAGACACCGATCACAACACTCGCCATCGACATCCAGATGGGCAATGGCCGCGCCAACCTCAAACCGCTGAAGGCCAAACTGGCCGAGATTACGCTCAGCGGCACCGGCTACCTGGAATTGGAGAGCATGGAATTCGACACCACGTTCAAGGCGAAAGTGCAGCCCGGCATGGAAAAACTGGACCCCGCCTGCCGCGTGAACGAGCGAATCACTTCCATCAAATGGCCATTGAACTGCAAAGGAAATGTCAGCGGCGAGCCCGGCGATTGGTGCTCAGTAGATACCACCGAAATCATCTCAGACATGGCCGAAAACGAGCTGAAACGAAAGGCAGAGAAAGAGGTCGAGGAACGATTCGGCGAGGATGCGGGTAAGTTATTGAAGGGGTTGTTGGGGAACTAGGGTTAGTTAAGAACCCGGTAGCCTCTTCCTCGCAGGCATTGCTTTACCACCTGAACCTCGTCGCGCGAGCCCTCGCTGACACCCCGTGCGGCACCGGTGACAGCACCGGCGCCGGCACCCCGCTGGGCATCACGACTGTTACCCACTGCCGCGCCTATCAAACCGCCAACCACGGCGCCTGATGCGGCACCGCGCGCTGCCTTCTCACCCGTTTTTACCTCCGATGAATAACCACGACACTCTGCCAGGTCTTGCTCATACTTCGCCTGGTCGACGCCCTTGCGGTCGATGATAATCTCGTCAGTTGTGGTGCAGGCAGCCAGCACGAGCGCCAGCGGCACCAAGGCTAATTTATACATCTTATCGCTCCCTCAGGTTTCTTCCGTAAGCCTACCATCTGGCAAGGCCGATGCCGGTAAAGATTTGTTAACCCGACAGCAGCTGACAAAACATTTATCCAGGTCAATTTTCTGACACGCCGCCGCTGCTACACTCAGGGTTCGCTCTTGGAAGGACCATCGTGCAAGCCACCCTGAAGAAACTACTCACTGCGATGCTGGGCAGCTTGCGAGATCTGCTGCCCATCATATTGGTGATCCTGTTTTTTCAGCTCGCCGTGCTGCAGCAACCCATGCCCAACATCGGCCAGATATTGCTGGGCGTCTTGTTCGTTGTACTGGGCCTGACCTTCTTCATTCACGGCCTTGAGCAAGGCCTGTTTCCGATCGGTGAGTCCATGGCCACTGCCTTTGCCCGCAAAGGCAGCGTCACGTGGCTGGTCATCTTCGCCTTTGCCCTGGGCTTTGGCACCACTGTCGCGGAACCCGCCCTGATCGCAGTGGCAGAGGAGGCATCAAAGGTTGCGGCCGAGGGTGGCATGATCGCCGCGAATGAAGCCGCCATGACTCGCTACGCCGAGGGGCTGCGTTACACGGTAGCGTTTTCGGTGGGCCTGGCCATTGTGATTGGCGTCATCCGCATCCTGAAGGGCTGGCCGGTACAGTGGCTGATTATCGGCGGCTATGTGCTGGTGGTGATCATGACCATGTTCGCTCCTCGGGAGATCATTGGCATTGCCTACGACTCAGGCGGCGTCACCACCTCAACGATTACGGTACCCCTGGTAACCGCTCTCGGCGTGGGGCTGGCCTCGTCGATCAAGGGGCGCAACCCGATGACCGACGGCTTCGGCCTGATCGCATTCGCCTCGCTGACGCCCATGATTTTCGTGATGGCTTACGGAATGGTGATCTGATGGGCCTTCTCGACATTCTTTACGAAGTGCTCGCCACTCTGGCCGAGACGGTGACCGATGTATTGCCTATTGCAGCAATTATCTTCGGCTTCCAGTTTGCTGTGCTGCGGCAGAAACCTGCCAACCTGCGCGAGATTTTGCTCGGCTTCGGCTGGGTATTGATAGGGCTATCCTTATTTCTACTTGGCTTGGAGTGGTGTCTATTCCCGCTGGGCCGCTTGATGGCCGGCCAACTCACCAACGCAGACTTCCTGCTGGCGAGCATGGAAGCGGGAGAAACCATCGCCGATATCGAGTGGAAAGACTACATGTGGGTGTACATATTCGCCTTCCTGATCGGCTTCTCCACCACCATTGCTGAACCGTCCCTGATCGCTGTCGCGATCAAAGCCCACCAGGTGTCGGGCGGCGCCATCGGCGTGTGGGGCCTGCGCATATCCGTAGCGCTTGGCGTTGCCTTCGGCATTTCATTGGGCTGTTACCGCATCGTGGTCGGCGACCCCATCCACTGGTACATCATCACGGGCTATGCCTTCGTGGTACTGCAGACGACAGTAGCGCCAAAAATGATTATCCCCCTCGCCTACGACTCAGGCGGTGTCACCACATCGACTGTCACCGTACCCCTGGTAGCGGCACTGGGGTTGGGCCTGTCGGAAACCGTTCCCGGTAGAAACCCACTTATCGACGGCTTTGGTTTGATCGCCTTTGCCAGCCTGTTTCCCATACTCTCAGTGATGGCCTACGCTCAGCTCTCGGAGCTGAGGGCCGCCAGTGCGAGCAAGCGCACAACTACGCGCAAGAATACCTGAGGAGAAACTCATGCACTTCAAAATGATCATCGTTTTCATCGAAGACGAAAAAACCGACGAGATCATGGACGCTGCGCGCCAGGCGGGAGCCACCGGTGCGACTGTGATCAACAACGCCCGCGGCGAGGGCCTCAAGGTAAGCAAAACGTTCTTCGGCCTATCGCTGGAAACCCAGCGCGATGTCATCCTCTTTCTGGTCGAAGAGCATCTATCGCGCCACATCCTCGAGGAGATCAATCGGGTCGGAGAGATGGATTCCAAACCCGGGACCGGCATCGCCTTCCAACTGGATGTAGAAGACGCTGTTGGCGTGATGTCGCAAGCGCAAGAACTAACACAAGATGTGGAGGAACTGCTGTAATGGAAAAGCACGTGATCAAAGCCAGGGACGTGATGCACACGGAACACCTGGAACTGGATGGCATGGCATCCGTGGCCGATGCGCTAAAGGCCATGCAAGACGCCGACGCCACCGTGGTAATCGTCAGGAAACGCAATGAACACGATGCCTTCGGCCTTGTACTGCTTTCAGACATCGCCAAGAAAGTGCTGGCAAGGGACAGGGCCGCGGAACGTGTGAATGTCTACGAAATCATGTCAAAGCCGGTCATCCCGGTAGAGCCCGACATGGATGTGCGCTATGTGGCCCGCATGTTCGACAGCTTCGGCCTGTCCAACGCTCCCGTGGTGGAGGACGGCAAGGTGATTGGGATTGTCAGCTACCGAGAGCTGGTGTTCGACGGCCTCTGCAAATTAATCGGCTAATGTCAGACGAGCGCTACTCGGGCATATGCGGCGCATCGTCTTCCTCGCGATGGTGGACGGCGCCGCGCTGTGACAGCGCACCGAGCTTCGCCACCAACTGCGCGCCATGGGAAGCCTCCTCCGCCGCAAACTGCGCCGCAAATCTCTTGGTTTCGGCGCAGACGCTACTCTCGGCATAGGCAGCGTAAAATTTCTCCGCTGCCCGCTCATTGTCCAGCGCCAGCAGCATCGCCTCCTGCAGGTTCATCCGGTAATGCACCGCCTCGTAACTGGTTGTCTCCGGCGGTTCTTCCTCGGGCCATACAAACTCCCAGGGCTTCAATTCCGGTAGCTTATAGGCTCGGGCTATTTCCTCCACTTCACTCAGGTGCAAGCGGCTTTCCTCGGCCATACGGCCGAAGAACTCTGCCACTTCGACATTATTGTGTGCCCTCATAGCCTGCGCCAATTCCAGATAGCGCTCGCGCGCCTCCGATTCCAGCTCCATCGAATGGGCGAGAAACTCTGCCAGAATGTCCTTGCTCATACCCTGAATCCTCCACATAAATCGGTCTCGCCGGCAGCGGGAGTCGTACCCGAATAACAGGGCTGCTGCCGTGCATAAAGCAGGCCGGTCGAAAAACCGTCCTCGTGTAAAAATAGCCTGGCGGCCTCGTCAGCATCGCTAACTGCCGGTTCCAGGCGCTCGTGCACAACGGCCTTCCAATCAGTTTGTTCCGGACAGAAGGTGATGCACTGGGACAGCACGTGCACAAAGCTGAAGCCTGGAAATTCGATGGCTTCCGCCAGGATCCTGGACATCTGGTTGGGGTTGCCGGAGTAACCCCGGGCGATCCATGGGGCGCCAGCTGCAAGCGCCAGCGCAGCGGGCTTGAACGGCCGCACGCCAGGGCCATGGGGCGTCAGTTTGCTGTGATCCCAATCGGAGGCTGTGGTCGGTGAAGCCTGCCCCTTGGTCATGCCATAGACTTCGTTGTCCATCGCGATATACGTCATGTTCACATTGCGCCGGCAAGCATGGATAAAGTGGTTGCCACCAATGGAGAAGCCGTCTCCGTCACCACCGAGCGCCAGCACGGTAAGATCCGGGCGTGCAACCTTAAGGCCCTGGGCAATCGCCAACCCGCGGCCGTGGACACCGTGAAAGCCGTAGCTGTCTACATAGGCAGGCAACCGGGAAGAGCAGCCAATGCCGGATACCAACACCGTATTGTCCTTGTCGATACCCAGTGCAGCGAATGCCTTGGTCAGGGCATTGAGTACCGAATAGTGACCACACCCAGGACACCAGATGGGCTTGACCTCGGACTTGAAATCCTTCGGTCGTAACTTGATGACATCGTTCATACACCTGCCTCCAGAATGGCTGCCGCGATCGCGGTGCCGGACAGCGGTACCGGGCCGGCGTGGGCGTAACTGTGGAGCGGCGCCTGAAAATCCAGCTCACCGCGAAGGTAGTGACGCAACTGAGCACTGTGGTTCTGCTCGATCACCCAGACTCCAGTACAGTCACCGATAGCGGCCAGCAGTGAATCAACCTGCAGTGGCGCCAGCAGTCGCAGTGCAATGGTGCGTGCGCGATGGCCACTTGCCGCGAGCAATTCCGCCGCCTCGGCGACGGCGGCCGATGCCGAGCCAAAGCTGATCAAACACAGCTCACCCTCACCACTGATTCTGGCCCAGGCGTCACCATAATCGAACCCGGTCAGCTTGCGCGCCCGTTTCTCGAGATGTAGCTGGTGATCATTGTCCCGCGCCGACGGCGTTCCGCGCTCGTTGTGCTCGAGGCCATCAGCCGTAAATCGTTTGCCCGGATCACCTGGCGCTGCGAGGGTAGAAATGCCTGACTCTGTGAGCCGGTAGCGCAAGTAGTCATTGTCGCCAGCCTGCTGATGGTCTGAGCCATGGCCGGGAGCAGGGAAGTTTTCACAGCGAGCCGGCTCGCCGACAACCGCTGAAGACTGGCCAATAAACTGGTCCGAAAGCACGATGGCGGGCACCTGCAAGGCCTGCGCCAAATTCACCGCCCACGCACTGGTGTAGACGCAATCGGCAATATCCAGTGGAGCCAGCACCAGGTGGGGCGCGTCTCCGTGCAGACCCGACAGCGCGATATTCAGATCGCTCTGCTCAGACTTGGTGGGAATACCGGTAGAAGGACCGCCGCGCATTACATTGAGGATCGTCACCGGTGTTTCGCTGGCGACGGCAAGCCCGATGCTTTCCGTCATCAGCGCGAGGCCAGGGCCCGAGGTAGCAGTGAACGCCGGCACACCGCCGAACGACGCACCGATAATCATATTGATGGCAGCGAGCTCATCCTCGGCCTGCACTAACTGACCACCGAGATCTTCGAGCCCGCCCGCCATCCACTCCAGCACATCAGATGCAGGGGTAATCGGGTAAGCCGCGACGAAACGGATTCCCGCCTCCAACGCTCCGAGGCCGGCAGCCTGATTACCGGTGATATACCAGGGGGCAGGATCACCATCACAGGGAGGCGTATCCAACGCCACCGCAGGCCATTTCGCCATGCCTGCGTGAATGCACGCTGCAGCCGCCTCGCGATAGGCTTCCGGCTTGTGAGCCAACTTGTGAGCAGACAGCTCAATCAAGTGGTCTGCAGGCAGACCCAGCCCGGCACCCAGGAGACCGAGGCCGAGCATATTTACCCTCCCCTCCGGATGCACCTCTGCGGCCATGGCAGCCAGAGGCAATGTGATGACACTCGCGCCCA
Source organism: Halioglobus maricola (assembly GCF_009388985.1). Taxonomy (NCBI): domain Bacteria; kingdom Pseudomonadati; phylum Pseudomonadota; class Gammaproteobacteria; order Cellvibrionales; family Halieaceae; genus Halioglobus; species Halioglobus maricola. Next base: position 3,783,508 of record NZ_CP036422.1, read on the forward strand.
ACTCTGCCACTTCCTCCGGCATTTGCTGGGACTCATCGCAAAGGATCAGGCTGTCGCCATCCAGACGGACTTCATCGCCGAAGCGGTTGAAGTTGTTCCAATCAAGCGCCAGCAACACGTCATAGCGCGACGCCGCGGTATAGCGCTCGTGCGCGGTGAGTTTGACCAGAGCTGCCGATTCGCCGCCGCGGATCTGTGGGCCGAACGCCTTGCGCAGTAAGCCCCGGCCACCTTCCCGTGCCCAGCCCTGTAGCAGAAGCTCACCACAGGAAATGACGCCGGCACCGCCGGCGCCAGTTATGGCGATAGAGAGTTCTTTTTGGCTCATACGGGCACACTCGTTGTTGTACCCTAAGAATAGACGCTAGTCGTGGCTTCGAACCTTGTTCTGGCTCAAGGTTTGATCAAGCGGCGCGCAGTGCCCGGCCCAGGGGTTTGGTACCCAGGGCCTCAGTAAACTCGCCTTCGCTCCACACCTGCTCGCCATTGATGTAGGTATGCGTTACCACACCGTCAGAACGGCTCAACATCTGGTTGTGCTCGAACAAATCGCGGTATGCCAGGATCCGGCTGTTGTTGTCATCCCACTGCGCCAACGCCTCGGGGTCGATGATCGTCAGGTCCGCCTGGGCGCCGAGCTCCAGGCGCCCCACCCCTTGCAGGCCAAAGAACTCAGCTGGTTCACTGGTCAGGCGCCTGACCATGGTAGCCACCGTCTCCAGCGATTGCTGCGAGGCAAGCTTCAGGGAGCTGAGATTGGAATCAAAGAACGCCATATTGGTAATGTGAGCACCTGAATCGTTGAAACCGGGCATCGCATTTTTGTGCAGCAGCAGGTCCAGGGTCGCCTGCTTCCCTTTATTGCCGATGTCGACCCAGAAGCGGAAGCCCTTATCGTACTCGCGCAGCAGGTGGAGCATGAAATCTGCGTCGACGGCCATGCCGCGCGGGAATTTATCAAAGGCATCGCGCTCTGCATCGGAGCGGGCCTGGTCGGCCTGGCCGCGCTGATAGCGCTGCAGACGGCTGTACACATCCTGCATGCTCTCGCCTTCCCAGTCCGCGACAGGCGCACCGTCAAAGATCATCATGTACAGTTCGCGCGGCACAAGATTATCCGGCATGCCAAGCTTGGTCTTCAGGGCAGCCAGGCCCTTGCCGTTGCGCCCGTGCATCCAGTCATCCCGGAAACGCTCCACCCAGGCCGGGTCATTGAGCAGCGCCATGCGCCCTTCAACGTCGTCATACTCCCTGGCGATCAACTCGGCCGTAGAGTCCATCTCTTCAAACAACGGACTGACAATACCGTCGGACCAGACCCTGAAGTTGGTGCCCAGGGCCTGGAAGTGCATATTGCCCTTGAACAGTTTGCTGTTCATGAGCGCAGCAAACCCGAGAAAACCCTTGTGCGCATTGGGAGCGAGCACAAATTCCATCACCGACAGCGCCGATGTTTTCAGGGTTTTGCCAAACAGACGGCCGCTGGTCAGGGCGAAATACAGGAAAGCTTTCAGGCGGTTTTCAATAATGGGGGTGGTCTGCCACACGCGATTACGCTTGCGCACTACGCGCAACAGGCGCTTGAGCTCGCCAAAGCTGGCGAACTGGGTCGGTATGCGCTTGTCCGTATGGGGCGAGTTGGCCAGGTAGTGGAACGGCAGCCCATCGGTAGACATACCCAGGTAGCCCTGGTCCATCGCGGTGTCCAGCAGGCTCTCCATACGCACCAACTCGGCTTCAGTGGGTTCACGGCTGATACTGTCCTGCAGGCCCATGACCTCCACGCGCAGCATCGAGTGGGGAAGAAACACACCGATGTTCGGCCCCAGGGGCATACCATCGAAGTGGTCCATGTAGTCGCCGGTGTTGTCCCAGGTCACCGCTTCTGCCGCCTTGCGCAGTACTGACTTGGGAATGTTCTCTACCCGGGTAAAGCAGTCCACAATCGGGTCCTGCTCGCCCACGCGCTGACTGCCAAACGCAGTGCCCAGGCTGCAATTGCCCACCAGCACCGTCGTGGTACCGTGGCGCACGACCTCGGGCAGGCCGGGTTCGAGATCAACCTCGAGATCGAGATGGGTGTGAATGTCCAGCAAACCGGGGGTAACCCACTTGCCCTGTGCGTCGACAACATCAGCGGCCATGGACCTTGGCAGGAACATACCCATGGCAGCCACCTTGCCGTCCTTGATGGCAATATCCATCTCGCGCGGTTTATCGCCGCTGCCATCGAAAACAGTGGCGTTCTGGATAAGGGTGTCCCAGGTTTTTCTGGACATGTAGTGTCTCCCGCGATGATGTGTGCTTTGCGCTATTATGTCGGCCACAACGTATATAGCAGATCGCACCGCCTCAGGACAAACCTATTCATGGCTTCAATTCCTTTTGACAACAGCTTCGCCCGCCTATCAGACACCTTTTACACACGTCTGGATCCCACACCCGTGGCAAAGCCTGGGCCAATCGCGGTCAATGATGCGCTGGCAGCAGAACTGGGTATCGACGCCGGCTGGCTGGCATCTGAGGAAGGCACCGCCGTCATCGCGGGCAACGTCGTACCCACGGGAGCCGAACCACTGGCGGCGGTGTACGCAGGCCACCAGTTCGGCAACTACAACCCGCAACTGGGCGACGGCCGCGCGGTCTTGCTGGGCGAGGTGGTGACAAAATCTGGACAGCGCTTCGACATCCAGCTCAAAGGCTCTGGCCGCACCCCCTACTCTCGCGGCGGCGACGGCCGTTCACCCATGGGGCCTGTGATCCGCGAGTATCTGCTGAGCGAGGCATTCCACGCGCTCGGTGTGCCCGCCACCCGTGCACTGGCGGCCGTCAGCACCGGCGAAGATGTGTTTCGGGAGAGCGCTTCGCCGGGCGCTGTGATGGCCCGGGTCGCCTCCAGCCATATTCGTATCGGCACCTTCCAGTTTTTCGCCGCACGTGGCGACCAGGAGGCACTGCAAACGTTGACCGGATATTGTCTTGATCGTCATTTCCCGGCACAGGCAGGCGCACCCAATGCCGCACTTGCGCTGCTGGACGCCGTCATCGCAAGCCAGGCCGAACTGGTGGCAAAGTGGATGTGCCTCGGATTCATCCACGGCGTGATGAACACCGACAATATGCTGATCTGCGGCGAGACCATCGACTTCGGGCCCTGCGCCTTTATGGACGAATTTCACCCGGGCAAGGTGTTCTCGTCTATCGACCAGGGTGGGCGCTATGCCTACGCGAACCAGCCCGCCATAGCCCACTGGAACCTTGCCTGCCTTGCTCAGTCCTTACTTCCCTTATTACATCCAGAACAGGACGAGGCAGTTGCCCTGGCCCAGGCTGCGGTAGACAGCTTTCCAGTCCAGTACCAGGCCGCACATCACCGTGGCATGGCGAACAAGTTCGGCCTGATGGAAATCAGCGATCACGACAATAAACTCGTGGAAGACTTCTTCGAGCTACTGACTAACGAAAAAGCAGATTTCACGCTCGCCTTTCGCCGTCTGTATGAAATAGCCGCAGAAGATACTAGCGAGATCTCGGAGTGGTTCGAGTTTTCTGCTGCCTTCGAGCTGTGGCTGGCCCAGTGGCGCCGCCGTTTGAAGGAAGACCCACTCACACCCGAGACCCGCGCCGAGCGCATGCGCCTGGCCAACCCGGTGTTTGTCCCACGCAACCATCGGGTGGAGGAAGCGATCCGGGCGGCGGAAGATGAAAAGGATTTCCGACCCTTCCGCGCTCTGCTCGCCTGCCTCGCAGACCCCTTCACCTGGCGCGCGGAACAGGCGCACTACGCGCAGCCTCCACTGCCTCAGGAAATTGTGCAGCAGACGTTTTGTGGCACTTGATTACCACCCCTGGCGCAATAGTTAGCGGACGCTAGCTGGCAGACGCGGCCGAAGCGTCTAAGCTAGAACTGAGGGGCAGCCAAAGGGGCTACCCACGTTTCCGCGGAGATTTTCAATGGCCGGATATTACGAACTCAAGCTCGCCAAGAACGGCGAGTTCTTTTTCAACCTTGTGGCAGGGAACGGCCAGAACATTCTCAAGAGCGAGATGTACAGCAGCCGGGGCGCTGCCGAAAATGGCATTGCCTCGGTACAGAAGAACAGTGGCGATGACGACCGTTACGAGTGCAAGGCGTCAGGTGACGACAAGCACTACTTCGTGCTCAAGGCGGCCAACCATCAAGTGATCGGCCAGAGTCAGATGTACAAGTCGGAATCGGGCTGTGACAACGGCATGGAGTCAGTGAAAACCAACGGTGCCACCGAGGATATCCGCGACCTCACCGACGGCTAGGCGTCAGGCGCGCCAGACGCGCTTGTCCATGGTGCCGAACATTTTCGACAGCTCAACCCGCTCCGGGTCGACCCGAATCACACAGTAGTTCGGGTCACTCGGCCCCTCCGGCCAGAACTGGTACAGGTCGTAATCCATCACATCCCAAACCCGCGTCAGGGTCGCCGCGTCCTGCAGCACCGTCGCCTGACCACGCACCATCAGGTGGACGAAGTCATCGGGCGCCACCTGGAACTGGATATCGACCCGACCGTGGGCCTTGACCTGCTTGGCCTTCGGGGTCTCGGGGCCGGTGGCAATCCACAGGGTCTGCCCTTCCCAGTTGGGATGCACCATGCGCACCCGCGGCTCGCCTTCATGCACGGTAGCCATAGCTGCCCAGATGGATGCCTTTGCGGCTGCTTCTACATCGCGGAAGAACGTGTCTGTGTCAGATGGGTCGATAAGGCTCATGCGGGTCCTCTAAGGGTAAGGGGAGATTCATTCACTCAGAATTGCCGGTTTCAATGCATTGAGGGGCCGGTTGTGAAACCGTCGGCTCGACTGACGCCATGCAGACTCACAGGCCTTCGTCCTGACGCGGGGGCCAGCCGAGAATTGCACGCTGTTCATTGGCTCGATGCAACACAGCTGCCTTGAGTTGTTCGAACTCCGGCCTGCCTGCAAAGGCCTGAAAATAGGGTGCGACGTGGAAGTCCCGAACACTAAACGTGCCGGTGGCAACCAGTTGCTCGAGATATGCGAACGCCTCGTCAGGCTGGCCCATTGCCAGACTGAGGATGACGGGACTAGAACCAGCCCATGTTATAGGAATTCCCTTATCAAGGCTGCGCCGGTAACTGGACATCATGCGCGAGGCGAGCCGGTGTGCACGGTCCCGCTCACCAGTTTCGGCCAAGCACCAGGCGAGCTCGATCGCGTAAGCATCCTCGTCATGCTCAGACGTGGCGATCCCATCTGAGTGTCGGAGTTCCAAGCGCAGCGGAGCCAGCAGCGCTACCAAATCCGGACACTTCTGCGCCCGCACGAGTGAAAAAACAAGCAAGTGCTGATCGCCTTCGCCCAGCTCAGCGAACGTCCGATCCCCGATTCTGGCAACCACAGTTTGCGGGTCCCGGCCAGCCTGTATCATCTCGGCGTTGTGCCTGGGAATGTCTTCCAGATCATACTCATCGTGATAAAGGCCGTCATATACTGCCCAAAACCTTAAACGGCGCATTATCTCCCGCTGGCTTTCGTTGAAGTCACCCGCAAGACCTTCCTCGGCGAGAGAATACACACTGGCCGGCCGGGCCTCACTATTCGCAACCCTGAGGCCGATCCAGTAGTACATCCAACTACCTGGTTTGAGATCGGCCAGAACTTCATCTCCCCGCCCAACATCGGCAAGCCGCGTGGCGCGGCTCACGGCGATAGACGGGTGCAATGGATCGACAAGGTACGCCTGCTCAAGCACAGCGAGTGATTTATCCCATTCAAGGAGCTGCATCAGCAAATGGGATTTCCACAGATACAGAACTCCCTGGGATGGATTGATTTGAAGTGCTCGATCGACGGACTCAAGGCCCTTTTCCGCGCGCTCCATATTGAGATAGACCAGCGCCTGACCCGCATGTGCATCACCCAGGTCCGGGCTCAACGCAAATGCTCGATCCAGGTAACTCTGCGCAAGACGGTAAGTATCATCGGGCGTGTCAGTGAGTCCGTTAGCAGTCATCAGGCTGGTCGCAATGGCCAGCCCCGCCCACGCCTCAGCATAGTCGGGGTCGATTTCCAAAGCACGCTGATAATACTCAAGACCAGCTTCAACCCCTTCCTTGGTTCGCAGGCGAACGCTGTGCCGGCCCTGAAGCACAAGGTTATAAGCCTCGACATCGGTTTTCCGCGTCACAGCCATCTCTGGGCCGGTACCGAGGTGGATCTTCAGCGCATCGACTATGGCAGCGGAAATTTCGTCCTGGACAGCAAAAATGTCGGTGAGGTCTCGATCGTAGGTCTCGGACCAAAGGTGGTATCCGTCGTCCGCATTGATTAACTGGGCAGTAATTCTCACTCGTTGCCCGGCCTTACGAACGGAACCTTCCAGGACTGTATCGACTTTGAGCTGGCGAGCAATGTCTGAAATATCCTGATTCTTACCTTTGAACGCGAATGAAGAGGTACGTGCAGCCACCCGCAACTCGCGGATCTTGGCAAGGCCATTGAGTAACTCTTCGGAGATACCATCAGAAAAGTATTCCTGGCTCGCGTCATCACTCATGTTCACAAACGGCAGGACAGCGATTGATCGCGGCAGAGAGATCCCATCATCCGGGGATAGGCTTTCGTCTGCGGGCGGGACAGTCGCCTCTACGCCAGCTTCCGGGAGGGCTGCTTCGCCCTGCCACCTCTCCGATAAACCCAACTGGCGGTCCAGCAAAAGGATGATAACCGCAGACAGGAGGAGTGCCGTAGTCACCTGCTTCAACCTACTTCCTGTATGCGGTGCGATTGATTCCGTCGGCTCGACATCTTCGCTGCGTTTCAAACCTTCGGGAGTAAGCTCAAATGCCCAGGCAAACAGGAGCGCGAAAGGAAAGCCGACCGATCCCAGGAAGATCACCATGGACATGGTCCACTCCGGCAACCCTAGCGGCGGCGCCACCAGATCAGTGACTTGCAGCACCAACCAGGCGAGCACCAGGTAGGCGATAGCCACGCGGAAAACGTTGCGCCGCTTCAGTTCGCTGAAGAAACTACTCATTCGAGGCCACTTCTCGGGTAAATAACCATGTCAGATCTCCTCTAGCGCCTTGGGTTCCCAACCCAGCTTCTGGCGCTCAAGATTTAACTTTGCCTGCACTTCGGCGACCAGCGCCTCTAGTTTGCTGTTGTCTTCAGTGGCCGATTTATAAAGCTCAAGCCGGGTCGCGAACAGTGGCGACAGCCGATGTTTGACGAAGAGCTGACGCATGACGGCGATTGCTTCTGCTTTGTTTCCCAGCAAGAATTCTATCTCTCCAAGCGGGGCGCCATATTCCTCAAAGGCGAGGCCCTTCGCCTTCGCTTGCTCTATACAGCGCTTTAGCTTCACGGCCAGCGCTGTCGCTCGCTCTGTTTCGCCAAGGAAATAAAATGCCACAGCTTGGGCAAGCGCATTGCTAAATGCGCTCTCCCCTGCTGACACGTCGCCAAATTCCGTCGCAGTTTCCAGCTGTAGGTGATCCACGGTCGCGAGAATCCCCTGCCATTGCTGCTGCGTTGACAAGGCCAGGAGCAAACCCTCGCGCTGCCTAGGACTCAGACTTTCCGGCGCCCTGCCGCCAAGTTCATCGATCAACTTCTGCGGTGACTTGAGCGCATCGAAATACATGACAAAGGCAGGCGGGAGCGAGTGCAGTGCCTGCGCTGGCTCCCCCAGCCAGAAAAACTGCGCAAGTGCTTGCTGTCTTTGTGAATAAGTCCTGGCGTATTCTGCGTAAGCTTCGCTGGCGATTAGGTACATATCTGCCCAGCGGCCCTCTTGGCGCGCGATCAACCATTCCAGTTCGTAATACTCGACTGTGCCAGGAGTTGTCATGGCCCGCACCTCAGCAGCGCCACCCTGCGCAACCTTTTGCTGTAGCCAGTTGATGCGCACAGACCGGTGTAGCGGGTCGATGGCAAATGCCTGATCCAAAGCCTCCTCTGCCGCCGAATACTCACCGGTTCTTTCAAGACACATGCCTTTCCAAACATACAATATGCCTTCATTGGGCAAGCGCTGCAGCGCTCGTTCCGTACTTACGATTGCCCTCTTACAGTCGTTGGTGTCCATGTACACAAGGGCCTGTGCGGCGTGTCCGACGCCGATGTCCGGGTCGATGGAGAAGGCGATATCAAGGTAGCCCTGCGACAACCGGGAGGCCTCTTCACCCGGAATATCCCCGTATTGATCATCGCGCAACAATGAGGTCGCCAGTGCCTTGCCCGCCCAGGCCGCAGCATACTGCGGCTGCACATCCAGCGCCTGCTGAAACTGCTGCAGCGCAAGCTCAAGTGTATCCTTGCTCCGCAGCCGCACATTGTGTCGCGCCTGGAGATAAAAATTGTAAGCCGCAATGGCCACTGGCTGCTCAGCACGGGGCGGCGGTTCATCCGTCAAATGCACTTTCAGTGCGAGGACAATTGCCGCGGAAATTTCGTCCTGCACGGCGAATATGTCAGTGAGGTCACGATCATAGGTGTCGGACCACAGGTGGTAACCATCCTCCACATTAATCAGCTGTGCCGTTATCCGGACCTTCGCGCCAGATTTTCGTACCGACCCCTCCAGCACCGTCTCTACATTCAGCTGGTCACCAATATCGGTGATGTCCTGATTCTTACCTTTGAAGGCAAAGGATGAGGTGCGTGCGGCCACCCGCAGCTCACGAATCTGGGCCAGAGCATTCAGCAATTCCTCGGAGATACCATCGGAAAAATACTCCTGCTCCTTGTCGTCGCTCATGTTGACGAAAGGCAGCACTGCGATGGAGCGGGGACCGGCCGATTCCGGTGTTTCCGCGGAGACGGCACCGGCCACGTCTGCTGGCACCGCCTGCACCGCAGGCTCTGAACCGGGCATGGAAAATTGCCCTGACAGACCAAACAGACGGTCCGCCAGCAGAATCAGCACTGCGAGCAAGAGCAGGCCGATAATCATCTTGTTGAGGTTGCTGCCGGTATTGCCGGTAATGGACTGGTCGGGTTCCACGTCTTCGCTGCGTTGCAAGCCCTCTGGGGTGAGCTCAAATACCCAGGCGAAAAACATAGCGAAGGGGAAGCCGATAATGCCGATAAAGGTCACAAATGAGAGGGTCCACTCCGGCAAGAGCAGCGCGGGAGCCACCAGATCGGTGATCTGTAGAACTACCCAAGCGAGTACAAAGTAGCCTATCGCAACGCGAATGACATTGCGCCGTTTAAGTTCTGCCAGCAGTGATGCCAATCCGTAGCCACCTCACATGATTGCGATCGGGGTTATCCCTACCACTAATACCGCTCAAGCAAGCTTACACTAATGCGTGGCGTGCGACACGGGGCTGCGCAGCGCAAAAATTCTGCGAACACCCTTGAATCCCTCTATAATTCGCCCCATCTAGCGACCCAGTACGACTATCGAGATCAGCCCGTGAGCATAGAATTTTTTGGCAAAACCCTGTCAGGCCCCTTTACGGTCCCGTCCGGCATCGTCACCACCGCCGCACCCATCATGCAGTACTTCTTCGACAACATTCCCGAAGTGGGCGTGATTACCACAAAGAGCATCGGCCCCGAGCCCCGCCTGGGTTACCGCGAACCGGTGTTGAGCCAGTACGCACCTGGCTGCTTCGTCAATGCAGTGGGCCTGACCAATGCCGGCCCACAGGCTTCAGCAGACGCGCTGGCCACATTGAATGTGCCGGCTGACCGCTTCCTGCTCACCTCCATATTCGGTGGCAGTGTGGAAGATTTTGTCGAAGTCGCGAAGGTACTCGCGCCGGTTTCTGATGGTCTGGAGCTAAACCTGTCTTGCCCCCACGCCAAGGGCTACGGCATGGCCATGGGCCAGGACCCGGAAATGGTGCAAGCCATTGTTAGCGCCGTTAAAGCCGTTGTAGATATCCCGGTGATCGCAAAATTGACCCCCAATACCTCCGATATCGGAGCAATCGCCAAGGCCGCTGAGGCCGGTGGTGCCGACGGCCTGTGTGCGATCAACACCGTTGGCCCCGGCTACACCTCCGCCCACGGCCACCCGGTGCTCTCCAACGGCGCTGGCGGTATGTCCGGCAAGGGCGTGCTGCCCATCGGGCTCAAGTGTGTGCGTGAGATTCGCGCGGTCACCGACCTGCCCATTGTCGGCTGTGGAGGCGTCTCCAGCGCGGACGATGTGCGCGCCTTCCAGGACGCGGGCGCCAATATCATCGGCGTGGGTTCGGCACTGGTGGGCATGACCACCGTGGAGATAGATGACTACTTCAAGACGGTAACCGCCGACCTCCAAAGCGGCAAAAATCGCGCCGAGACACTCGTGCAATACGATGTGGACATGAATTTCAAAACCGTCACCCTGGTGAAGAATGAAAAGGTCTGTGACGACATCACGATTATGACCTTCGATCGCAAGATCAATGTGCAGGCCGGCGAATTCGTATTTCTGTGGGTGCCCGGTATTGGCGAAAAGCCTTTCTCCGCCCTCACCGACGACCCGTTCTCACTGGTCATCATCGACGTGGGTGAATTCACCCACGCCATGATGGACCTGGCGACAGGTACCGAGTGCTACGTACGCGGCCCTCACGGCATCCCTGTCGACCCCGGGGAAGACCAGAAAATCATGGCCGTGGCCGGCGGTACAGGCCTCGCGGCGGTGTATCAGCTTGCCCGTGATTTCGGCAACGCAGAAGTTTTCGCCGGAGCGCGCACGTCCGAGCGTCTGTACTTTCTGGAAGAGTGCAAGCAGATTGCCGAGGTCCACGTGGCCACGGACGATGGCAGCGCGGGCTTCCAAGGGGTGGTAACAGAATTATTGCGCCAGCGCCTGGAAGAAATGACCGAAGAAGAACGCGACAAGCTGGTGTTCTACAACTGCGGCCCCGAGCCCATGGTGTTGGCTGCGATCAAAGTGCAAAAAGAGTATTGCCGCGAAGACCAGATTTTCAGCGCCATCGACTACCTGACCAAGTGCGGCGTGGGTATCTGCGGCGCCTGTGCGGCACCTGATGGCCGCCGCCTGTGTGTAGACGGCCCGTTCCTGCAGGAAGGAGCCGCCTAGTCTGCCATTACCGTGCAAATGGTTTCGATCGGGCAGGTAATCACGGTTACGTTCCTGTAACCCATCTTCACTAACTGTTGCGCCGCAAACGTGGCGCGCCCTCCCGTTGCACAGTGCAGGTAAAGTGTCCGGTTCTCATCGGGCACAGCCTCACCGATTTTCATCTCGAGAATGCCGCGCGGGATATTGAGTGAACCGGTCGCCTCTAGGTGGCTCACCTCCACTAGTTCGCGCACATCAATCACTGTGCCATTGTTTTCCTTCAGCTCTGCTTTGGCCGTTTCAATATCGACACAGCGCAATCCAGCGCGAGCTTCCGTCACAAGCTCAGGAACAGTTTTCAACATCGACCCGTACTCCGTTTACCAGTATCCAGTGACGCCAGTGTAGTTGAAATCAACCGTGGTTTTCGTGTCACCGATCAATACATAAAACGTTTCTCAGGCCGTCTTTTTCTGCCAATACCACTCCACCGGGCGGCCGAGATAGGCCAGCAGGTGATGGCAGATATCCAGCGCGTCCTCACCAGCACCCGACATGAAACTGGAGCGGCGACGGCGCATGAAAGGCAGCCCCATCAGGTAGACACCGGGAAGCTCGGTAACCCCGCCATTGTGACGTGGCATTCCCCGGGCATCCATAACCGGTAAGTCCAACCAGCTGTAGTCAGGGCGATAGCCCGTCGCCCAGATCACCGTGCTGATACCCTCGCTGGCGAGCTCCATTTCGAGCCTCTGGTTTGACGCAAGCTGGGTGGGCTCAGTCCGGGTCGCCGGACCCTGGGCACCGGCCCCATCCGGGCTGGACTCGATATATTGATCAATGCGATCCAACATCCGGTTCAGCTTCAAGTCTGCCAGGCGCACCACGTTTGCCAGGCCACCAGAGAACTGCAGCCGGCCATCACGTGCACCCGCCAGGCGGCCGACCACTTCCACACCTTCCGCCTGCAAACTATTGAGATCCAGGTCGGCGAAGTCGTCGCTGCCCATCAACTGTGCAGACGGCAAGCGGCGCACCCTGCGCACATCATCCACCTGCTCCCAGTCTTCATCCAATAGCCCTGTCGCATCCATCCAATACTGAATGTCCTTGCCCCGGTAACGACGTGGCATGCGCACATGCTCGCCCGTGGCCAGCAAGACTTTGCGGCCGGAGCGGCTGATTTCGCGGGCGATCTGGGCACCACTTGCGGCAGCACCGACAACCAGAACACCACCGGGCGCCAGCCGATCAGGATTGCGATAGCGGTGGGTATCCAACTGCTCAACTTGCGCTCCCATCCCCTCGGAGAACCGTGGAATAGTAGGCGTACTGAAGGCACCGCTGGCGACGATGATCGACATACAGTGCCAGTCGCCGCAATTCGTCTTCACGCGATACCCGGAACCGACAGGCTCGACACCTGTGACACGGGTTTGCACCTGCACCGGCGCCTCGCTCTGACGCGCATAGCCGCTGATGAAATCGACCACCTCACCCATATGCATATAGCCATCAGGGTTGTCGCCGCTGTAGCCCATTCCCGGCAGCTGGCTCTGCCAGTTGGGAGTGAGCAAACGAAGTGAATCCCAGCGCTCGGTGCGCCATGAATTGGCCACCTCTCCCCGCTCCAGCACTACGTGATCGATGCCAAAGCGAGAAAGATAGTGGCTGCAGGACAGGCCCGCCTGCCCCGCTCCCACCACGACGACCGTGGTGAGGCGGGGAGGCGTTGTATACAGTTTCGCGTTCATGAGCGAACCTCAACCTCCACCATGGAGGGGTTGGTGACAATGTCATACACCGCTGAGCGTTTCTGGGACTGGGCCACGACGGCCTCTATCTCGTCCGCGCTTGCATCGGCATCAATATCAAAGATCACCTTGATTCCCTGGTAACCGTTACGCACGTCACTATCGATACCGAGAATGCCCTGCAGGTCCATGTCACCGCAGACAGTGGCCTTGACCGAGTGCAGCTGGATGCTGCGGTTCTGAGCGACCGAGGCAACGCCAGCGGTCAGGCAGCTGGCAAGACCCACCAACACATATTCCACCGGTGTAGCGCCGTTGTCTTCCGCTGCAAACACCTCGGGGTGATCTGCATCGAACTTAAAGCAGCGTTTGTGGCTCTGCTCTTCACCCAGGCCAGCAAAGTTCTCCACTTCAGCGCGAGTGTGGGTGCCATGCACCCACTGACAGGTGGTGCGCCACTGAAACATCGCCGCCGCAGGTGCTTCGGTCAAAGCCTCCCGTGCGCCCAACAGGGCTTCTACGTTGACGCCGTTATCTACAATTTTTGTGTAAGTGTTCATTTATCTATCTCCCTATAGTTTGTTGTATGTGCCGAATGCACGGAGCGAGAGAAGCTTTTGACAAGGGCCACATCGCGCTCTGAGGGCTAATTTGCCCCCCCGCCGTGGCATCCAGCGTGGTGCCCGCCGTGTTTTTTTGAGGCACTGGAATTCGCCCAAAAACAATCAGAAAAGCGCCATCTATATGATTTATATGGATTTTATGAGTGCTTCACCATTACCACGGAAGCTCACACGCTGGTGCAAGCGGCTCGCTGGGAGGATGTTTCCAATCAAGGGATGATTTGCAAAGGACCGGAACATGAACAGCATTTACAGCAACATTCTCCAGACCATCGGCGCCACGCCGGTCATCAGGATCAACAAACTGGCCCCGGCCCACGTCAACATGTTCGTGAAAGTAGAGGCTTTCAATCCCATGGCGTCGGTAAAAGACCGCCTGGCACTGGGCGTCATCGAGGCGGCTGAACGGGACGGTTCACTGCAGCCGGGCCAAACCGTGGTAGAAGCTACCAGTGGAAATACCGGAATTGGCCTGGCTATGGTGTGCGCCCAGAAGGGCTACCCACTGGTGGTTGTGATGGCTGAGAACTTCAGCGTGGAACGCCGTCGCCTTATGCGCTTTCTCGGCGCCAAGGTCGTCCTGACGCCGGCCGTCCGCAAGGGTACCGGCATGCTGGCCAAGGCGGCGGAGCTGGCCAAACAGCACGGCTGGTTCCTGCCGCGACAGTTTGAAAACGAAGCCAACGCCGATATTCACTCGCGTACCACAGCGCCGGAGATTCTGGCCGCATTCGAGGATCGCCAGCTCAATTACTGGGTGTCCGGGTTCGGCACTGGCGGCACATTGAAAGGCGTGGCTCGCGCACTCAAGGCCGCACGCCCCGATGTGCAGATTATTGCCACGGAACCGGAGAACTCTGCCCTGATGGCAAGCGGGATTGCCCAGCAGTACGACACCCAGGGTCAGCCCGAAGACAGCCACCCCAGGTTCCGACCTCACCTGATGCAGGGCTGGTCTCCGGACTTCATTTCGAAACTCGCCAATGATGTGCTGCAAATGGGCCTGGTTGACGAATTCATCGGCGTAAACGGAGAGGAGTCTCTCCGTCTGGCGCGGGAACTGGCCACTCAGGAAGGTATTTTCTGCGGCATATCTAGCGGCGCTACCTTTCATGGCGCGCTGCAGGTGGCGAAACACGCGCCCGCCGGCAGCAACATATTGTGCATGCTGCCCGATACCGGCGAGCGCTATCTCAGCACCGCCCTGTTCGATGGAATCGAAGCCGATATGGACAGCGAGGAGCTGGCGATCTCGGACTCTACCGCCAGCTGCCAGTTCAGCTCGCGCAGCGGACGGCCCCGCACAAGAGAACAGCACACCATAGAGGTGCCGGCCGCCGCCAGACAGTTTCTCGAAGAGTCCGTGCGCGATTCGAAAGAACCGGTGGTCATATTTGCGCTCGAGTGGTGCGAGTTCTGCTGGTCGGTACGCAAGATGCTCAGTAAGCTCGGCGTCTCCTGTCGCATTATCGACCTGGATTCTGTGGCCTTTCAGGAGAATGATTTTGGCGGCGATATTCGCGCCGCCCTGCAGGAAAAAGTCGGGTCTTCTACGATCCCCCAGATATTCGTCAGAGGCGAGTATCTGGGCGGCGCCACCGAAACCTTTGACGCTTTCAATAAAGGCCGCCTGCAGCGCTTATTCGAGCAACAAGACATCGAGTTCGACACGAAAGCCCAATTCAACGCCTACAGCTTTCTGCCTAAATGGCTACACCCGCGCGAGGCGAGCTAAGCGTCGTGTCCCAGGCCTGAACTTATTGATATTCGCCCAGTCTGAAGTATTCGCGGTACTATGCCGCCCACCTCAATGCAGCGACACTCAACTGGAGCCCCCACAATGGCCAAAGGCGTCTATCACGCCCCTTGGGAAAAATCTTTCGACAGCATTCTCTCGCCGTTGGAAGAGTTCATTCATCGACAGACAACGTCAGGCATTCTGCTGATGATCTGCGCGGTGGTCGCTCTGGTGATCGCCAACAGCCCACTGCATCACAGCTATGAGCACTTCCTGCACGAAGAGCTCGCCATCAGCTTCGGCGACAAGGCCTTCTCCCTGTCGATCCATCACTGGATCAACGAGGCGCTGATGGCCATGTTCTTCTTCATCATGGGCCTGGAGCTCAAGCGCGAACTATTGGTGGGCGAGTTGTCCACTCCCAGCCAGGCCCTGCTCCCTATCATGGCAGCCATCGGCGGCATGCTGATCCCGGCGCTTGGCTATTTCATCTTCAATACCTCAGGCCCGGAAGCAAAAGGCTGGGGTATTCCCATGGCCACCGACATCGCCTTTGCCATCGGCGCCCTCAGCCTGCTGGGGCCGCGCATTCCGAAAGCCCTGATCACCTTCCTGATCGCCCTGGCAATTGTCGATGACCTCGGCGCTGTGGCGGTCATCGCTCTGTTCTATACCGAGAGCATCGACACCATGGCATTGTTCTACGCCGCCGTATTCACTTTCGTCTTGCTCTCGTTCAACCTCGGCGGTGTGCGTCGCCCACTGCCTTACGCGGCAGTTGGCGCCCTCCTCTGGGTTGCAATGCTGGCCAGCGGCATTCACGCCACCATCGCTGGGATCATAGTGGCCTTTGTCATTCCCATCAGGCCAAAATTCGAACCGCAAACCTTTATCGAGCGGGTGAAGGACAACACCCGTGGCATGCAGAAATCTGTCGCGGAAAACCCGGATATCATCCACAACAACCGTTTCCGCTCCCTGGTTATCGCCATGGGTGACGGGGTTAAGCTTGTTCAGGCACCTGCACAGCGCCTGGAACACTCCCTGCACCTGCCGGTAGCCTACCTGGTCATCCCGGTTTTCGCGCTCGCCAATGCGGGCATCCCCATCAACTTTGCCGAATTTGGCGAGACCATCTCCAGCCCTATTACCCTGGGTGTATTGTGTGGTCTGCTGCTGGGTAAGCCACTCGGTATCGCCGGTTTTACCTGGATGACCCTGAAAATGGGCTGGGCCAAGTTGCCGGAGGGCCTGAACATGAAACACATTGTCGGCGTAGGCCTGTTAGGCGGCATTGGTTTTACGATGTCGATTTTTATCGCCGATCTGGGTTTTGCCGGTAAGCCTGCAGAGCTTCTAGCGGCAAAAACCGGTATTTTGCTGGCCTCCGCCATCGCGGGCTTCGGCGGGTACTTCCTGCTCAGGGCCACCACCGAAAAGCCAGAAACCTGAAAAAATATTAATCCCAATATCTGCCGGGGCCAGTACTATGGCCCTGTAGAAAACAGCGGAGCTACACCGTGGACAAACAGACTGTCGCCTTCCTACTCAATGGCGAGAACACAAACATCGACATCGAACCGGACACCCCATTACTTTGGGTACTGCGGGATGAGCTGAACTTTACCGGGACAAAATTTGGCTGTGGCATGGGCCTCTGCGGTGCCTGCACGGTGCACCTGGAAGGCACTGCAGTGCGCAGCTGCTCGCTGCCAATAAGCGCTGTGGAAGGGAAAGCGGTCACCACGATTGAAGGGCTGGCACCAGGCGGGGACCATCCCCTGCAGCAAGCCTGGATAGCAGAAAACGTCCCCCAGTGCGGCTACTGCCAGTCGGGCCAGATCATGTCGGCAGCGTCGCTGCTCGCGAGCAATCCCAACCCATCAGACGACGATATCGACAGCGCCATGTCCGGTAACATCTGCCGCTGCGGCACCTACGGGCGCATTCGCAAAGCCATCAAGCGCGCCGCCCCCGCCGTGCAAAGCTGGGAACCGGCGGAGGTTAATGTATGAGCCTGAGCAGACGCGAATTCCTGCGCAATGCCTCCGTGGTTGGCGGCGGTCTTACCCTGGGCTTCCACCTACAGGGCTGCGCCAACGCGCAGAGCGAGGCAACCGAACTGGAGCCCAACGCTTTCCTCAAGATCACCAGCGGCGGCGACATTATTGTCCAGATCCACAAGACCGAAATGGGTCAGGGCACCGTCACCGGCATGATCAGCCTGATTGCCGAGGAACTTGAAGTCGACCCTGCTACGGTACGCTACGAGATGGCCCATGTGGACAAGGCTTTCCGCGACCCCGAGTACTTCCTGCAGATCACCGGCGGCAGCAACGCTATTCGTGTCTTCTACGAGCCCCTGAGGGAAACGGGCGCCACCGCGCTTGCGATGCTAATGGCCGCAGCCGTGGCGCGCAGCGGTTTTCCCGAACAGGAACTGCACGCTGAAAACGGCGTAATCAGGACCGCAGATGGCGGTGTCAGCTTGAGTTACGGCGAGCTCGCCAGCGATGCGGCCAGCATGCCCGTGCCAAAACAAGTCACCCTGAAAGATCCGTCCCGCTTCAAAATCATTGGCGCGGATAAGGGCCGTCTTGATAACCAGCCCAAAGTGGACGGCAGTGCAAACTTCGGCATCGACGCCGGCCCGGCAGATGCACTGGTAGCCGTATTGGTACGCCCGCCCGTGGGGCATGGTGAGGTGACGTCCTTTGACGCCACTGAGGCCGAGACCATGAGCGGCGTGAAACATATTGTAAAAGTAGACGGTGGCATTGCCGTGGTCGCCAGCAACTACTGGCGCGCGCGCAAGGCAGCGGAAAAAGTATCGATGGAATGGCGCCCGAGCGAATCGCCGCTGGTGGACAGTGCCGCCATCGACAAAGCTCTCAGCGACGCACTGGCGGGCGATGAATTTGCGACAGTTAGAGAAGATGGCAAAGCGCCCACTTCCGGCGCCGCCAGACAGATTGAAGTCGAGTATTCCGCACCTTTCCTTGCCCACGCCACCATGGAACCAATGAACGCCACAGTGGCCATCAACGGTGATAGCGCCGACATCTGGGTGGGCACGCAGGCACCAGACCTCGTTCGCAGTTTCGCCGCCAAGGCTATCGACATAGACGACGAAAATATCACTGTTCACAACCAGTTTCTGGGCGGCGGCTTTGGCCGCCGGGCTATCCCCGACCACGTCTTTGAAGCCGCCCAGATCGCGCGCGCCGTGGGTGAACCCATACGCCTGGTCTGGAGCCGGGAAGACGACACGCGCCACGACTTTTACCGCCCGCCGATGAAAACACGCTTCCGTGCTCGTCTGGGTACCGACGGTGAAGTACTGAGCTGGGAGAACTGGCTGGCGGGACCCAGCCTGATGCAAGAGAACGTCTTGAACATGTCAGAGGGTCTGATACCCGGATGGGTTCCTGACTTCCTGATTGAGTTCGGTGCGGGATGGGCCGGTAAGAAAGACGGTTCTGCCACAGAGGGCTTGAAAGAGTTACCGTACAGCTTTTCCCACATCTACATGGCTTACCAGAACGTAGAGACCCCGGTGCGCCTCGGCGCCTGGCGCTCTGTGGGCCACAGCCACAACGGCTTTTTCGCGGAGTCTTTCGTGGACGAGCTAGCTGCTGCTGTAGAGGAAGATCCTATCGCGTTCCGTCGTCGCCACTTGCCACAGGGAAGCCGCCATCGCCAGGTACTGGATGCTGTCGAGAAGCTGAGCAATTGGGGCAAAGCGCCGGATGGCCATTTCCAGGGCGTAGCGGTACACGAATCGTTCCACTCGGTGGTCGCGGAAGTCGTGGAGATTTCGCTCCGGAATGGCAAGCCGAAACTCGAAAAGGGTTTTGTCGCAGTCCACTGCGGCCGTGCAGTGAACCCCGACATTGTGCGCCAGCAGATGGAGGGCGGGATGCTGTTCGGCCTCTCCGCTGCCATGTACGGTGAAATCACCTTCGAGGGCGGCGCCGCTGTCCAAAGCAATTTCCACGACTATCTGACGCTGCGTATGAATGAGGTGCCGGAGATCGAAGTGGCGATTATCGAATCGGACGATCCGCCCACGGGCGTGGGCGAGCCGGGTACTCCACCGGCACCTGCTGCACTGGGCAACGCGATTTTCGCGGCGACCGGTCAGCGCCTGCGGGACCTGCCCTTCAAGCTGGCCTGATCTCGGGGCTGAGTTCTTTGGCTTAGTCCTTTGGCTTAGCCTTCTGGGATAGGCCCCAGCAAATGCTCGCTCAGGTCGCCTGCCAGGCGAGAAAATACCTGCCGGCTGGTGAAATACCAGCCATTCGCGTCGAGCGCAAAAGTATCGTGATAACGACCGGCGATTATTGGCTGCAGAGGCAGCCCACTGGTCGCCTGAAACACGGTGAAGTACGAGCGTGCCTCAGCCGTTTGGTTTGCAACTTCAATGATGACATTGGTCGTCACGTGATGGGTGCGGGGTGTGCCCTCGGGGAAGACGCGGGTGAATGCGCGGTAAATCGCGCCAATCGCTCTTGAACCCTCACCCTGGACTTCACCGGATGGATCGAGAAACCGGGCCCGGGAAAACAGCCCCGCCAGGGTATCCATGTCGCCATCATCGATAAGCTCGGCGTAGCGGTAAATCAGATTTTCGATTTCCCGCTCAGGCGACATGACTAAACCCCTCTGACCGCATCAGCAGCAGTGGGTACACCATCGCGACGATAGTTGTGAACTTCCCCGCTCTTCACCTTGGCGATAAAGCTTGCCACCTCTTTCTTCACCTCTGGCGCAAAGAGATAGAGGCCGAGGATGTTCGGCACAGAAATCAGGAACACCATGGCATCGGCAAAATCGAGGACAGCCTGCAGTTGTATCATGCAGCCAATGGCGAGGAAGGCGCAGAAGGCCAGTTTGAAAATACCCTCGCTCACTGGGTGCTCGCTGAACAGATAAGTCCAGGCCTTGAGGCCGTAATAGGACCAGGCCACTGCTGTAGAGAAGGCAAACAACAACGCCGCCACTGCCAGGGGATACGGCGCCCAGCTGACGTGATGCTCGAACGCCGCAGACGTCAGCGCAATACCCTCGAGGCCCTGATCCATCAGCCCGGCGGGATATGCCGTCACCACAATAACCAGAGAACTCAGGGTGCAAATCACCACCGTATCGATGAAGGGCTCAAGCAGAGACACCAGGCCTTCCGACGCCGGGTGGTCAGTTTGCACGGCTGAGTGGGCGATGGACGCGCTGCCCAGGCCCGCTTCGTTAGAAAACAGAGCCCGCTGGAAGCCAACAATAATGGCCCCAATCATGCCGCCGGTTGCGCTCTCGACTGAAAAAGCACTGCTTACGATCAGCTCGATCGCAGCCGGAATATGCTCGGCACTCAAGATCACAATCACCAGCGCCGAACACAAGTACAGCACTGCCATAAACGGCACTATCTTGCTCGCTACAGCGGCGATTGAGCGGATACCACCAATGATCACAAGGCCGACAACCAGGGCGATAGCAAGACCGAACAGCCAGCCCTTGTCGGCGAAAAAGCTCGCCTCGCCACCGGTGATACTCACAAACTGCACATACGCCTGGTTCGACTGGAACATATTGCCGATACCGAGGCAGCCTATCACCATCGAGAGCGCATAGAATTTACCCAGCCCCTTGCCAAGGCCCGGCTTGCCACGGCTACTGAGCCAGTGCTCCAGATAATACATAGGGCCGCCGGACACCGAGCCATCCGGATTGTACTTGCGGTATTTCACACCGAGTGTGCACTCAACCAGTTTCGTGGACATGGACAAAAAGCCAGCCACGATTAGCCAGAAGGCCGCGCCCGGGCCACCAATAACAATGGCCACTGCCACACCACCGATATTGCCGACGCCCACGGTGCCAGACACTGCCGTGGCCACGGCCTGAAAGTGAGAAATCTCACCGGGAGCTTTGGGGTCGTGATAGTCGCCACGCACCAGGCGCAGGGCCAGGGCGAAGCCGCGAATATTGATAAAACCCAGGTACAGGGTAAAAAAACTCGCCGCCACCGCCAACCAAAGCACTATCCATGGAATCTCGTAGCCAAAGATCGGCAGCTTGGCGAACACGAAAGCCGACAAAGCCGCCGCGACGGGCGCGAGCATCGACTCCACTGCTGTATCGATACTGGCAGCCGCCGGCGCTGATATTACCATTGCAGACGCGGCCAGCAGCGGCGCCTTGTTGCCGTTATTCACGCGCAAATTTGTCGCCAAAGAAATCACCCTCGTGCCAGGCAGGTGGTTCTTTGTCCTTGGAGATCTCCAATCCTATGCGCACATTGGCGCGGGCAAAGCGGAGCGCTGAAGGCCAATCCACTGGCCGACTGAGATCGTCAGTGGGCCTGTGGTAATGCAATTTAAGATGTCCCTGAAACAATGCCTGACCATCGATATCAGGATCGCTCGAAGTGAAACCCGGTACCAGAAAAACCGCGGGCACACCCTGGCGCACAAACGAGTACTGGTCGCTGCGTACGAACAGCACTTCCTCTGGAATGGGATCAGGTGTGAGCGCAAAATCCTCGGCAGCCACGGCCCGTGCGATAGGCACATCCAGGGTCGAGTGCTGGGCACCAAAGGCGATGATGTCCGCCAGCGGATACAGCAGGAGGGGCATGTCCAGGTTGATATTGGCAATCATTGCCTCCGATGGCACCGTCGGGTACTGGGCGAAATAGTCCGACCCCAGGAGGCCTCGCTCCTCGCCAGTAACAGCCACCAGCAGGATTGAACGCTCAGGCGCCTGCGGCAGCGCCTTGAAAGCACGGGCAGCTTCAATCAGCAAAGCCGTACCCATCGCGTTGTCATAGAAGCCGTTGTAAATGGCATCACCATCCACCGGGGTGCCGATACCAATATGATCGAGGTGCGCGGTGTACACGATGTACTCATCCGCAAGCTCAGGGTCTGAACCACGAATCACCCCGATCACATTGGGGCTGGTAGCGTCGGTGTGCTCGCTTTTCTGGCTCAGGGTCATTTCGATGCCCAGCGGTTGTGACGCGGGCTTTCCCTGATCCGCCGCATCGAGCGCCTGCTCGAAGGTCATCGGCGTCAGTTCGAAGATATCCGGTGCCACGCCCTCGCTGATCTGGGCAGCACCCTGCAACTCGGGATGATGGTCCGCTACGTCGCCCTGGATATTGCGCCAGGACATTCCCGCCGTGACACCCGCATTGAGGGTGACAACGTCCCAGCTGTTACGTTTCTGGTCCACGCGCGAGCGCATGTAGATGTAGCCAACTGCACCCCGCTTCACCATCTCGTCCCGCTTGGTGCGCCCCGAGGAATAAAATGCCCGCTCATTGGCCGGGAAGCTCTTGGGCGCGCCGCCGAATATCGCGATAATCTTGCCATCGACATCCACGCCTTCGTAATCCGAGTAGCCCAGCTCTGGAGCGTGCACGCCATAGCCGGCATACACCACTTCAGCACGTACACTGGTCTCGTCGCGCACCCGGTCGCCACCCATGACAAAGTCGTCTTTCCAGCGCAGGCTGGCATCGCCCCGATCACTGTGCACAGTCATGGCGGCGCTTTCGGTGTGTATCTGGCGGCGCAGCAGCGGCACATCCTGGAACCACCCGTCAAACAGGCCAGCAGGTTCGACACCCAGCGCGGCAAACTGCTCTGCCACATATTTGGCGGCAGCATCGTAACCTGGCTCACCGCTCATACGTCCCTTTAGCTCATCGCTGGCAAGGTAGTCGAGATGCTGCTGCAAGTTTTCACGTGTGATCGTTGCGAGTGCCTTTTGCAGAGCCACATCTTCGGTGGTCACCTCGGCAGACTCGGACTGCTCCTTCGTCGACGCGGTCGTCGTGACAGCCGCGAAGGAGACCGCACAATAGGCGCACGCCATGAGTATTGAGAGTCGCTTCATCATGTTCATTCTTCCGTGCTGGTGTTGTTTTTATTGACCGATATTCCCTATCGGGGCGAATCAGTGTAACAAAATGAGACTTTAGCGCTCGTAAACTGTTACACCACCCACAACTGTGCGCAAAACCTCGATATCGGCTATCGCCATCGGATCGCCCAGTGGGTCACCGTCCAGTACGACCAGGTCGGCGTACTTACCCGGCTCAATGGAGCCCAGCTCGTCTTCGCGGAAGATCTGGTATGCCGCATTGATGGTGATGGCGCGCAAGGCGTCCATGGCAGGAATACGCTGGTCTGCGCCGATGACATTGCCACCGGTAGACACACGATTGACAGTGGCCCAGACCATCCGCATCGGCTCCATCGGCACGACCGGCGAATCAAGGTGCACCGAAAACATCAGGTCACGGTCCAGGGCTGATTTGCTCGGGCTCATGCGGAAAGCCCGTTCAGGGCCCATAAAGATATCGCGGTGACGGTCGCCCCAGTAATACGTGTGGGCGGAAAAGAAGCTGGGAGTGATACCGAGGCGCTTCATCTCATCCAGCTGATCTTCGCGGGCCATCTGCGAGTGAATCAGGATAAGCCGCGGATCCGCCACGGGATTTTCTCGCTGCGCTTTGTCAAAGGCATAGATCACATCGTCGATGGCAGCGTCGCCATTGGCGTGTATCGCCATCTGGATTCCGGCTGCGTGTACCCGCCCAACGATATCGACAAGGTCTTCGATGGGGAAAATAGGGTAGCCCTGATAGTCCGCATCACCGCGAAACGGTGTGTGATAGGGGTGCGCGAGATAACCGGTAAAGCCCTGGATACTGCCGTCAGAAACGATCTTCATGGTCTGGCCACGAAAGTAAGGGGTATCGTAGGGCGTCAGGTCAACATCGCCAGACAGCACATCTTCACCCATCAGCTGCCAGAACGGCCACACCTCCAGTCGAAACGGCACAAAACCCAGTTTACTCGCCCATGCCAGGCCTTTGAGCATCGGTCCCATGGCGCCGCCGCTCTGCCCGGTGGTGACCCCCTGACTGACATAGTCATGCACGGCGGTATTGAACATCGCCAGGATATTGCCAGGCGTCATAATGTCCGCGCTGGTCGACAGCTGAACTTCCTGGGCTGAGGTTTCCTCCAGCAGACCGGTGGGCTCACCGGTCTGTGGATCTTTCACGATAACCCCGCCTTCCGGATTGGGCGTATCAGCGTTAATACCAGACATCTCCAATGCCAGGCTGTTGCCAACGCCCATATGGCCGGAAACATGCACAATGAAGATAGGGTGCTCCGAGGAGACCGCATCGAGCTCTTCCCGTGTAGGGTGGCGCTTCTCTGCAAGCAAAGTGTCGTCATAACCCATCGCCATCACCCACTTGCCAGCAGCAACCTTGTCCACAAAAGGTTTTAGCAGCGCCTGAATATCGGCAATTTCTTCAACGGTTCCGATTGGCGGGCTATTCAGGTCGGCCATGATGGCTCGGGTACCCGTACCCGGGAAGTGTCCATGGGCGTCGATGACGCCGGGCATCATCACCCTGCCACCGAGGTCGATCACGTCAGCCCCATCGCGATAAGCGGCCAGTGCCTCCTCGTCGCCCACTGCAACAATGCGCTCGCCCTCAACCGCTACAGCACTGACGATACTGTTGCCGGCATCCATGGTGAGTATCTTGCCGTTGACGAAGAGCTGCCGATCCGGCGGTGACGGGCGCCCCAGCAAGAGGACCGCGGCAACACCGAGGACAACAATCAGGGACAACAGCCCCAGCAACAGTTTCTTGATCACCTTACTCTCCAGACCTGTCTATTTTTAGTTTGCTTGATCCACAGGGATTATCCCATCGGATATTTAATCTCGCGGCTCACCTTGTTGATCGCCGCCATAGTCTCGTCCGTCAAGGTGACGTCTGCCGCTGCGAGAATATCCGGGACCTGATCCATACTGGTAGCGCCGACGATCGTGGACGCCACGAAGTCATGCTGCTTACTCCAGGCAACCGCCATGGTGACAGGCGACAAGCCCGCATCCGCCGCAATGGCTGCGAAGCGCTTGGTCGATTCGACACTCTCTTCACTGATAAAACGGCGCGCCATTTTCTGCTGACGCTCTCCCCCTGTCAGGTAGTCAGTGAAGCGAGCACCAGCCGGCGCGGCCCCATCATTGTATTTCCCCGAGAGCACACCGCCAGCCAGCGGCGAATAGGGCAGCAGGCTGACCCCCTCCGCACGGCAAGCCTGGGCCAGCTCGTCCTCAAAGCGACGGCTGTTCAGGCTAAAATTATTCTGGATCGTTTCGTAGCGCGGCAGGCCATGCTTGTCCGCGGCCCACAGACTCTTGGTCAAGCCCCAGCTGGTTTCGTTGGAACACCCCAGCACCCTGACTTTGCCCGCATCTACAAGCTCTTCCAGTGCGCGCAAGGTTTCCTCGTAGTAGTAGCCATGATCTGGCCAGTGGGTCTGGTACAGATCGATGTAATCCGTGTCCAACCGGCGCAAGCTACCCTCGACAGCCCGCATAATATGATGGCGGTCGAGGCCGGACTTGCCAGCGCGAACAGGCGGGGTAATCCAGCCGTGACCGGGCCCTGCCACCTTGGTGGCGAGGATAATCGCATCGCGAGGCTTGGTTTTCATCCACCGGCCTACGATCTCCTCGGTGACCCCCATGTAGCGCTCCTCCGGTGGCACCGGATACACCTCCGCGGTGTCAAAAAAATCGATGCCGATATCGAAGGCAGCATCCATGATCGCGAAAGCAGTCTTCTCATCTGCCTGATTCCCAAAAGTCATGGTGCCCATACAGATGTCGGAAACGACGATGCCGCTACGGCCGAGGCGATTTCTCTTCATTGGCTTAATTCCGTCCAGATAATTGAATTGAACAAAATGTGATCGACGAACACATTGTGTTAATCTCCACCGTCAAAGTAACTTTTGGACCATCCACATGCAATTCATCCGTGCCCTGACGCCCATAATTATCGGCGCTTTCCTTGTCGCGTGCAGCGACAGCTCCTCAGATCGCCCGCAGGAACCGGTAGAGCCGGCGCGGCCAGCGCTGGATCTAACATTCACGACGGCCCCGATCGACCTACCGAATATCAGCGCAAAATTTGCTGCCGATGTGGCCTATGGTGAAGCCGAACGCAACCTGTTCGACATCTACCTGCCTGATTGTGACGACCCGACCCCGCTGGTGATCTACATCCATGGCGGCGGTTTCACAGGCGGTGACAAGAGCAGCGCCCACACTAACTTTGCCGACGATGTCCGTGCATTTCTTCAGGAATGCGTCGCTTACGCCACCATTAACTACACCCTGCTCACGGTGCCAGAAGAAGGCGGTGACACCCAGGCCGCGGCCGATCAGGGCGGTGTTCTCACTTCCATGCAAGACACTGCTCGCGCCCTGCAGTTCATGCGCTACTACTACGAGAGCCTGAACCTGGACGTGGAGAACGTGGCCCTCTACGGCGTCTCGGCCGGCGCTGGTTCCAGCCTTTGGCTGGGCACTCATGACGACATGGCCGACCCGGGCAATGACGACGAAGTTCTGCGTGAATCCACTCGCGTGAAGGCGGTTGGCGCGCTGGTGACTCAGTCCACGTACGACATCATTGATTGGGGTGAGGTGCTACTGCCGCTAACGGAACCGCTTGAGCCAATTCTGGGCAGCACCGATATTATTACCCTGGTGGACGCACTGGGCCAGACCAACTACCTGCTGACGTTCCTCGGCATCGCCAGTCTGGATGAGCTGGAGAACCAGGAAACTATTGATTACAGGGCCGAAGTCGACATGCTCGAGCTGATGGATTCCGGAGATGCGCCGATCTACACGGAGAATTTCACGACCTCCCTCGATAACGTCGTCGACCTGTTCCTGCACCACGCCCTGCATGCTATCGCGATCAAGGAACGTGCCGACGAAGTTGGCCTGGAAAGCGTGGGCTACTCCCGCGACCCGGCCTGGCCACTGGAAGATCCCTCCGGCGAAGATCTTGTTTCCTTCCTGCTTGGGCATATTCGCTAGCACTCTGTGCGCGACTGACTACCGTCGCGCCACGTCTTAAGGCACCCGGGTATCTCCGCGCCGGGTGCCAGCTTCGGGGCCAAGCCCTGCCCCACGGTATAAATTGCTATAACACCTCAACGTGACCGGCAGCATACAATCTGGCGATGCAATCCGGAGAACGCCATGAGTAACGATTCCAACCCCTACGATGATCGCAACGCTGCCACGGGCCGCTACGGCGAAGATGGCTACGATGTTCTGCTCATCGACGAGCCCGTAGCAGGCGTGCGCCGGCTCACCCTAAATCGCCCGGACAAACGCAACGCCCTGAACCATCAGCTGCGCGGCGAACTATTGCACGCCCTCCAGGCAGGTGACGCCGACCCCGAGGTCAAGGTGATGATCGTCCGCGGTGCCGGCAAGTGCTTCTCCGCAGGCTACGACCTTGGCGGTGGCAATGTGGGCCAGGCCTACCCCTTCCATACCGCAGGCGGCGACAGCCAATGGCCTCGTCATGTCGTGGAAAGCTGGATGCGTATCTGGGATCTGTCAAAACCAGTGATCGCTCAGGTGCACGGCTATTGTCTTGCCGGCGGCAGCGAGCTGGCGACCGGCTGCGATGTTGTGTACGCCGCGGACGACGCCCAGATTGGCTATCCCGCAGTGCGCTTTGGCGTGCCCGACATGCAGTTCCACCCATGGTTGCTGGGCATGCGCAAAGGCATGGAAATGTTGCTAACGGGAGATTCTGTAAGCGGCGAAGAAGCAGTTCAATACGGCTGGGCCACCCGCAGCTTCCCCGCGGACGACCTGGAGTCTGCAACACTTGGTCAGGCTGAGCGAATTGCCGCTATACCGGCGGACATACTCGCCCTGAACAAACGGGCTGTGCACCGCCAGATGGAAGCTATGGGACTGCGCACAGGATTGCGTCAGGGCACCGAGATCTGCACCCTTGCCACCCACCAACAAACGTTCAAGGAATTTATCGCCGCCACTCAGGGCGGCGGTAAGCTCACCGAAGCGCTATCGAAAAGAGATGGTGAATTTGGCGACTACCGCGAAGACGGCAAGGAATAACCGCTGCCCCCTTTTTCCAGAGGGGGCAGGTATTCAGAAAGCTACTGACCCTGGCGCTGAGCCGCGCCACTTTGCTGCATGGCGCGCATCTGTAACATCTGCTGCATCTGCCCGATCATTTTGTCGATACTGAAACTGGCCGTGGGCTGGCGCGGCGGAAACTGACGGAAACTCATCAGCCATTGACCCACCTCCTGCTGCACCGGCACAAACAACCACAGTTGATCACCGAAGAAGCGCGTATACAGGCCCGAATCAATCGACGTCTCGTAGGGATCTGAACGCAAGTGGATCAGGCGTGGAAAGTTCAGCGCTTCGCGTGGACCAGCCCAACCGTCCATCTGCAAAGCAAAGTGAATCTTCCAGTCGTTCCAGCGCATCGCGTTGAGGTTGGCGTTATCGTCAAAGTAATAGAGCGTGCTGCGCTTACCCGGGCCCTTCGCAGCCAGCAAGTCTGTCTGGTCATAGCCATCCAGATGTACCTTGAAGGTCTTGTCGCCGGCGCGATGCCCCTTGAGCAACTTCTGTTTGATGCCCGGTTCGCCAGCAGCTGTCAGCAGCGTGGGCAGCCAGTCCTGGTGGGAAAAAATGTCATTAATCACCGTGCCGGACTTGACCACACCTGGCCAGCGAATCATCGCAGGCACGCGGAAGCCACCTTCCCAGGTTGAGCCTTTCTCCCCCCGGAAGGGCTCGACACCGGCGTCAGGATAGGTGCCGGTCTGTGAGCCATTGTCAGTCGAATAAATAACAATGGTGTTGTCACTGAGACCAAGCTCATCGAGCTTATCCAGAAGCAGGCCCACGTGATAATCGTGCTCCATCAGGCCGTCTGCATAGAGCCCGTAACCCGAAGCGCCATCCCATTTGGGGGCAAGGCGTGTCCACACGTGCATCCGCGTGGCGTTAAACCAGACGAAAAACGGTTTGTCGTCCTTGTTGGCCTTCTCGATAAACTTGATAGCGGCGTCAGTGAATTCCTGATCGACCATTTCCATGCGCTTGCGGGTCAACGGGCCGGTATCCTCGATCTTGCCGTCAGCATAGGAATGAATCACGCCCCGCGGAGCAAATCGTTTATGGAAAGCCGGATCTTTGGGATAGAAATAGGTCTCAGGCTCCTCCTCCGCGTTCAGGTGGTACAGGTTGCCAAAAAATTCATCGAAACCGTGATTGGTGGGCAGGAATTCATCCTTGTCGCCGAGGTGATTTTTGCCGAACTGACCGGTGACGTAACCATGCGGCTTGAGCAACTCAGCAATGGTGGGGTCTTCCGCCTGAAGGCCGATATCGGCGCCCGGCATGCCCACCTTCAACAGGCCTGTGCGCAATGGGTGCTGCCCGGTAATGAACGCGGAACGGCCAGCGGTGCAACTCTGCTCACCGTAGTAGTCAGTAAAGAGCGCTCCTTCATTGGCAATGCGATCAATGTTCGGCGTGCTGCCACCGAGCATGCCGCGATGGTAGGCGCTGAGATTGGACCAACCAATGTCATCGCCCCAGATCACCAGGATATTGGGCTTGTCGGCTGCATGGCTGATAGCGGTTTGCGTGGAGAGCACGCATGCGACAGCAACCAGGCACAAGCTACGCAGTTTTTTCGTCATGTTTTTCATAATCTTTGGCGATGCCTTTTCTGTGTTCTAGCGAATGCTCACGGGTTATACCAGATTGGTGAGGTGTAGGCGCGCTCCTGGATATCCACAGGTCCGGTGGTATCCCTTTTTGCACCATAGGGCCTGGCTTAGGAAGCCGTCCAACATGGCATGAGGATCTCCAGTTCGCGTGCGTATCGTTGAGGATAGACAAGATACAGGCAACTGTCGCATGGCTTGTCCCTGGGGCAGTCTATGCTCAAAGAAGCGGTAATCGCGGCATGAGCCTCTGCCGCAGAGTCAGGAGAACGAGCACATGGACACCAAGCATCCACTTGCCGTCGCGGCGGCAGTATATAGCCGCCTTCAAACAAAAAACCCCCGCTGATGCGGGGGCTTTTTTGTTTGGTAGGACTACCCAGATTCGAACTGGGGACCTCTACCATGTCAAGGTAGCGCTCTAACCAACTGAGCTATAGTCCTAAAGAGGGCGGGCATTATAAGCATCTCGCCCCAAGAGCTCAACACCCTATATCGAGGCACAAGGAAGAGGCTATTGCGGGACTGGCAGGGGATATCTGAGGCAATCTCGGCGGCGATCGGGAGGCCGTTCTCTGCCCGACGAGGGCGAGCGCTGGGCGGGGGCTGTATTAATCAGGCGGTTTGTCTGGAGGGGGACGGCATACGCTTCTTCGTCAAGCTGAACGAAAAAGCCCTCCTGCCGATGTTCGAAGCCGAAGCGGCCGGCCTCTCGGCCATCGCTGACAGCGGAACCATTCGGGTACCCACACCCATTGCTACGGGCATAGAGGTGGGTCGGGCCTGGCTGGCTCTGGAACATATCGACCTCTACTCTGGCAATTCCCGCAGCAGCACCCTGCTCGGCGAACAACTGGCAGCGCTGCATCGAAGCTCTGCCCACAGCTTTGGCTGGGGACGAGACAACACCATCGGCACCACAGACCAGGTCAATACCCGGTCAACCGACTGGGTTAGTTTCTACCGCGAGCACCGCCTGGGCCACCAGCTCAGGCTGGCCACCACTAACGGTGCCAGCTCAGGACTAATCGACGCCGGCCAGCGCCTGATGGATCGCCTCCCTCACTTCTTCGAAAGCTACAAACCCCCGCCTGCCCTGCTCCACGGCGATCTGTGGAGCGGCAATACCGGCGCGGATGACACGGGGGCCCCCGTCCTCTTCGACCCAGCGGTCTACTACGGCGACCGGGAGGCAGATCTCGCTATGACCGAGCTATTCGGTGGTTTCGATGATCGCTTTTACCACTCCTACCGCAGTACCTGGGACATTGATCCCGGCTACAGCACGCGTAAAGTTTTATACAACCTTTACCACGTGCTCAATCATTTCAATCTGTTCGGCGGTGCTTACGCCCGACAAGCGGAGGAAATGGTTGCGAGGCTGTTAGCTGAGACCTGAATCCATGAACATCGAACTATCCACCAAGCAGAAAGCCCTGCAGCAGGAAGTGCGGGACTATATGAAGACCGTCATGACTCCCGAACTGCGGGAGGAAATGAAAGACAACGAGCTCAAGGAAGGCGGCGGGCCGGAATTTCGCAAACAGTATGCCCGCATGGGGGCCGACGGCTGGATTGGCCTGAGCTGGTCCAAGGACCTGGGCGGCAAAGAGCTCTCCCATATCGAGCAGTACATTTTCACCGATGAGGTGATTCGCTCCGGCTTTGCCTACCCCTTCCTCACCACAGAGGCCTGCACTCCGGTCATTGCCGCACATGCCAATGACGAGGTCCGGCAAGAAGTGGTGGGCGGCGTCAAGCGCGGGGAAGTCACGATCGCTATCGGCTACTCCGAACCCAATGCCGGCACCGACCTCGCCAGCCTGCGCACCAAGGCCGAACGCGATGGAGACGACTGGGTTATCAACGGCCAGAAGATGTGGACCAGCCTCGCCAACTACGCCGACTATGTATGGTTGGCCGCCCGCACCGACCCGGACCCGGCTAAAAAACACAAAGGCCTGACCATGTTCCTGGTGCCGACCAATACGCCCGGCTACTCCTGCACACCCGTGCGCACACTGGGCGCGCGTACCAACGCCACCTACTACGAGGACGTCCGTATCCCCGACAAATACCGGGTGGGAGAGATCAACGGCGGCTGGAAACTCATTACCAGCCAACTCAATGTCGAGCGCCTGTCGCTGTTTACCCACGGTCAAGTACACGCGCTGTACGAAAGCGTGGCTGAGTGGGCCGCGGCGACCGATGCGGCAGGGAGCGGCAAAGTCATCGAGCAACCCTGGGTGCAGCACAACCTGGCCCGGGTGAAAGTGGGCCTGGAGGCTCTCAAAATCATGTGCTGGAAGCAGGCCTGGTCGATGGATCAGGGCCCGCTGGACATGGCCAATGCCTCTACCGCCAAGGTTTACGGTAGCGAGTTTTTTGTCGAGCTCTATCGGCTGTTACTGGAAGTGATGGGCGCCGCTGGCAGCATCGCGGCCCACTCACCGGGGGCAGTACTGCAGGGCAAACTTGAGTTCCGTTGGCGCGTGGGATCCATCCTCACCTTTGGCGGCGGCACCAACGAAGTACAGCGCGACATTATCGCTATGGCGGGGCTGTGGATGCCCCGCACACGCTAGGAGAAGCACATGGATTTCACGATTGCAGAAGAGCTCACCAGCGCCCAACAGCTGGCCCAACAGATCCTCAACGACTTCAGTGACGTCGAGCAACTCAAGGCCTTCGACGGTGAGCATGTTCGCTTTGACCAGACACTCTGGACAGCGCTGGCGGAGGCGGGCTTGCTGGGCCTGGACATCGCCGAAGCCCAGGGCGGCACCGACCTTGGCTTCTACGCCCTGACCACATTGTGCGAGGAAGTCGGTCGCACGGCCGCCGCCGCCCCGGTCGTACCGGTGCTGGTGAGTGCTGCAGGCACCCTGCGCCGTTTTGCCAGCAACGCTCAGCAGGAGCAATGGCTCACCGCGATAGCCAGCGGCAGTCTGGTCACGGCCGCGCTCGAGGAATATGGCAACGACAACCCGGCGGCTCCGGCCACTACAGCAACCGCAACTGACGGTGGCTATGCCCTTAGTGGCACGAAAATCTGCGCCAGCGTCGCCGAGCAATCCCAGCGCATCCTGCTGTCAGCGAAGTGTGACGAACAACTGATCGTCGCCCTGGTGGACCCAAAGGCCGCCGGCGTAACCCTCACACCACAGCTGGTGACCGCCAACGAGCTGCGCCACGAAATTACCCTGGAAAATGTTCAGGTGCCTGCCGAAGAGATCATCGCTAGCGGCGCGGCGGCGATAGACGCTATGAACTGGGCAACTCAGGCCACCCGCACCGCACTGTGCGCCACCATGGTGGGCCTGTGCGACAAAATGATGCGCACCACCGGTTCTTATACCACTGAACGGGAACAGTTTGGCCGCGCCATCGCCACCTTCCAGGCGGTGAGCCACCGGGTTGCCGATTGCTATATCGACGTCGAGTGCCTGCGCCTCGTCACCCAGCAAGCGGCAGCATTGATAGACCAGGGGCGGCCGGCGAGTGAGGCGGTCACCATCGCCAAAATCTGGTGCGGCGATGCCGCCCACAGGGTCAGCCAGGCGTCCCAGCACTGCCACGGTGGCACCGGCGTAGACCGGGACTACCCCCTCTTCCGCTACTGCCTGCAGGCGCGCCAGATTGAGTTGAGCATGGGCAATAGCGCCCAGCTAACTGGCCAGCTGGGCGAGGAAATTGCGCGCGAGTACCTGGCTGCGAGCTAGCGCTTAACGCAGGTATTTTGTTGGGAAGTAACTCATACAGTCCCAATACACTTCCTGCGCCACATCCAACCTACCCTGTCGGCGCAGCATATCCAGCTGCAGCTGACAGGCACCTCGATGCCAGGGCTGTTTTTCCCGCACAACCACGGCTCGCGCCAACGCCTCTTCTGGCTGATTCGCACCCGCCGCCTGCACTCCCTCGGTAAGCACTCGCATCGCAGATTCGGACGGCAATGAAAACTCGTTCGGCACCGCCACCTCTTT
Source organism: Halioglobus maricola (assembly GCF_009388985.1). Classification (NCBI taxonomy): domain Bacteria; kingdom Pseudomonadati; phylum Pseudomonadota; class Gammaproteobacteria; order Cellvibrionales; family Halieaceae; genus Halioglobus; species Halioglobus maricola. The sequence continues at coordinate 3,817,274 of NZ_CP036422.1, forward strand.
GCGCACCGCCAGCCAAGACACTGAATCCTGGTAGATCCCCTGCCAGCGGCCCGTTGCCATGAGCTGACGATATTTTTCTGCGCCGCCACTGCGGTTTATCGGCCACAGAAAATAGTCTGCGCCCGATTGTTCCACCCGCTCAATCCAGTCGGGCTGAGAACGTTGCACGGCCACATACTGATGATAGGTCTCGCTCTGGTACAGGGTGTCCGCTCGGCCATCAATAAACACTTTCAACTGGCCATCGCTGCGCAAATGCAGGTAGCCGCCCCAGTTATACAGTGCGAAGACATTGCCGCTTAACTCATTGGCAAGCATAAAATCCACGGTATCCACCGGGTAGGAATACTCGGCTGTGAGGTAATGAAAATTTGGTGCGGCCTGTAGCGAATACGGCAGTGTGCGCATCAGCGCCAGCAACAGGAATGCTGTCGCAAAGCCCACCTGCAACACCCTGTGCCGGACGGGCGACAATGCCAGCCCCAGCAGAGGCGCGAGCATCAGCGCCAGCGACATCCCGTAGATGGGGATAAAGCGGCGACTGGTGAGCGCCATGGCGAGGGTCAGCGCTGTGAGTGCCAACGCCTCCCAGGGCACACCGGTTCGCTGGCGCACGGCAGGTACCGCATAGAAAACGGCAAAAGCGGGCAGCCATATAGCGTAGAAGAACAACGGCGACTGGATACCTCCAGGGCGAAACGGCGAGTGCCACTCAGCGAGTTCTCGAAACGGTGAACTCTGGTCAAAGGCGTACACCAATGGATACAGAAACGTCTTGAAGCCGGAGGGGTTCAGCGCGGCGGCAGCCAGGCAGACGAGCCCGGTCAAAAACGCGCCCTTGAGCTGCCTCACACTGAAATCGCGCCAGGGAAAAACCAGAATCGCCAATGCCATCAGGCCAAAGAAAAAACCGCCGTGCAGATTCACCCACACCAGGAACAACAACGCCAGTACCCAGCGTGAGGGCGTCCGCTGCAGTGTTAGCAGGAGCAGCACACTGAAACCGAGCAGTGTATAAAGGTGAGGGCGAACATCGACAAATGGGCTGGCCAAAGCAGCAGCGAGGCCAGCGCACAAAAACGCAGCGAAGCCGTTCTCGCCCACGCGCCACAGCACCCACTGCAATATACCGAATGTCGCTACAACGACCAGCCACTTCCAATAAACAAGGGCCTGTATGCCGAACAACTGAGTCCAGCCGAAGTACCCAATGTCAGCAAGCCACTCGTGATTGAGCCAGTCATCGCCATGGGCGGAGTACGACCAGTCGTCCACCATCCACGGTGTTCCAGTCTGCAGTAGCTCCCTGCCAGCGGCGATGTGCCACCACAGGTCGGAGCCGGCCATCTCGGTATATCCAAAAGAGAGAAAGAGCACGGCACCGGCACAGAACAACAATATGCGCTGCAGGTCGGGCGACTGTCTGGCCGAGCGATCAGTCACGAGGAGGATGGAATTCCCGGGTGAAATACAAGGCTCGCCCCTTGCTCTCGGTATAGGTACGCGCAAGGTATTCACCCATCACGCCCAGACACATCAGCTGCACGCCACCCAGAAACAATACGATGACCACCAGCGAGGGGTAACCCGGAACAGGATTCCCCCATATCAGGGTTCGCACAATCATGAACAGGCCGTACAGGAATGAAAAACTCGACACCAGCATGCCGAGATAGGTCGCCACTTTGAGCGGTAGCTCAGAGAAGGAAGTAATACCTTCCATGGCGAAATTCCAAAGACGCCAATAGTTCCACTTGCTGTCACCGGAGGCCCGGGGTTCACGCACGTAGGGAACACCTACCTGCGGAAAACCTATCCACGCATACAGCCCTTTCATATAACGATGTCGCTCCGGCAGGGATTTAAGCGCCTCGACGGCGCGCCGGCTAAGCAGACGGAAGTCTCCAACATCGCGGGGAATATCAACATCACTCAACATCGCCAGCAGGCGATAAAATCCGGAAGCACTGGTACGTTTGAATGCGGAGTCACCACGGCGCTCGGTGCGCTGACCATAGACAACGTCGTAACCGGCTCGCCACTGCTGCACGAACTCAGCGATCAACTCCGGGGGGTCCTGCAGGTCGGCGTCGATCAATACCACGGCATCACCCTGCGCATGATCCAGGCCTGCGCTCACCGCAACTTCCTTGCCGAAATTGCGGCTTAGAACCAGCAGGCCAACGTCGTCGTTTTCCTGTGCCAGCTCGCGTAACTTTGTCGCACATGCCTCGTCACTGCCATCATCAACATAGAGGACACAGCCATCGACATCGAGTTGTGCCAGGGCATCACTCAGGCGACAGTGAAACGCGGGTAACACCTCCACTTCGTTGTAGACCGGCACGACGACCGTCAGGGTTTGCAAAACCGCTCTCCAAATTCCATCAGCGTGTCACAGTAGCACGCTCACTCGCGTATCCGGAATAGTTTAAGGTCGCCCACAAAGAGCTGTACATTGCCGTAGAGCGCGCGATGCAAAAGCATCTCGGGCATAAAGTGATGCAGGTCTATCTCCCGCTCCAGTTCCAGCAGCGGATGCTCATTGGCCACAGCGCTGCGATAGAACGCGGTGTACTCAGGCGTGGTCTTGATCAGGTTCTCCTGACGACTGACCAGCGGGCCATTGAGTTCATTGGCAAAGGCAGTGTCGTACCAGTTTTCACTAAGGATCAAATAGTCTGCCCGCCGCAGAACAGCGCCATCACCCTCGGCAAACTCCGGGCGGAACAAGGCGTTACGCCCCGGCGGCGGATTTACGTAATAGCTGGTGAACACCTGAGCGCCCACGTGCTCCTGATACCACGGGCGCAGCGCCTTGCGCGGATCATTGTGATAATCGCTCACCATGTCCCAGGCCAGCATCGCTGGCCAGACAAAGAACAAGGCCAGAAACCAACGACGCTGACCCCAGGCGGTATTGTGGAGGCCCAGCGCCGCCAACAACGCCACTGCAGGTAACAGCGGTAAATAGTGACGGTAGTACGTCACGGGTGCCAGAAACGCCATGAATAGCAGAAATACCAGCACCGGCAGCATACACACCCAGAGCCGCTGGCCTTCCGTCAGGCTCAACAACTTGCTGACGCCTTTGGGTACAAACAGAAGCGCCGGCAGACCCAGCGCCACCAGCAACAGCATGGGAATGTTGAACAGGTTGCGCAGCCACTTATTCTCACCGATGGCGTTATAACCCGAGCCAAATCGCCCGCCGCCACCGCCCTGGGTATAGGCGTTAATCAGGTCGACCTGTAAAAACAGCCAGCACAGCGCAGGCAACAGCAGCCAGCACAATGCCATGGGCCGCGCCACAGCGCGCCAGGGCACGATCGCGAAATACACGAGCGCTAGTGGCACAAGGCCCCATTGCGGCCAGGCGATGTTGACCATCGCCGCCACGAGCACCGATGCTGCAACCACGAGCGCAGCAATCCGGCCACGGCTGAAGCCACGGCTGATATATCGCCACCACGGTTCAGGTACCAATGCCAGCCAGGCAAATACGGCAAAGACCCAATACTTCGTCCACACCGCTGCAATACACAGTGCCAGCGCCAGCAGAAAACCCTCGCTGTAGCGCCGTCGCACCGCCCACGCGAGCGCGGCCAGGAAACTGTAAATAAAGAATGTGGATGCAGCGTCTACTGTGCCGCTTTGCGAGTGACTGAGATGAAAGCCCGAGAGCGCCAGCAGCGCAGCACTGGTAAAGGCAACAGCGGGCTGGGCCGGAACAAGTTGCAACGCGAGCAGCGCCAGCACCACCACCGTGCCCGCCCCCAGTAACGCCGAGTAGCTGCGCGCCACCAGAACATGAATAGACGAATGGCAATAGCGCTTTGCGATTGCGGCATCATCCAGAGTAGAAGCGGGCGGCCCGGCACCGACAACACTCGCCAGGGCAATGGTCTGGTAACCGATAAAAGGCGAGTAGGAAAACCCCTGCAGTGCTGATCTGCAAGAGCCCCCTTCATCGTAGTTGATAAGCGTGAAGCTATCCGGGTTGTCCCAGCCCCAGCCGAGCGTCTGGGCGCTGTAGAGGCGCGGCACCAGGGCCAACATGAAGAGCAACGCCAGCGGCAGGAAGAATCGCATGAATGCAGCCAAACCCGGTTTTCATTCTGATGTCACCCAGTATCCGGTGCGCAGCGCCAGAAATAAAGAACTCAGCGGCTAAACATAGCCATTGGCCCGGAACCACTCCACAGAGTCGCGCACAGCGGTCTCAATCGGCGTCTGCGGCAGGCCCAGTTCCTCGATGGCCTTGGTCGGGTTCACATAGCCGTGCTGCAATATGTAGCGGGTATTCTTGACCGTGGTCATCGGTGCCTTGCCCGTGATCGATGTCCAGAGTTCCGCCAGCTTCGCCACACGCAGCATCATTTTGCCGGACACCTCGGTGGTAGCGACATTGTCGACCCCGGCAATCCGACCAATCATCTGCAGAAAGTCCTGGTTGGCCATATTGCCCTCGCGGTTCGCCAGAATATAGGACTCGCCAACCCGCCCCTTCTCCATGGCCAGCACATGGCCTGCGGCAACATCACGCACGTCAACCGGACACACGCCACCGTCCCAATAGTTTTTCATTTTGCCCTGCAGGGTGCGGATTATCATGGTGCCCGTGGGTGTGGGCATCCGATCACCAGGACCAAACGGCAGCCCCGGCATCACCATGGTTACCGGCAGACCCTCGCTGACCAGTCCCTTGACCAGTTGATGGCTCAGATATTTGGAGAGGATATATTCACTGGCCCAGGGCCAGGAATTGAACGGTGTAGTTTCGTCCGCTTTCGCCCCGTTCTCGGGGATACCAATAGCGGCGACGCTACTGGTGTAGACCACCTTCTCAACGCCGGCAGCCAGCGCTGCCCGCATCAGTGACTCGGTGCCATTGACGTTGATTTTGTAGTGCAGGTCTGGGTCCTTGGTCCAGATAGCGAACAGGGCTGCGAGATGAAAAACTTTCTCTACGCCCTGCACGGCCCGCTCGAGAGACGCCGGATCCAACAGATTGCCTTCGACAAACTCGACTTCAAAACCGTCGAGTGGCGAACGATCCTCGCCGGGCATAACCATGGCACGCACCTCGTAGCCGCGCTCAAGGCACAAACGCGTAACGTGATTACCGATAAAACCGGTGGCCCCGGTGATCAGGACTTTGGCCATAGTAGCGATCTCTTATTCTGTTATGAAGAGCGACATCATAGCCGTGCCAGAGGCAGCGGGGCATGACCCCAGCGGCCAGCAAAACTGAGATACGGCGCCGGTCACTTCGCCTGGAGAGACGCTCCTAGAGCTGCGGCCTTAGTTGCTCCTCGCAGGCCGCCACAACAGCGTCTACAGTCACCTGCGTCATACATACCTGTTCTTCCAACGGGCACACGTTTTTGTGGCAGGGCCCACAGGGCACATTGACTTTTACAATGCTTTCTCTGACGTATGAGGTGTCGGTCCAACGCTGTTCGGTGGGGCCAAACACGGTCACCAGGGGCGTATCGAAGGCGCGGCCAAATTGGCGCGGCCCGGTATCATTCCCCAGCAGCAGGTCTGCGTCAGCGATCAACGACTTGAGCTCTCCCAGGCTGAGACAGGGCTCGGTCAGCAGGAAACACTGTTCATGCATGGCGTCGCGAACAAGCTCTGCCAATGCTTCTTCGCCTGGCCCGGGTGGAATAACAATAGCTGCACCGAAACGCCGTACCAGCTGGTCAGCCACCTCCGCAAAGCGCTCTGGTGGCCAGTACCTGGACGCGCCAAAGCCCGCGCCGGGACACAGGACAACCAACGGCTGCTCCGGGCGAACACCTTCTCCGGCAAGGCGCTGCACGACAGCGGCATCAGCGTGATCAACGAGAAACAGCTGTAGCTCGTCACCGGGATGTGCCATCCCCAACGCGGCTGCAAGCACCGCGTAATAGTCGCAAAGGGGCATAGGCTCATAGCCACCCCTGATCTTGTTCGGAACAGCAACTCGATCGGTGAGTAGCAATCCACGCCCATTGCGACTGAAACCCAGTCGATGTTTGGCGTCCGCCCGAAAACATAGCCAGGCACTGCGCAGCGAATCGGGCAACATTACCGCGAGGTCAAACTCCTGCGCTTTTAGTTCACTCAACAGCTGTTGCCGGGCCGACTTCGCCTCGGGTGTTTTGTCGCGAGGCGCGTGGAAGTGGGCGTGGTTCAGCCAGGGGCTTCCCTCGAGCAGCGGAAGCAGAGGGCGATTCATCAGCAAATGAATCTGCGCTTCTGGAAATCGCGCGAAGAGACCGCGGATGAATGGCGTTGCCATAGCGACCTCGCCCACCCGATCTGGCAAAACCAGTAAAACGCGACGGGGCGAAGGGGCGAACCGGATAAGCTGCTGTGACGTCAAGCTGGTGTTGCTCCTGGAACAGGGGGCGCATGAACAGACGCGCAGTATATATTCGGACTCAAATCCCGGCTACACTGCCCAGCGCCAGACCGCGCGCGAGCGGGGCGAAATAGAGAGGAACTATCATGCGTTTTGTAAAAACCTGTTTTGCTGTGGCTGCCCTGTCAGCCTGCAGCGCCACTGCCACCTTCGCCGCTGACATCGATCCGGCCCTCACTGCCATCGTAGAAGCGCGCAGCGAAGAGGACCGCGCGCGCGACAGCGCCCGTCACCCGGCAGAGACTCTCTCATTTTTCCAGGTAGAGCCTGGCATGACCGTGGCCGAAGCACTGCCTGGTAGCGGCTGGTACACGAAAATACTGGCGCCCTACCTCGGCTCAGACGGCACCTTGTATGGCGTCGACTATGTGGCACGCATGTGGCCGCTGTTCAGTTTCGCGACTGAAGAGTGGGTTGAAAAGCGTATAGCGGCGATGGGCGATTTTGACAACAAGGTGGCCGGTTTCACCGACAACCGCATCAAAGCCAAAGGCTTCACCTTCAACTCGGTACCAGAAGACGCTGTGGGCTCGGTAGATCGCTTCCTGTTCATCCGCGCACTGCACAATCTCAATCGTTTTGAAGAAACGGCAGGCACCCGCACTCAGGCCCTGGCCAGTGTTCGTGGCATGTTGAAACAAGACGGCCTGGTAGGCGTCGTGCAACACCGCTTGCCCGAAAGCGCGGCGGCAGAAGGCTCCGATGGCAGCCGCGGCTACCTCAAGCAATCCGATGTGATTGCGATGTTTGAGGAAGCAGGGTTTGAATTGGTCGCCAGCAGCGAAATCAACGCCAATCCGAAAGACAAGCCGGGCGCCGAAGACGTGGTGTGGCGCCTGCCCCCCCGCTTGCGAGGCAGCGAGGAAAACCCGGAAATGCGCGCCGCCATGACCGCCATAGGCGAGTCCGATCGCATGACGCTGACCTTTCGCAAGAAATAACCTTTGGTTATAAAGAATAATAAGAAAATGTCATGACGGAATTTCTTGCCCTCTGAAAGCAGCCTCTTATACTGAGGTCGTAACTTGCTGAAACGCACTCACGCATGGGGTGAGCGCGCTTCGCTAAGGCGAGTACGTTTAGGGGACGCCGATGGCCGTTTGTCAGAGACAGCCATCATCGCCAGAGGGACCTGATCCGGTAGCGGGCCGGCACGACCTAGTAAGGCAACAAGTTAAAGCATTGCCCCTGACCCAAACCCCGAAGCAAGGATTGCTTCGGGGTTTTTTTATCCTCATCCTTTTTACGCTATGCTTGTGGGGATATTCCAACGAGTTATCCCATGGCCAGCATCGACCAACTTCTCGAAGACATAGAGAACGCCCCAGAGGGCCCTGAAGTCCTCGCTATTTTCGATTTCGACGGCACCATCATTTCAGGTTTTTCCGCGACAGTATTTATCCGCGAGCAGGTGCGCCGCGGCGATCTGTCCCCGCGCGAATTTGTAGAGTTAGCATCCGCCATGACCAGCTTCGGCATGGGCTCACTGGGCTTCTCCGGCATGATGGCGGTCAATGCCCAGTTCATGCGCGGCATTGAGGAGGACAGCTACTACGAGGTCGGAGAAGAGCTCTACCGCAAACAAATCGCGCGCAAGGTTTACCCAGAGTCGCGAGCGCTTATTGAAGCCCATATCGCCAGGGGGCATACGGTATCCATCATCTCCTCCGCGACGCCCTATCAGGTAGAACCAGCGGCTCGGGACCTCGATATCGAGCACGTGATGTGCACACACCTTGAAGTCGCCAATGGCCGCTTTACCGGTGGCGTTGTCAGCCCGACCTGTTTCGGCCAGGGCAAGGTAGATGCTGCGGAAAACCTCGCCGCCGAGGTGGATGGTGACCTCGACGACAGTTTCTTCTACTCCGACAGCACCGACGATATTTTGCTGCTGGAACGCGTGGGCCATCCCCGCGCCCTTAACCCCAGCGACAAGTTGGGACGCATAGCGCAGAAAAAACACTGGCCGGCAGCCAATTTTGGCAGCCGTGGCCGCCCCAGCCTGACCCAGTTCGTGCGCTCCGTGGCTGCCACCAGCAGTCTCGTCACCAGTTTCGCCGCAGGTCTGCCGATATATGCCCTGACCGGCTCGCGCCGCGCTTCCAACAATTTTTCATTCTCATTGTTTGCCGACACGGCCTCAGCTCTGATCGGCCTCGACCTCAATGTGGAGGGGGAAGAATACCTCTGGTCACATCGACCGGCGGTGTTTGTCTTCAACCACCAGAGCAAGGCAGATGTTGTCATCACTGCCAGCCTGCTGCGGCGAGACATCGCCGGCATCGGCAAACAGGAAATCAAGTCTGAAACCCCCATTCTCGGCAAGGTATTGGAAATGGGCGGTGTGGTATTTATCGATCGCAGTAATGCCAAGAGCGCCATTGAGTCAATGGAACCGCTGGTTGAGGCCATGCGCACAGAGGGCAAATCTGTGGTGCTGGCACCGGAAGGTACTCGCACCGTATCGCCGAAGCTGGCGCCGTTCAAGAAAGGCGCATTCCACATCGCTATGCAGGCAGGCGTGCCGATGATACCCATCGTCATCCGCAACGCCGGTGATGTCGCACCCAAAGGCGATTTCGTATTCCGTCCGGCAACGGTCGACGTAGAAATATTGCCTCCTGTGGACACCGACGACTGGAGCATAGACACTATTGATGACCATGTGCGCGATGTGCGCAATATGTTCGCCCGCGCCCTGGGCCAACCAGAAGAGGCTAAGCCCAAGCGCAAGCGCGTGGCCACCAAAAAGAAGGCCGCTGCAAAAAAGGCAGCCCCAAAAAAGAAGAAGGCTGCTCCACGCAGGGCGAAGGCAAAGAAATCCACTAGAAACCAGGAGAAATAACTCGCGTGACCCTGGAACAGTTCTACGAAAAGAATAACCCCTGGCCAGATCGCAGCAACCAGAAAGTCCTGTTCATTCTCGATGCACGCAACAGCCTCGAAGAGGAGATGTTGCGCAAGTGGATAGGCTCCCATAGCGACCCCTCGGCCAGCTTTGATGCACCCCAGGTTTGCATTGACCTGAAGGATGAAAAGACCGGTTTCGACAGCGGCCAGCTGGTAATGTCCCTGGCGCTGCCACCCGAGACGATCATCGCCCCCCTGCGAGTCGCCTGGTCTTCAGGCGACAACCGCGGCCGCCTCCGTTACCTGATACTGCGTGATCCACGCAAGCCATCCCCGCGCCAGGGCCAGAAGATTCTCTCCGAGCACCCCGAACGCGTCACACTTATGGCGGGTGCGCCAGACACCATGGCCAACCTGCGCCAGCGCTTCGAAGATCAGCACTCGGACGAACGCGCCGCCTCGCAGAGTGAATTTGCCAACTTCGTGGCTCGCCAGGCTGCGCTCGTGCTGGACATGGAGGAGCGCAAACTCAAGGGTGGGCGCTACAAAATGCCGCGGCACGTAGCCGCCACGCTGATGGCCAGTGCCGAGTACAACGCAGATCTCGAGCAGCTGGCCAAAGACAGCGGCCGCCCCAAAGATGAGTTAATGAAGGAGGCAGCTGAATATATGAAGGAGATGGTTTCTGCGCCCTCCTCCTTCTGGATCGACTTCTACGCCCGCTTCAACAACTACTGCCTCGGCCTAGGTTATGAGGAGGACATCGTCTACGACCGGGTGGCCCTGAAAAAGATCCGACACATGGTGCGCAACAATCCATCCATGCTGCTGTGGACCCACAAAACCTACCTCGACGGCATGGTCGTACCCAAGGTGATGTACGACAACGACTTCCCCATGCCCCATATGTTCGGTGGCGCCAACTTGAACTTCCCGGGGCTGGGCTACCTGCTACACCGGGCGGGCGCCATTTTTATCAAGCGCAGTTTCCAGGACAACGAGGTCTATAAAATCACCCTGCGGCACTACATCGGCTACCTGATGGAGAAACGTTTTCCCATGAACTGGGCCTTTGAAGGCACCCGGTCACGCATGGGCAAGCTGATGCCGCCACGCTACGGCCTGCTGAAGTACGTACTGGAGGCCTGCCACCATACCGGGGCGGAGAACATTCATATCATCCCTGTCTCGATCAGCTACGACATCATTCGCGATGTCGAGGAATACGCCACCGAACAAACCGGTCGCGGCAAGGGCGCCGAGTCGCTGAAATGGTTCATCGGCTACGTACGCAGCCTCGCCCGTCCGATGGGCAAGGTGTATATGGACATCGGTGAACCCGTGGTACTTAAAAAGGCGCCGGACCCGGACGATCGCCTGGCCCTGTCCAAAATCGCCTTTGAAGTGGCGGTGGAAGCCAATGAGGTCACACCAATCACCTTGCCGTCACTTGTCACCATGAGCTTACTCGGTGCTGCGCCCAAAGCCCTCACCGAAACTGAACTGGTAGAAGACCTGAACGCGCTCCTGCAATGGGCAGAAAGTCGGCAGCTGCGTATTTCGCCGGACTTCGACCGCGACTTCGCTGACCAGATGGAAGGCCCTCTGGGCATCATGCTCAAGGAAAATATCGTGACCCGCTACGACGAGGGTCCCGAGGTAGTCTATGGCATCGGCCTTGAGCAACACCCGGTCGCCAGTTACTACCGCAACACTGTCATCCACTTCTTCGTCAACAAGGCCATCATCGAGCTGGCATTGGTGAAGGCCAGCGAGAACCAGGAAGGGGAAGCCGTGTCCGTGTTCTGGAACGAGGTGGACCAACTGCGCGATCTGTTCAAGTTTGAATTTTTCTACGCACCCACAGAAGAGTTCCATCAACAGATCCGAGACGAGCTGGCGCACTACAGCGACGACTGGGAAACCTTGTTGAATCAAGGCGCAGCAGGCTTCGGCACGCTGTTACAGAACATGGCGCCACTGGTCGCTCACGTGACCCTGCTGACTTACGCTGAGGCCTACTCCGTGGTTGCTGCCATGCTCGCGCGCAAGGAAGCTCATGAATCGGTGGAACAGGCAGAATGCATCGCCGATGCCCTCACCTATGGCCGCCAGGCCTATCTACAGCGGCGTATTTCCAGCGAGTCCTCCATCGGAAAACTGCTCTTCAAGAACGCCTACAAAATGCTGCAGGGCCGGGAGCTGACAGAGGGAGGCCCGGATTCCCTCAAGGAGCGCCGGGTTGAGCTGTCCCGCGAACTGCGTGAGTTGCTGCGACGCATCGATGTTATTCGCGCTATCGGTGTCGCCAGCCGCGGCGCCAGTTAAGGAGTAAGACATGAAGCAACTCAAAGTCGCCGTTCTGGGCGGCGGTTCATGGGGCACTACCGTAGCCTCGCTGGTCGCGCGCAACACCGACGTCATCATCTGGGCCCGCGACCCCGACACCGTGACTGAAATCAACGCCGAGCAAACCAACAGCAAGTATCTTCCCGGCGCCAAACTCAACAGCGGCCTGACGGCGACCAACGACATCGGCGAAGCAGTCGCTGGCGCCGACATCATTGTCATGGGCATTCCCTCGCAAAATTTCCGCAACGTGCTTCAGGAAGTCACCAAACACATCCGCGCCTGGGTACCGGTGATCAGCCTGACCAAGGGCCTCGAGGCCGGCACACAACTGCGGATGACCGAAATCATCCAGCAGGAATTACCCGGCCACCCGGTAGGAGTGCTTACCGGCCCCAACCTCGCGCGCGAAATCATGGCGGGTCAGGCGGCGGCCAGTGTGATTGCCATGGAAGACGAGATCATCGTCAAGGAACTGCAGGAAGTGTTTAAGAGCGGCCTGTTCCGGGTTTACACCAATACCGATGTCATTGGCTGTGAACTTGGCGGCGTTCTCAAAAACATCATTGCCATCGCGGTAGGCATGGGGGACGGCCAGGGCGCAGGCGACAACACCCGAGCGGCCCTGATTACCCGGGGCCTGTCCGAAATTACCCGCCTTGGCACAGCCATGGGCGGAAAAGCAGAAACCTTCTCCGGCCTCGCCGGCATGGGTGACATGATCGCCACCTGCACCAGTTCCCAGAGTCGCAACCGCCATGTGGGTATCGAGCTCGGCAAGGGACGCTCCATGGAGGACATCATCGAAGAGATGACCATGGTGGCCGAAGGTGCCAAAAGTGCCCCCGCAGTCATGGCACTCGCTGCCAAACACGGCGTTGAAATGCCCATCGCGGAAGATGTATCGCGCGTCCTCGCCGGTGATGCCACAGCCAGCCGGGCCTTCCGGGGGCTCCTGCGCGTTGTCGCCGGCGCAGAGTCAGAGCCCGGCTGACGGTAGCGATTTCGCCGTCCCTGAGGCAGAATGGTCGAAAAATACAATTACCCGATACAACCGGGACGTGAAGACCATGCGAATTGCCAAGACCCTGTGCACGGGGCTGGCCATCTGGGCCTGTGCTACAACAGCTGCCCTTGCCGGCACCTCTAAATTTACCGACCTGCCCGGCAACCCCGGCCTGAAGTCGGCCTCCGCCATCGTTCTCGATGACGAGGGCAACGTCATCTACGGCAAGGACGTCGATACTGTGCGCCCCATTGCCTCGATCACCAAAATGATGACCGCCATGGTGATCCTCGACTCCGGTATACCGCTGGACGAAAAAATCACGATCACCAAGGATGACCGCGACCTGATCCGACTCACCGGCTCGCGCCTTGAATATGGCGCCACCTTAAGCCGCCGCGAAATGCTCCTGCTGGCACTCATGTCATCCGAGAATCGGGCAGCTACTGCACTTGGGCGCACTTACCCGGGTGGCATGGATAATTTTCTAGCGCACATGAATCGTAAGGCTCGCGCCCTGGGCATGAGCAACAGTCACTTTGCCGACCCTGCCGGCCTGAAGTCAGAAAACGTCTCCACTGCCAGCGACCTGGCGAAAATGGTTGAGGCGGCCGATGGCTACCCACTCATTACCGAGGCCAGCACCACGACCCGCATGGATGTCTATCCCTACCGCGGGCGCGGCAACCTCACCTACGGCAACACCAACCGCCTGCTAAAGAACAAGAACTGGGACATCGAACTCTCCAAGACCGGCTACATCAACGAAGCTGGTCGCTGTCTCGTCATGCAGGCCAATATCGAGGGCGAGGATGTCTCCATCGTTTTGCTCAACTCCTTCGGTAAACTCACACCCTTCGGCGATTCCAATCGCCTGCGTAAATGGATGCTGGCAAACAGTTAATGAAACCTATCAAAGCAATCGCTCTCTCAACTGTCCTGCTCGGGCTTGCCGCCCCCGCAATACAGGCTGAGGAGGACACCGAATACGCGCCACTTTACCAGGGCTTCCTCGGCAATCTGCAACTCGACGACCAGAGCGCCAGCTGGGATGAACTCGACGGCGAGAACGCCGAAATCGAATTCCCCTCCTCTATTCTCGGCGGCGGCCTCGAGGCTGAATACGCCTGGGGCGGCAGCAGCACCTGGCGCTGGGGCTTCAACCCGGGAGGCAGTGTGTCCTGGAAAAGCAGCGACACCCGCGTTTCAGGGACTATTGGCGGCGAAAACGGCGCGGTGATTCGATTCGATCTCGACAACGGCCTGTTCCTCGGCGAAATGCACCTCGGTGCATACGTGCGCGGCGGCCTCGCACGAAAACTGTCGGCCTACGCAGGCGCTGGCCCGATGCTGATGTACGGCAAGCTGGAACTGGAAGACGAGGAAGTCGTCGCCCCGACGGGCACGGTCGTCATTACCGGTTCAGAAGCGTCTGATTGGGACGTGGGCTATTATGCCCGTGCAGGCCTGGACTACCGCTACGCCAAGGGAAAATATCTGGGTCTCGGGGTGCGCTACATGTCCGCAGAGCTGGACTTCTCCGATACAGTCGGGCCAGTGGATATCGAAGGCCCGCAGTTTGTGGTGACCTTCAGTACCAAACTGTAGCGCTGCTCACAAAGATAATTCGAAAGAAATAATCCGGGGAGAGAATTCATGAAAATTGGCAAAACACATTCTGCGCTAACAGCCGCTGCGCTCAGCTCACTGTTAACGGTCGCGTCGGGCACCGCACATGCAGACGACTGGGAGTTTGCGATTTCTCCACTCTTCCTATGGGGGCTGAGCATGGAGGGCGACGCCACTATCAACGGTAATACGGCACCGTTAGATCTGGAGTTCAAAGACGACATCCTGGAAAACATGGAGGCGGTGTTCACTGTCCATTTCGAAGCACGCAAAGGTGACTGGACAATTTTCTCAGAATACCAGTACGTTGATCTGGATCCGGACGTAGCCGCCAGCATTGGCCCAGTGAACGTAAATGCAGATATCAGCTTCAAGGAAACAATGTTTGAACTCGGCGGCGCGTGGGCAATGCTGGATAGCGATGGCACCCGCTGGGAGTTGATTGGCGGCGGCCGCTACTCCGACCAGGAGATGAATACCAAAATCAATATCGATGGCCCACTCCCACCAGAGCTTCCTGCGGCCAAACTTAAAGGCGGTGATGACTGGTGGCACGCGTTCGGCGGCATGCGGGTATTTCACGACATCAATGACCGCTGGACCTTTATCGGACGTGCTGACTACGGCTACGGCGGAACAGATAATTCGGCCTGGAATGCGTCCTTCATGTTTGACTACCGATTCAAGGACTGGGGCTCGGCATTTATCGGCGCGCGCTTTCTCGACTACGACTACAACGATGACGCCTACGGCTTCGAAGCGACCAAGTCAGGCCCACTCGCGGGCCTGACTATTTACTGGTAGCTCCCACGCGAAGCATTAGCCTAAAATGAGTGCATGAAAATGCACTCTCTCATCAGACTTTTCTTTCTGCTACCCCTATTATCGCTTGTCGCGTGTGAATACACCGGGTCTGCGCTGCGGATGCAGCTCATCGAGTATCGTCAGGTCGCGGTTGAAGCCGTGGCAGGTATTCTCGAAGAACAATCAAACCTGCGTGTGGAAGAAGCGGTAGAGGCCAGCCACCAGGCTCCACTCACAGCACTCACAGAAGGCACTGCCGAACTGGCTCTCGTCGAGAACAGCACATCATTTGTGCCGGGGATTCGCGCCGTACTTCCCATCTTCGAAAGCGTCCTGCATATCGCCGCCAGCAACGTCTATGAAGCCAACAACAGTCGGCGGCCACTGGAAGGGGCCAGTTTTTACGTCGCGAATGGCTCAGCGGCAGGCATCGCCTTCGTTGACCTGGTCACCCGGCGGCAGGAGCTAAAACCCGGCGACTACATATTGACCACCGAATTCGTGCCCGGCGAAACTGACTTCATTGTGTACTTCGGCCCTATCGATCCCTCAAACACCCAATGGATGCGGCCCGATTTCGCCCTGTTCTCTCTGGATAACGACCTCAATCCCCAGCGCGAGTTCTACAAGGAAGGCATCGGCTACAGCAGCCCCAAGCTGAAGTCGAAGGAAATCCCCGCCTTCACCTACGATCTACCGGGCAACGATCAACCGCTGCTGTCCGTTGCTGTAGACACGCTATTGGTTACCCACAAGCGCGTCTCCGAGGCGGCAATCTACGAACTCACACGAACCTTTCTGGAGCAAAAGCCCCGCTTCACTACCATAGCGCCACACATTTTTTCGGGCATTAATGAAAGCTTCGACCCACTAGATCTGAACTTTCCATTGCATCGAGGCGCCCGTGCCTATCTGGAGCGCGACGACCCGAGCTTTATCGAGCGCTATGCCGAAACTATCAATATGATGGTGTACGTCTCATTCCTGATGATTTCCGCTTTCCTGGGGTTCGCCCGTTGGCGGGATCGCAAGAAAAAGGACCGGGTGGATGTGTTTTACACGCGAGTGATGGAAGTTCGCGACCAGGATGACCGCCCTGCCAAGGACCGCCTGACGACACTGGATGAGCTAGAGAGAGAAGCTTTCGACTGGCTGATCAAGGAGAAGCTGTCTGCCAATGAGAGTTTTCGGATTTTCACCGATCTGCTGGCTACTGCTCGGGAGGAAATCAATTCAGGTAAAGAGTGATTACCTACCCAACGATGATCAAGATCAGTTGCCCTAATGTGACAGTGATCTATTATAGACAACTGGATAATAACGATTCGAAAATGGAGTTACCCTCATGAATCTGACAGCTCGCACATTTATCACCAGCGCCCTTGCAACAGGCCTGGCCACCACGGGCACTGCCGCCATCGCAGCAGAAGATGAATGGTCATTCGAAGTCGCCCCGCTCTACCTTTGGGCCAAGAACGTCGAGGGGCACACTACGGCGGGCAGCCAGACGCTGCCGCTGGAACTCGACTTTAAAGACGAAATTCTGGAAAACCTTGACGCTGCGTTTTCGCTCCATGCGGAAGCAAATAAAGGCGATTGGACGTTCTTCATAGAAACCAACTACGCCAAACTCGACCCCTCGAACTCAGCCACTGTCGGGCCGGTTGAAGTCAAAGCCGACATCGACTTCAAAGACTATATGTACGAAGGAGGCATGGCCTGGCGTTTCGCTAACTCCGGCACCAGCACATGGGAACTCTATGGTGGTCTGCGTTACGTCAAACAGGACGTCACCATCAAGATAGACAACAGCGCGCCCATACAGATCCTCCCGGAAAAGGTAAAAGTAGGTGACAGCTGGATGCACCCCTTTGCCGGCGTGCGCTATACCGCCAGGATGGGGGAAAAGTGGAGGCTCCGTGTCAGAGGTGACTACGGCTACGAGGGCAGTGACAACACTGCCATTCAGGGGCTGGCTACTGTAGGCTATAGCTTCACCGACTTGACCGCAGCGTTCATCGGTTATCGCTATGTAGACCTCGACTACGCCAACAGCAGCCGTGGCCTTGATGGCTATGGCTTTGAAGGTGACCAGCAGGGCCCCGTAATAGGGGTCAACTTTAGCTTCTAAATTTGCGCATGGTAAGGAGTACCCGCATGAACCACGGCAACGAACGAGCGAGATTAAAACTCGTGAAAAAGGGCCTCGCCTTACTTGGCGCTGGCCTTCTCAGCGCTCAGGCACTGGCCGCCAAACCACTTGTCCACGACGCCGAGTTTTACGTCCTGCAGAAGCAGAATGCCGAAAGGTGGGCTGCCGAGGACAAGGATCTCGACGCCACACTGGAGAAATTCAAGAAAAGCAACGGTGGCAAGCCACCGAATATTGTCTACATCCTGATCGACGACATCGGCTTCGGCGACCTGGGCAGCAAGACACTGAACATGATTCGTGGTTACGAAACGCCCTCCATCAACAAGGTGGCCAGAGAAGGCATGCGCATGGCGCGCATGTACACAGAGCCCTCCTGCACCCCCACCCGGGTGGCGATGATGACCGGGCGCCAGCCCCATCGCAATGGCATGGGCAACACAGCTGTTGATATCTCTGGATTCGGTCTGGCAGGCAAGGAAGTGACGCTTGCGGAAATTCTTTCCGAGAACGGCTACAACACCACCCATATCGGCAAGTGGCACATGGGCGACATCAAAGAGGCCTGGCCCAATTTCCAGGGCTTCGACTACGCGGCGTTCCCGATTCATCAACAGGGCCAGCTCACGATATACCATGACGATGCGGCCAACGAAGAAATTTCAGTCGGTATCGGTGACAACAACTACGACGATCGCTACACCATGGACCGCTGGTTGCGCACCGACGCGTCTGCCATGGCTCTAGGCGTTGAAGGCACACGCAACAAGCCGGTAAAAGAAGTGGGAATCAAACCTGGCGAACGCTGGACAGAGAAAAAATATGAGGAGATGAACTATCGCTACCAGGAACAGGCGATGGATCACTTGCGTAAACTCGCCAAAGAGGATGAACCCTTCTTCCTGAACTACTGGCCGCTGTACCCACTGACAGGCCCGCGCACCGCCTATGACGAATACACCACCCCCAATGGCGGTAACTACGTCGAGAAAATGAAGCTGGTAGACAAGTGGATCGGCGACATGATGGAGGAGATGGAAACGCTCGGTATTGCCGACAACACCATTGTAATCATCATGGGAGACAACGGTCATTTCACCAAATACTCACCACAGTCCGGCTATTCCCCAATGGTATTCCGCGGCGGTAAGGGCGCCACAACCGAAGGCGGCGTGCGCGTTGACGCCTTCGTTCGCTGGCCCGGGATCATTGAGGCCGACTCTGTGGTCGGTGACATCGTCCACGTAGCGGATTTGTACACCACCCTCGCTCGAATCGGCGGTGCCTATGATGACATCCCGCGAGATCGCATCATCGACGGCCTGGACCAGACTTCCCTATGGCTCAATGGCGACACCTATGGTCGTCGCGACTACGTGTTCCTCTACAACATCAACGCTCTGGAAGCCGTCGTAAAGGAACAATACAAGCTGGCCATCCCCGGTGGCAAAATGGACAACGCCATTCTGGCTGACTTCTACGACTTGTTCCGGGATACTCGCGAAGAGAAGCCCGTCTCTACCGAGATCGGAGCCTGGGGCGGCGCCAAGTTTGTGCGCATGCTGCAGCGTCACATGATGCGCAAACAGAAGTACCCCAGCGAAGGGCCTGCTACCGGCATGCCCTATGATGGCATCAGCAATCAACGGCCGGAAACCAAAGCCGCTGTGCAGGAATTCCTGTTCATGATGCAAACGCCAAAAATGTAAGCTGGTGACAGTCCCTAATGCCGCAGCAACGTCTGCGGCTTTTTTTTATCCGCAGGATGAAACCCCATGATTCGACAGATCGGTCTTGTAGTAGCAATGTCACTGATATCCGTCCACGCTCTCGCAGACAAACCCAGGCTGGTGCTCCAGATAACTGTCGACGGAATGCGTGCCGACCTGCTGGATCGCTACAGCAAAAACTTTGGCCGCGGCGGTTTCAGGTACCTGCTTGAAGAGGGCGCAGTCTTTACCAACGCCCACTACCTGCATGCAAATACCGAGACCATCGTGGGCCACACCACACTGGCTACTGGAACAACACCCGCTGTGCATGGCATGGTGGGCAATGTCTGGTATCACGCGGATTCAGGCGAGCTGGGTTACAACATCGAAGATCCGGATGCCCCCCTGCTACCGACCCGTGATGACGTCGCGGCAGGCGCCCAGGTGGACCCCGCACAGCTAAAAGCCGGCTCCAAAGGCCGCTCCCCGAAAGGCATTCTGGTGCCAGGCCTGGCCGACACACTCAAGATTAGCAGCCCCGCCAGCGGTAAAGCTTTCGGCATTTCAGGCAAGGACCGCAGCGCGGTGGCCATGGCAGGCAAGGTGGGCACTGCCTACTGGTTCTCAACCGACACCGGCGACTTCCAGACCAGCAGCTACTACAGTGATGCTTACCCTGACTGGGTCCGCGAATGGAACGCCGCGGGCCACACTGCAGCGCTCGCAGATAGCGATTGGCAACTTACACTGGCTGCAGAAAAATACGTTCTGGCCGACAGGGACAACAGGCCCTACGAAGTTGATCTCAAAGGCTTCGGCAAGATCTTTCCACACAACTACGGGCCTGCGAACCACCCACTGTTCAATACCCGGGTACTGGTAAGCCCCGCCGGCGACACCCTGCTGGCAGACTTTGGCAAAACCCTGATCGAGGCCGAAGGCCTGGGTGTCGATAGGGCAACAGATTACCTCTCTATCAGTTTCTCCGGCGTAGACGCCGTCAATCACTTCTTCGGCCCCTCAAGCCTCGAGAACGAAGACACGGTGCTGCGCCTGGACCAGACTCTGGCAGAACTGTTCAAGTACATCGATGATAAGGTGGGGCTTGAGCACACACTGATCGTCTTCTCCGCCGACCACGGCATGGCGGAAATGCCCGAACAAGCCAGCGAGCAGGGCTACCCAGCGCAGCGGCTCTACAGCGATGAGATCGTCGAATACGCGAAAGAACAGGCCAAAGCATTGCTGGGTAACGAGAAAGTCATCAAAGATTACTTCCGCCCCTATTTTTACCTGGACGACAAAGAACTGGCCAAGCTGAAAATTCGTCGCGAGGAAGCTATCGACATTCTTGCAGCGGCACTGGAACGCAAGGACGGGATTGGCGGCGCGATACCTTCGGCAAGGGCAGCAGCACTGGGAGAAATGGCCGTCGCCCACAACCACCACCCCACGCGTTCAGGCGATATCTATGTGTATCCGGAGCCACACTGGTTCATGTTCGACCGCGGAGCCATCGGCGTTATGCACGGCTCCCCCTGGGCTTATGACACTCATGTACCGCTGATTTTCGTCGGCCCTGGTGTGCGCCGCGGTAGCCACGCGCGCCTCGTACACCCGATTGATGTGGCACCGACAACATCGGCTCTGCTCGGAATACTGCCACCGGCAGCCGCAGAGGGGCAGGTGCTTACTGAAGCGATTGCAAGATAGCTTGTGACAGTAAAGTGCCGCTTCTGGAACTGCGTATTGCAGTTCCGGCAACTAGGTTGTGTGAGTGGACGGATGGAATAACTTAAGGAAATCCTCCCTACGCTTCACTAGCCCCTGTTCATAGGTGTAACGCATCACCAGTTCCAACTCCTTGCGATTGGCTTCAATGCCGTATCGCCAGTAGTCTGCTCCCATCAGCCTCCGCGTATCCTCATACTCCTGAGTAACCCAGGGCAGCGAAACTTTGAGTGATGTGGTGGTCTCCAGATCGTCGTACGCTATCTGCTTGGCCTTGCTGTACATCGCATACACCGCCATGGGCAGATCCGGGTTCTCCTCAATGGCACTTGTTCGCACTCCCACCACGTGCATGATAGGAAAAAGACCCGTTTTCTTGAAGTAAGCCTGTTCAGTGGCTTTTACATCCGGGAACAGACGCTTGATACCCGGATCTCCTTCAATAAATGCTTTCGGTGTAATCGCGGTAATCAATGCATCGCACTGTCCACTGAGCAAAAGCTCGCCCTCGTCCACCCCTTTTGGCCCCGGCGTCAGGGGAAACCCATCAGGCAAAAAGTACGGCGACTCACCACCGGGCTCAAATGCGCTCCAGCCGCTGCCACTGAGCTCACCAGCATCGGAAGATTTTGTGGTTTCAATCCACTGCATATCGTCCGCTTCTACGCCGTACTCATCTTTGAGAAAGCCACGTATCCAGGTATTGGCGCTCATGCCATAGCCGGGCGTCCCCACTTTTCGGCCTTTGAGGTCCTCCGGCTTTTCGATCCCCGAATCCGCTCGTACGAACACGTTGCGATGGCGAAACACGCGAGAGATAAAAATCGGAATGAGTGTGTAGCCACGGTAGCCGTCGTTGATAAACTTGTTTACGTAGGGAATAAGGCCCAGTTCGCTGACCTCGTAGGGTTTATCATCACCAAAGGCGAGTTCATTGACCGAGTAGATATCCTGGTAGTGGAAGCTGACATCGGCGCCCTCGATACCGGCGCGGCCATCCATAATGCCCTTGACTCGATCGTAGTCATAGCCGGCTACCTTTATCCCGGGCAGGCGGGTGGCCTCACCCGAGCTCGCGGCAGCAGAAGCGCCCATCAAAGATACACCGCCGGCTATAGCGCCGGCGGATTTGATTAAATCCCTTCTTGTGCTGGAAGCCATAACGCTAGTGCCAGGACATAAACGTTTCGACAGTTTCAACACTCTCGGGACGCAGGTTTTCGATACCGGTGTAGGGCTTATCCTTGCCAAGCTCGTTGTGCGGATAAGCCTTGATGGTCATCATGTGTCGCTTGGTCATGTCCTGGAAGCTCGCGCCAGACCAGAGTGAGTGACCAATCAATGGGTGCTGTTCGCGAGGATCACGGTAGAGGTTATAAACACCCGCTGCCGCCGCGGGCATACCGGGCGCAGCAATATGCATTTTCCACTCCTGCTTGACCACGGCACGCAGCAATTCGTTCTGATACACATAGACATAATCGCGACGACCATTGCCGTGGCCCTTTAACAAGACCGGGGTCTGGTCGATACCATCGATAACACGATCGCGGGGAATGTATTTTTCCGCCTGCGCCACGCGGGCAAAGGTAGTGAACAAATCGGAAGCATGCACGATATCAGCAGCACGGCTGCCCGCCTCGATCGCACCGGGCCAGCGCGCGTAGGCATCAACACGGATGCCGCCTTCGGTGAAGTCGGTCTTACCGCCACGGTAGACCAGCTGGCTTTGTCCGGAAGTGCCCTCATAGTGATACATCAGGCCATTGTCTGCCATAAACACCACCAGGGTGTTGTCAGCAACGCCCAGCTTGTCCATCTCGTCGAGAATGGCACCGAACCAATCATCGATCACCTCGAGCTTGTCCGCCATAAAGCCGCCGTTCAGGGAACGGGCCTGCTCCGGGTGCACGAAGTTCAGCGGGTACAAAGGCCAGTACTGCAGGAAGAAGGGGTCGTCCTTGCCGGCCATTTCACGCAGCTGCTCGATGGTCTGGCGCTGGTAGCGCTCATTCATTCGCTCGTAGTGTGCCTGGGTCCAGGTCTCTCCCGGCTTAAGGTCTACCTCTCGCGCCTTGCCGCCCTTGCGGGCCTCAACGCCAGTCACCAGGCCATTGGGTTTGAACTTCTTGTCCAGCGCCAGCGCGTTACTCTGGGTACCTTCATACCAACCCAACAGGTTATTCGCGCGCGCCGACTCCGGCGACATCAGCGCCAGCTGCACCTGTTGGTGCAGCGGGAAAGCGGCAAAATCAAACCCCTGGTTGTGGGGGTATGCCTCTTCGATGTCACCCTGGTGCCACTTACCAATATGTGCAGTGCTGTAGCCAGCCTTGGACAAAACCTCGGCAATGGTGACTTCGTTATCCCCCAGGCCTTCGCCCACCAGTGCTACTTTCACTTCCTTGATGCCGGTGCGCACAGGATGGCGACCAGTCAGGGTCGCTGCCCGGGTCGGCGTACAGGAGGGTTCGGTATACATGCGATTGAGGGACATTCCCTCACTGGCAAATTGATTGATTCGCGGGGTCTGCACGCCCATCACATCGTTCAGAGCCGGCTTGCCCATCTGGCCGAAGCTAACGTCATCGATCAATACGAATACGATGTTGGGGCGCTCACCGCCATTGGCTTCGCGCATATCGGCCAACTTCTGGTCGATCTCCTTGTCTTCTTTCGCCCACTCATCCCCATACTGGGCCTCGAGGAAGCGGTACTCTCCGTCGCGCACAATGGGCTTGGCTGCCAGTACTGGGGACATCATGGTCAGGCCTATCACACTGCACAGGGCTTTACTGCGCCAGCCAGATCGTTGCTTATTCATTTTATTGCTCCACTGTATTCTCAATGTAATCGTCGCGCTCGAACGCCATAAGCTTGACACTAAATTTCAGTCGCTGCCAGTCGGGATCTTTAGCAGGAAATCGGTAAGTTCGCCGCTTCAGCAAGAATAGATGAACAAAACACCTAAAACAGGTACTGGACCCGCAGCACAAGCGCAAGACCGTCACTTTGCTCTTCGACCGGCTCCCGTGTCTCGCCGTAAACCACATTCACACTGGCCTTGGTTTTGCGATAGTAGAAATTGCCGCCAAGTGTCAGACCTTTGTAGTCATTCCACCCGCCAACATCGTCGTCACCGCGAACCATGCTTCCCCGGGCGAACACTTCCACTGAGTATTTACCCGCAGGGCGGTGCGGCGACAGTATGCCCCAACGCGCATTATACTCGCGGTGGTCCCGCGTCAGAAACATCCCCAGCTCGGCGTAGCCGCCGATGCCGTAACCCTCGATGTCGCCAAAAAGTTGCGAGTAGTATGCCTCACCCTGCAGGTGCATTCGGCCATAGTTAAACGCAGCCTCCAGAGCAACAATGCCCTGGCTATCTGCACTGGGACTCGCCAGTACCAATCGATCTGCTTCACGCACCTCTGGGCGAAAACTCACCCTGTAGTAATCTCCCTCGCGATACGAAGCTGCCAGACCAAGGTGGAAGCCCCCATCGCCGCGAGACTGGCCACCAGTGACACGCCCGGTAACGGCGAGGTCTGTTTCATTGCTACTTTCCAGGTCTTCAGTGAATACACCTAAAGAGGTGGTCATAAAGGAGGTGTCATCGTCGAAAATATCGACCGCCCGCTCTTCGGCAGACAGCTGAAATGCTTTATGTAGCCGCACGCCCATACTTCGCCAGGCGCCAAAGGCATCGCTCGCCGCGGACCGTTCCTGGGCAAAATCGAATTTATTCCCCAAGAGATTATCCAGACCCATCGGCTCTTTCTGGTTGCCAATAGTGATGGTGACGGGAGTGTTGGGGCGTTCGGAGACCCAGCGAAGATAGACGTCGCGAAACAGGCCCTCGTCGAAATCGTACTGTACCTTGAGTTCACCCCAGTCGTAGAGTTGCGAGCGAAACACCCCTTCCAGGCGACGAAAACCCACACCTTCACGCTTGTCACCCTCACTGCGAGTACTGAAAAGGCCATCAAAATTATAGTAATCATATTGAACCGCGCCACCGAGCCAAATCCGCAGAGCATCGAATAGCACCAGACCCTCGTCATCCAGCACAGATACCGAACGCAGCAAGGTGGTGTCGTCGTGCATGTCCTTGGTGGTATTGGCATCCAGCAGTGCGGCAACCTTGACCTCTTCTTCCTCACCGGCCAAACCTTCCACGTCAGCTACGTCTTCGGCCAGGGCAGCCGACGCGAACAGACAGGCAAGCAAGCTGCAGCAACTGCCAGCTCGCCGTGCCCGCTGCCATAATTCCACTGCGCTCATCTGGGCGTGCAGCTCGATCCGCTACCTCCTCAGGGTGAGGTGAGATAACCCAGCCAGGCGCTCATGCGCATCGCGACCTTACTGATCACGTGCACCGGTTTACCACCCTGCGTGTAGATGGCGACTGTCCCTCCCGCGCCCTGGGGCAACTGGCGAGCAAACTCCTGATCGTCCAGCTCGATACCCACCGCCCATCGGCCATTCGCCGGGGCACCCGTAAACGAGGGCAACTGACTGGAAGCGCTGAGTTGGGAGTCACTGCTCAAGCCGACAATACGACTAACCGACCCGGAAAAGGTTCTTCCAGGCACGTTAGAGAACACAACATCGGCCGTGTCACCCACAGCGATCTTGCGAATGGCGCCCTGGCTAAAACTCGCCAACACCGTATTGGTCTCAGTCGACACAAAAGCCATCGGCGATGCCAGCGGCACCGAGGTCACTACACCGCCAGGCCTCAGTTGCAAATTGAGGACATAGCCATCGCTAGGCGCTATCACCGTGGTTTCGCCCAACTGCCAGCGCGCATTATCGAGCTGAGCTTCTGCGCCGGCGATAGCCGCGTCTGCCACATCGCGATTGGCTACCCAGGTATCGAGGTCGATCTGGGCTGCCGACTGAACCTTCAGAAGCTGTTCAGCACGCTCCACATTCACCTGAGCAAGCTGCCGCTCAGCCTGGTGACGTTCGACCTGCGCTTCGAGCTGGCGCACAGTAATTTCGAAGGGTTCTGGATCGATCTGGAACAAAACGTCCCCTTGCTGGATGGGCGTATTCGCTTGCACAGGAACATCGATCACTTCACCGCGTACATTTGGCACGATAGGAATGATATAGCGAAACATCCGGGCGTCGCTGCTCAGTGGCGAGAAGGTGTACCACATGAAGACAATCGCGCCGATCAGAACCACGCCAACACCCGCAAAGGCGCAAATATTTCCGACCGTTTTCTTGAGCAGGCCCAGCTTGTTGAAGATCAACAGGTAGAGACAGGCATAACAAATTGAGATAAACGCGATCATGCCTCAGCCTCCTTTAACTTTTCTTCCAGTGCCGCTACGCGCTGCAAAAGCTCGGCATTCGGCGCAGCGGGCTTGATCTTGGCCCACACCAGAGCCAGCCCCCAACCAATACCCCCGGTGAGCAACCCCACCCAGGCCAGGATAGAAATGGCTTCCGCCTGCGGGTGTTCCGCCGTGCGGGCTATGTTCCCGGGTATGTTACCTATCAGGACGATTAGCCAGATGGCCGCGGCACACAGTACGCCGAGCACGATCAACGCGAATATCTCCAAGATCATGGCAGACTCCTAATCCTTATTTGCGAGGAAGTCAGATACCGTCTTGCGGTATTGCACCAGCCAGAGGTCCAGTGTTGGCACCAGATCATCAAACTCCAGCTCATCACCGCTCTTTTTCTCGGTTGAGCCTATTCCCTTGGCCACAATGGCCAGGATTCGCTCGCCTGTGACGCTGTCTGTTGCCTCCCCCTCGAACATCACATCGATATAGGTATTCAGGTTCCCGGTGGCTCTCTTGGCGCCACGAAACACCGCGCTTACCGGAACCAGATTGTGCGCTTTGAGAGATTCAATCGACTTTTCCACACCGGTAATCGCCAGAGACAAGCGCGCGACCTTCGGCCCGGGCTCGGTTGCCAGCACGCCCTCGTCCTCAAAAATCGCGAGAATCCCCTCGCGAAGGTAGTCAGATGACTGTACCCCCAACTCATTGTCCGAACGGGCATTCTTTCCATAAAGGGTGACTTCATGCAGCATCACCTTTTCGTAGTGGCCGCGCTTATTCTCATTGGAGAAAAAGAACGCATTTCGCTCCTCGACATACACCAGAGTCTCGTAGCTTTCCAGCCAGCCGGAGAAGTCCTTGGTCTTCGGTTTCTCCGCCTGGGCGGACAAGGACACAGCGGCGACAAGCGACAGTATGAACAGGGCGCTAATTTTTCTAATCATATCGATCTCTCCCAAAAGTCGATGTGGTGACCACCAACCGAAAACTTGCGTGGATTCAGCTGGGGCAGAAAGGTAGTATTCATCAGTCTAGCCTAATAGAGATGATGGCATGCTCCGTCTACCATACAAGAATTACTGGACCAGCGGTATTTGTCTGCCGGCCACAGTGCTGGCGTGCATCGCCGGATCCCAACAAGCTGTGGGCAACCCCATCAGCGACACCCATATCTTCCGTGTCGGCGCCTACGAGCAGGACATCGATGTCGCCGCCTCCGCCACCCGAGGCGGCGCCCCCGAAGTAGAAATCGACTTTGACAAAGCCTTAGGACTTGACGACAGCGCCACCACGCTCTTTTTCCAATACCAATGGCGATTCAAGGAAAACTGGACGCTGTCGGCGTTCTACACAAATATGTCCGCAGACGGCTCCAATACCGCTGGCCGTGATTTCAATTGGGATGGCGTGGATTACAAGGCAGGCGCGCGCCTCGACACCGAATTCGGGGTCGATACCTACCTGATCGCGGTAGACTACTCCTTCATAAAAACCGACAAACTCGACATTGGCGCGGGGTTTGGTCTCCACGCCTTTGAAATAGAGACCGATATAGAGGCGGAAGTCGGCATTGTTGAAGACGGCAATACGGATGATTCAATCAGGGGTAGAGTCGCCAGAAATACGACAGAATTGCTCGCGCCACTCCCCAACATCCGCGGCTTCGCTCGTTATATGATCACCCCGAAGTGGGCGGTATTGGGTTCCCTGGGCTGGTTAAGTGCCAACTACGAGGACTATGATGGAGACTATCTCTTTCTCACCGCACTCACAGAATATCGTTTTACCGAAAACTTTGGCATTGGAGCCTCATACCAGATATCTGAAATCGACGTCACCAATGACAACGGCAATCGCAAACGCGCATTCGACATCGACCAGTATGGACCTAGTATTTATCTAACCTATGGCTTCTAAAGAGGTAGTGACCATGAATAAAATTTTGATGACCCTGGGACTGTGTTGCAGTCTGACTACGATTCAGGCCTATGCAGACACGATCGAGCTCGCCGATGGCACACTGCTGGAGGGTAATCTGGTCGGCATGAGTAACGGCATTATGATGTTCGACACTGGCGCCGGTATTGAAGCGTTCCCCGAGGATCAGGTGGTTGCCATCTATAACAGCGAGGGCGTTGCTACCCGTGAGGAAAGCGAGAAGCAACAACCGCAAGCGGCACCCACTCCACCACCACAGCCAAAAACGGTAACAGCCGCCAGCGGCACCCGCCTCGTCATTCGCATGTCTGAAGCTATCGACTCTCGCCGACACAGTGCCGGACACCGCTTCCGCGGCCAGCTGGAAAGCGCACTGGTAGTAGACGGAATCACCCTCGCGGCCAGAGGCACCATGGTCTACGGCCGGGTTACCCAGGCCAATAGCGGTGGCCGCGCAGTAGGCAAATCGGAAATGGCCGTCGAATTCACCGACATCATGATCAACGACGAAATGCACGAGATAGCCACTCAGGGTTTGAAGGCCCAGACGGGCAATGAGGCGGGCAGAACGGCCGGTCGCACCGCCCGGGCTGCGGCCCTCGGTGGATTGTACGGGGGCAGCTCCAGCGCCAAGAAAGGGGCCAAAGTTGGCCTTGGCGCGTCGATCCTGACCAGCGGTTCGAGCATCAACATCCCTGCGGGCACCCTGGTGGAGACGAACCTGCGAACACCACTCACTGTCGGCCTCTGAGCCCTATAGGCTGGTTGTCATGCGCGCAAGCGGCAAACTAGCCGTCCTCCTGACCCTGCCCTGGCTGGCGGCGGGTTGCGCGAGTACCGTCACACCAGCCAATCAGGCGATCACCGCAGTTGACGAAACCAGTGGTTATCGCCGGATCAACAATGACAACGGTAAGCGCATAGGCGATACCCTCATCCTGCTGTCCTTTTCAGGGGGCGGCACCCGGGCCGCCGCTCTGTCATACGGTGTCATGCAAGAGCTCCGTGACAGCTACGTTCAAAGCGACAACGCAGAGGTGCGGCTACTGGATGAAGTGGATGTCATATCCTCCGTGTCCGGAGGCAGCTTCACCGCCGCCTACTACGGCCTCTACCGAGAAGACCTGTTCACCAATTACGAATCTGCCTTTCTGCGCCAGGACGTGCAGAGCACCCTGGTGCGCAAACTGTTCAGCCCGGGATACTGGTTCAACAGCGCGTTCAGCGGCTTTGACCGCACCGAGATGGCTATCGACTACTACGACAGGTCAATATTCAATGGCGCCACATTTGCAGACCTGGAGGCTCAGGGCCCGCCTTTCATCGACATAAACGCCACCGACCTGACGTCGGGCATGCGTTTCACCTTCAACCAGGACTTGTTCGATATCATTTGCTCGGACCTTTCCAGTATGAAAGTGGCCCGCGCCGTAACTGCCTCCTCAGCAGTGCCCGTGGCCTTCCCTACCATCGTGTTGGAAAACCACTCGGATCAGTGCGACATCAGTCAGACGCAGGCTTACCAGATACTTACCGAGAAGCGCGAATTTTCCGAGACCCAGGAACAGTTAGTGGAGAACATGCTGTCATATCGCGACACTGAGTCACGCCGCTACATCCACCTGGTAGATGGCGGCATCTCGGACAATCTGGGATTGCGCACCATGATCGACCGACTTGAAGGCCTGGGAGATGACCGTTTCCATGTCCTGCGAGAAAGAGGCATCAAGAATATCCTCCTGATCCTCGTGAATGCCGCCGTGCATAGAGACAGTTTTATCGAACAATCCCCCAAGAAACCGAAACCGGGGACCACAATGAGCGCGTATATCGACTCGCAGATGAAGCGCTACGACAACGAAACCATCGAGCGTATGCGCACCAACGTAGAACATTTCCAGCACATTGCCGATCAGGAAAATCTTCCGCTGAAGATATTCTTCTCAGAGGTTTCCTTCGACCATATCCAGTTGTCGGATGCCAACTCCTATTTGAACAATATGCCGACCACTCTGGAGCTCAATAATAATGAGGTTGATCAGTTGATTGCTGCAGGCCGCATGTTGCTGCGACACGAGCCTTCATTCCAGGCGTATATGGAACGGAATAACGGACGGCTGGCAAAAGAAGCTATGTCAGAAACCGAAATCTGCAAAGCGTTCCAGTATGAGGGCTGCGCGGACCTTGCCGAAGAGTGACGGGCCTCAGAATCTGGACCAGTTCAGGGCAAGCCGAAGCATAAAAATGTCGCGCTGACTGTACTCACCCGTGACCGCGCCCACCAGCGGCAGTGCTGGAGACTCGATAGGGGCGTCGCCGATCGTCAGGTAACTGAAATTGATTTCAACCGTACGATCCTCAGTCCACTGCCACTCGCCGGCCACTGCCAGGCCCCAGATCTCATCCATGCGTAACATGAAGATACGATCGTCATCTTCGGTCATGGAGCTCACATACATTCCGCCAGCGCTGAGCATCCAGCGATCACTCACCGGCCAGCTATAGCTGCCGGACAGAGCCCATACGTCCTGCCAGTTGGCCTCATGGGCCGACAACTGCTCGCCGTCAAAATAGTACTCGGACAGTTCGAAGTTACTGGTATCTGCCCAGGCCAGATCAACGACCACAGCGTGATCGTTGTCCCACTCGTGATAG
Source organism: Halioglobus maricola (assembly GCF_009388985.1). NCBI lineage: Bacteria > Pseudomonadati > Pseudomonadota > Gammaproteobacteria > Cellvibrionales > Halieaceae > Halioglobus > Halioglobus maricola. Next base: position 3,847,821 of record NZ_CP036422.1, read on the forward strand.
ATGCCCGCCAGCAAACTTTGCGGAGTGGTGCTCTTCACTTCCACATCGGCACCGATAAAACCCGCCCGATCTAACACCTGTTCCGTATTTGGCCCCAGCCCTCGAAACTTCGCCTCACCGTCCTGAGTGGGATCCAGCTCGGAATTGTAGACAAGGCCGAGCCGGGTTTGCCCGCTCAACTCGTAGAGCGCAGACAGGCCAAAACCCACGTCTATACCGTCGGTCTCCAGTTCTGAGGTCCCGTCCGCGAAACCGGGATCGAAAACATTGGCGATGGCCCGCTCCTGACTGAAACTTGCATAGGTGAGAGCCAGAGACCCCGCTATCGAGAGCCGGTCGCTCACGCGGTAGGCCAGGCTGGGATAGGCACTGACCGAAAGCGAATCATAAGATTCGATAAAATACTGCCCGGGCCATTCACCGAAGTCGTCCGAGTAGCCAAAGCCGAGGAAGGTAAACGAGAACGTGAGATCGTCATTGATCGGGTGCACCGCGTAGACGGCAGGGACGACAACAGTAGTGGAATTCTCAGAGCTAATATCCGCCTCCTGCGCGCCGACACGGCCCTCCCAGGTGGACTCACTTTGTACAACAATCAGTTCCGCCCGGGCGGTGGTGGCGTCCAGGCGGGCGGCGCCGGCGGGGTTAGTACCTGCGGTGGCGGCACTGTCGGCGGAAGCGGCCAGGCCCGAGACACCTGCGTAGGGCCTCGCGTCGATTGACGGGCTGACCGCGAGCAGTAGAGCTGCTGCCGCAATTAGAATGTGTGATGTTTCCCTCACTCCGCTGCCACCTATCCTATACTGAGACGGTCATCATGAACCACAAGAGAACGGACGGCTAGCCACTTTTCGGGTAACGTTGCTTGACCCGAACTGAGCACGCTGAAAAACTGCAGCTAGCAAATACGGAGGAACGCCAATGATCACTCGCCGACAAGCTGTCAAATACGGCGCCTCGCTCGCAGCACTGGCCGCACTGCCGCCCTTCGCTCTTGCCGAGGGTAAATCTACCACGCTGCGCGCGATTCCCAGCAGTGGTGAAAAAATCCCAGTGATAGGCATGGGAACCTCCCGCACTTTCGATGCCGGCGCCGACGACGCCACCATTGCCCGCCTCGCGGAAGTCATGGCGGAGTTTTTTAAGGGCGGTGGCCGGGTAATCGACTCATCTCCCATGTATGGAGAGGCGGAGTCCCGCGTAGGCGACGTACTGCGCGGCATGGACGAGCGGCCACCGGTGTTTGCCGCGACCAAAGTCTGGACTGAAGGACGTGACGAGGGGATCGCCCAAATGGAAGAATCTGCGCAGCGCATGGCGACGAAGCAATTCGACCTGATCGCTGTGCACAACCTCGTCGACTGGGAGACGCAACTGGCAACCCTGAAAGCCTGGAAAGAGCAGGGCAAGGTGCGCTATATCGGTATTACCACTTCACACGGCCGCAACCACGATGCTCTGCTGGAGATCATGGGCAAGGAGCCGCTGGACTTCATCCAGATCACTTACAACATCGACAACCTCGCAGCGGAAGAATCACTTCTCCCGCTGGCACTCGACCGCGGTATAGCCACAATGATCAATCGCCCCTTCCAGCGCGGTTCTCTGTTCAAACGATCCAAGGATCAAGCCTTACCTGAAGTTGCAAAAGATCTGGACTGCTCAAGCTGGGGGCAGTTTTACCTCAAGTTCATCATCGGCCACCCGGCCGTAACAAACCTGATTCCTGCCACCTCTAAGCCGCACCACATGGCTGACAATATGGGCGCAAACATCGGCCCAGTACCCGACGCCAAACAGCGCGAGGAGATGTTGCGCGTATACCGGGCCCTGCCCGGGTGATGACAAACAAAACTTCCCCACTGCAGCGACTGCTGGCACGAGCCTGCGACATCGAACCGGAGGAGGTTCGGGCCACACTGGCCTCTTTCTCCCTTGTGCTGGTACTGATGGCGTCGTATTACGTGCTGCGCCCTGTACGCGACGCGATGGCGAGCGACTGGACCGATGCTGAAGTCAGTTGGCTGTGGACCTTCACGTTCTTCTTCAGCGCGGCCGCAGTATCACTCTACGGCGCCGCCGTGGCGCGATTGTCGGTGCAAAGGCTTGTACCCGGCGTGTACGGCTTCTTCGGACTCTCCTTTGCCATGTTTTACGTGGGCACCCAATTAGCCGAAGACCGCACCCTGGTCGACAAGAGCTTCTACGTGTGGGTCAGCCTGTTTGCGCTATTCCATATCTCCATATTCTGGAGTTTTATGGCAGACACCTTCAGCCAGGCCCAGTCGAAGCGCCTGTTCGCGTTTATCGGCGCAGGCGCCAGCGTAGGTGCCATCGGTGGCCCGGCTTTTGCCACCCTGCTCGCTGGCTCCGGCAGCACCGACGCCATGCTGCTCATTTCAACCGTTATCATCCTGGCCGCATTGCCCCTTGTGATCTGGGTGCAACGGCTCAAGCAATCAGACCTGCACAATAAACAAGTACACGCGGGCGCAGAAGATTTCGAATATGTCGGCGGGAACCCGTTTGCCGGATTCGCTGAATTCATCAAAAACCCCTATCTACTCGGTATCGGGCTCTTCATCCTGCTTTACACGTCCATCAGCTCTTTCGTTTACTTTGAGCTGAAGAACCTGATGGTCGATTACAGCCGTGCCGAACGCGCGCAGATCTGGGCCCAGGTCGATCTGGTGGTCAACACCCTGACCCTGCTGATTGCCATGTTCGCCACCGGCCGCATGGCCACCCGACTTGGCCTGCCATTCACACTCGCCTCGGTTCCCATGCTGATCTGTGTTGGCATGTTATTGCTGATGGCCGCACCGTCGGTGGCAGCTGTGATCGTAATTCAGGTCATTCGGCGGGTCGGCAACTATGCGATTTCACGACCAGCAAGAGAAATGCTGTTTACCGCGGTAGACCGGGAAACCCGGTTCAAGGCCAAACCAGTCATCGACATCGTGGTCTATCGCGGCGGCGATATGCTCAACGCCTGGGGATTTACCCTGTTAACCCAGGGCCTGGGACTGGGGCTTGGCGCCGCAGCGGGCGTTGGCGCAGGTATCGCCCTGCTCTGGGCGGGCACCGGTATCGCGTTGGGTCGCAGCTTCGAACGCAGAGAGCGCGACGCAACACCGCCGAAATCGCCTCCAACATAGCCTAGTTTTCAGCCGCCCACTCAATCGCGTTCAACACCAGCTCACGCGCATTGTCGTTCTGCCAGTTTTTGTGGAAGTGGCCGCCGGTATAACCAACGCCACGGCCCCCGTCGGGGCGTTCATATGCCCAGGCAGTCACCTGGGGCACGCCTTCTGCGACCAGCTCGCGCACTGCATCATTGCCGCTGTGGGGGCCGTTAGAGCGTTTCATGGTCGACTCCGGCGCAACAGCCGCAAGAATTTCAGTCACCCCGGTGTCGCGGAAACGCATATTGAAATACCACTCATCCAACAGGGTGAAGGATCTGATATCTCGTGTAATCGGATGCTCTGGCAGAGCATCGAATGCCGCAGTCCAATGGGGATTCACGGACCAGTCAGTCTCAAAGTAGCCGCCAATCGCGTCCTGCAGGGCAGTGGCGGACGCGCTGCCTTTAGGCACCTCTACACAGTAGTGCAAAGCCACAACGCCCACGCCGCGCGCCAGCATTTCCCTGAAGGCAGGTAGCTGATCGTTGATCAGGTGATTCTTACCGCCATCACAGTACATCACCACCGCGTCCGCTCCGGCCAGCACAGCGGGATCTTCCGGCCAGCCCCCATATACATTGACGGTAGCCAGGTCTGGTCGGCGCTCACGCAATGCCGCTGACAACAGCTCCGACCCCGCTTTGTGCTCATGTGCACCGGGACCGTGGCTATCGGGCCCCGCGAGGAAGACAACCTTTCCAGTGGCCGCTTCCTCTGCAGCGTGGCCGGTGACCGTGACCTCATGGCTGCCGCAGCCGGCAAGTACTGAAAGAGCAAGTAGAGGTAGAACTCGAGTAACAGGCATGGGCCAACTCCAGATTATTATGCCGGACAGTGTATGCGGATTTTCAGCCAGATTTAAGCTAGCACTAACAGACTGAAACGGTTTTACTGGCAGAAAAATAACTCTGGAGCATCAAGTGCCCACCAATCGCGCCCTCATTCTCGCTCTCGCTCTAGTGGGACTTGCAAACACACCAGCGGGCGCCGAAGAGTTCACAGCCTTCGTCCAGCCTATTCCCGACAGTGAGCAAGACATCAGCATGGTTGCCGTGACCGGCGGTAGCTTTGTCATGGGCAGCCCGGAAAGCGAAACCGGCAGGCAGGATTGGGAAGGCCCCCAACACCGGGTAACGGTGGGCGACTTCTTTATCGGCAAATACGAAATCAACTGGCAGCAATACGAGTTGTTCGTTTATCGCGATGAAGACAGCTTCAACAGCCTCGTTGATCCAGCCACACTCGCGGGGCTGGCAATCGACGGCGTTACCGGCGCCACCTCCCCCTATGTAGAGATGAGCTTTGGCATGGGCAAGGAAGGGTTTCCGGCAGTCAATGTCACGCACTACGCAGCCCTGCAATACGCCCGCTGGCTCAGCGCCAAAACCGGGCGGTTCTATCGTCTGCCCACAGAAGCCGAATGGGAATACGCCTGCCGTGCGGGCACCAGCACGGCGATGTCCTTCGGCAGCGACGCGGCAGATAAATACGCTGTCACCACAGACAACAGCGAAGAAAAATACGCCAGGACGGGCAGCCGCGACGCCAACCCATGGGGCATCCATGACATGCACGGCAATGTCGCAGAGTGGACCATGGATCAGTTCGATCCTGCTTTTTATGCCACCAGCCCGGGGGGCAATCCCTACAATCGCCCCACCGAGCTCTACCCGAGGGTAGCCCGCGGCGGTTCCTGGGCTCAGCCCCTGGAACATGCTCGCTGCGCTGCCCGGCTGCCTTCCGCCGCCAACTGGAAAGAGCGCGATCCGCAAATACCGAAGAGCCGCTGGTGGCTCACCAATGCGCCTTTTGTCGGCTTCCGTCTCGTAAGCCCAAGAGTGCAACCACCCGCTGCCGAGATCCAGCGCTACTGGCTGGAGGCCATCGAAGACTATGGAATATAAACCCGGAGACGCCCAATGAGTGACGACAACAAAAAGGACTTGAGCCGCAGGCAATTTATCGAGAAGTCCAGCGTGCTGGCAGGGGGTGCCCTCATCACTGGCGGCCTTGCCGGATGCGCGACGGGCAGCACCAACCCGGCAGCGAGCAGCGCCGTTTTTGCCGGAGGCTCCGAAACTCTGAAACTGGCTGTTATCGGTTGCGGTGGTCGCGGCACTGGTGCCGCAACCCAGGCGATGAAAGCGGACAAGGGAATTGAGCTGGTCGCGGTTGCCGATGCTTTCGACGACCAGGCCGCCAAGTGTGTAAAAACACTCACGCGCATCTTTGGCAATGAACGGATCAAGGTAACACCAGAGACCACTTTCGCCGGCTTCGATGCATTCGAAAAAGCCATCGACATGGCCGACGTGGTGATCCTTGCCACGCCACCGGGGTTCCGCCCCGAGCACTTTGAGTACGCGGTGGCAGGCAATAAACACGTATTCATGGAAAAGCCACTGGCCACCGATGCCTACGGCGTACGCAGAGTCATGAAAGCCGCCGAGCAAGCGCGCGAGAAGAAGCTGAACGTGGTCGTGGGCCTGCAGCGACACTACCAGCCCAGCTACCTCGAGGCGTACAAGCGCTATCAGGAAGGCGCCATCGGCGAAATTGTATCCGGCCAGGTCTATTGGAATTCAGATGGTGTGTGGGTACGGGAGCGCCAGCCAGGCCAGACCGAACTGGAATACCAGATGCGCAACTGGTATTACTTTAACTGGCTCTGCGGTGACCATATTCTGGAGCAACATATTCATAACATCGATGTTGCTAACTGGTTTATTGGCGCCGCTCCGGTCGGCGCACAAGGCATGGGTGGCCGCCAGGTGCGCGCCGGCCCGGACCATGGCGAAATTTTCGACCATCACTTCGTCGAGTTCACCTACGCCAATGGCGCAGTCATCAGCAGCCAGTGTCGCCACCAACCCGGGTGCGCCAACATGGTAGAAGAGCGTTTTCAAACCACCACAGGCAGCCTGTACACCAGCGGCAGCAACGACGCCACTCTAACGACCCGGGCCGGGGAGCGGCTCTATAAGCACAGCGGCATGTTCGACCCCTCTCCCTACCAGATCGAGCACGACAAACTGTTCGCCAGCATCCGATCAGGTGGTCATATCGACGACACCCCACACGGTGTTGAGGCCACAATGACGGCTATTATGGGTCGCATGGCAACTTACTCTGGCAAACGTGTCAGCTGGGACAAAGCGCTGGCGTCAGGCCAACGCCTGGTACCTGACTCGAAAGACCTGGACTGGAACGGAAAGGCACCTGTCATGCCCGACGCCGAAGGAAGCTATGCTATTCCCACACCCGGAAAGACCCGTGTACTTTAAGCGCGCGCGGCTAGCCGCCGCCTCTCTCCTGCTCGCTGCCAGCTCGCTCGCTCATGCCGGCAAGGTCCTGTACGTCACCCACGAACCCGGGCGCTGGCACGATTACTCTGCGCAGCTGGCAGATTTTCGCGAAGTCGCAGCTGACGCAAGCTGGGAATTGACGGTCGCCACCGGCGACAAGGACGCCCTGTTCGATTTTCTGCGCAGCGAAAATTTTGCCGCCGGCCAGGATGCTATCGTCTACAACTTCTGCCTTGCCGACAGCCGCGATATGGCCGCGATGAGCAATCTCATCGACCAGACTGTCTCCGGGGGCGTCCCTGCCGTGCTGGTGCACTGCGCCATGCACAGCTGGTGGGACACGTTCAAGAAAGGCAAGCCCATCCCCGGCAATCCACTGGATAAGGCCCGCGCCAGCAAGAGCCTGCTCAAACAATGGCAGCAAGACCATCCCAACGAAACCATGCCCGCCTGGGGAGATTTCACCGGCATCGCCAGCACCAAACACGGCCCGAAAAAGCCCATTACCCTGGTGGCTATTGCAGAATCTCCCGTGGCACTGAACATCCCCGATGGTTATGCAACCAGGAAAACCGAACTCTACAACAACCACTACCTCACTCCGGACGTGGTACCGCTATTGCGTGGAATCCAGCGCAACAACGAGGAAGTCGTGATGTGGTTAGCGCCGCGCGGCGAGGGCCAGATCATCGGCCTCACCCTCGGCCATAACGACGATGAATGGGATGACCCGGTGTTCCGCGAGCTGCTCAAATCGGCTGTGGACTACCTGCTTGAACCGCAATAAACGGCCCTCGCAGCTATAATTCAATCTCGTATATTTAACACAGAGGTGCAGGACTATGGCTACTGCAGCTGAATATGGCCTCGGCCCGAACCCATTCCCTCGCGGTTGGTTTGTCGTCGCCGAAAGCTCCGAACTTGATCAAGGACCGATGGCGGTCCGCTTCTGGGGTAGAGACCTCGCGCTCTACCGTGGTGAGAGCGGCAAACCCGTGATGCTCGACGCTTACTGCGCCCACATGGGTACTCACTTGACCGGCGCCACCAGCGCCATGATTGTGAAGAACGGCGAGCAGATTGAAGGTGACTCCATCCGCTGTCCCTATCACGGCTGGCGCTACAACGATAAGGGCGATGTCGACGATATCCCCTACCACGACGGCCCCTGTCCGAAATCAGCATCAATCCGCTCCTATCCTGTCGTAGACAGCCTGGGCGCAGTACTGGCCTGGTTCGACCCCGACGGCGGCGAACCCGAGTACGACGCTCCCTCACTGGCCGAGACGGACGACCCCCAATGGGTAATGGGGCCGCTCGATCATCTGGGCGAACTCGACATCCACCCCCAGGAAATTCTCGACAACATGGCGGACATGGCGCATCTGGGGCCCACCCACGGAGCCCCCAGCCAATACTTCGAGAACGAATTCCGCGACCACATCTACATTCAGCGTCAAGGCGGCCCGATGCAGCTATACGGCGGCGCCTGGTTGTACACCACCACGTGGTATACCGGCCCAGGCATTCTCCGCTCCAAGCAGGTGTGGGACAACAATGAGATCTACGAACTGATCTTCAACACACCCATCGATGACGGGCGGGTGAAATGCTGGCATGGCGTGATTTACAAAAGCGCCAACGCCGAGGCCACAGAAGCGGATATCGAAATTCAGAAAGGCTACCAGGCCGGCGCACTGGAAGCGTTCGCCGCCGACTTCAACGTGTGGGCCAGCAAGCGGCCGGCGCTGAAGATCATGCAGCTGAAATCTGATGGGCCGTTCAAACACGGGCGCAAGTGGTACTCACAGTTCCATGCGGAACAGGATTGTGTTGCCCCCATCCGCGAAGAGCTGAACGGCAAAGTCGGCACACTGGGGATGCGCAGCGCAGAAGAAGCGGGCCATGCCATCGATGAGGGGCTTGCTATCTAGGCAAGCGCGCACATCAACGCGATCCTGGCGCCACTCTCGTGGCGCTTTTTTTTGCCTGCACTCAGGGCGAGAGCAACAACGTGGTCTCTGCGTGTTCGCTTATTTTTTCATCCGAGAACCACAGATAGCGCTGCTCGCCGTTTACCCACGGCTCCACGAAAGTCGCATTCCACTCACTGAACCACCGCTCGCTGATGCCGCCCGGGAAATGAGCAATAATCTTCTCACTGTCCGAAAGGTCTGCCACCATGCGCATGGAGTCAGCTATCTTCGATTTGTACGGCGCGCTGAACATATAGATGCCGCGCTGCAGCGTCTCGGAAGACCCGCTCACCGCGTGGGTGCCGCCGCCAATCAGATTTGCAGCTCTTTCTCCGGGAATAAACGGATGATAGAAAGTGATGGTATGTTCATCACCCCAACGCCAGGCCGTGGGATCATCGCCCCACTTCGCACTGAGCTCGGCCAACGCGAGGTGACCTGCGCGAACAATCAGGTCGTCGGCGCTCTCCACGTGCGCGGTCCGGGTGTCGTCAATCCACTCACTGTCGTTCTCGAGCAAAACCACGAAGCGCTCAACCCAATAATACTGTTCGTCCAGATACGCAGTCAGCAGCTCATCACTCATGTCGTCGGCGAACACCTGGGTCGCCAGGTGACGAAACACTGACTGGAAAATCAACGGCCCGGACTCATCACGATCATCGCGCAGGTTCCAGCCAGCCAACACTTCCGCCAACGGGGCTAGTTCATCATCCATGCGGTAAAGCGCTACCAGGCGCGCACGCAGGTACTCGGCAAAGGTGTTGAATGTGTCGTTGTTGGCATCCCAGTGATCATCGGCACTAAACAGGGAGCTCTCCATCAGCTGCTGCAGGCGCGTATAGCGCCAGCGCGGCGAGAAGTGCGTGGAGTAAACGTAAGGGTAGTCTGCATCGGTAATTCGATGATTGGTTGAACCCACCCACTGTCGCTGCGGATTTACCATTAATGGCATCTCTGCCGGCGGAATCCGGCGCAGCCAGTTGTCCTCGCCGGTTACCTCCAGCGGCAACAGGCCATCGCCGCGAGTGCGCTGCGGGACCATACCCGAGGGCACCATCGCAATATTGCCTGCCACGTCCGCGACAACATGGTTGAGCGGTGTGGCCATTGCACCCATGGCAGTGACTGCCTCCTCCACAGACCGCGCACGCAGTAGTTCCAGATTACCGCCGTCGGGCCCCGCGTAGAGAGGCACCGACCAGCGCAAGCTCAGTACTCGCCCCTCGGCCATACTCATACCGTGGTCAGAGATAACCGGACCGCGCTGCGTTTCGCGGATAGTCATGACCTCCTGCCGATACCCACCCGCAGCTTCGCCATCCTTGATTCGCAGCGTCTCGGTGCGCACCACAAAGGGCAGCGAATGCCCTCCTTCGAGGTAGCTTTCCGGATCGGCGGGATCCACAACTTCCAGATAGAGATCGACCATGTCGGCGTAGCCGTTGGTCGCGCTCCAGGCTATATGCTCGGTACGGCCGATACCCCAACCGGGTGTACCGGGCATGCTGCCGCCCACAACACGGAGCTCAGGCGTAAACGCCCCCATTGGAAACCAGAAGCCAGGCAGATTGCCCACCTGCAGATGAGGATCGCCGGAGAGAATTGGTGCATCTCCGGCAGACTTTTCCGGGCTGGTGGCCCAGGCATCGCTTCCCATGCGGTAGCGCGGTTCAAACTGACTGAACAGGCTGTCGTCGTAATCAAACTCGAGCTCGGCCAATGCCGGAGCCTGCACCTGATGCTGCGACGGGTAGGTGCGTGGGTCATCGGGATTAATGGCGACGGGGCGCAGCTGCGCTGCACGCTCAGCTCCGAGCTCGTCGTGCAGGCGCAGCGTGAGCAACTCCTGCTTCCAATTAACGCTGCTGCTCCAGATACGGAACTGCACAACTGCCAACAGCTCTTCGAGCGCCCAGGGCTGCACCTCATGCCCCATAACGCCCAACATCAATGGAAACTCATCCTGCCGGCTTACTATGTAATCGTTGAGGCCATTGATATAGCGCTGGAGATAGTTGCGCTCTTCAGCACTGATGCGCTGTGCGTAAGCCTTGGCGTAGCCGTAAATATCAACCAGCCGAACAATACGATCGTTTCTCAGACCTTTCTCGCCAATAAATTCCGCCAAGCGCCCCTGGGCGAGGTGGCGATGAATTTCAAGCTGGAACAGGCGGTCCTGTGCGTGCAGGAAACCCTGTGCTGTAAGCACATCGTCGAGGGTATCGGCATACACATACGGCACACCGTCATCGCCGCGCAGTACTCTCACCTCGCCCGCGAGTGACGCAAGCTCGATGACACCCTCGCGCTGGGGGGCATCGATTCGGGGCAGGTACCAGACAAAAAGCCCCGCCAAAACAAGCAGGGCTATCAGTAGTTTCTTCATTCGCGGAGTCTCTTAGAACTCGTACGCCACGTCCAGGCCGTAAGTGCGAGGCGTTCCCCAAGTGTAACCGGTAAAGGAACCATAGTTGGCGCCGTGCTCGATATACTCTTCATCCGCAAGGTTCTTGCCCCACAAGGCAAAGCGGAACTGGCCATCCAGCGCCTCCACTTCAGACAGTGTCAGCCGGGCGTTGAATAAAGTACGCGCATCGGAGTGAACGCGCGGATCACTGGCCGAGAAACCCACTTTACCCATATATGTCGCGTCAAAACGCGCCGTCACGTGCCCCAAATTAGTGTCGGTGTCGTACTGCACACCGGCAGCGCCGGTTTTGAATGCCTCGGTTTCCCGACTGCTGTCATCGTAATCAGAATCTGAGTAACCGGCGTTTGCAGTCACCATCCAGTGTTCACCCAGCAGAGCAGTCACATCAATCTCAGCGCCGATAGTTTCAGATTCGCCGGAGTTAATTGTGCGCCGCACACCGTCGACAAAATCAGTTTGCTGCAAATTCTCATTGTCGTTGTAATACACCGCCGCATTCAGGCGCACCATACCGTCGGCCAGCTGCGACTTGGCACCCAGTTCATAGGAGGTCGTTTCTTCCGGATCTGCTGGCGTCAGCGCTGGCTCGGGATTCGCGGGACCCACACCACGGCCCACTGTGCCCGGGTTATAAATGCCCGCAGCATATCCCTGAGCAACCTTGCCGTAGAAATTGACGTCGTCATTCATGAAGTAGGCCAGAGTGGCGGCGCCCGTGGTCTTGCTCCAATCTTCCTTGGACGAATAATCCTGGTCCAGGCCGGGATCTTCTTCGAGCAGGATTAGCTCTTTCTCGTCCTCGGTATACCGCGCGCCAAGCGTCAAGCGCCAGGCCTCACTGAAGTGATAGGTGGCCTGACCATACAGAGCCTGAGACTCACCGGTGATCTCGTACCAGGCGCCCATATTGCCGTTAAACAAGGTGTTGATATTGTTTGCGGCGTTGTAGAAGGTAGCCTGCCAGGGATTGATCTCGCGACCTTCTTCGTCGAAGTAGTAAAGGCCAACGACATAGTCGAGCCGGTCATCCAGAGCGGTACCCAGGAACTGAAACTCCTGTGAGAACTGATCCTGCTCTTTTTCCCCGACCGTGTGAAAACCGGTTGCGGGTGAAGGCGTGCCATCGGCCGCCGAGAATTTGACCCAGTTACCCCCGTCGAGATCCAGGCCGTTCTGGTCGGACTCATAGTCGCGGTATGCGGTGATGGACTTGATTTCCAGGTCGCCAAGCATCCAACTCAGAGTCAGGTTGTGGCCGCTGATCTCTACTTCTTCAGACTTCATATTGTCCAGATCGAATTTATCCAGACGATCATCATCATTGGCGATCTCCGCCATTCCGGCATACAGGTTGCCGCCGTAAAAGCTGAAGTCACCCAGATCGATAGTGGGAACGCTCGGGTCAGTACTGGCATCCACAAAGCCGACCTGGGTCGCCGGTGCAGTGGCCTCACCGTCGGTGCGGTCGTAGGCGTAGTTTGCACTCAGGGTGTCGGTGATATCCCAGCGCACCGCAAGGCGGAAGGCATCGGTATCTTCGCTGCCGAGCTCATCTTCTCCAATGTCACTGATATTATCCTGCCAGCCATCCGAGACTTTTTTCACATAGCTGATCTTCGCGGCAAGGCCGGCGGCTTCGCCCGTGTCGACAGTGACAGCGGCGCGGTTACTGCCAAAGTTACCTACCGTGAAATCGACCTTGCCACCGAATTCGCCGCTCGGCTGCTGCGTCACCAGATTGATGGCGCCACCGGTAGTGTTCTTGCCCCACAAGGTGCCCTGCGGGCCGCGTAGCACTTCGACCCGCTCGAGATCGACCACATCGAAAACTGCGCCTGCGTTGCGCGCAATATAGGCGCCATCGAGGTAGACACCCACCTTGGGGTCCACCGCCAGCGAGGGCTCGGCGGTACCGATACCGCGAATGGAAACTCGAATGTTGTAGCTGGACCCCAGGCTTCTGGTGATCCACGCATTGGGCGTGTACTCACCTACATCGACCGCACTGGTAGCGCCGATCTGCTCCAGGTTCTCCGCGGTGAAGGCGCTGATCGCTATAGGTGCGTCCTGCAGTGATTCAGATTTCTTCTGGGCGGTAACGATCACCTCTTCCAATTGGGCGTTGGCGGCAACGCTGACGCCAGCAACGGCGAGAGCAAGGGCTGTCTTCAATGTGTTCATAGTGCGGCTCCTGTTTTTATACTCCTATTTGGAGTATCTATAGACGGATCGCTGAACAATACTCCAAAATGGAGTATATTCAAGCCCCATGAAATCACTTCCCCGACTCAGTCCAACTTCTTATGCCTTGCTCGGCCTGCTCGCGCGTGGCCCTGCAACGGCATATGAGCTCAATAATATTATGCAAACCAGCATGTTACGGGTCTTCTGGCCCCGCGCAGACAGCCACATTTACTCCGAGCCCAAAAAGCTGCTGAGCCACGGCCTGGTATCGGAAGAGAAGGAAAAGGTAAAAGGGCGCGATCGCACCAACTTCACCATTACCGCTGCGGGTCGCGACGCTCTCGCGGCCTGGCTGGCGGAGCCTGATGCAGCCACCCACCGCAATCAGGCGGAGTTCATGCTCAAGGTAATTCTCGCGGAGGGGGGCTCGCCCGACGACATAAAAGCCACACTCGCCAGAGCGCTGGAGACAACTCGCACTGAAACCCGCATGGCCATAGCCGGCATTCAGCACATCATCGACTCTCCCGAGGCCGGCGTCCGCAAAGGCATGCCCTGGAACGGCATGGCGGCCAACCTGATGGCAGATATTCTGATCGCCCGCCTGCGCTGGGCTGAATATGCAACCGAGGCTGCCGCGGCGGTTCCCGACGACAGCGATCGCGCGGCCAAAGAAGACATCGGCCTCGCGGCCTATCAACGCGCACTCCAGCGTCTTCAGGCTGAACTCGACCCATAAGCTGAACTTCCCCCGGGCTAAAAATGTCTTATCATTACCAACCCTGATATTTTTCGCTGGAACAGCAATGAAGAAACCCCTGAGCGCTACTCTCACCACGATCACTGTGATCGCCGGCATCATCAGCCTGTCGCTGCTTACCGGCTGCGCCACCAGTCCCACTGGCCGCTCACAGCTGATGCTAATCTCACCGGAATCCGCCATCGTCGAATCGAAAACGGCCTATCTGAGCACCGTCAGTGAACTGGAGCAGGAGAACAAGCTGGTCAATGACCCCAAAGTCATGGACCGGGTGGCGACAATTACTGGCAGGCTGGTCCATGTCGCAAAGCAGCAGTACCCGAACACCGCCAATTGGGAGTGGAGCGTAGCCATCATCGACGACCCGAAGACCGTCAATGCGTGGTGTATGGCAGGCGGACGGATGGCGGTATACACCGGCCTGCTGAACAAGCTCAAACTTACGGATGACGAATTCGCCCAGGTGATGGGCCACGAAATTTCCCACGCCCTGGCCAACCACACGGCCGAACGCATGTCCCGCGCGATGGCGACCAGCATCGGGGTGATTGCGATTGGCGCGGCTGCCGATAACCACGGCGCGGCACTGCTCGGGGCTGCAGCTGCAGCCAAACTGGCCCTGGAATTGCCGAACTCAAGAACCGCTGAGTCCGAAGCCGATGCCATCGGCATGCGCCTGGCAACCATCGCCGGTTACGAGCCGGACGCCGCGGTAACCTTGTGGCAGAAGATGGGTGAATCAGGCGGTTCGACGCCGCCTGAGTTCCTGAGCACTCACCCCGCCCCAGGGAATCGCCAGGCAGCCCTGAAGGCGATGATCCCTGAAATGCGCCAACTGAACCCCACCGGCACAATGGCGCCAGTGGCGCCCGTGCAGATCGTGCGCTAGCGCACAAACTCCTCCTGCACGGCTTTCTTCAACATTTCCGGGGGCAACAGCCCCTGGCGCAAAATGAAGTCGTGGAACTCGCGCTGGTGAAATTCGTCACCTTGCGCAAGCTCAACCTCAGTGCGCAGCGCGCTTAGGCCCATATAGCCCCAATAGTAGGACGTGGCCTGACCAGGTGCGCGGAACGCGTAGCGATCCGCCTCGGAGCTGGCCATCGCCTTGGACAGCGCTAATTGGTTCATCAGGAAATCGCGCGCATCGTCGCGGCTGATCTGACCGGTGTTCACCATGGGATCGAGGAACATGCGTGCCGCCCGCATAATACGGGTGTACAGATTGAACAACTGACCTTCCAGCGGCAGGAATTCCTGCATGATGGATTCGGCATACAGACCCCAGCCTTCCACGTTCGCGCTATTGAACGCATAACTGGCGCGGGCCAGGGATGTGCCGTCCTCTATCAGGCGAGCAAACTGCAACTCGTGTCCGGGGCGAGCCTCGTGGACCACCAGGGCCCAGGTCATAGCGTCGTGGCTGAAGTCATCCATCCGCGCCTCTTCGCCCAATGCGGGGTTGGAAGTCACCAGGACAAATTCACCATACTGCCCCGTGTTACCCACCAATTGCGGTGGCTTCATAAATGAGGCGGGCACTGCCGCGGACTCCGCCTCGCTGGCCACGCGAATACTCGCGGGGCGCCTGGGCAACGTGACGATATCCTCGCGACGAATAATGTCCTCGACTATGGCCAGGCGCTGCTGGTAGCGCGGCAAAACATCTTCAGGACTGAGCTGATCTTGCTTCATGCGCAGTATGACAGAGACCAGATCCTTGTCCTTCCAATCGTTCTTTTCAGCGATGCGCCAGGCTATGGCTTTCATTTCACTGCGCAGCAACTGGTAGCTGTACTGGGCCCGGGCGATCAACTCTTCCGGCTCGGCGTTAACGCCGAAGCCTTTCAGGTTGTCGGCATATAGCACCAGTGGGAGGCGATTGTCCTCACGAGCATATTTGCGAAGCTCGGTGTCAACCCAGGTGTTGTATCCTTCAAGCTGCTTTACCAGCAGCGCGTAATCGTCCTCCCAACCCTGCAGGCCAGCCTCTTCAAGCAAGCTGCCGATACCGGCGATCAGCTGATCAGCACTCTGCAGGTGATTGTCGATTTCCCCGACGTAGGGACCCACAACACCGTCGATCCCCATACGCGCAGTGGCGTAAGCGATCGCCTGACTGGCTGCCGCCTCATACCCTTTGGCCTCGCCGTTGTACTTGCGCAGGCGTTCCAGCGCTGCGGGATAACGGGCGGGATCGTTGCGCCCATCCAGCAGAATACTAAAAACACGAAACAGGTTCTCCGGCAGATTTTCATAGGGTACCAGGTGGTCGTGGTAAAGCTCCGAGGTGACGTTCTCACGCTGCAGAGCGTCGATCAGGATCTGCAGATCCTGGCGCATTTTAGGATGCTTCTCGGTGGCCAGGCGGCCTTCCAGATTGGCGATCAGCTCGCGATTAGTCGCCAGCTGTGCCTGACGAGCCTGCTCGCTCGACTGGCTGACCTGCGTGTCGAACTCGGCAATACCGTGGTAACTCATCAACTCTGGCTGGTGCTGCCCCTGAGCCATCATCACCTCGGTGGTGACAGCATCGCTGCGTTCCAGCCAATCAGCCTGCGCACCGGCCGCGACCAACGCCAGGCCAAGACCCATAGACTTCACGATCTTATACATGTGGTTTTTCCTGCGGATTAAAAAACGCTGCATGCTAGCAGCACGATCCGCAGTTATCAGCGTTGGAGCGGTGAGTGGTGGGATAAACGCGACGAGCGGACTACATTCGCTTGCTTTGAACGATCCGGAAGCGACTGGCAACAAAGGCAAGATCCGCAAGGCAAGCATTGCCCGCTGGATTGAGCCCGGTCACATGGTAATCGGAATACGCGGCAGCGAAGTTGATCGGCATACCGACAAGGTTGCAGGCAACCGAAGCACCAGCCTCGTTATAGGCCACTTCTGCCTTATCGAGAAAAGCCTCGTCCAGCGAATACACATGAGACGTTATGGCCCCGCACTCGCGCGCATTGGTCGTCGCATCAGCGAGGCAGGCCGCGGCATCGCGCCCCTTGATCACAAAAGAGACGGGGCCAAATATCTCGTCACGGTAGATATCTCGCGCAGCCTCGGTCACCTCCAACATCAATGGCGAAGCTGTGCGCGCGGCGGGAAAGTCGGGATAATCCAGCGGCCCGGAGTCTCGCAATAGACGCCCATGCTCCGCCGCAAGCCCTCGGTACTGACTAATCGTGCCGAGGATCGCTTCATCCACCAGCGTACCGCAAAGCACCTGGGGGTTTTGCAGCTGTGCATCCACTGCCGCGACCAGAGCCTGCGCTACCTCTTCGAAGGTGGCGTGGCCATCACCGACGGCAATCCCCTGCGCAGGTACATGAATATTCTGAACGCTGGTGCACATCTGCGCAGAGGCCTGGCACAAAGAGTGAGCAATCGCCCCAGCTACCTGCTCAAGGTTTTCACAGGATTCGATAACCACCGAGTTGCAGCCGGCCGTTTCGGTATAGACAAGCTTGTCGGTACAGTTCCGCTCTATCCACTTGCCAAAGCCGGGACTACCGGTGAAATCGACAATCGCTGTCATGGGATGCTCGAGCAACGCCATGGTCGCGGGCTCTTCGCGAGTATCTGCCACCATGCTCACGAGGTTCGGGTCAAAGCCTTGCTCGACCAACACCTGGCGCGCAACCGTGGTGAGCAGTGCTACCGGCAGAATTGCCGCAGGGTGCGGCTTAAGTACTACCGGATTACCCGTGGCGAGGCTGGCGCACATAGCAGGGTAACCATTCCACAGGGGAAAGGTCGCACAGCAAATGACTACGCCGACGCCGCGCGGCATGATGCGGTATTTCTTGCTCAGTCTGGCGGCGCCCGCCTTGCCGAACTGGCGCTCCCAGTGCGCAGTCGCAGGGACATCACCCATGGCCTTGGCCGCATAGGCCAGCGCCTCCAGGCCACGGTCCAGCGCATTGGCGCCAGAACCGGCGAAAGCCATAATGTAGCTCTGACCTGAGGTGTGCATGGTCGCGTGGGCATTTTCAAATAACTGCCCGGCGCAGCGATCGAGTATTTCAAGACAGACGCCTATGCGCGTTTCAGCAGTAGTATCACGCCAGGCAGGTATGCCCACGGTGATCGCCTCATACAGGGCATCCACGTCAGTTCGTGGGTAACTGATCCCCAGTGCCTGCCCGGTGTAGGGCGATACCTCAGCACCAGTGCGCCCTATTTCGCCAGGCTGTTCCAGCGGGTAGTCACGCCCGAGCATGGCCTCGAAGTTTTCCCGGCCAGCCACCGGAGGCCCGGCACCCCATATCTTGCTGCTGGGGCTCTCGGGATAGGCTGTCCATGAATAGCGTTTGGCACAGGCGTCGATCGCCTTGTCCAGGGTCCCCAGATGTTGCTGATACAAGGCCGACATCAGGCCTCCGGATACAGGTCTTCGCCTCGGGCCCAGGCGGCGTGGAACCCATAGGGCACGCGATGCGGTAGCTGCACACGACAGACGGGGCCCTGCTCAATATCCGTGGCATCAAACACCAGGCACTCGGACGTCCAGGTATTGCTGTCTGTGATCATGGTGATGACATAACCGTCGTCTTCTCCGCTGCTGCGATCCGCGCCGGGCTTGGGTGCATACACTGCCTCGGAACCAAATACCCCTGCGCCGTAGTCCCACTGCCAGGACTGGCCGGTATCGTTGTCGTACTTCACCAGACCATTGAAACGCAGAGTGTGACCACCTTCGTGCAGCAGAGGGATGCGCTGATGATAGGCATAGCGGCTTTTTACACCATGGAAGACAGGGTTGGACTTATTAAATTCGGTATTCAGGGTGTTGTCGATATCGCCCTCACGCACCTCGCCGGTGCGCAGGTTGAAACGCCAGCGGTAGTTGTTCGCCTCCAACCGCATATAGGCCAGCATATGCGCCAACTCACCCTCACCAGGTTGGGCGTCGGGCATGGGATTGGTAGAACGACAACCATCCATTACCACCCAGTCGCCCTCCTCCCAACTATTGGTCACATGCAGGATGTAGCAGGGCTCACACTCGAACCAGCGTATGTCACTGCCCTTGCCATAGCGCGGGAGTATGCCGAAGCGTGTGGGAATGTCTTTGTAGAAGGTCAATACGCGATAGCCGTGATTGCGCAACACGTTCATATCGTGGAAGAACGGCAGATCGTGGAGAATCGCATAGTTAGTAGTAAACCCGATATCGTGTGGCAAGCGCGGCCCAGGGAGATCGATCGCTACCTCATGTTTTAACTTTCCCGTAGGATCGGCGATACCGAATGTCATATAGGGCGGCTCGTCGCCGTAGTCAAAGAACAGCAACTCGCCGGTACTCCAATCCACCTTGGAGTGCGCAGACAGACGCAGCTGGTCGCGCCCGTCGAGATAGTAGTGCCCCTTGGTTTCCAGACTCTCGGGATCGAGTCGATACGGATGGCCCGCGTTGTACCAGAGGCTCATCACATCGCCGGCGAACAAAAACACGTCGGTATTGGACGTATCCTTGATACCAAACTGGGAGATCTCGTAGTCGAATGGCCCCATCACTCCAGGTGAAACGGAAAGGCCCTCCTGCGCTTCTTGAGCATATGCCTCCGTATCCACCCAGCGATTGGTGTAGCTCACCTTGCCATCCTTGAAGTACACACCGCGCAACATGCCATCGCCGTCAAAAGGGTGGTAACGGTTCTTGGATTCGAATACAGGATTGGGGCCGTTGCGAAAATACGCTCCGACGAGATCAGCGGGTAATTCGCCAATAACCGGCAGGTTCTCGGCGTGAATCTCTTCCGTTGTCGGGGCATAAACTCCATGCAGGTAGGGATTATCGTGCTGATATATCCACTGTGGCGCGTCGTCAAAATGCGCGACGCCACCAATGCAGCGATCCACGTGCGGGTATTCCATGAATTTTTCAGCTGAGGTCATGCTGCTTGCTCCGGCCACCACATAGCGGTCTTTTTATACAATTAACTAGAATTATAACTTAGAAGTTTCTTTACGCAAGAATCAACTCAGGGAGTCACTTCCACTGGCCTGAGGATGCAGTACTCGCCCGGGGCAGTGCCCATGTACCGCTACTCCTCACCGTGCGTCTATACCAAGTCAGCGCTCGATCAGCAGGGCGCTGCCGCTACCCCCGGCCCCGCTTGCCGACACAATCCCGCGCTTGAGATCGCAGCGCTCCAGCTCATCGAGTAACACCCCGGCCATAATCGCACCTGTCGCCCCCATCGGGTGACCGAGCGCGATCACGCCACCATTGACGTTCAGTTTCGCGTCCTCGATACCCAGATCGTTGCGGCTTTTCACCACTGTCGCAGCGAAAGCCTCGTGGATTTCAAACAAGTCGACATCACTCGCTTCCAGCCCCTGCTGCCGCATCAGTTTCTGTGCTGAAGTGACACAACCAGACAACACCTGAAGTGGATCGTCATCGCAACTTGCGCCGGCAACAAGCCGCGCGCGGGGCTGTATGCCGAGCTTCTCCCCCAGCGCGGCGTCGCCCAGCAATATCACGGTTGCCGCGTCCGCCATTGCCGGCGAGTTACCCGCCGTATGAATGTGCTGCACCTCATCACATTCCGGATACGCGGCCAGCTGATAGGCATCAACGCCCTTGGCGCCAATACCTGCAAAGGCCGGCGGCAATTCAGCCAGGCTCGCCACTGTGGTGTCGGCCCGAATACACTCGTCCTCGGCTACCGTGATGCCTTTGACGGGGTTCTCTACCGGCACAATGGATTTGAAATAGCCCTCGCGCTGAGCACGAGCCGCGCGCTGCTGGCTCTGCACGGCAATTGCATCTGCCTCTGCCCGGTCAACACTGTTGAGGGTAGCGATAAGGTCCGCCCCTGAGCCCATCATCAGCAACTGACACCTGGCGGCAAACGCCGGGTCTTTGAAGGCACGGGCCTCGTCTGCAAGCATCGGCACACGCGACATCATCTCAACGCCGCCGGCGACGATGACATCTTCCTGCCCGGTGGCAATTTTGAGCATGCCGAGATTCATTGCATCGATACTGGAAGAGCAGAAACGATTGACGGTGAGCCCGCCCACTGAACTCGGCCATCCCGCATGCAATACTGATGTCTTGGCGATATTGGCCGCCTGTTCTCCGTGCTGGGTGACACAACCGAGAATCACCTCGCCAACATCTGCCGGGTCGAGGCCTGTTCGTTGCGTGAGGCTATCGTACAAACTCCCGAGTAATTCGTGAGGCGTAAGATCCGCCAAGCCACCTGTATCTTTTGCCTTCGCCCTCGGCGAACGGATCGCCTCGTAGATAAACACGTCTTTCACTAACCCACTCCTACAACAAAACTGGCGCAGGTCGTGGTGCTGCCTCCCACGTTAAACGTCATCATGTTCTCAGCTTTAGGCATCTGGTAGGGCCCTGCCCGCCCAGTCACCTGCCTGGCACAGTCCAGCACCATACGAATGCCGGTTGCACCCACTGGGTGACCCAGGCCGATCAATCCACCACTGGCATTAATCGGGAAGTCGCCATCCAGCGCTATGCGCCCGTCATCTACGGCCTGCCAGCTCTCTCCCGGCGCGGTGAGGCCGGCGTGATCGATAGCCATGTACTCGGTCATGCTGAAACAGTCGTGGGTTTCAAGGCCATCGAGTTCGCCCACCTCGGCGAAGCCGGCCCGCTGGGCCGCTTCATTCAGGCATTGAGCAGCGTGCGGGAAGACCAGTGGAGCATCGGCACTGAGTTCAAGCTTGCGCGATAGCAGAATAGGCGCAGAGCGATGCCCCCAGCCCTTGATCCGCGGAATGTCTTTCAAATTGACGCCGAGCTTCTGCGCGTGTTCTTTCGCCTTGGCTTCACTGGCCAGCACCACACAGGCAGCGCCGTCAGTTATCTGACCGCAATCCTGTTTGCGCACTCGCCCTTCAATAACAGGGTTCAACTCGTCACTGCTGGTGAAGGCACCTTCAGCAAATTCCCACTGGCGAGTCTGCGCACGTGGGTTTAGCTTGCCATTGCCAAAATTGATCTCGGCAATACGATTGAGGTAATCCGAGTTGATGCCATAGCGCCGGTCGTATTCTTCAGTTAAGCGATCGAACATGTGTGGCCAGGGGAAATCGCACTCCTGTGGTGTCGCCTCCCTGCCCTTCCAGGCCGCCGCGCCAAGATACTCAGCACCAGTCTTGCCGTCGGTATTACGCATAAGCTCCAGACCCAACACACAGGCCACATCATAGTGACCCGCCTCGATATCGCGCATGGCAGACATAATCGCAATAGAACCGGAGGCGCAGGCAGCTTCATGCCGCGAGGTGGGTAGCGCAGCGAGCTCCGGATAAACCTGACCAAAGAAACCGCCCAGCAGGCCCTGCCCTGTGAACAGCTCGCCAACAAAATTACCGACATGCCCCACTTCTATTTCGCCGGGCTCGATAGCAGCGTTAGCGACCGCTTCCTGCAGGCTTTCGGAGAACATGTCGTAGATGTCCTTCCCCTCACGCGCCCAGTTGCGCGCAAAATCGCTCTGGCTACCGCCGAGAATGTAGATATCACTCATGGGAATGCTCCTGTGTGTTCGCCATCTGCTCCTGCAGGGCGAAGCGCTGTACTTTGCCCAGAGGATTGCGCGGCAACTGCTGCAGCAGCTCCAGTCGCTCGGGCAGTTTAAATTTGGCGAAGCCCTGTTCCAGCAAATACTGCTGCAAGGCTGCCAGTGTGGGTTGCTCAGCGTCGGGTTGCGGCACCAGACAGGCGCACACTTTTTCTCCCAGACGCTCATCCGAGTAGGCGCAGACAGCAGCTTCCATAACAGCTGGATGCTGCTCTAAAGCAACATCCAGTTCTACTGGAGATATCTTCATACCGCCGCGGTTAATAATGTCCTTGCTGCGTCCTGCAATGCGATAGAACTGGCCACCGCCACAAATTTCTACCAGGTCACCGGTGCGAAAGAAACCTGATGGGTCAAACACGTCCCGGTTGTCATGATGGAAGTATCCGTCGAAGACAGTAGCGCCACTGATCAGCAGTTCGCCGCGCGCACCTTCAGCAGTCAGCTCCTCTCCCGTGTCAGGGTCCACCACCCGGGTTTCAATCAACGCCCCTTGGTCTGGACGGCGAAACATACTGGCCCGCACCTGTGGATCGACTGCATCCTCCGGCGTGGAGAACAACGAAATGCCCTCGTTGGAGCCATAGAAGTTGACGATTTGCTTGCCGTAATCTTGCTCGAAGGTAGCGATCATCGACGGGGCGAGCGGCGCCGAACCAGAGCCGATTCGACGCAAACTGGTGAAATCAAACTGGCTCCACATCGCTGGCGCTTTGGCGAGCTGGTTCAACAGTGGTGGCGGCGCAATCGTGAAGGTAATTCTCTCATCCTGTAACTGGCTAAGATAAAGCCCCGGATCCAGGGGATGATGCAGGACGATCGCGGCACCCAGAATCGCAGCGGGAAAAAGAAAACCTCCCAGCGCAGCCATATTGACCAGCGGAAAAGGGTTCAGCAGCACATCGTCGGGCTGCATGGAGCCTGCGGCAATACTGGTGCGCCCGGTGGCGAGCCACATATTGTGAGAGCGGGGCACGCCTTTTGGTGTTCCCGTCGTGCCGGAAGTCCAGCAAATACTCAGCGTGCGATCAGGGTCAGCGGCGGGACCGGCAAAGGGCTCCCCGCTCGATGTCTCAAGCTGGAGATCCCTGCCGAACTCCAATACCGCCAGTTCCGGCAAGGCCTCTCTCGCGGCAGCCGCGAGCGGAGCCTCCCGCAGACGCTCAATACTGATCATCGACTTAGCCTGCAGGGCGCCCGCCAGCATCCGCAATTCGTGAGCCCCGTACTGCACCGGCACAGGGCTGACTACCACCCCCATTTTCGCCACCGCGTAATAGAGAACGACCAGTTCGGCAATATTCGGTAGTTGCACAAGGATTGTATCGCCCTCAGCGACACCCGATGCCGACAACTGATACGCCAGCGAATGACTGGCATTGTCCAGCGCTAACCAGGTGAGGCCCAGAGGATCATGGCCAGTCAACGCCTGACGGTTGGGCTGATCCTTCACTGCCAGATCGTGCGGGCGACTGGAGACGTGCTCTGCCAGCAAGCCGTGCAAAGTCTGGCCTCCCCACAGGCCCGCGGTAGTGAGCGCTTCGATACGATTTTCAGGCGTGGTTTTCATTGCAACGCTGCCCTGATTTTAATACTTTTATAAAAGAACTCATCCTAAGCTATAATCGCCATTCCATCTACTGTGGATACTCATTAATGCAACTCAGTGTAGTCACTCCCTACTGGCAGGACAGGGCACCTGCAGAAAACCTGGAACTCGCCAAGGTAGCTGACCGTCTTGGCTACCCCGAACTGTGGATGGGCGAGATGGCCACGTACGACGCTTTTGCCTTCGCCACGGCCGTGGGCCTGAACACGGAACAGATCCACCTGGCCATTGGCCCACTGGCGGTCTCAGTGCGCACCCCCATGACTATCGCGATGGGCACAGCATCCGTCGCGAACCTCACCGGCCGCACAACTCACATTGCACTGGGTGCATCCAGCCAAGTGGTGGTCCGCGAATGGCACGGTAAGGATAGAAGGCGAACCGCCACCCACATGGATGAGACTGCGCGTATCGTGCGCGCTCTACTGAACGGTGAGAAAGCCAATCTGGAAGGTGAACTCGCTTCCTGTAAAGGTTATCGGCTGCGCCTGGATGCCCCCGAATCGGCCATTACCATAGCCGCCTTCACACCAGCCGCCGTGCGCGCCGCTGCCCGCCGCGCTGACCGCATGCTGCTCAACATGGTCACATCGACAAGCGTCGCCTTGCTTCACACGCAATTGCGCGAAGCTTCAGAGCACGCCGGAAAACCAATGCCGCGTCTGGCGGTATGGCTACCAACCGCAGTCAACCCGACACGGGAATCCATCGATCAACTCAAACGCGGTATCGTCGGCTACCTGGCCGCACCGGGCTACAGCGAGATGATCGCGGCGGCCGGATTTTCTGAACTGGTAGAGTTCGCACGCACCCGCCCCCACCCGAAAGAAATACTGGACGCCATGCCTGACGAGCTGATCGCAACCATCGGCCTGCTGGGTTCCGAATCAGAGGTGGCGGCGCAACTGGCAGAATATGAGGCAGCGGGGGCAGACGAGATTTGCATCGTCCCGGCTACAGCGGGAGATGACTGCGGGGAGCGCACCCTCAGAGCCTTGTCCTGACAGCTCACGTCCTACCCCTGTAGAGGTACTCGCACCGCCCTGATCTTTGACTACTATTGCGCCATAACGAATTGCGAGCAAAGGAGTCAGCTCATGTTGGTAGGCGTACCTAAAGAAATCAAAACCCTGGAGTTCCGTGTCGGCCTCACCACAGGCTCGGTTGAAGAGCTTGTTCACCACGGCCATCAGGTCATCGTCGAAACCCAGGCCGGCGCCGGCATCGGCCTGAGCGACGACATGTATCGCGCCGCCGGTGCCGAAATCGTCGACACCGCTGCTGAGGTTTTCGAACGCGCCGACATGGTCGTTAAAGTCAAAGAGCCCCAGCCCGACGAGTGCCGCATGCTGCGCGAGGGCCAGGTACTCTTCACCTATCTGCACCTTGCTCCCGACCCCGAACAAACCCGTTTGCTGAAAGAGTCCGGCTGCATCGCCATTGCCTACGAGACAGTGACCGATGATGACGGAACCCTGCCACTGCTCTCGCCCATGAGTGAAGTGGCCGGCCGTATGTCCATCCAGGCCGGCGCCCACGCGCTGGAGAAACACAAGGGCGGATCCGGCATGTTGCTCGGTGGCGTGCCCGGCGTAGAGGCGGCCAGGGTGGTGGTGATTGGCGGCGGTGTTGTGGGCACCAATGCCATTCGCATGGCGATGGGCATGGAGGCGCACGTCACCGTACTGGACCGCTCTCTCAAACGCCTGAAAGAGCTGGATTTCCAGTTCGGCTGCATGCTCAACACCATTTATTCCACTCGCGAATCCCTGTGGAAAGCAGTAACCACAGCGGACCTCGTCATCGGTGCTGTACTGGTGCCCGGCGCGGCTGCGCCAAAATTGGTGACACGGGAGATGCTCAAGGAAATGCGCGATGGCTCGGTGGTTGTCGATGTGGCGATCGATCAGGGCGGCTGCTTCGAAACAAGCCGTGCGACCACCCACGAGAACCCTACCTACGTAGAAGAGGGTGTGGTGCACTACTGTGTAGCAAACATGCCCGGTGGCGTGGCCCGCACTTCAACATTCGCCCTGAACAACGCCACCCTGCCCTTCACCCTGGCACTGGCAGACAAGGGCTACAAGCAGGCGCTACTGGATGACGAGCATTTGAGACACGGCCTGAATGTCCATCGCGGTGATATCACTTATCAGGCGGTGGCCGAAGTTCTTAACTACGATTACGTGCCGGCTGAGCAGGCCCTGGGGTAAGTCACAAGAGCTCTTCGGTGTGCTCCCCCAACTGTGGTGGAGCGCGCCTATATTCCACCGGCGTGCGCGATAACTTTATGGGGTTACCCGCTAGTTGCAGATCGGGATTAAGCGCGTGAGGCACGTTAACCTGCATGCCTCGCGCCTGAATCTGTGGTTCCGCGAAGACATCCGCCACGCTATTGATGGGGCCGGCGGGCACACCAGCCTGTTCCAACACAGCGATCCATTCATCCTTGCCTCGCTCGAGCATTTTCGCCTGCAGCACGGGGACCAGGGCATCGCGGTTGGCCACGCGCTGACTGTTGCTGGTGAAACGGGGATCGTCTGCCAATTCAGGCGCACCCAGCACGCCCACATAGCGGCGAAACTGGCTGTCGTTACCCACCGCGACAATCAGGTGACCGTCGCTGGCCACAAAGCTCTGGTAGGGAACGATATTGGGATGGGCATTGCCCAGCCGCGTCGGGTTCATTCCACCCACCAGATAATTGGTGGCCTGGTTGGCCAAGGTCGCGGCCGTGACATCCAGCAGAGCGAGGTCTACATGCTGACCCAGCCCTGAACGCTCGCGGTCAGCCAGCGCTGCCTGGATACCGATAACCGCGTACAGGCCAGTCATGATATCTGTGAGTGCAACACCTACTTTTTGTGGCCCCGCACCAGGCTCTCCATCGCGCTCTCCAGTCACGCTCATTAATCCGCCCATGGCCTGGACCAGAAAATCGTAGCCAGGGCGACTGGCTAGCGGCCCCGTCTGACCGAAACCCGTAATGGAACAGTACACAAGCCCGGGATTGGCCGCAGCCAGGGATTGATAATCGAGCCCGTATTGCGCAGCGCCGCCCACTTTGAAGTTCTCTATGACGACATCGCACTCCGCCGCGAGCTCACGCAATTGCACCTGACCCTGCGAAGATTTCATATCGATACAGATAGAGCGCTTATTGCGATTGGCGCAGAGATAGTAGGCAGCCTCTTCGGTTGCCTTTCCCTGCTCATCCGGCATATAGGGCGGCCCCCAACGCCGGGTGTCGTCACCACCTGCCGGGTTTTCCACCTTGATGACATCTGCACCCAGATCTCCCAGCATCTGGCTGGCCCAGGGGCCTGCCAGAATGCGAGACAGGTCCAGCACCCGGATGTGCGATAAGGCACCCATCAGAAAGCGGGGATATCAGTCTGGGTACGGCCGAGGATCAGGGCGTGTACATCGTGGGTACCTTCATAGGTGTTTACCACCTCCAGGTTAACCATGTGACGCATGATGGGATACTCATCGGAGATACCGTTGCCACCAAGCATGTCGCGCGCAGTGCGGGCGATGTCCAACGCCTTGCCGCAGGAGTTGCGCTTAATCAGCGAGATCAACTCGGGCGCGATGTCGCCCGCATCCATTAATTGACCCGCGCGCAGGCAGCCTTGCAGAGCCAAAGCAATCTCGCTCTGCATATCGGCCAGTTTTAATTGCACCAACTGTTTGGAAGCCAGCGGCACACCGAACTGTTTGCGGTCCAGCGTGTATTCGCGAGCCGTATACCAGCAGGTCTCTGCCGCACCGATCGCGCCCCAGGCAATGCCGTACCGCGCGTTGTTAAGACAGCCAAAGGGACCCTTCAAGCCCTCGACATTCGGCAGCAGGTTTTCCTCGGGCACAAACACCTCGTCCATCACAATCTCCCCGGTGATCGAAGCGCGCAGCGCCAGCTTGCCCTCGATCTTGGGAGCAGACAGGCCCTGCATGCCCTTCTCGAGAATAAAACCGCGAATCTTGCCGTCATCGGTCTTGGCCCAGACTACGAACACATCGGCGAAGGGGCTGTTGGTGATCCACATCTTTGCACCTGATACGGAGTAACCGCCCTCGACGCTGCGAGCACGAGTCACCATGGAGCCGGGATCGGATCCGTGATCGGGCTCAGTGAGACCAAAGCAACCCACCCACTCGCCGGTGGCCAGCTTCGGCAGGTATCGCTCTCGCTGGGCCTCGGTACCATAGGCCCAGATCGGATACATCACGAGGGAGGACTGCACACTCATCATGGAGCGATAGCCAGAGTCCACGCGCTCAACCTCACGGGCGACGAGGCCATAGGAGATGTAGTCGACGCCCGGACAGCCGTAGCCATCAATCGTAGAACCCAGCAGACCCAGCTCACCCATCTCGTTGAAGATACTGCGGTCAGTCTGCTCTGCACGAAAAGCCTCGCGCACCCGCGGTGCCAGCTTTTCCTGGGCGTACTGGCGCGCACTCTGCTGCACCATGCGCTGCTCGTCACTCAGCTGCTGATCCAGCAGGAAAGGGTCCTGCCAATTAAGTTTCTGCCACTGCTTACCGACCATTGAATTC
This sequence comes from Halioglobus maricola, assembly GCF_009388985.1. NCBI lineage: Bacteria > Pseudomonadati > Pseudomonadota > Gammaproteobacteria > Cellvibrionales > Halieaceae > Halioglobus > Halioglobus maricola. The sequence goes on from NZ_CP036422.1 coordinate 3,876,410, forward strand.
TCCACCAAGGGTTTCAGTTGAGCGCAAAATAGCAAAGCGCCCTCTATTTATAAAATATATGTTTTATATGTTTTTCATATATGTATCATATACTCAGTGGCGGCGAGCCCTGAGTCCGACATGACCAGGCTCGGGGCTCGTCGTTACAACCACCCGGCCACCCAGGAGATCTGCGCATGGATCTACGCAAGCTGGAAATCTTTTCATCGGTCGCCCGCAATGAGTCTTTCAGCGCGGCAGCCGAAGCCCTGCACATGGCACAACCGGCCGTGAGCATCGCCGTGCGCAAGCTGGAAGAGTCCCTGGACATTACCCTGATCGACCGCAGTGGCCGGCGCATCGCGCTCACCCCTGAAGGCAGCAAGCTACTGTCGCAGGCAGAGGCGGTACTGGAACAGGTGGAGGCGATTGAGCAATCAGCCGGCGCCATGCGCGGCCTGCTGGAGGGCGAGCTCAGCATTGCCTGCCCTTCCATGCTCGCAACGTACTTCCTGCCCGAACTGCTCTCGGGCTTTCTCAGTGAGCACCCGGGCCTGACGGCATCCGTCACCCAGGCAGGCACCCGAGAGATCGAAAGAATGTTGTTGGAAGGCGATATCGAGATAGGCGTAACGTCAGCAGATACCGATGCCGACCTCGAGCTTCTGCCGCTGGTGAACGAACAGATGGTTGTCTGCGTGGATAGTGAGCACCGATGGGCGAAACGCCGCTATCTGAGCATAAGCGACCTCCACCAGACACCCATGGTGGTCTATGAGAGTGGCTACTTTATCCGCAACCAGCTCGACCACCTCTGCGCCCGCGCCGGCGTTGCACCGGACTTGCGCATGCAGAGTAATTTTCTGCCTCTGCTTATGAGCATGGTCAAACAGGGGCTGGGCGCGACCGTGGGCCTGCGCACCATGGCCGAACAGGAAACAGACATCGTCGGTATCCCCCTGTCCCCCAGGGTCGACGTTCCCATGGCCCTGGCCCATCGCCGCGGCAGGCCGATCTCCCGCGCCAATCAGGCCTTTTTGGATTGGGCCGCAATCAAGTTATGATGACCCGCTAACGTTCACAGCGAGACCCCATGCCCGCTCTATCCATTTTCAGCAAGCATGTTGCCGAACTCATCAACACCACTGGCAGCGAAAGCTTCCCCCGATCAATGGTGGCAATGCTGCGCGAGCTCGTGCCAGTCGACGACGCCACGGTGATTGCCTATCCAGGCATGGACATGCCCGTGATCGAATATTTCGAGGTGCCCGACGAGGGGGGCAACTCCACGCTCGACCGCTTCGTCAAAGGTGCGTTCCTCCTTGACCCCTTTTATCTCGCAGCCACTCGCGACCAGCACGCTGGCGTGTTCCGCCTGCGAGACCTCTCTCCCACCGGCTTCCGAGAAACCGAATATTACAAGGCCTGGTACCGGGACAGTAACTTCATCGACGAGTGCGGCTTCATCGTGCCACTCGGCGACCAGGGCTTTGTCAATATCGCCCTGGGCAAAACGGCCGCTCGCTCCACTTTCAGCAAGCGCGAATTAAACACCCTGGCCGAAATTTATCCCACAGTGGAAGCGCTGTGCCAGAGACACTGGACCGAGACCGCAGGCAGCGACACCGGTGATAACCTGCGCGCGAAACTGCACAGCGCTCTTGAGGCTTTTGGCTCCAGCCTGCTTACCGACCGCGAAACACAGGTTATCAACCTGGTGCTGCACGGCCACTCCACAAAAACCGTGGCTGATAAACTCTCCATCTCCATGGAAACGGTGAAACTGCACCGCAAACACGCCTATGCCAAACTGGAGGTTTCCTCCCAGGCAGAACTCTTCTACCTGTTCCTGGACTCTCTGATGAGCGCTCAGGATTATGAGAGCGGCGACACCCTCGTGGCCTATATGCAACCGCCCCCCAGGAACCCATCCAGATAAATGTCCCAGCCCGACGCCAGCGAACTGAACAAACTGCAGGAACTCCTGAAAACCGGCTTCAAGGCGCTGTCGCTCGGCGATTTTGCCAAGGCGGGAGAGTGCTGCCAGCAAATCTTTGCGATCAAGCCCGACTTGCCCCAGGGGCACTTCCTGGTGGGCTTGCTAGGCCTGGAATCCAAAGACCGGAAGACGGCATTCAGTGCGTTTCAGTCAACGGTCAAGCTGGACCCGGACCACGCCGCGGCCTGGGCACAACTGGCCCGACTGTATATGACAGAAGGGCAGGTAAACCGCGCCGATGCAGCACTGCGTGAAACCCTTCGCATTCGTCCCTCAGACCCCATGGTGCTGGACCTGATCGGCACAACCCTGACCCAGATGGGAGAGCATGGTGCAGCCCAGGCCTTCTTTGCCCGGGCCACCCAGGGCCAACCAAACTTCCCGCCTTTCATGCAGAACCTGGCCAACAACCTGGTCTATCACGGCGACACCGAGGATGCCGATCGCATTTTCCAGGACATCATAGGTCTGCAGCCAGACAGCCCCCAGGCGCACTGGGCACTGGCCAGCTCGCGCAAAGCCGAGGACGATCGCCACGTGATCGAGATGCAGCAGCGCATTGCCGACCGGGGCGACGACCCGCGGGCAAACGCCTTCTATCAATATGCAGTCGGCAAGGAGCTTGAAGACCTGAAGAAGTGGCCCGAGGCCTTTACGGCATTCGAGGCGGGCGCCAAAGCCCGGCGAGCCACGGTGGAATTCGATGAAGCAGCCGAGCGCGAAATGTTCGATAGCCTGGCTGCAACCTACACCCGCGAATGGCTGGCAGAAGGCGCCGCAGGGAACCCGGATGCCTCACCGATTTTCGTTCTGGGCCAGCCACGCACCGGGACCACCCTGATAGAACGCATTATCACCAGTCACTCCCAGGTGCGGTCTGCCGGTGAGTTGCAGCATTTCGGGCTGGCACTGCGGCGCCTGGCAGACTACCGCAACCCGAAGCGTTTCACCGCCGAGCTGTTCGAGGCAGCGGCCGGACTCGACCCAGCGCAGCTCGGGGGGCTCTATCTACAGAGTTCGGCCAAAATGCGCGGCGACGCGCCGCGCTTTGTGGACAAACTGCCCCAGAACTACCTGATGATCCCGCTGATCCTCAAGGCCCTGCCCAATGCAAAGATCGTGCACCTGGTGCGAAACCCCATGGATGCCTGCTTCGCCAGCTTTAAACAACTGTTCGCGGACGCGTACCTGCACTCCTACGAACAACAGGAAATGGCCCGCCACCACGCCCGCTACCGGGGCTTGATGGATACCTGGCGCGAACGCTTCCCCGATCGCTTTCTCGACATCAGCTACGAAGACACCGCTCGCGACCTGGAGCCCAATGCTCGCAGACTAATCGCATACCTGGACCTCCCCTGGGAAGACGCCTGCCTCAATTTCCACGAACAGACCGGCGCGGTGACGACAGCCAGTGCGGTGCAGGTGCGTGAACCCGCCCACACCCGCTCTATCGGTCGCTGGAAGCGCTATGAGACCCAGCTTGCGCCGATGCGAGAAGCGCTGCAAGCCGCCGGAATCCCAGTGGAATAGTTGGGCTTAGCGCCGGCTACCCTATAGGGGTATATTATTGCCTATACACTTTGGCTAGGTTAAACAAACAAAAATTAGACTTGTGGCAATCATCACTGGTCAAAATGTACAAAGCCCGGAAGAACAACAATTAACCGTCTACGAGTGGGGATACCATGACTCGCACACACTATCGCAAGCCGCGCTTCGCGGCCGCTGCAGGCAGAAACACCATGGCCAAAGCCGTATCGGCAGCCGTGTTTGCCTCTGCCATCAGCACTCCCGCCTTCTCCCAGACCCTGGAAGAAGTCATTGTTACCGCCACCAAGCGCAGTGAATCTGTCCAGGATGTACCACTGGCAATTACCGCGCTCTCTGGCGAATTCATGGAAGACGTCAACCTGACTGACGTGAAAGACCTGGTGACCTACACGCCCGGCGTAACAGGTAACAGCCAGGACAGCTTTATCGATGCCATCTCCATTCGCGGCATCCGCACCCAGGATTTCGGTGTCGGCCTGGATCCCTCTTCCGCCTTCTTCAAGAACGATCTTTATGAAGGCCGCAACGGCTCTGCCGTCACCAGCCTCTACGACCTGGACCGCGCCGAAGTGCTGCGAGGCCCTCAGGGCTTCCTGTTTGGCCGTAACTCCATCGGTGGCGCCTTCAGCGTACACACCCGCCGCGCCGAGATCGACAGCTCGGACGGCTTTGTCAATCTGGACCTCGGCGAGCGCGAGCGCGCTGCCGTAGATGCCGCGATCAACGTGCCTGTCGGCGACAATTTCGCCATGCGTTTCGCCGGCATGTACACCCAGGAAGACGGCTTCGTCGAGAACAACTTCCCTTCGGATGACCTGATTGAACACGAAAACAAGGCAATTCGCTGGTCCACCACCTACGAGAACGACAGGCTCGGCGTTTACACCATGGTGGAATATGAAGAACGCGAGCAGTCCGGCTCAGTGTATCGCGCAGTTACAGAAGGCGAGGTCTGGGAGACACTGGAAGCGGCATTGGGGCCTATCAATGTGCGCGGCTCCGATGAAGAAGTCGATGTTGACCGCTCAGGTGGCGACAATGACGATTCCGAGATCCTTACCCTGGGACTGCGGGTCGACTACGATTTCGACTTCGCGACCCTGACGTCAAACACGGGTTACAAAGATCACGACTACTACTACAACGAAGACTATGACGGCACACCCCTGAATCTGGAGACATATCGCCAGGACCAGGAAGGCGACTATTTCCAGCAGGAACTGCGTCTGACCTCTAACTCAGAGGGCCCACTGTCATGGTATGCCGGTGCCTCCTACTACAAGGAAGATCTGGAAACCGCCTATCGCTTTGCCGGTGAGGAAGATTTTTTCTGCCAGTACTATGGCTACTACTACAACTCCGGCATGACTTTCTCCGGGTGTGAAGATCTCTACGCCTACTACGGCAGCGAATTCACCCCCAGCGCCAATGGCCTGCTGGAAGAAACTGCCACCATCAAGGGCAAATACGAAGGCTGGGGCGCATACCTCAACCTGGCATATTTCCTCACCGAAAATCTGCAGATTGAAGGTGGCCTTCGCTGGACCGATGATGAAAAGGAATTCACTACCTACGTCCCCAATCCGGAAAGTGAACTAGGCGCCTACTGGGCCTTTGGCTACTCCACCGCAGAACCGCTGACAGCCAAAGAATCCTGGGACGATGTAACGCCCCGCTTCATCATCAAGTACACCCCGTCCGATACAGCTCTGCTATACGCCAGCTACACCGCAGGCTATAAATCGGGCGGCTTCGGCACCTTCTCTCTGGCCGACAACGCCGATGGCGATATCGCGCTGGGCAAGACAGACCTGACCACGGCTGATGGCCATCTTCCAGACCCAGTAAACCCCGAGGAAGTCGATTCCTTCGAGGTTGGCTATAAAGATACCTTCCTCGACGGCAGCATGAACTTCGACGTGGTGGCGTTCTACTACGACTACACCGACTTCCAGGTCACTGTGGGTACCGATTCCGGTGCCACCCTGATTGAGAATGCCGGTGAAGTTGAGGCCTGGGGTGTTGAGAGCTCTCTGACCGCCGGTATCGGCGACTATCTCACAGCCTACGCCACGATCGGTTACTTTGACTCTGAGGCAACCAAACTGGAAGACGTCTGCGGCCTTGAAGACCCTCTCGGCTGTGAAGGCACCCACCTGTTCTGGGCGCCCGAATGGTCTGGCTCCTTCGTATTGCACGGCGCTTTCCCCATGGGCTCTGGCGCAATCACTGGTGCGTTTGAACTGACCTTCGAGTCTGAGCGCGGCGGCGGCTGGGAAGAGCTCGACGAAACCATGATTGATTCCTACGAGGAGATGTCCGTACGCGTGGGCTGGGAATCAGACAACAACTGGTTCGTGGAAGCTTACGTGGAGAACATCACCGACGAGTTCACCTGGGACGGCATGAACAACCTCGGCGGCAAAGAGCCGCATGCCTTCTTCGGCCCCCGCCGGCCGAGGACTGCAGGCGTCCGCCTGGGCATGGCCTGGGACTAACCCCACCGCAAACAAAAAAGGCGCCCTCGGGCGCCTTTTTTTATGGTCAAAGCATCAAAAG